>PAPM01000037.1 GCA_002708905.1 Pseudomonadales bacterium | reverse complement strand
CCCCTGATCCCGTTGCTTGCGCACTTTCTGCAGACGCTGCTGGATGTACTTGACCCGGGCCCGCAGCAAACGACGATCCGTTTCCAGCTGGGTTTCGCCGGGCCCCCGCAACCCAATCCCACCCTTCTGACGCTCAAGGTGAGTCCAGCCACGGACCAGGCGAGTGGAAAGGTGCTCAAGCTGAGCCAGTTCCACCTGAAGTTTTCCCTCGTGGGTACGGGCCCGCTGGGCGAAGATATCGAGAATCAGACCGGTACGATCCAGCACCCGGCACTTTAGCTCCCGTTCCAGGTTACGCTCCTGGGTGGGGTTCAGGGCGTGATTGAAGATTACCAGGTCCGCCTCAAACTCTGAGACCAATCCGGCGAGCTCTTCCACCTTGCCTTTACCAATAAAGAACCGGGGATTGGGTGCCGGGCGGGAACCGCTCAACACCCCCAAACGCTGGGCGCCGGCGGAATCCACCAACATTTCGAATTCCTGCAGGTCTTCGCAATCGGATTCCTGAGGAAATTCAATGTGCACGAGTATCGCCCGCTCCCCACTTTGGGGACGGTCAAACAGTGATTCCATTATCGGTATTCTTGGTCACTTTCAGCAGACACACACGCCCCTTGCCCGCTGAACCGATAGCTGGTCACTGGATACGTCAGCAGATCGGGATAGATCAGTGATCTGCGTTTCCTGCGCCTTCCTGGCCACGCTCACCACCACCATGGGCACGGGGATTACGGGCGGGAACAACGGTGGAAATTGCATGCTTGTATACCATCTGATTGACGGTATTTCGCAACAAAACTACGTATTGGTCGAAAGATTCAATTTGGCCCTGCAGCTTAATGCCATTAACCAAAAAGATAGAAACTGGGATTCGTTCCTTGCGCAGTGCGTTCAAAAAAGGGTCTTGTAAAGAGTGCCCTTTAGACATAAGTGTCTCCTTGTATGGGCCCAAACTCGGGCTAAAAGATCAAAAATAAATCACGATTTCGTAATAACGAGGGATCGTCGGCTACGATAGCATGTCGTTCGCCGACAAAATTTTCAAGACCTTTTCCAATAAATTTGGATCAAGACTGTCCAACCAATGCAAATCCTTCCAGCTGCGAAGCCATGTTATCTGGCGTTTTGCGAGCTGCCGGGTAGCGATGATTCCCCGTTCCACCATTTCAGCGTAGCTCAATTTACCGTCCAGACAATCCCATGCCTGACGATACCCAACCGCCCGCATGGATGGCAGATCCGGGCTGAGGTCTCCCCTCAGGTATAGAGACTTCACCTCATCAAAAAAACCCTCTTCCAGCATCTGGTGAAAGCGATCCGCAATGCGCTGGTGGAGCACGGCCCGCTCCGGACATACCGCCAGATTAACAACTCTATAAGGAAAGTCATCAAAGTTGCCGCCCCAACTGCCATCGCCCCCTTCTTTCTGACGGCGGTGCCACTGGCTAAGCGTTACGCCGGTGCTGCGGTACACCTCCAGCGCCCGCTGCAGGCGCTGGGAATCATTGGGGTTGAGACGCTCGGCCGCCTCCGGATCAACCTGACCAAGGTCGGCATGCAGGGCAGGCCAGCCCCGTTCTGCCGCTTCCTGCAGCAATTGCCGGCGCACATCGTCATTGGCCGGCGGTAGTTCCGCAATGCCTTCCCGCAATACCTTGAAATACAGCATGGTGCCACCTACCAATAGGGGAATCCGTCCATTGGCCGTGATCTCAGCCATTTCCCTGAGGGCATCTTCGCGGAAATCCGCCGCGGAGTAGCTTTCAGCTGGATCGAGAAAATCAATCAACCGATGAGGCGCAAGCTTGAGGGTTTCCGCATCGGGTTTGGCCGAACCGATGTCCATACCCTTGTAGATCAACGCGGAATCCACACTGATGATGTCCATGGGAAAGCGCTGCGCCAGCTCCACCGCCAACGCCGTTTTGCCGGAGGCGGTGGGGCCCATCAGGAAAATGCACCAGGGCTTCTCTGTATCCGCCATCTAGCGTCCCCGCAGAAACAACTTGTCCAGGTCCGTCAGTGACATCTGGGTCCAGGTGGGACGGCCATGATTGCACTGGCCGCTGCGCTCTGTGATTTCCATATCCCGCAACAGGGCGTTCATTTCCGGGATGGTGAGCTTGCGGTTGGCCCGCACAGAGCCGTGACAGGCCATGGTGGCCAGCAGCTCATTGATGGAATGCTCAATGCGGTCCGTGCTGCCGTGGGTAATGATGTCGGACAACAGATCCCGCACCAGGGATTCCACATCGGCATGGCGCAACAGGATAGGGATCTCCCGCACCAGAAGCGTTTCCGGCCCCATGCGCTGAATCAGAAAACCCAGTTTTTCGAGCGCGGTTCGGTGCTCTTCCGCAAAATCAGCCTCGCGGCTGCTCACCGCCATGCTCAAGGGCACCAGCATAGGTTGGGCGCGGACTTTTTCCTCCTGCCAACTGCTCTTGAGCCGTTCATAGGTGATGCGCTCATGGGCGGCATGCATATCCACCACCACCAAACCGTGTTGGTTCTGGGCCAGGATGTAAATACCGTGGAGTTGCGCAATGGCGTACCCCAGGGGTGGGGCTTCTTCCGGGTTGTGTTCCGGCAGCTCTGCAACGGGCACGGAGTCGGCTGCTGGATGAAAATCCCCATAAGCCTGCATGGTGTCCGCCACCCTGGCGGGGCTCAGCTCAGAACCGAAACCGGAATGCCGGGACGGTTGGTTATGCAGGTGCAAACGCCCCTGTTCGCGGAACTCGCCCGCCTGGACACCGGTTGCAGGCATAGCGGGGGAGCTCAGCCCGGGGCGAGTGACAGTATTGAAGCCACCGGGCTCGGTAGTTGCCCCCGCCGGCTGCTTCATATCCGCCGGGGTCAGTTCAGCAATGGCCCGGTGCAAAGTGCGAAACAGGAAATCATGCACCTGGCGGCTTTCCCGAAAGCGGACTTCGTGCTTGGTTGGATGCACGTTGACGTCCACGCCCTTGGGGTCCAGTTCCAGATAAAGAACAAAAGCGGCATGGCGGCCGTGGTACATGACATCCTGATAGGCTTGGCGCACAGCATGATTCACCACCCGGTCTTTAACGCTGCGGCCGTTAACGAAGAAATACTGCAGATCCGCCTGGCTGCGGGAAAACGTGGGCAACCCGAGCCACCCCCACAAACGCAGCTCCCCCAACTGGGTATCCAAACGCACGGCGTTTTCGATGAAAGCGGGTCCGCACAGGGTCGCAACCCGCCGGTCCTGCTCCGCCTCAGAGGTGGCAGGTTTGAGCGCATGAACCGGGCGTTGATTGTGGCGCAGGCTGAAGCCCACCTCAAAATGGCTGAGGGCCAGGCGCTTGATCACTTCCTCCAAATGACCGAATTCGGTTTTCTCGGTGCGCAGGAACTTGCGGCGGGCGGGAGTATTGAAAAACAAATCCCGCACTTCCACCGTGGTCCCACGTGGATGAGCTGCGGGCACAATCACCGCCTCCATATCCCGGCCTTCCGCCTGCACCGACCAGCCGGCCCCGCTGTCATCCGGGCTGGAAGTCAGATTCAAGCGCGCTACCGAACTGATACTGGCCAGCGCCTCCCCGCGAAACCCCAATGTGGCGACGCCTTCCAGATCATCCAGGTCATGAATTTTGCTGGTGGCATGGCGGGCTATGGTGAGCGGCAGGTCGTCTTTCTCCACGCCGCTGCCGTCATCCCGAATCCGGATCAACTTGACCCCGCCCTGCTCCACTTCCACGTCCAGACGCCGGGAGCCGGCGTCCAGGCTGTTTTCCAGCAGTTCCTTAACGACGGATGCGGGACGTTCCACCACTTCGCCGGCGGCGATCTGGTTGGAGAGCCGGGTTGAGAGGCGATTGATTTTGGCCAACGGAAATCCTTACCTGTGATCCTGAGATGAATGAGGCGCTATGATAACGTACTTTGGCTGACCCGCCGAGGGCGGGTCGGGATATGGATTGACTGGAGAGCGTCAATCAGGAATGGGGAATACGCAGCACCTGGCCCTCACGGATCAGGTCGGTGGTTTTAAGCTGGTTGTATTGCATCAGAGCCGCCAGATCAACACGGTAGCGCTGGGCGATCTCGGACAGGGTCTCACCGCGGGCAATGCGATGCTGCTGGGAATCCCGCTGTTGTTTGCGGGCTGCAAAATAGGTTCCTGGCGGCGGATGCTGGTCGAAGTAGGTGATAATACCGCGGCCGATGGCCCGGGACAGCTTCACCTGATGATCCTTGGACTTCAGGTTACGCTCTTCCGCAGGATTGGAGATAAAACCGGTTTCCACCAGGATGGAAGGAATATCCGGCGACTTGAGTACGGCAAAGCCCGCCTGTTCCAGATGTTTTTTGTGCAGATGGGTCACACCGCCCATTTCCCGCAATACCATGGAGCCTACCTTGATGCTGTGCTCCATGCTGCCTTCCATCGCCAGATCGTAAATCACCGAGGTCACCATTTCATCGGCGTTGTCGATCTGCACGCCGCCAATGGCGTCGGACTGGTTTTCCTGCTCGGCGAGCACCCGGGCCAGGGTACTGGTGGCTCCACGGCGGGACAGAGCGAAGACTGAAGCACCGCGGGCACGATGGTTATCAAAGGCGTCTGCATGAATGGAAATAAACAGGTCGGCATTATGTCGGCGACGGGCGGTTTCCCGCCGGGTGGCCAACGGCACAAAATAATCACCGGTGCGAATCAATACCGGTTTAATACCCTGCTCCGCCTGCAGCACGTTATAAATTCGACGGGAAATCTGCAACACCACGTCTTTCTCACGGGTACCGCTTGGCCCGATAGCGCCGGGGTCCTCTCCACCGTGGCCCGCGTCGATGGCCACCACAATGTCCCGACCGTTGCCCATGCTGCTGTAGGACTTGGGCTTGCTGGTGGAAGCCGTCACCGGTGCGGAGGGCTTGGCCGGGGTCGCCACCTGGCCCCCCACCTTCTCAAGGTCGATTACCAGGCGGTGGCCGTACTGATCACTGGGCTTTAGCAGAAAACTCTTTGGGTTGAGGCGACGATCCAGATCCAGCACCACCCGCAGATCCCCGTTGGCCTGGGGTGCACTGCGCATGTTCACCAGGGGACCACCTTTGAAATCCACCAGGTCCAGAGCCTGGGTTTTCACCGCATTGGGAATATCAATAACAACCCGATCCGGGGCATCCAGGGTAAACAAGTGATGGGTGATGGGCCCGGTCAGGTCGAACACAACGCGAGTGTGGTCGGGTGCATTCCAGACCCGCACACTGCTGACTTGCTCAGCCGCCTGCAATGTTGGCGTGATGATCAGCGCGGCCAGCAGGAAGCTCATTCTCAAAAGCCCTGCCCTGACCCAACGCGCTTGGAACCACATCTTCACTGACTTTTTCAAACCCTTTCCTAACCTCATGAACACAAACTACTTTCCCCATCTGACTTTTTAGGCTTTTTTTGCCGTTTGGTCAAATATTCGTTAATTCCCCTAACATTGTTTGGCCGGCTTGGGAAGGCGCCTCCAGCGTGGCGGAACGCCCTTTCCCAAGCTTCTCCAGGGTCAGCACCAGATCCGGCGCGGGAATCAGATCCCCACCCCGATCCGGCCACTCGATGATGCACACCGTGTCCGGATCGAAGTAATCCCGGATACCGATAAACTCCAGCTCTTCCGGATCGGCGAGTCGATACAGGTCGAAATGGAATACCCGTAGGCCAGACAATTCATAGGGTTCCACCAATGTATAAGTGGGACTCTTAACCGCACCTGAATGGCCCAGAGATTGGATGATGCCGCGACTGAGAGTGGTTTTGCCGGCGCCCAGGTCACCCTGCAGATAAAGCACGCCACCGCGGGCGAGAACCGCCGCCAGGCGCTGCCCCAGCTGCAAAGTTTGAGCTTCATCCGCCAGTGATAGAGTTTTCATGGGTTGTTAATCGACCTAACGTGGGTTAACCAGGCGGCGAATATAGGGCATTAGGTCCGTGGCCAGCAAGCCCCGCTGTCCGGCCTGCTCGGCGGCGCGGTCACCGGCGGTGGCATGCACCTGAACTCCAGCAGCCGCCGCCTGTTCCAGGCTCAACCCCTGTGCCAGTAGGCCACCGATAACGCCGCTCAACACATCCCCCATGCCGCCGCTGGCCATACCCGGGTTGCCGGAACGACAAACCCAAAGCCCGGCAGTGCCGGCAATCAGGCTACCCGCCCCTTTCAACACCACGGCACCACCAAATTGCTGTTGTAACCGCTGCACCGCGGCAAAACGATCCAGAGACAGCTCCTCAGTGGAAATCCCCAACAAGCGTGCGGCCTCACCGGGATGGGGAGTCAACACCCAGTTACCGCGTTTGGCCAGTTGCGCATCCTGCTGCCAGCCGGCCAACAGATTCAGGCCGTCGGCGTCCAATACCAGGGGCAGATCGGTGGCTAACGCCTGCTTGAGCAAGGACTGCCCCCAGGGATTCTGGCCAATCCCCGGACCCACCACCAACACATCGGCCTTGGCCAGCTGCTGGCTGATGTTGAGATCCTCGGTACTAACCCCCAACACCATGCATTCGGGACGGCGCCCGAGGATGCCGGTGATGTGCTCCGGGCGGGTGACCACCGAGATCAATCCGGCACCCACCCGTCCGGCGGCCTCGGCCGCCATGGCAGCGGCCCCCCCCATACCCAGGTCGCCGCCAATCACCAGCACATGGCCGTTGTTACCCTTGTGCGCAAGCCGGGACCGGGGAGGCAGCCAACGCTTGATTTGCTGCCCATCGATGAGTGTCGCACTGGGGTCAACGGAAGAATGCGAACGGAACACCTCAGCGGGTACCGCCAAGGAGGCGTAATAAAGATCTCCGACGTAATCCGGCGCCTGGCCGGTAAGCAGCCCCTGCTTGAGCCCGATGAAACTGACGGTGCAATCGGCCTCCACTGCAGTACCTAAGACCCGACCGGTGTCCGCACACAACCCCGAGGGAATGTCCACCGCCAACACCGGACATTCACTTTGGTTGATGGTATTGATGGCCGCCACATAATCGCCACGGACATCACCATTGAGGCCGGTCCCCAACAGGGCATCCACCATCACATCGCCGCCATAGACGCCTTCCGGATTAAAGCGTTCGAAAGAGGCCCCTTCCGCATCCGCCCGCTGCCACGCGGTAAGGGCGTCACCCTGGGTTTTGTCGGGGTCACCCACCTGTACCACGTGCGCCTCGAAACCGGCCTTTTCCGCCAGGGCGGCGATCACGTAACCGTCGCCCCCGTTGTTGCCCACCCCGCAAAAAATGCAGAGCCTGCGGGCCAACGGCCAACGATCCCGCAATAACTCGAACGCGGCTTCTCCCGCCCGGCTCATCAAATCAAAACCGGGAATGCCGTATTCCTCAATGGTAATCCGATCCAGTTCCCGTACCTGGGCGGCGCGATACAGGGCAGAGGGCAATTCGCTGGTATACTGCTTGGTTGTGTCGCTGGTCATGGGAGCGCTCCTTGTCTTTGCTGAGCCCTCTTATAACATAGGCGTCAATCAATTCTTATGACGCGGGCTTCAGATTGGATTATCACGCATTAGCAGAACAGATCAAACAATGGGGACAGGCGCTGGGCTTCCAGCAGATCGCCATTGCTGATGTGGCGTTGGGGGAGCACGAAGATCACCTGCAGCGCTGGCTGGCAGCCGGCTTTCACGGAGAAATGGATTACATGGCCCGCCATGGCCATAAGCGCAGCCGGCCAGGTGAGCTGCAACCGGGAACCGTGCGGGTGATCACCGCACGCATGGATTACCTGCCAGCGGACACCCAGATTGTGGAGGTGCTGCAGGACTCATCCAAGGCTTTTATCTCCCGCTATACCCTGGGCCGCGACTACCACAAACTGATTCGCAAGCGTCTCACCCAGCTGGGCAAAAAGATTGAAGAACACATTGGCCCCTACGGTTTTCGGGCCTTTGTCGACAGCGCACCGGTACTGGAAAAAGCGCTGGCGGAAAAATCCGGCCTGGGCTGGATCGGCAAACACACCCTGCTGCTGGATCGCAGTGCCGGTTCCTGGTTTTTCCTGGGGGAGATTTATGTGGACATTCCACTGCCGGTGGATACCCCGGTGACCGGCCACTGCGGCAAATGCACCGCCTGTATCGACGTGTGCCCGACCCAAGCCATCGTCGCACCGTACCAACTGGATTCCCGCAAATGCATTTCCTATCTCACCATTGAGCTGCATGGATCGATTCCGGAAGAACTGCGGGCGCCCATGGGCAACCGGGTGTTCGGGTGCGATGACTGCCAGCTGGTATGTCCGTGGAATCGGTTTGCCAACTACACCCGGGAGGCGGATTTTCTGCCCCGCCATCACCTGCAGGATCGCACCCTGGTGGAACTGTTTTTATGGGATGAAGCCACCTATCTGGCTAAAACGGAGGGTTCCGCCATTCGCCGTATCGGTTATGAGCGCTGGCTGCGGAATCTGGCGGTGGGGCTGGGCAATGCGCCCAGTTCAGAGGAAGTGATTGATGCGTTACGGGCAAGGGCTGAGCATGAATCAGAACTGGTGCGGGAGCATGTGCAATGGGCTCTCTCCCGCCACGGAATATCGGACCGCCACGAAACGATTCCAACCTAGCCCTTGATAACCTAGCCCTTGATAAAAGTCTGGCGGTAGTGTTTTAACTCGGCAATGGATTCCCGAATATCATCCAACGCCAAATGAGTGGCGGATTTCTTGAAGCCCTCCAGCGCCTCTGGATTCCAGCGACGGGCCAGTTCCTTCAGGGTGCTGACATCCAGGTTGCGGTAGTGAAAAAACGCTTCCAGTTTGGGCATATAGCGGTACAGGAAACGCCGGTCCTGACAGATGCTGTTGCCGCACATGGGGGAAGCACGATCGTCCACCCACTGTTTCAGGAAATCGATGGTGGCCTGCTCCGCTGCTGCTTCGTCCACCTGGCTTTGGCGCACCCGATCCGTGAGGCCGGATTTGCCGTGCTGGTTGGTGCACCACTCGTCCATCTTTGCCAGGGTCTCATCACTTTGATGCACGGCGAACACCGGTCCCTCTGCCAGAATATTCAGTTCAGCGTCGGTGACGATGGTGGCGATCTCGATAATCACATCGGAATCCGGATCCAATCCGGTCATTTCCAAATCCAGCCAGATGAGGTTGTTGCTGCGGTCAGTCGTCATGAAAAGTCCTTAGTTCGATTCTGCCTTCTGGCATACCCATTAATAACGTAGAATAGCGCAAGAACCGGATTTTGACCGCAAAGGGCTTCATGAGCAAACGCAAACTCACCCGCCGACAGTCGTGGCGTATTCAGAAAATACAGGACGAAAAAGCCGCCCGCATGGCCAAGAAAGCGGATATCGCCGGTGATTCCGACGAACTGGAGGATGAGGAAGAAGGCCTGGTTGTGAGCCATTTCGGCACCTTTGTGGAAGTGGAACCCGGCTCAACCCCGGACCAAACCGTCCAATGTCATTTTCGTGCCAACGTCGGTGCCATCGTCGCCGGTGACCGGGTGGTGATGCGGCAGGGCAAATCCGGTTATGGGGTGATTGAAACCGTACTGCCCCGCAGCTCGCTGCTGTCCCGTCCGGACCCCAGGGGCAACCTGAAACCGGTGGCAGCCAATATCGATTTTATGGTGTTGGTGATTACACCGGAACCGGCGCCATCCAGCGTATTGATCGATCGCTATCTGGTGGCCGCGGAGCTGCAAAAACTCAACATCAAAATCCTGCTCAACAAAACTGACCTGATCACTGAGATGAATGAGGTCATGCTGGATGATTTGTTAAAAGTCTATCGGGATATCGGTTATGACGTGTGGGAGTGTTCTGCCAAAACCCTGCACGGCCTGGATGAACTGAAACAACAGCTGGACCAGCATACCTCGGTTTTTGTGGGTCAGTCCGGGGTGGGCAAATCCTCCCTGGTGAACGGCTTGATGCCCGGCGTGAACGCCAAGGTGGGCGAGTTGTCGGAAAATTCCAAACTGGGCCGCCATACCACCACCAACGCACGGCTGTTCCACTTCCCCAGCGGCGGCGACCTGATTGATTCACCTGGGATTCGTGAATTCGGTCTGTGGCATCTGGAGCCGGACCATGTCATCGATGGTTTCCATGACTTTGAACCCTGGCGCTTCGAATGTAAATTCCGCGACTGCAAACACCAGCAGGAACCGGGCTGCGCACTACAGGACGCCGTGGAACGGGGCGCTGTGCACCCGCAGCGATTTGAAAACTATTTTGCGATTCGCCAGGCACTGCTGGAGCAATAGGTCTGCTCACATCCCAATGCTCCGCTTCCATTGACCGGTTCGGGCTCTGGCACAGATCTGTTCCACCACATAACAGGCATCCTGATCAATCCCGGAGAACCGACCGGATCCCCAAGTGTACAACCAGGGCAGACCGATAAAATAAAGCCCGGGGAAACCCGTTACCCCACGCTCATGAGTCGGGTAGCCTTTGCCATTGAACACCGGCACATCCAACCATTGATAATCCGGTCTGAAGCCAATACACCAGATCACATCAGAGATACCTGCAGCCTGTAAATCCAGTGCAGTCCGTTCTGTTTCCGGTTCCCACACAGACTGATAGGGTGCACCCGGTGGCGCCTCAACCCTGTTTTTCGCAATGTACTGATCAATGCGCTGATTGATGCTGTTGTACGTGGCGTCCGCACTGTCCAGTGCCGCTTTAAGTGTTGGCGAAAATTGGAGTTGAGAGCCATCACCATCGAGCAGCTTTCCAAACAGCTCCATACCTTCCAGAGCAAATCTGCGCAGATCAATGTCGCGCCCGCCATCACGTCCGGTAACATAATGATTGGTGTTATCACGCACGCCTTCCCTGAGCGGATGCTCATGCACCGGCATTTCGTAATATTTCATCTCGGTCAACCAATCCACCACATCCTTACCGCGATAGAAGCGCGCACAACGGGGTGCTTCTCCCACAGCCAGATAGACTTTCTTTCCCGCCAGGTGCAGGTCTTCCGCAATCTGCGCACCGGACTGGCCTGAGCCCACCACCAACACGGAACCTTCCCGAAGTTGATGCGCATTTTTATATTGCTCTGAATGCATTTGTTGAATGGACGACGGTAAACGCTCCGCCAAGCGGGGAATGATCGGTTGCTGGTAACTGCCGGATGCCACCACCACATGATCAGCCAGGAAATCGCCGTTGGTAGTGTGCACCCAGTATTTGACCCCGTCATGGCGGACTTTAAGCACTTCGGTTTGTTCCAGTACCGGCGCATTCACTTTTTCTGCAAAGCGATCCAGGTATTCGATTATCTGCTGCCGATCCATAAAGCCGTGAGGATCATCACCATCATAGGGATGATCCGGCAGCAGGCATTGCCAGTTCGGCGTAACCAAAGTAAAACTATCCCAACGTTTGTCTTTCCAGGCGTTCATAACCCGTTTTTTTTCCAGCACCAGATGAGACAAGCCATATTTCTGGCAATAGTGACTGATGGAAAGACCGGCTTGCCCTCCACCGACGATGATCACAGAATAATGTTGCATGTCCACTCCCGCTTAATTGTGAATTTGCAAAATGGTGACTCGATCCGAAGGCTCGAACCGGCTTGCTGTCTGGCGAATTTGTTGCAGCTGGTCTGAAGCGCTGGAACAGTAATAGCCGAATTTTTGCTTAACCCGCTCACTGGCTTCGGCCAAAGCGGTTTCACTGATGCCGACAAACTCCTGCAGGACATATTCAGTATCCGGTTTGAAATACTCGGCCACCACACTGGATGGTGAGTAACAACTCTGTTCGCGGCCATCGGGCCAACGTACACGAAAATAGGTTTCAGGCATGATAGTGGTTCCTCATGGCGGTCAGTGGTGTCGCCTGGACGTCCCAAAACAAATCGCTCTGGTTTTCCCAGGACACGGTACACAACCCCGAGTCATTAATTTTTCCAATGGCGGCGGCGTCAATATGGCGCTCACCAAACAGATCCAACAACGTCTGCAGATGTTGATCGTCGCAGGTGAGTAAAAAACCGAAACTGGGAAAAGTCTGCAACCACTGCAACCATTCCACTGCTTCCGGCTTGGGCATACTCTCAAGCCGAATGTGGGCACCTACACGGGAGCTTTCCAACAACATGACGCAGGTACCCAGCACACCGGCCTGGCTGATATCCTTGGCTGCGGATACCAGTTCCAGCTCGGCAATTTTTGGCAACAAGGCAATATCTTCCCGCAGCCGTTGCGAAGGCGCTCTGGTCGAGGCATTCCAGTTATTGAACGGTGGCTGGTACTGGCCCCGCAAATCCACTGCCATTACCAGATGTTGTCCCGGTCGAGCCGCAAAACTGCTGAGCACCTGCTTCGCCCGCCCGAGTATGGAAACGGATAAACGTAAATCAGAGCACTGCAAATTAGTGTGCCCACCGACAATGGGAACGCCGTAGGCTCGGGACGCCGCGCTCATCCCCTGCAGCAACAGTTCAGTGCGTTCATCCGACCCACCCCAAAGCGCATTGACCACGGCGATGGGTTTACCTCCCATGGCAGCAATGTCACTGACATTCACCAGAATGCCGCACCAACCGGCAAACCAGGGGTCTGCCGCAACGAACTGATCCATAAAACCTTCCCCGGCCAACAAGTCAAATTCATCGCCCGCAGGAATCACTGCAGCATCATCGCCATTGGGATATGCAACGGGACTGGCCTCCTGCAGATGGCGTTGTACCAACTGGATATCCCGTTTATGCAGTAAGCCGCTTCCTTCGCGAATAGTTTCCAACAACGCGTGCAGCTGCTCCGGATCAGACATGGGCATTGTGGTCCTCAGTGTGTACGGACAACCGGTGCAATAAGCAGGGCGCCATATCCTCCGGCACCACCGACACACTGCCTTTCAAGACAAACCCGCTCTCTGGCTGCAGCATGGGTGGGTAGCGATTCAAATCCGCCTCCATCATCACATGGGGACGATGGCGTACCTGCAGCTCGTAATGACTTTGCCAGTTCAAACGATTAAACAGGGTTTCGTTTTGCTTTTGCACTTGGGCGAAAAACTGGGTGCAGCCCACAGCATGGGCACTACCCACCGCCAGCTTTATCAGTGCGGCGCCAATACCGGAGCGATGCCGCATGGATTTTTCAACTGCCAGTCGCGATCCCCACCAAACTTTTTTATGACAACCATCATCCTGATATTGATGAATGCGCACCGTGCCCACCACCTTGTCGGGCCAGCCGCCATGATTGGCGATGGCCACCAGACATTGAGCGTGGGCGTCAACGTCATCGAGGTCATGCTGATCAAACAAACCCTGCTCCACACAAAACACCTGGCGCCGCAGTTCCAGTGCCTGGCTCTTTTCCCATTCCAGAGTGGCCCATTTGATGGTGAAATCCGAGTAGGCCGCTTCAAACAGGTTCATGGCGTTTGCGCTCAAAGCTTTTCAGGGAAGAACAGGCACCACAACGGGCACAGCCGGCGCTGACTTTTTCCGATGTCAAATCCGAATCCTGTAACTTATTTCCCAAGGGTTCCAGAATGGACTGCATGAACGCTGCATCCGGCGATGGATGGTGTTCCAACCGGGTACCGGCAATAGGCACAAAAGGCACCACGAATGGATAAACACCCAACTCAATCAGCTCATCACAGAGGGCAAGAATTTCCTCCGCCGTGTCACCCAGTCCCGCCAGAATATAAGTACTCACCTGCCCCCGTCCAAATAACGGCACGGCAAAGACAAACGCCGCCATATATTCCGCCACGGAAATGTTGGCCTTACTGGGCATAATGCGTTTGCGCACGTCCGGGTTGACCACCTCCAGATGCAATCCCAGCGCATCGGCACCGGCTTCCCGCAAACGGTGCAGCCAGATCAAATCCTTGGGTGGTTCACATTGCACTTGTATGGGCAAATCCACAGCGGCTTTCACCGCCCGCACGCTGTCACACAATACGGTCGCACCACGATCATGGGTGGCCGGAGTGCCGGTGGTCATCACCATGTGTTTGACGCCATCCAGTTTCACCGCAGCTGCAGCCACCTCAGCCAACTGTTGCGGCGTTTTGTGGGCGATGGTTTTACCCGCCGCCAGGGATTGGCCGATAGAACAAAACTGGCAGGAAGTCTCCGCCTGATCATAGCGAATGCAGTGCTGCAGCACCGTCGTGGCCAACACATCACTACTGTGCAAGGTAGCGATATGGGAATAGGGAATCCCGTCTTCCGTGGTCAGGTCATAGAATTTTGGCTTATGGGTAAAGGTGATATCCGCCACCGGAATACCTTTGCTCATCAAGCGGGAAGCGCCATTGGCGTGCGACTCCACCTGAAAAGGGGAATGCCGGGCACTGTGGGTATGTACCGGCACCATAATGGTTTGACCGTCCACCATCACCGCCTGATGATCACTGGGCCCGGCCCCCCCTTTACGAGTCAGGGGCAGAGCCTGCGGATCGAACACCTGGATGCCGTGCGTCTGCAGGTCCGTTAGTAATTGCTGCTTAGAGGCGGTCATAGGCTGCTTCCTCCTGATTCTCGTGCTGGATACTAGAATGTTTTTCGCAATGCTTTCCCGGCTCATCATTGATTAACAGTGTCAGCAATTCCGGGCGGGAATAATGGCCCACGGAATCCATCATGCGCTTGCGCTTGGTGATCAGGCGCATATCCAGATCCGCTATCACCAGGCCCTCACCTTCGGTAATCGGATCTGCCAGATGCACGCCTTCCGGTGACACGATGGCCGTGTTGCAACCGTGGCGTAGGGCTTTATGCAGGGATTCATCATCGGTAATGGAGGCTATCTGTTCCTCAGTGAGCCAGCCGGTGGCGTTCACCACAAAGCAACCGGATTCCAAAGCATGATGGCGTATCGTAGCTTCGATCTGGTCACCAAATATCGGCCCCACCAGCGATCCGGGAAACTG
This sequence comes from Pseudomonadales bacterium, assembly GCA_002708905.1. Classification (GTDB taxonomy): domain Bacteria; phylum Pseudomonadota; class Gammaproteobacteria; order Pseudomonadales; family Ketobacteraceae; genus Ketobacter. The sequence goes on along the minus strand of PAPM01000037.1, from coordinate 335,098 downwards.
ACTGCAGTGAATTTCTTCGTGTTGCGTCATCAGCGCATAACGAGCCAACGGGTTGTAATGCTCCCAGCAGGCCAATGCACCGATGCGCCCCACCCTGGTGGGTACCACTTTCAAACCGGAGGCATCGCCCTGCCCCCAGATCATGCGTTCATGGTACGTCGGTGTAATCTTGCGGCGTTTAAGGGACAGGGTTCCATCCCCGTCGAACACCAGTTGCGTATTGTAGAGTGAGCCGTGATCCCGTTCATTGACACCCACAACAACCACCATGCCATGGGCAGCAGCCCGTTCGGACAGTGCGTCACACACCGGGCCGGGCACGGCCACCGCATTCTCATACAAACGCAAATGCTCAGCCCCGCATTTCACCGGTGGAAAGACAAAAGAAAAGTAGGGATAGTACGGCAGGAAAGTTTCCGGGAACACCAACAGCTCCACACCTTTCGCGGCCGCCTCATCCATCCAATCCAACACCTTGCGTAAGGTGCCGTCACCGTTTTCCAGATCCGGAGCCAACTGGGCGGCGGCGGCTCTCACCACACGGGACTGAGTCATGGTCAACCCCTATACCGTCCAGGTATCGACAATGATGGCGTTATCACGGATGTGAAGCAGTTTCAGGTCCAACACATCCAGTGGGTTGATGGGGCGAATGCCTTCAATCAAAGAGGGTTCTCCGTGGCCGTACAATGCCTGTAGCGCAAAGCGGCACGCATATACTTTGCCGCCTTCGGACATAAACTTTTTCAATTGGTTATTGAAGTTTTGATGGCCGGGAAAGGCTTCATCACCGATGGTGGGAAAGCCTCGCTGAATACCCAGGGTTACCCCAGGGCCGTAGAGCAAAATGGAAGTTTCAAATCCTTTGCGCTGCAAACGGGTGGCCTGCAACATATTCACAAAACCGATGGAGCCTTCAAAGGCCACTGTGTGGAAAGTGACTAACGCTTTTTGGCCCGGTTCGGCCTGAACGTCTTCAAACACTTTCTCTTCATAATCGACAAAGAAATCGCCATCTTTGTGCATGGGCGTTTCGACGGTTGGCATAGCGCAGTTCCTCTTTTTGGATTGATGTTTGTCTTGGTACAACCCGATAAGAGCAACGGTTGTGCCATTCAATTCACCACCTCATGCAATCAAGATGCAATCAACAGCAGGAGACAAAACTTTCAACTGCGCAAATTTATTAATTCCATATAGAAGGTGCGGAAAAATTGATTGCCGGCACGCACTAAAGCTGAACATGACTGCAGCCACTGTGCTTCGGAAAGTTGCAAAAACTGAATGGTAATTGATTGGTTTTTTATGCAATCAATGTGTTAGATGGGAGTAAAAATTGATTGGAACGATATCTGCAATCAAGAGGGTAACCATTACAACGAGACCACCACAATGCCTATGGAAAAATATCGCCACTGGCAACAGGCCCTGCACGGCGGCGAGAAGAAGCCCGCCTATGTCATGATTGCCGACTTAATTGAGTCGGACATCGAAAAAGGTTTCCTGCAAGCCCGGGACCGGTTGCCGCCATTGCGGGATCTGGCATCGTTATTGTCATTGAACTACACCACGGTGACCCGCGCCTACAAGGAAGCCGCCAACCGCGGCCTGATCGATTCTCACCCCGGCTCCGGATCCTATGTAAAAGGACGCACCAGTTCACTGCCTCCCCGCAACGGCAGCAATGTGGAAATGACCATGAATATGCCGCCGGAAATTGAAGATCACGCACTGCAGCAGCAGATTCGCGATGACATTTTATACGTTACCCAAACCACGAATCTGAACAGCATGCTGCGCTATCAGGATTTCGGTGGCACCAATCAAGACAAGGAAGCCGGTGCCTGGTTGCTGCGCGAACTGGTGCATCAGGTGAACGTCGATCGCCTGTTGGTAGCACCCGGCATTCACAGCGCCCTGGTGGCACTGTTGTCATTGTTGTGCGGCAAGAAAGGCACCCTGTGTGTGGGCCATCTGGTGTACCCCGGCCTCAAGGCCATCGCTGCACAGTTGGGCGTTGCCCTGGTGTCAGTACCCTGTGATCAGGACGGCCCCCAGGTCAAAGCCATCGAGGCACTCTGTAAATCGGAACAGATTTCGGCTCTCTATCTCAACCCGACATTGCAGAACCCCACCACCCTGACCATGGGACAGCGGCGGCGGGAAGCCATTGCCGATCTGGCGCTGCGCTACAATCTACCTGTCATCGAAGACGATGCCTATGGTCTGGTGCCGCAAACGCCGGTGCCCGCCATTGCCAATCTGGCGCCGGAACTCACCTATTACATTAACGGCTTGTCAAAATGTTTCGGCGCAGGCTGCCGCAGCGCCTACCTGGTGGCGCCCAGCCCCATTCAAAGCCAACGTATTGCCGGTGCCCTGAGAGCGCTGTCCGTAATGGCGAGCCCGATCACCAACGGTCTCGCCACCCGCTGGATTCAAAATGGTACCCTGAATAAAGTCCGCGACCACCAGCGCCAACTGTCCCGTCAGCGTCAGCAACTGGCCAAACAACAATTGGCGCACCTGAACCCGGTCAGCAACCAGGATGGTTTTCACCTGTGGTTACCGCTACCTAAAAATTTGAATGTGAATCCGTCTGATGTGGCAGTCTTCCTGCGCAATCACGGTATCAGCGCCGTCTCCAGTGCCGCCTTTTGCACAGACAACAATCCACCGGATGCCATTCGCATGTGCCTGGGTGGACCGGTGGGAATTAACGAGTTGCAACAGCGGCTGAATCTAATGCAGGAAGTGTTGCAGGAGAACAGCAATTTTGCACTGATCTGAAATCAAAACAGCTCGTCCTGCTGCGTGGGCGTGGTACTGGTTTCTTCCCGCTGCTTGCGGGTCATGGTTTTGCGCAGACGTTCAAAGGCTTTGAATTCGTCTTCCTCAGTGGCGGGCGCTTCCTGCTTTGGCGGTGCCGGAAAATCCTCATCCATGGGCAATGGTTTTCCTTCCTGCTGTTGCTTCAATTTTGCCTCGGAACGCTCGCTCATCACCAGAATACTGATGCGCCGGTTAATCGGGTTTTTGGGATCATCCTTGTCGTAAAGCATGGATGAAGCCAGCCCCACCACCTGCGCCATCTGCTTTTCCCCCACGCCATTTTTCAACAGCGCGCGCCGGGCCGCATTAGCCCGGTCCGCTGACAGTTCCCAGTTGGAATAATCGCTGCGCTCGGTAAAGGCTTCCGCATCGGTGTGCCCGGTGATACTGAGGCCATTGGGTACACTGGAGATGGTGCCTGCCAGTGCGTGCAGAATTTCATTCATGTAAGGTTTGATTTCATCGCTGCCGCTATCAAACATGGGGCGGGATTTGGCATCCACGATCTGGATCTGCAGACCATCCTTGGTGACATCCATGATGATTTGATCACGGTATTTACGCAGGGTTGGATCCTGCTCAATGCGGGTTTCGAGGGTTTTCTTCAACTCCTGGAACTTGCGACTTTCGATCCGGGCCGCCAGATCCTGCACCGTGTCTTCAGTCAGCACAATGCCCTTGTCCTGAATTTTGGTATCCGGTGTTTCTACATTGGATTCCCCGGAATACTGATCGTCCTTCAGACCGCCTCCCAAATCAATCACATAGGGAGAACCGCCTTCGGTGAAGGCAGTGGGGTCTGAGAAATAACCGGAGATGGCAGCCTTCTCCTCCTCGCTGGTGGCTTCCAACAACCAGAGCACCAGGAAGAACGCCATCATGGCGGTAGCGAAATCCGCAAACGCCACCTTCCAGGCCCCACCGTGGTGACCCCGCTGAACTTTCTTAACCCGGCGGACAATGACGGGTTTGTCGCCGCTCTCGAATTCCATCAGCGACCCCGCAGGTGGTCCTCAAGCGCAGAGAAAGAAGGTCTTTCGCTGGAGTAAATCGTCTTACGGCCGAATTCCACCGCCAACTGGGGCGGGATGCCATTTACCATCGCCAGGATCGCAGTCTTGATACATTCCAGCGCCTTGATCCGCTCCCTGGCTTCCTGTTCCAGTGCGTTACTCATGGGTCCGACAAAGCCGTAGGCCAACAGAATACCAAGAAAGGTGCCCACCAAGGCCGCCGCTACGTGCAAACCCAATTCGCCCGGCGGACCGCCCAGGGATTTCATGGTAATAACGATCCCCATTACCGCCGCCACGATACCGAAGCCCGGTAATGCATCCGCGACCCGACTCAAGGCATGGGCCGGGTGTTCTGCCTCCTGAAAGCTGGTTTCAATATCCTGGTCCATCAGAGTTTCCAACTCGAAGGCCGATAAGTTTCCGGAAGAGATAATGCGCAGATAATCGCAGATGAATTCCAGCAGAATAGGCTCGTGGGTGATACGGGGATAACGGTCGAAAATATCACTCTCACCGGGGTCTTCCACGTCCTCTTCAATGGACATCAGGCCGTTACGGCGCGCCTTGTTGAACAGCTCATACAACAACGACAGCAAATCCATGTACAGTGCCTGACCATACCGGCGCCCCAGCAATGAATGGAAGACCGCCTTGAACACTTCCTTCACCACATGCAGGGGGTTTGACACAATAAAAGCCCCCAGGGCGGACCCTCCGATAATCAGTAATTCAAAGGGCTGCCAAAGGGTTAGCAGCTCACCATGGGAGAGAACATAACCTCCCAGCACACTGGCAATAACGATCAGGAATCCGACAAACTTAATCATATGACCTATAAAGCATTTCAACGTCTATAGTTAAAAGTTAAGGACAGCTTGAAGGATTTAACAACTAACGGGATTCATCACGGGCTATGTCGAGTGCTTTTCACCCCAAAGGGCTTGAAAACTGGGTCACTATATTGGACGACCACATGCTGCCGGTCTTGCCTGCCAGCGCCCGTCAGGCGGGCCGCTTGCTGAAAGACCCGGACGTTTCCCTATATGACCTAGGTGATGTAATTGCCCGGGACCCGGTAATGCGGGTCCATGTGGTGCGGGAGTGCAACCGGCAATTCGGTGAACGCGCCGCCGGAGTGCTGTCCAATCCCCATCACTGCGCATCCATGTTGGGGCTGGACAAACTGAATGTCCTCATGCGTCAGTTCAAGGCAACCAAAGGGGATGCCAACGACCCGCGGGATTACCATTATTTTCAGGCCATTCTCACCAGTCTGCACGCCGCCGAGCAAGCCGCCAGCTGGGCCACATTCCGCAACCAGTCCAACGCTGATGCCATGTTCCTGGGGGCTCTGCTCTACGGAATCCCCAACTGGTGCCTGTGGCGCTTTGCCCATCGGGAGATGAACATCATCAACCTGCTGTTCCGGCGTGAGCAGATTCCTTTACAGGAGGCAGAGCAGGCGGTATTGGGCTGTACCCGGGAAGCCATTGCCCTGGAACTGGCAAAGCGCTGGCATATTCCGGATAGTATTCGGGATGCCCTATCCAGCGCGAAGTTACCCTCCCCGCGATTTTTGCTGCGCTGCGCCCGCCGTCACCAGCAGGACCCTCATTACGTAATGCCGAACCGAACCCAAGACGGCAATCTGGTGAACATCAGCGCCCTGCCCCTGGCACTCAGCAATCAGCTGGCCCAGGAGAGCGCCCGTAGCTGGTATTCGCCCCAGACCCGCCGCCTGCTGGACATTATTGCGGTTTATCTGGAACAGCCTTTAGAACAGGTGGAAACCCTGGCCAAACAGGTTGCGGTGGAAACTTCCCGCCGCTGGACGTTACCCGGCACGCTGCCCCCCGCTGCCGGCCTGATCTGGCCTGCTTATCCCCGCCGGCCACGGCATTTGAAGCCGGCGCAGCTGCCGGCGGCGGTGGCCAGATTGTACGCGGCCGGCCCAGCCAAACAGACCAACCGGGTTGAGCCCGCTCAAGCAACCCCCGGACGGGTGCCACCACCGCCCCGGCCACAACCAAAACCCATTGGTATTCACAGCGAACATCTGCCTGAGGATCTGGATCGCCGCGCCATTCTGGGTGCTCCCAGCCCGATGGCGTCGGCTCCTGCCCAGCCCGCCCACCCGGGCTTCCTCTCCGCCGAGAAGAAACAGGAATTCGAGGCCCTGATGCGCAAGCTGCTGCAGGAGCCGGACTACTTCACCACTGAATTCGAATCCATCCACAGCGTGGTGGATGTGTTGCGGGACACCACCCCCCTGGAGCGGGTTGTGGTATTGCTCTACAAGCGCTCAGACCACAGCGTGGAAACCTATTATTCCCGGGGCTGCGAAAATACCCCTTCCCTGGCCAAGTATTCCGTACGCATGCAGCACAATAACCTGTTCAGCCAACTGTTGAAGCAACCGGCGGCGACCTGGGTCAGCCCTGAGCGTCCCACCAAGGTATCCGGGTTGGTACCGGGCACCTTTAAACAAGCCGCCCAAAGCGATCACTTTTTCCTGATGTCGGTGTTCAACCACAAAGGCGCCTTCGGCCTGTTTTACGCCGACAAAGGCACCCATAACCGGCTCGGTATGTCAGAAGCGGAATACAAGGCGTTCAAAGTGGCATGCAATACCTGCAGCAAGCACCTGGTCACCCGGGGTAAGCGGGCTGCCGCCAAACCCGCCAATCGTTAAAACTGGTACAATAGCCTGAATTCTCCGCACGGAATCAGGCCATGTCATCGATCACACTGCCCCTTTTGATAGAACCGGAAGACCTGGAGCCCCTGCTGGGCCAACCTGGCTTACTGCTCGTTGATTTATGCCGACCGGAACAATACGCCGCCGCCCATCTTCCCGGCGCCGTCTATCTGCCTTTCATGCAGCTCATGAGTGGACAAATGCCGGGGCCCGGCAAACTGCCGCCGGAGGCGGCCCTGTCCGAAATTTTTTCCGCGTTAGGACTGACAACGGACACCCACGTGGTGGCCTATGACGATGAGGGCGGCGGCTGGGCCGGACGCCTGATCTGGACCCTGGATGTACTCGGCCATCAACACTACTCCTATTTAAACGGCGGCCTGCACGCGTGGGCCGAGGCACAAAAACCGCTGGAGGAAGGCGTCAATGTACCTGAACCCAGCCAATACAAGGCCCACATCCACAACGGCCCCATGATGACCAAGGAAGAGATCCTGCAACGCCTGGAGCTGCCTGAGTTTGTGATCTGGGACGCACGCTCGCCGGAGGAATACCTGGGTCTGCGTCAGGGGGCCATGAAGAACGGCCATATTCCGGGTGCCGTCAATTACGAATGGATTCGCGCCATGGACCGCCACAACGGTCTGCGTATTCGGGATCTCAACAGCGTGCGCCAGGAACTGGCATCCCTTGGCATCACTGCCGGCAAGCACATTGTCACCCATTGCCAGAGCCATCACCGTTCCGGCTTCACCTACCTGCTGGGCAAGATACTGGGCTTCGACAACATCCAGGCTTATCCTGGTTCCTGGTCGGAATGGGGCAATGACCCGGATACTCCCGTTGAAACCAAAGCCAATTGAACCCATAGCCCCATTGAAACTAAAGTACTGGAAGGCCCATAATCGCGCCTGAACTTTTCAGCCACATGCAAAACCAATTCGAGAACCCAAGATGACTGATTCCGCACTGGATCGCTTAAAAGTGCTGCCCCAATACTGTGTGCCGCAACACCTGCTCTCCCGCGCCGTAGGCCTGTTGGCAGAATCCCGCTGGCCCCTGATCAGAAACGCCCTGGTTAACTTTTTTCTGCAGCGTTACGGCATCGACATGAGCCTGGCGGCAGAGGAAAACCCTCAAGCCTATGCCACCTTCAACGATTTCTTTACCCGGGCTTTGAAAGAAGGGGTGCGCCCCATCGCAGAAGAAGGTATCGCCTGCCCCGCCGACGGCGCCATCAGCCAGATCGGCAAGATTGAAGAGGACCGTATCTTTCAGGCCAAGGGTCACCACTACACCCTGAGCCAACTGCTCGGTGGTGATGAAAACAAAGCGGCCCAATTCCGCGACGGGAAATTCGCCACCATCTATCTGTCACCCAAGGACTACCACCGGGTGCACATGCCCTTTGGCGGCAAGCTCACCGACATGACCTATGTCCCGGGCAAGCTGTTCTCCGTCAATAACCTCACCGCCAGCCAGGTGCCGGCGCTGTTTGCCCGTAATGAGAGGGTGGTGGCCTTCTTTGAGACCGAGCTGGGCCCCATGGCGGTGGTATTGGTAGGGGCCATGATCGTAGCCAGCATCGAAACGGTGTGGGAAGGGATGGTGACGCCACCAAAAAGGCAGTTGAAACATTTCGATTATGCTCCCCATGACGGCCGTATGGCACTGGTCAAAGGCGCTGAAATGGGTCGTTTCAAGTTGGGGTCCACTGCCATCGTTTTATTCGGACCCAACAAGATAAAATGGAATGATGCCATGCAGGCAGGCACCCGCGTCTGTATGGGCGAGCAATTGGGCACCCTGCTGTAACAGCAGGGTTCCTGGAATCGCTGTTCAGTCCATTTCTTCGACGAAAGGCTCTTCGGAAAGGTTAAGCAGAATTTCTTTCTTGTAGGTGGTAATGATGATGCGGTTGGTATCCAGCCGCTGGATAGCCACCACGTCGTCGATGGAGTCGTCTTCCGGCTCATTCAGCAGATTGCTTTCGTTGAACGAAACAATACCGGGGAACACAATCCGCTTCACCAGGTTTTGTTTCTCCGGATCGTCCATCAATTCGATAAACAACAGACGCACGTCGATGTCATACACCAGGTTGCCAATATAGGGGGAACAATCCCCAATCAGTTTTTCCGTTAATTCCATGAAGGGATTGCCCCTGAGCTAAAAATCGAGTTGGCTATTGTAAGCTGCAGGGGCGGACAAACAAAGTCTTTGGCTACAAGTATCAGGCCACATTGGTAACCAGACGATACTCTTCCACCAAGCGGTCAAAGCCTTCGAACAGGGTGGTGGACAATTTCAGGACCACATTGAAGCGGTTGTGCTGAGCCAGCAGGGTGCTCTCCAATCCGTTCAATTCATGGGTAACCGGCAAGCTGTCCTTCACATGGTCGGTCAGTTCCTGCAGCGGCTCGATGATCGGGTCAATGTAATTCTCCACTTCGCGCCGGAGTTGGTATTCCAACTGAATCAAGGCATCCATCGGCAAATCCAGTTCCGCCAGGGCGTCATCCACCGCCTGGGTCAGAGACCCCTCTTTATCGTAACGGGACTGCACCATACCCAACGCTTTACCCAGCTTCTTCAACACCACCATGGCGGGCACCAGGTCGTCAATGGCGCTGTTAAGGGCCACCGCCATTCTCATCAACGGCTCCAGACGCGCACTGAGCTCCATCAACCGATTCATTTTACCCATCAGAATGGACATCTGGTTGGCAATGTCGGAGGTTTCACTTTCCATCACTTTGAGCCGCGGTACATAAAGCGCCAACTGGTCTTCCACCGCATTGGGCAAACCTGAGATAAGCTCCTGATCCGAGAGACGGGCCATGGTCTTTTTCAGGTTGGTCAGACGCCGGTCCAGCATATCCAGATCCCGCGCCATCAGTTCCGCCACCGGCGAGGTGCTGACCGTAAACACAAACAGGGGATTGAAGTAGCCATTGAGTCGCGCCATCAGGTTATGGGCCCGATCAATGGAGGTTTTCAGACTGCGCGCCGTGTCATGTAAATGTGCCGCCGGCCGCAACACCAAAGTCATGGAGCGCTGGGCCAGCTTTTCCGCCATGGCGCTTTCATTGATGGCGATGTCGTTGACTTCCTGCATGGCTTTGGTGGACTTTGCCAAGCTGCGCATGGTGTTGCGTAATGATGCCAAACCGCTGGGCGCCGCCAGCGCAAAGCGATCCGGTTCTGCCTGCAGGATATTATTGATGTTGGCAACAAACGTATGCAGGTTACGTACGTCCCGCGCCAAGGGGTATAAGATCGATTTGATTGTACGGGCTTCATCCATAGCCACATCCCTCTCCATGGGTCTTTTCCATTTCGGTGATCCTATTGCCAACTGCGGTCAACCGGCCAGAGTCAAAACACAGTATAGACACTTCAACCCTGGTTAACCCCTAAGGACATTTGTTTTATACGGAATTTTGTCACAACCCGAAAATCACCGGACATTTATTCACCTATAAAACTTTCTATTGTGTAATAAATGCCCGGATAGAGCGGCAAAATGGATTACTCGTCACTGGAGAAATCGTAGTTCATCTGCTCAGTGGGAGCCTGCAGATAGTAGCCCTGGATATAGTTCACCCCGATCTGCCACAGGGTGGAGAGAATCGCAGCACTTTCCACAAAGGGAGCAATAGTCAACTTACCCTGGGCATGGGCCGCTGCCACCATTTCTTTCAGTGCTTCCCGGCTTTCGTCACTGCCGATGTCCTTCATGAAAGAGCCATCCACCTTGAGGTAATCCACCTCCAAATGCTTGAGGGTATTGAACGGATTCAGCGCACAACCGAAGCGGGAAATAGAAATCTTGCAATGCAGTTCTTTCAGCCCACGGGTAAATTCCTTGGCCTGCTTCAGATAAGTAGTGGCATCGTTTTCCGCGAACTGGAATACAATGGCGTCACTGGGCATGCGCGCGGCTTTCAACGCCACACTCAACCAGGGCAACAGGGTTTGATCCTTGAGGGATTCCCCGGTGATGTTGATGATCAACTTGGTGTCGTGGCCATTGGCCCGATGATCAGACAGCAGTTTGATGGACTGCAGAATCACCCACCGGTCAATTTTCTCGCTCAAGTCCTGCTGCGAGGCGGCCCCCAGAAAATCGCTGGGAGACACTTCCTTGCCGTCCTCATCCACCATCCGCAGGAACGCTTCATACAATTCACCACTGCCGCCCCGCAGATCAATCACAGGCTGGAACAGCAGTTTGAACAAGCCTTTGTCAATAGCCTCCTGCACTACCGCACCGGTATCGGAGGGATCGATTTTCTTCACCGAGGCCGGATCAAAAACGGATACACCGTTACCCAATGGATTTTCTTCCCGCACCTGTTCACTGGCCTGGTGCGCACGGGTCATGATCTCTTCCGCATCATCGGTATTTTCACTGATCAGGGTAATACCGACGCTGGCGGTGACCTGAACAGTGCGGTCCTGCACTTCCGACAGGTGATCTTCAACGGCTGCCCGCACGGATTCACCAATGGAGCGCCCTTCCTCCAGGGATTTTTCCTTGATCAGCGCGGTAAAAATCTCATCACCGAAACGGGCCAGGATAGTTCCTTCCGGCAACGTTTCCCGGATCAGCGTCGCGATATCGGCCAACACCATATCCGCACCGGCGATACCAATGTCCGATTGAACGGAGGCAAAATTGTCCAGCTGAATATATGCCAACGCAGCGGTTTTGCTTTGGGTTACCGCCCATTGCATGACCTTGTCCAGTTCCTGGGTGAAATGGGAACGGTTGTACAAGCCGGTCAGCAAATCCTGACTGCTGATTTCTTTCAGCTTTTCCTGCAGTTCCGCATCCGCCTGGTTGGTGCGAATCAGAATCTGGGTGCAGGGCTCACCATCATAGGTAGCATTGGAGAAAATCATACGGGCCTGAATTTCGGTGCCATCGGTACACAAGCCATGACATACGAATTCGTTGGTGTCACTTTCACCAGCACTGTAAGCCCGCAGGAACTGCTTGAATTCTTCATGATCCTTTGGCGCCACCATATCCATGATCGGCATGCCTTCCAGATCTTCAGCATCGTCGTAACCAAACAGCTCCAGATAGGAATCGTTGGCGTAGGTGTGCATGCCGTCAGTGATATAGGTAATCGCATCGCGGGAGCTGTCCAGCAGCATAGCGCAGCGCTTTTCCGCTTCTTTAAGATGCAATTCAGCGGTGCGACGGGCGCGGCGCTCCATCAGGTTACGCAGTTCCCGTTGAATCACCAGAATCAAACGATCCTGATCATCCATCACCACCACATCTTCGTACCCTTCCCGCAGGCTTTCGACCACCTCTTCCGCGTCGTATTCATCCACCAATAAAATTGCCGGGATATCCTTGGATTGTTTCTTCACTTCCTTGAGGCATTCCATGGCGAACACTTCGTTGGCGTCCGGGCGCAACAGCATAAGATCCCACTGCCCTGCCCCCAAGGCCTGCACCAGACTGTCCGAACTTTCGATCATCTGGCCACGGGTGGCCCGACCGGAGTTTCGGATCAGATTCATCAGCTGTTCCGCATCATCAGGGGACTCATGCAGAATCAGTAACTTTATGGTCTCGGCTTTCTTACTCATGTAATCATTAATTCAAATGGGCCCTTGCGGGCAAAGATTTGCTGGAAACTCCGAAACAGGGCTCAATGGCGCCCTGTGGCCAAACCTTTTTTAAAGGCTGGACCAAATGGAATCAAAATCGTCGTCTTGGGCTTTTTTACTGCGTTCTTCCGCCTGCGGCGCTGCACGCTCTTCAACCAGTTCTTCCCTTCCGGCTGCCGGCACCAGCATTTTAAACTGAAATTGGCTGAAACTTGCAGTAGAAGTTACCTGTTTGATTAATTGCCCCTTGGATACCAGACCGCTCTCGTTGATATTGACCTTGTATCCCACGTGGAACGCGATGTTGGGGGTGATCAAGGTTGCCGGCTGACCAATGGCGCGCAATTCAGGCAACATTAGCGTGCGCATAAACTCCGTCGTACCGCCTTTTTTGTGGATAACCTGCGTACCACAGGCTTCCGCTTTGGGCGCAATCAACTCCACCCCCATGCGAACCCCTTCGTCCTTGAACTGCTTCACCCAGCGGATGACGCCAATACTCCAGTGGTTTTTGTCCGCTTCAAGTATTCCGATAATTTCACCGGTTTTCACTTGCGGCGGCACATCCTGATGCCAGCTCAAACAAAAGCCACCCGGGCTGGTATTGACCACTTCACAATTGTACTGTGGATACTTGTCCTTTTCCGCTGCGTGGCGCTGTTCCGCATAGGCATCAATTTCGCTGCTCACCCCACCGTCCTGGACTTTGAGCTTGGCTGAATCCATGTTCAACCCCCAGACGTCATTGGTTTCATAAACATCCCGGCGACGCCCCGGCCCGTGCTGAAGAAAGGGGTTGTTCAACTCCGGATCCAGCGCGGAACTGGAGCCGCTGACCATGCGATTAAAATCCGCCTTGCCCGAAACAAAATAGTGCGTCGCACTCAAACCAATACAGAGTTGCAATGAACCATGCTCGTCAATTCGGGTGAAAGCCCGTTCCGCCAACACACCCCAGGCCTGAATCAGGATACGGGTGAGGTCCGCCGGGAACTTGTCCGGCACAAAGAAGCTGGACACCGGATGAGGCTGCCCCTGGGGCAATTGCAACAGCACCCGCAGGTGATCGGAAATCACGGATGCATCAAAATAGCGGATGTTGTGGGGCAGCGTGGTGCGACGCATCAGCGACTGATAGATGGGCGGATAATCAGTCATCACATCAATGACAAATAAACCAGTGGCGGATTTGGCGTCGGTCACTGAGGCAAACCGGGCCCAATAGCGGGCCGCTTCGTACACCAGTTGAATCTGGTTCTGGCGCAACTGGTTGGGTTTAGCCGTGGAAAGCAACAGCACCCGCATGTACAAGTCATAGACACTGGATTCCCAGTAATCCTCTTCCGGGTCCTCCACCATGAACTCCAGCATGCCGAAGCGCTGCGCCAGCAAATAGAGCAAATGGATTTCCCGCCAGAAATTCGGTGGCGCCGGGTAATAGAGCTGGAAGCTGCGCAGCAGCACCTGACTTTGTTCCGCAATAGCCCGGTGGATAGCCTTCAGGCACAGTTTCTTCGCCTCTTTATCCATGTTCTTGACGCGGGGCAGCAACTGCATGGTCACGGCTTTGTAGCCGGTGGCCAGGTGGTTCTGCAGGGCCTGGGCCAGGGCGGCGATCTTGGCTTCCTTGGGAGGCAACACCACCGCCTTGTTCAGGAAATGCTTTTCCAGGCTCTGACAAATAAAATGGATGGGCCCCCGCATAATCTCCATGAGCTGAAAACGGGTATCGGAATCGGTCTTGAGCCGATTGAGTTCCTGAATGGCAGAATAGAGCCGCTTGGCGCTCTCACCCACATTCATCTTCGGCAACCCATCCACCCATTCTTTCACCTTCTTGGGTTGGGGAGCACTGAAGGAAAGCACCTCCAGATCATGTGGCGGCAGCTTCAAGCTAAGATGCTCAGCTGAATTAGACATTCAATTTTCCCGTTGCTTCACTACATTCTGTCTGCGGCATGCCTGTATAGCTTAAGGCATGTAGCTCAATGAAAGGGGCCTCAGACCTGTGGGGAGAATCCCTTACTAGTAAGTATAGGCAGACTTTGCACAGGATGCGCAAACATTGATTACGATTAACACATCAGGATAAATGCAAATCTATCAGGGTCTTGCCGGGCTTTCCTGAAATCTCCCTCACTAAGCGGGGTATCAGGAAACCGGGCAGGTAGCGGTGCAGGTGAGCCATCAATGCCCGCGCCTCCGCTTCCGGCACGTCGAAATGATGGGCACCGGCCACCGGATCGAGTAAGTGCAGGTAATACGGCAGGATTCCGCTGTGAAACAGGCGCTCACTCAACGCCACCAGCACCTGGCCATCGTCGTTCACGCCCCGTAGCAGCACCGCCTGATTCAGCAGATGCACGCCGGCCTGGCGCAGGGCCCCCATGGCGGCGTCAAATACGCTATCCAGCTCGCGGGGATGATTGCTGTGCGTCACCAAAACCGTATCCAGGCGAGTATTACCCAGGATCTCAAGCAGACCGGCATCAATCCGCTGGGGAATCACCACCGGCACCCGGGTGTGAATGCGCAAGCGCCGCACAGTCGGCACTTTTTCAATAATATTCAATAGATTGGCCAGCCGGGCATTACTGACCACCAAAGGATCGCCACCACTCAGAATCACTTCATTGACCTCAGGATGCTCACGTAAATACGTCTCAACCTGAGCGAATTCGGCAGTGGAAAGGCGGTTGTCCTCATAGGGAAAGTGACGGCGAAAACAATACCGGCAATTAATGGCACAGGCACCACTCAATACCAGCAGCACCCGGCTGTGGTACTTGTGCAACAGTCCACTTTGCGGATTACTGCCAAGTTCACCCAGGGGGTCCGCCACATATCCGGCCACCTGATCGGTTTCCGCCGCCACCGGTATGACCTGTCTGAGCAAGGGGTCATCCAACCGACCAGGCAGAATTTTATCCAAATAGGGTTCGGGCACTCTCAAGGGAAAGGCCTGATGCCCTTTCAGGCCGGCCGGCAGGCTGTCCAGAGGCAACTCCAGGCGCTTCCACAGGGCTTCCGGGCAGCGAATACTGCCGGAAAGCAGAATTTGCCAGTCTTCAGTATGCCAACTTGGGGCAGTTCGAGTTATCATTAGCGCCTTTCCCGTAACGGGTACTGCAAATTTTCAAGAAAACAGGTGTTGATCAATGGCCAACTATTCTACCAACGAATTCCGCTTGGGTCTTAAAGTGATGTTGGATGGGGACCCGTGCTCCATCGTCGAAAACGAAGTGGTAAAACCCGGCAAAGGCCAAGCCTTCAACCGCGTAAAACTGCGCAATCTGAAAACCGGTAAAACCTGGGAACGCACCTTCAAGTCCGGAGACTCCGTAGAAGGCGCCGACATCATGGACGTGGATCTGCAATATCTTTACAACGACGGCGAATTCTGGCACTTCATGGACCAGCAGAGCTTTGAGCAGCAGGCTGCCGATGCCACTGCCGTGGGGGAAGCAGCCAAGTGGCTGAAAGAGGAAGACGTCTGCACGGTGACCCTGTGGAACGGCTCTCCACTGGCGGTAACTGCACCGAACTTCGTCGAACTGGAGATCATTGAGACAGATCCAGGCCTGAAGGGTGACACCGCCAACGGCGGCTCCAAGCCCGCCACCCTGACCACCGGTGCCGTCGTTCGCGTGCCATTGTTTGTGAATCAGGGCGACGTAATCAAGGTCGACACCCGCAGCGGCGAATACGTGTCCCGCGCCTGACCCCAACATCTTTCGCTGCCCGGCACATCCGGGCAGCATGACTTTCCCCAAGCAGTTAGCAACATGACCTGGCAACCCAGCGCCCCCATCAGCCATCTGGCTGCACGTGCCAAACTAAACCGCCTGATCCGTGATTTTTTCGCCCGCCGCGACGTTATGGAAGTGGAAACCCCGTTACTGTGCTCCAGCACAGCCACCGATCCCCACCTGAGCAGTTGGCGGACACAAGCCAACGGCCGTGACTACTTCCTGCAGACATCCCCCGAATTCTGTATGAAACGCCTGCTGGCTGCAGGTTGCGGGCCCATCTACCAGATAGGCAAAGCCTTTCGCCACGAGGAAAATAGCCGCCAGCACAATCCGGAGTTCACCATGCTGGAGTGGTACCGGCCGGATTGGCACCTTGCACAACTCATGGATGAAGTGGAAGCCCTGGTACTGAATGCAGCCTCCGCGTTTGGCCATAACTGGGAACCGTTCCCCCGCCAGACTTACCGCCAGGCATTTGAAGACGCGGTGGGCCTGAATCCGCACCATGCGTCTCAGCCTGAACTGATGAACCTTGCCAATGCCCGCATTAGCGGAGACTTCGACGGCCTGGACCGGGATGGCCTGCTGGATCTGATCAGCAGCCACCTGGTGGAACCTCAACTCCCCAGAAACGGGGTTTTCCTGACTGAGTTCCCCACCAGCAAAGCCAGCCTGGCACAGGCGGGTACCGCCGCTGACGGCACTCCTGTGGCACTGCGGGCAGAGCTCTACCTGGGCGGCGTGGAAATCGCCAACGGCTATCAGGAGCTGGTGGACGCGGCGGAACAGGCGACCCGCTTCAAGGCCGACCTGCACCACCGGCAGACAAACGGCTTGCCCACGGTTCCCTACCCATCAGAACTGGTATCCGCCCTGCAACACGGCTTTCCGGAAAGCGCTGGCGTGGCACTGGGTCTGGATCGATTATTGATGGTACTGCTGAACTGCGAGCGCATTCAGGATATTCTCAGCTTTCCCATTGATCGCGCCTGAGGAACCTTAGTGTGGCCGTTGACCACTTTGACTGCTGTATCGTCGGAGCCGGCGTGGTGGGGCTCGCCTGCGCACGGGCGCTGGCCATGCGGGGCTACTCCACCCTTGTTTTGGAAACAACCAAGACATACGGCGCCGGTATCAGCAGTCGCAACAGCGAAGTCATCCACGCCGGCATCTATTACCCTACCAATTCGTTGAAGGCGCAACTCTGCGTAGAGGGTAAGCACCTTCTATATGAATACTGCGATCGCAAGGGCATTCCTCATCGCCGCCTCGGCAAACTGATTGTTGCCACCAGCCATGATCAGGTCGAACAGCTGGCAGCCCTGGAGTCCAGGGCAATGGATAACGGCGTTCTGGATCTGGAGTGGATCGACTCAAAACGATTAAGCACCATGGAGCCCCAGGTAAGGGCCCAGCTTGCGCTGCTATCACCCTCCACCGGCATCATCGACAGCCACGCCCTGATGACCAGCCTGCTGCTGGACCTGGAAGCGGAACGGGGAACCCTGTGCCTGAATACGGAGTTTCTGAGTGCGCAACAAACTAACACCGGGTTCAGGGTGGAAGTGCGCAGTGTGGGGGAACCCTATGCATTCCACTGCGGCCACTTCGTCAACGCAGCAGGTCTACAAGCGCAAGCAGTAGCCGCCCGCATCGAGGGCAGCTCGCGGCACAGCATTCCGGCTTTACACCTGTGCAAAGGTTGTTACTTCTCCCTCAGCGGACAGTCGCCATTCGCCCATTTGATCTACCCCCTGCCGGACCCGAATACCATCGGCTTGGGTATCCATGCCACGGTCGACCTGTCAGGACAGGCCCGCTTCGGACCGGATACGGAATATGTGGAAACCGAGAATTACCTTATCCCTGATGACCGCAAGGCTCATTTTATAACCGCGATTCAGCACTACTTCCCCGCTGTGGATGCGAACAAGCTGGCTCCAGCCTATGCGGGTATTCGACCCAAGATTCAGGCACCAGGAGAATCCGCTAGAGACTTCATCATTCAAAACCATAGCAACGGCCTGATAAACCTGTTCGGTATTGAATCACCCGGGCTGACTGCTGCCATGGCAATTGCAGAACGGGTGACACAGCTCATTTGTAACTAACCCAATCCCGGAGCAGAATCCAACCAATAAAACGGGCCGCGGCCCGTTTTATTAGGTAAGTGTAAACTCAGGATCAGTTGATCGTCACACTCACCGGATCGGACAGGGAGCTTTTCAGGCCGGACGTATCCACCGTCACCAGGCTGAAATAATGAGTGCCCTGAGCCAAGCCTGTGGCAGTGTAATCCAGGTATACAGCATCCACTGTATCGATGCGTTCCATGGTGCCGTTAGCACTGTCGGAATGATAAATTTCGTAGGACTGAATTTCTGAATCAGTCAGGCTACTGTCGTCGGCTCGCATCAGCGGACGGTTCCAAGTAATCAAGGCCCGGCCCTGCACGCTGCTGGCTGCCACATTCAAGGATGCAGTAGAAGACGTAGTGCTGCCGCTGGCATTACTCACCACCACATAATACTCTCCGTCATCCGCAACGGTTACGGAGTCCAGCTCCAGGATGGCGGAAGTGGCTCCAGCGATGGAGGCGCCATTGAAATACCACTGATAGCTAAGGTTGCCACTACCGGTCGCGCCAACAGACATAGTGACGTTCACACCCTCGTTCACCATCTGATTAAGAGGCTGACTATCAATTGTTAAATATTGCTCTGCTGTCAGGGTCAGAGTAAAGGAATCGCAGCGGACATTGGTGGTACCGTCAGTCACTGAGCAGCGGTAGGTACCTGCCTCACTGGCAGTAAGACTGGTGCTGGAAGAGCGCTGTACGACTGAGCCATTGAAAGACCATGTGACCGTTATGGGGTTTTCGTGCTCCACCAAAACCACAAACGTGTGGGACTCGCCTTCGGCGATGCTGGCACTACTGGGCTGGGAAACGAGATTCAGCACGGCAGGTGTTGCCGGCTCATCTATCGGGTCCTGGCTACCGCCACCGGTTTCGTCCGTTCCACCGGTAGCATCACTTTCAATCTGCGCGTTGCTTTCATGCGTCTGAGCACCGCCGCCACAACCGGACAACACCAAGGCCAGTGCCATTAACAGACTGGCCAGCACTTTGTGTGAAAACAGATTCAGGGAAGCATTTAAAACTGACATTAGTGCAGTACCTTTGCTGAGAACGGGCTAATCAACTTACAAGGACTAGACTAGAACAACCCCGGGAAGTCTCGTGTGGGCCAGTTCACACCAAGGAAAACCCTGCCAACCCAATCCACAAATCTGAGCAAGAAGTCACACACTGAGAGAGTACAAAGTACGGTTTCCAGGGTACAGTTCCCAACCACCTCGCAGCAGCTCGCAGGCATCGAACAAAAAAAACCCAGGAAGAAGGCCCGTAGCGGAATAAGCATCAAAGTTCAGTCATGAACAGGGAAACAAGAACAAAAATTGATCAGATCATTTTTTGGGCGACCAAAATTAGATGCGGCCCCCATAGATCATATTTTAACCAAACGGAAATTTTGTACAAAAAATCAGGCACTTTCTCTCAAACTTTGTGATCACTTTCAACATTTGACCTGACTCTTTCTGGGAACATTACCCGGCTAATAAAAAATTTAGAACTTTCAATTCGCCTAGCTTTATAGACCGATTAATATCGATGATGACTTTGCACAAAAAAGCACTGTTGGCTTTGTTGGTAGCATTCAGTTTGCCGCTGATACCGGGCTGTAAAGACCTGGGAGGAAAGGGTGCGACTGACTCCGACGTCGATCAGGTTTCCGGCGATGAGACCACTGTCGCAGAGCCCGCCTTTGAACCGATCAGAATCAACTCTGCGCCCACCGACCTAGTTGGCTATGCCGGTCAATCCGCCACTTTCAGCGTGACCGCCAGCAGCGGTTCGAAGCTGTCCTATCAATGGTTCCATAATGGGTCACCCATTGCAGGGGCCACATCAGCCAGCCTGAGTTTTGTGATCGCAGGCACTGCAGATGCCGGTACCTATAAAGTAAAAGTCAGCAACAGCAGCACCGAGACCTCATCCGCTGCAAAACTGTACGTAAATGAGTTGCCGGAAATCACCGGCGAACCTCAGGATGTCACTATTTATCCCGGTGAAACTGCCGTGTTCTCTGTGGACGCCACCGGTGACAACATCGAATACCAGTGGCAGGCACGCAGCCTTACCGGTTGGAAAACCTTGGATACCACTACGGATACCTTGGTCGTGGAGAACGTGGATACCAGCACGACCAAACAATACCGCGTAAAAGTGAAGAACGATGGCGGACAAAAAACATCAAGAACATCCCGCATCAACCTGAAAAGCGTCATCAGTATAGCTACGCAACCTGCAGATCAGCTGGTTGCGGCAGGTGATAATGCTAGCTTTGCGGTGGAGGCCTCCGGTTACGGTACCCTCAGCTACCAGTGGTTAAAGGCTGGCTCACCCATCAGCGATGGCAGCAAGTTCCAGGGCGCCAATACGGCAAGATTGAGTGTGCTCAACGTCAGCCCCGCTGATGCCAACCTTTACAGCGTTGTCATCGTCAATGGGGACGGCATCACCGCCAGTTCCAACAGCGCTGCACTCTCCCTGATTGGACCCGCTGTCGTCACTGTGAACCCCAAAGACACTACGCTCTATACAGGCCAGTCCGGCGCTTTGAGAATTGCCGCCAGTGGCGATGCCCCCATCAGCTACCAGTGGCAAAAGCTTAGCGGCAGCACTTGGCAAAACCTCAGCGGCGCTACTTCCGCCCAGCTGAGTTTTTCCTCCGTTTCCTCCGGCACGGCTGGACAATATCGTTGTGTGGTTAGTAACGCAGGCGCCAGCGACGTCAGCAACAGCGCCGCTGTAACCGTATTGAACAGCGCCACCCTTACCCAATCTCCCCAAAGCCAAACCGCCCAGGTCGGTGACAGCGTCACATTCAAAGTCAGCGCCAGCGGCGATAACCTGCAGTATGAATGGAGCAAAAATGGACAGGTGATTACCGGTAGCGGTGACACCCTGAGTTTCGCCTCAGTACGCGAGCTTGATGAGGCCACCTATAGCTGTCGCGTGTTCAACGCGGGCAGCAGCGCTAGATGTTCAAGCTTCTCCCTGAATATTCTTTCCCCCATCAGCATCATCAAACAGCCTGTTTCCCAGACGACTTATGAAGGTGGCAGTGTCTCCCTGAGCGTCGACGCCGGCGGTGATCCTACGCCGTCCGTTGAGTGGTATCACAACAACGCCCTGGTGGGCACCGGCAATACTCTGGCACTGAACAACATCACTTTGGATCAGGCGGGAGATTATCAGTGTCTGGTGAAGAACGAGCTGGGCTCATTGGAATGTGATGTTGCTACGGTTACTGTAAGCCAGTCAGTGACCATCCTCAACCAACCCAAAGACACCACTGTCAACGAGGGCAGCGACCTCACCTTAACGGTGCAGGCCACTGGTGAAAACCTTACGTATAAATGGCTTAAAGACGGAACAAACTTAATCAATAATGCAGCCGTACTAACCTTAACAAACTTGACCTCGGAAGATACCGGCACTTATAGCTGCCGGGTGTGGAACAATAACAGCAGTGCAGTTTGCGCCGATTTCACTGTGTCCGTTAACGGCAAGATCACCATCCTGCAACAACCACAGGCTGCCAGCGCTTATGAAGACGATACCATCAGCCTGACTGTAGGCCACAGCGGCGGCAGTGACACCCGGGTTCAGTGGTATCATAACGGATCAGTATTGGCCGACACAGGCAACACCTTGACGCTGTCGCCGTTAGTCATGAGCCAGGCAGGCGACTATCACTGTGTAGTAAGCAATTCGGTAAATTCGGTTACCTGCGACACGATTGCAGTTGAAGTACTGGAAAAAGTTCGTATAACCAAACAGCCCTCCAACCAGATTCTGCAGCTGGGCGGCAACATCGTATTGGACGTGGAGGCCTCTGGCGCTCTGCCCATCACCTATCAGTGCTACAAAGACAACACTTTACTGATCACCACCAATTCAGTAACCGATTTGGTCATTCCCTCCGGCACCGCTACTGACTCGGGTAGCTACTATTGCGTAGTAAGTAACGAAGGCTCATCAGCTACCTCGAACGTAGCCGATATCACCATTCTCGCCGACGCTACCGGTTCAGTCATGCTGAGCTGGAACGTGCCCCAGTACCGCGCTAATGGAGAAACCTTGGCGAAGGGTGACATCCAGGGCTACAACATATACGTATCAAGCCAACTGGAAGGCAGTTACGATCAGGTGAAAAGCACCTCCACCACCTCTGCGCAGGTTACTGGTCTGGCGCCAGGCGTGTACTACTTCAGACTCACCACTGTAGACAACAGTGGACTGGAAAGCACCATGTCCAGTCCTGTACCAATCACCATTCTGTAATTTCTGAACTTCCAACCGCCCCCTTAGCGAATACGCTGGCTTCAGGGGGCGGTTGGCAGGAACTCACTCTCTGGTCAGCAACTCTTCACTGTCCCGGTCGCGCACCCCCAGCAGATAGAGAATTCCGTCCAGTCCCAATTCCGATATCGCATGCTCAGCACTCTCCTTCACCAGGGGCTTGGCACGAAACGCAATTCCCAGTCCGGCAATGCTCAACATGGGCAAGTCGTTGGCCCCATCCCCCACCGCAATCACCTGCTGCAAATTCAGGTTCTCCTTCTCAGCGAGCTGCTTCAATAACTCAGCCTTACGTTGGCCATCCACCACCCTGCCCTTCACTTCACCGGTGACCTTACCGTCCTTGATTTCCAGCTCATTGGCATAAACGTAATCGATACCCAGTTTCTGCTGCAGGAAACGACCAAAGTAGTTAAAACCTCCCGACAGGATGGCGGTCTTGTAGCCCAGCGCCTTCAAAGCCCGAATCAGGTCTTCCGCCCCTTCGGTGATCGGCAGAGTGTGGGCAATACCCTCCAACACCGATTCGTCCAGCCCCTTTAGGAGTCCAACCCGGCGCTGGAAACTCTGGGTAAAATCCAGCTCGCCGCGCATGGCCTGTTCCGTGATGGCAGACACGGCTTCACCCACCCCGGCGGCCTTGGCCAGCTCATCGATGACTTCCGCTTCGATCAAGGTGGAATCCATATCAAAACACACCAGGCGCCGGTTGCGGCGATAGGCATTGTCTTTCTGGAACGCAATATCCACACCGAGATCCCCGGCGGCCGCCAGGAACTGGGCCCGCATTTGGCCAATGTCACCGGGCGCACCGCGCACAGAGAGTTCCACACAGGCTTTTTGATCGGCACTTTGCTGACCCAGGGAAATGCGGCCCGACAAACGATTGATATGATCGATGTTCAGACCATGGCTGGCCACAATACTGGTCACGGCAGCGATGTGTTTGGCGGTAATCTTGCGGGCCAGTATGGTTACGATAAAACGGTCCTTACCCTGCCCCTGCACCCAGCCCTCATATTCGGATTCGGCAATAGGCTCAAAACGCACACTCATCGCCATGGAATGGCAGGCAAACAGTACATCTTTCAGTACCGGGGAGGATTCTGATCCACTCGGAACTTCGGCCACCATTCCCAAAGTCAGAGTGTCATGTATGACGGCCTGACCGATGTCCAGGACGTTAACATCGTAACGGGCCAGTAAGTCGGTGATGGTGGAGGTCACCCCAGGCTTATCCGGCCCGGAGATGTTGATCAACAATATTTCGCGCACGCCTAATCCTTACCAATCCCAAGGTCGCAATGTGGCGCCTATTCTACACGGAACATCGGGCATTAGAAAAAACGGGTTACGTTGCAAAATAGTAACGATCATGGCGTAATCCCCCTCCAAGGAACTGATTTGGAATAGGGTATGTCAAGGCATTTACCACTCATCACAACAACCATCGTTTGCTTGGCCTTTGTGGTTACGCACCTGGCCATCAGCCCGCTTTTGTTGGGCCCCACACCATCGGCCCAGCACCGCACTACCCCCACTCTGGAAGTAGAGCCGGAGGACAAACCGAATTTTGCGGCCATCAAGCCCGTCGGCAAGCGCAAGAAAGCCTTTTTTTCCTTTATGGATGAATACATTAGTGTACGCAATCAGGAAATTCTCGCCCTTCGCGCCCGTATTGAGAATAACGAGCCGGATCAGGAGGAATGGCTGAAGCTGGCTAAGCGCTATCGCGTAAAAAGTGAAGACCCGGAGCAAATTCGTGCTCAACTGCTGATCAAGGTGGACGCCCTGCCTCCCTCCCTGGTAAAAGCCCAGGCGGCCATCGAAAGTGCCTGGGGTACCTCCCGTTTCGCCGTGGAGGGTAACAACTATTTCGGCCAGTGGTGCTTCCGCCCCGGCTGCGGTCTGGTACCGGAATCCCGCAGTGACGACAAAGACCATGAGGTACGCCTGTTTGAGTCGCCCCAGGCCTCGGTCAACAGCTACATGCTGAACCTGAACAGCCACCGGGCCTATCGCCAGCTGCGGCAAGCCCGGGCGGAACAGCGCCAACGACAGCAGAGGCTCAACGGGTGTTACCTGGCCCAAGGCCTGCATCACTACTCCGAAAAGGGCGCTCACTATGTAGAGTCACTGAAAAAGCTGATCCGGGTGAACGGACTGGAACGAGATCCATCCGGATACTGTGCGCCGGTGATGATCGCGGAAGAGGAAACCGACAGTTCCGCCACTACTGAACAGCCCAAAAATCCGGAGGAAGTTGCGGTGGATGACAGCCAAGGGCTGGTGACACCGAATCCTGAACCGGCTTCACCCCCTTCCAGTTAACCCAGGAGCCTATCCTATATGGAATATTCTGCACTGAGCCCGAGCCTGCGTGTGATGTTGGGGGTAGCCTGCTTTGTGGTGGTGGTGGCGGGCATGAAGGCCGCGTCGGAAATTCTGGTACCTTTTCTGCTGTCTGCCTTTATCGCCATTCTCTGTGCCCCCCTGTTGATGTGGCTGGAGTCCCGTCGGGTCCCTACCACGCTGGCGGTTATTTTGGTGGTGTTGCTGGTGGTATTGAGCATCGGCGGCTTCTCCATGGTGGTGGCCGCCTCCATCAACGATTTCGCCCGCCAGATCCCGGCCTATTCTGCCAGTCTGCAGGAGGAAACCGCCGTGATGACCCGCTGGCTGGCGGAGCATGGCGTAGAGCTGTCCCAGCAAATGGTGAAGGAGCAGATCAACCCGGGCAAAGTGATGGACATGGTGCGTACCGTGGTGACCGGCTTCGGCAACGTGCTCACCGACTTTTTCCTGATCTTCCTCACGGTGCTGTTTATCCTGTTTGAAGTATCGAGCTTCCCGGCCAAATTCCGCCGTGCCATGGGTGAGCAGCATGGCTCTCTCAATACCTTCGAGCAGTTCAATGAATCCGTAAAGGGCTACCTGATTATCAAAACCCTGGTAAGCCTGGGCACCGGTCTGTTTATCGGGATTTGGCTTGCGGTGCAGGGCCTGGACTATGTCGTCATGTGGGCACTGCTGGCGTTCCTGTTGAACTTTATCCCCAATATCGGTTCCATCATCGCCGCAATTCCAGCGGTGCTGCTGTCGTTCCTGCAACTGGGCCTGGGGGCCGCCGGCGTCACCGCCCTGGGCTTCTTCATCGTCAATGTGGTGATGGGTAATATTGTAGAGCCCCGCTATATGGGCCAGGGCCTGGGTCTCTCCACGCTGGTGGTGTTCCTGTCACTGCTGTTTTGGGGCTGGGTGCTGGGGCCGGTGGGGATGTTGCTGTCCATTCCCCTCACCATGATCGTGAAGCTGGCGCTGGAATCCAACCAGGAGAGCCACTGGATAGCGGTGTTGCTGGGCAACAAGTAGTGGTACCATGCGCGGCCGAGCATTGCCCTGCAATTGAAGAGAGTATCGTCATGTCGAGCAAAGACAAACAGAAGGTTATCGGTGAAGAACTGGATGCCACCCAAGTGGCCCGTTTCCTGGAGATGCAACCCACAGGCGACGAAGATGCCGATTTTCACGTTTTGACCAAAGCCTATCGCGGCTTACCAGTGGAATATTTCGACCAGTTTCTCGCAATGTTTGTGGCCCAGGGTCGCAACGTCAACGCCACCGATCCTCAAGGCCGGACCCTGGCCCAGATTGCTGCCCAGCACGGCAACCAGCCCGGTTACGTTGACGTTCTGAAGAAGCACGGCGCCCAGTAAGGAGCCCCGGCCATGGGGCCTCTGAGACAGCTCCAACTGGTCATCGCCCTGCTGGTACCGGCGTTGAGTGCCATTGCCTGGGGCGCCCTCCTCAAGCTGGCAGGTCGCCCGCAACAGCAGATTGTGCTGTCCATGGCCCGTATTGTCGGCCGGCTCGGTCCGGCACTGGCAGGCACCCCGGGTATCTGCCGCCAGCGTGAATATCTGTCTGCCGCGCCAGCCGTCATCCTGTTCAATCACCAAAGCGGGCTGGACCCGGTGATTGTCGCCTCCCTGCTGCAACATCCCGTGACCGGTATCGCCAAAGAGGAATTGGGGCGCAATCCCTTATTGGGTCCACTGCTCCGCCTCAGTGGCAATCTGTTCATCAAGCGGGGCGCCGGCTGGAAGGAACAACTGCTGCCCCAAGCAGAGCGTTCGGTGAAACAAGGCTTCTCAATCGTGATCGCGCCGGAGGGCACCCGCATCCAGCACGGCTCTACCGGTGCCTTTCGTCTGGGTGCATTTGCCATTGCCCAACACTGCAACTTACCGGTCATTCCAATCGTAATACATAACAGTGGTACGCGACTGCCCCCGCGCTCCAGTCGTCTGCAGCCGGGGCCAGTTTATGTTAGCGTACTGGAGCCGAGCTACATTCCTGCTGAGTTGGATTTACAGCAAGCCGCCGATGAGATGAAACAACGTTATGATGCCTGTCTGCAGCAGGGTTTTACTGATAATCGCCAGCCTGTGGCTTAACACGGTTATTGCGGAAAACTGGGAGCCACGCACGCCAAGCGGGCAAACCGTCGCATTGTGGGTCGATCCCCAGAGCCCGGATCGACCCTATGACATGGTACGGGGGGAGATCACGCTACAGGTGCCGATCTTCCCTTTACTGGCCATGCTGCAGGATGCCGACCGGCAACGGGACTGGTTGCCCTATAGCCAGGATGTACGCGTCCTGAAACACCCTGCGCCGTCACAGACACTGGTTCAGTTTCGCACCGTCACCCGCTGGCCATTTCGCCCCCGGGATGCCATTACCCGTTTTGATGTCACCACCTTACCGCCTGCGCAACTCAGGATTGATATGGTCAATCAGCCCGAAGCCGTTCCGAAGCAACCAGGTTATTTACGAATTGAACAGGCTGAAGGCTACTGGTTGCTGACGGCGTTAGCCGATTGTAAAACGCATGTGCGGTATGAATCCGGCAGTCGCTGGGGTGGCATGATTCCCCAGTGGTTGGTCAACAAGAGCAATCGGGACCTGGCCCGGGAAGCGCTGCTGAACCTGAAACAATGGAGCGAAACCCATTATCGGAATTACAGGAGCAATGATGAAAACCACTCAAGCATTACTGTCCATCAGCATTGCCGGTAGCTGGCTTTTTCTATTCGGCTGCAGCCTGACACCCAAACAGGTAGACACGCCACTGGCACAATGCGAACAACAATTGGCTCAAATAAAGAGTGCCGTTGACGAGCACCAAACCCGGGACGCCCAGTATCAATCGGTGCCGGGCTTTCCCACCTATCGAACCAACCGCTTCTGGTCCAGCTTTCGCTTTCAAAATCTGACACCCACTCAGGAGCAGCAATGGCGTCACCGACTGCATCAGCTGGGCATGTCCAGCCTCGAACTGGAATGGCGCAACCTTCCCGGCGACGTCCGTAATACGCTGGCGTTCGAAACGTTCAGGACGGACTGTTCTGAGCGGCTGTTTGCCCACAGCATGGAGCAGCCGGTAACGAATGCCGATCTTGAAGTGGAAGACAGCTACAACGACTGGCTACGATTCTTTGGATTTTATGCCCTCATTAAATACGGCGCCGAGGGCTCGATCGCAGAGTATCAGGATGAGATGCGACAGCACATTGAGACATTCACGGGCATCGAGGGCACTGCCAATGTTTATCAACCGAAGGACAGGGTTTCCACCCCGCCGGTACAGGAATGGCTGACGAGCGCTTACCAGGAAAACGCGCTGGGTGTACCTGATTTGCCGGCAGAACGCTTGCAGGCCGTCATAGAAGCGCATGCCCCCCACTACAAAATCGCCCATAAGAGTGACGCCGATCTTCCGGGTGCGGCCACCTGGAGCGAACAACAGGGCCAACCGGTGCGTCAAATCGATTATCGACGGCCGGTGGTTTACACCTACCCCAGCTACATGCGCTACCACGACCGGATCTTGTTGCAACTGAATTACACCCTGTGGTTCAGTGCACGCCCCAAGCCCACTGCGGATGATTGGTACGGCGGCAAACTGGACGGTCTGGTGTGGCGCGTCACCCTGAATACGGATGGCTCTGTTCTGATGTACGACAGCATTCATCCCTGCGGTTGTTACCATAGCGTCCATGTGCCGGTTGATTCGCCGCTGCATGCAACGGTTTTTGCACTGGATCAATCGGACAGTCCTGAACCCATCCTGTTTTTTAGCAGCCCATTGCGCTCCAAACAGACTTCACAGGATGGTAATGTGCAACTGACTCTGGCATCCGGCACTCACTATCTGGTGCAGGTCAGTCGCCGTAATCTGCAGCCTTCCGTCGCAACCTATTCCTACGACCTGGCCAATTACGACCAATTAAGATCGTTGCCGGTGTTCACTGCGAAAGGGGGTTATCGCAGCTGGTTCGATAGCGACGGACTGATCGCGGAATCCGAACGCCGGGAGCGGTATTTCCTCTGGCCTTTAGGGGTTGAAAATGCCGGTGCCATGCGACAACAGGGTAATCATGCGATCGCCTTCGTCGGCAAGCGGCACTTTGATGAGGCCAGCCTTGAGATGCTATTGAACTTACCGGGCTCATCCATACGGTAACCTACTCCGGTTTCGGTGATGATGTACTCCGGTTGATGCGGGTCGGGTTCAATCTTGTGTCGCAACTGCTTGATATAGACACGGAGATACTGACGGTCATGGGCATGGGCTTCGCCCCACAGGGCTTTCAGCAACTGCCGGTGGGTGAGCATGTTGCCCTTATTACGAATCAGATAACTCAGTAGCTCATACTCACGTGGCGAGAGCTCCAGTACCACATCCTGCTTCCTGGCCTCGTGGCGCAACAGATCCACTTCGATGTCGCCACAGGTCAGCGTACTGTCACCCTCCTCCTGCACTACATGATCCCGCAGGGCGACTTCAAGCCGGGCCAGCAAAACCTGCATGTTGAAAGGCTTGGCGACGAAATCATTGGCACCCCGTTGCAGGCAGGTGACGATATGCTGCGGATCATCCTGCTCAGACAACACCAGAATCGGCGTTCGGGTCCACTCACGCAGTGAATCGATCAACACCAGCCCGTCATCATTTTCCAGCACCGATTCCAGCAGCACCGCATCAGGCTGGTACAACCCGGCCAAGCGCAGAGCTTCAGTAGCGCTTTCCGCCACCAACACCTGGTAGTCCTGGCCAGCCAATGCCGCAGCGAGCATCTTTCTGATTTGAGGCTCCGGGTCAACAACTAATACACGGGGATTAGACTGTAGCATGGAGAGCACCTCTCTCGGTTTTTATGGAATTTTTATGTTGCGGGCGCAAAGTCCCACAACAAATTTATCCTCGATTCGATTTAATCAGTACATCAACCTGAACACAGGATGCCCTGTATGTAAAGTCGACCACCCTGCCAAAAGCAAGGTAACTATTTGAAAGTTTGAGAGTAAATAAAATTTACCCTGTTACTTGAATACGGCTGACATGATCAGTATTAGACGATTTTTCATACAAAACACCAAGATCAGACGCAGGAGGAATCGAATGCATTACTCCCGTAAAAACCAACCCGCCAAACACCTGGAACCGGAACTGTTCGGTGCCGCGTTCCTGCAACTGGATCAAGTAATTGAGCGATTTCATCCCCTGTTGGAGGACGATCCGCTGCTGCAGGAAAGGCTCGAAACCATCTGCGGTGAACTGAAGGCCAGAGCCATTGAACGCAAGCCGGTTGAGCACGACAAAAGCGTGCGCGTGATCAAACGCCTGGAGCAAGCCTCCAACCACGCCATGGATGTAGCCAAAGAAGATGAGGATGCATCCACTTTCTTTGCCCTGGCGAACGAATTGCGGCTGTGCAGTATCCAGTTCCAACGCAATTTAACGAGCGCTACCTGAAGCCCGGAGGCGGCACAACTCTGTGGCGCGCCTGCAAGTAGCAACTCAGCAGGCACTTCTCAACGGGCACTTCTCAACATAAGGAGAATAATATGTCGGTATTACTGATGGCCATCGCTGCCCTGGGCGCATTGTACCTGCGCAGTGATCGTTGGATCACGTTGGCATCCCTTACAGCGGCGGGTGTGATCGGCAGCTGGTGGCACCAGTGGAGTGTTTGGGCCATCCTGCCTGCCCTGCTGGTGCTGGCTGTTACCGCTGTGCTGATCATCCCCAACCCGCTACGCATGCGCATGAGCAGCCGCATTCTTGAATTGGTACGCAACAGCTTACCCACCCTCTCCGCCACCGAACAGCAGGCCCTGGAGTCAGGTGATGTGGACTGGGATGCGCAACTGTTCTCCGGCCGGCCGCAATGGCACACCCTGCTGCAATCCCGCTCCTTCGAGTTGAGCGCAGAGGAACAGCAGTTCATCAACGGGCCGGTAAACCAACTGTGCGAAATGCTCGACGACTGGAATATCACCCATGAATTACGGGATTTACCACCGGCCGTGTGGCAATTCATTCGCGAGCAGGGCTTTTTCGGACTGGTGATCGATAAGCAATACGGTGGTAAAGGATTTTCCGCCGCAGCCCATTCCGAGATCGTCATGAAGGTGTCCAGCCGCAGTGTCAGTGCCGCCGTCACCGTCATGGTACCCAACTCCCTGGGACCGGCCGAATTACTGCAACACTACGGCACCGACACACAGAAGCAGCATTACCTGCCACGGCTGGCCCGGGGTGAGGAAGTGCCCTGCTTTGCACTGACCTCCGCCCTGGCCGGTTCCGATGCGGGAGCCATTCCCGACCTGGGTGTAGTCAGCAAGGGAAAGTGGCAGGGCAAAACCACCTTGGGTCTGAAGCTGAGTTGGAACAAGCGCTACATTACCCTGGCCCCGGTGGCCACCCTGATCGGCCTGGCCATCAAGGTGGAAGATCCAAACGGTTTGCTGGGGGGTGAAAAGGACCTGGGGGTCACCTGCGTGCTGGTTCCGGCAGACACCCCCGGCGTGCACCATGGTGATCGACACCTGCCGATGAACCAGGCCTTCATGAACGGTCCTACCTGGGGCGAAGATGTGTTCATCCCCATGGATCAAATCATCGGCGGACAGGAGATGATTGGTCAGGGCTGGGTGATGCTGCTGGAATGCCTGTCGGTGGGCCGAGCTATTTCCCTGCCGGCCCTGAGCACAGGTGCCGGCAAACACTGTTGCCTCACCACCGGCGCCTATGCAGCAATCCGCCAACAGTTTGGCCGCTCCATTGCTGACTTTGAAGGCGTACAGGAAGCCTTGGAGCCCATCGCCGGCAACACCTATATGATGGACGCCGCCCGGCGCCTGACGGCCGCCATGCTGGACCGGGGCATCAAGCCGGCCATTCCCTCCGCGTTGTTGAAATACCGCAATACGGAATTGATGCGGGATACCGTCAACCACGCCATGGATATCGTGGCAGGCCGGGCGGTGATTGCCGGACCACGTAATTTCCTGGCCCGGGTTTACCAGTCCCTGCCCATCAGCATTACCGTGGAGGGAGCGAACATACTGACCCGCAGCCTGATGGTGTTCGGCCAAGGCGCCATTCGCTGTCATCCGTATTTAATCCAGGAAATAGAGGCCGCGTCGGCGGAACCCGGCAGCGAAGCCACCCGCCAGTTTGACCAGGCTTTCTTTGGGCACCTGTCCCACGCACTCAGCAACAGCCTGCGCAGTCCGCTGCTGGCCATCAGCTTCGGTACCTTGAGCCGGGTTCCCACTGAGGGTGGACTACAACGGTACTATCGCCGACTGAATCGGTTCTCCGCAGCCCTGGCGCTGTTAACCGACGTCAGTCTGGCGGTCATCGGCGGCAACCTGAAAGCCCGTGAACGTTTGTCCGGACGCATGGCAGACAGCCTGGTGAGCCTCTATTACGCATCGGCGGTGATTAAACTGTTCCATGACCGTGGCTACCCGGATCAGGAACGGTTGTTGGTGGACTGGGCACTGCAACGTTGCCTCTATGATGTGCAGCGCTCTATGAATGATGTCATCGCCAATTATCCGGTGCGCAGCCTGCGCCCGCTGTTAAGGCTCTTGGTGTTCCCGCTTGGTTTGCGTCTGACACCACCCGCCGATGAATTGGGCGCAGCAGTGGCGCGCACCATTACCACACCCGGTGAAGTACGCGACAGCCTGACCCAGGGCATCTACCACACGGACAGTGCTGACGATGCGGTCGGTCTGGTGCTGCATGCCTTCAACCTGCAACAACAAACCCAACCCCTGCAGGACAAACTCCATGCGGCCATCAAGGCCGCCGGCGACACGGAGGAAATCAAGGATCTTGAAATGTTGTTGGAGCGGCAACGGGAATTGAAAATGGAATGGGCCGAGGAAAACGGCGTCCTGGACAAGGATGAAATATTGGAGCTGGACAGTGCGATGTCAGCGATCTACAACGCGTTGCGGGTGGATACGTTCATGCCGGAAGAACTGGCAACCGGATCGGCGGCAAACGAAACCAAAACACCGGGCTCGACAAAGCAGGACTCAATACAAGAGGCGGGCTAACCGCCTCTTGTATTCACCGCCGCTTAAACCATCACACCACTTCGATGGAATCCACTTTCTGGAAGCCACGGGGCAGCTTATTACCGCGCCGTCCGCGTTCACCCAGATAGTGTTCCAGATCAGAAAATTTCAGCCCGATATGGCGCTTGCCGGCAAAAATCTTCAGTTGATTTTCCTGGCCGAGCACAACAATGTCGATGACATATTCTTCCCGGCTTTCCACACGGGCACCGGGAATACTGACGATCTTGTTACCCTTACCTTTTGCCAGCTCCGGCAGCTCTGACACCGGGAACATCAGCATGCGGCCTTCATTGGTGACGGCCACCACATATTGATTATCCGGGTCTGTCACAGGCTTGGGTTGCAACACGCGACTGCCTTTGGGCAGATTGATAAAGGCCTTACCATTCTTGTTGCGGGTCTGGGCGTCTTCCAGCTTGCCGATAAAACCATAACCGGCATCACTGGCCACCAAAATTTTCTGACTGTCGGAACCCATTAACACGGCATCAAAGGTGGCACCGGAAGGCGGCGACAAACGCGCGGAAAGGGGTTCGCCCTGACCTCTTGCCGACGGCAGGGTATGGGCCGGCAACGCATAACTGCGCCCGGTGCTGTCGATAAAGAGTGCGTTCTGATTGGATTTACCCAGGGCCGAAGCCCTGTACTCATCACCGGCCTTGTAGCTCAAGCCCACCACATCCACATCATGACCTTTGGCCGCCCGCACCCAGCCTTTTTTCGACAGCACTACAGTAACCGGATCGGCGGAGACCAGTTCGGTTTCGTCCATGGCCTTGGCTTCTCCGCGCATGACAATGGGAGAGCGACGGTCATCGCCATACTTGTCCATGTCTTCACGGATTTCTTTGACAATTTCTTTTTTCAGCTTGGCATTGGAATTGAGGATGGCTTCCAGCTTTTTGCGCTCGGCCTCCAAATCATCCTGCTCACCACGGATCTTGAATTCTTCCAGTTTCGCCAAATTACGCAGGCGAATATTGAGAATGGCTTCTGCCTGAATATCGGAAAGTCCAAAGCGTTCCATCATCACCGGTTTGGGTTCATCCTCGGTGCGGATGATGTGAATCACCTCATCGATATTGAGGTAGGCAATCAACAAGCCTTCCAGGATATGCAACCGATCCAGCACTTTATCCAGGCGATACTGCAGACGACGGCGCACCGTGGTGATCCGGAACTCCAGCCATTCCGACAACATATCGTGCAGGCCTTTCACCCCCGGACGGCCATCGTTACCAATCACGTTCATATTGACGCGATAGGTACGCTCCAGATCCGTAGTGGCAAACAGGTGATTCATCAGCTGTTCCACATCAATGCGGTTGGAACGGGGCGTAATCACCAGGCGGGTGGGATTTTCGTGGTCCGATTCGTCCCGCAGATCGCTGACCATGGGCAGCTTTTTCTTGTTCATCTGGTCGGCGATCTGTTCCAGGATCTTACTGCCGGATACCTGGTGCGGCAGTGCCGTCACAATCACATCACCGTCTTCCATCTGGTAACGGGCGCGCATGCGCAGAGAGCCGCGGCCGGTGACATACATTTTGATGATGTCGTTGCGGGGTGTGATGATTTCCGCATTGGTGGGAAAGTCCGGGCCCTGCACGATGTCGCAGAGGTCGTCCACGGAACAACCGGGATCTTCCAGCAACTTGATACAGGCTTCCCCCACTTCCCGCAGGTTATGGGGCGGAATATCCGTGGACATGCCCACCGCAATACCCATGGCACCGTTCAGCAACACATTGGGCAGCCGGGACGGCAATACCACCGGCTCATCCAGGGAGCCGTCAAAGTTGGGCTGCCATTCCACCGTGCCCTGACCCAACTCCCCCAGCAACACATCGGCATAGGGCGCCAGGCGCGATTCGGTATAACGCATGGCGGCGAAGGATTTCGGATCATCCGGTGAGCCCCAGTTACCCTGCCCATCCACCAACGGATAGCGGTAGGAGAACGGTTGCGCCATCAGCACCATGGCTTCATAGCAGGCGCTGTCCCCATGAGGATGGTATTTACCCAGCACGTCACCCACCGTACGGGCGGATTTCTTATGTTTGGAACTGGCTTTCAGGCCCAGCTCAGACATGGCGTAAATGATGCGCCGCTGCACCGGCTTCAGACCATCCCCCAGACTGGGCAAGGCCCGGTCCAGGATGACGTACATGGAATAATCGAGGTAAGCGCGTTCGGTGTATTCTTTGAGGGGAAGGCGTTCAATGCCTTCAAAATCCATAGGCTGGGTCATAGTATTCTGGTTTTATTCGCTCTTTGACTGGCTGATGGAAGACAGATTGCCTTCATTCTAATAGAAGAGACCGAAAAAACCAGAATTGATTCAGTAGGTTAATATTTGTCAGACCGCTTTATCAGAGCGATCGACAGAAATACTACTGGGGCGCATCCAGACACACCGGTTTTTGGTACTCCATACAGGCCATACGGGTGCAGGCGGCCATCTCAGCACCCGGGGCGCGGGTGCATTTATTGCAGCCGTCGAAGAAGTGGGTGCAGGTATCCGGGGTGTAGGATTCCTCTGCCTGCCCAGCACTAGGGGAACTTGCGCACGACACGCATAGAACCACCATAAGCAACACACCTATTAATCGAATTTTTTTAGCCATCATGAGCCTCCTTTTCATGGCCTCACACGGTTGTGTCATTAGCTTACCGCTATCGACCCATCATCGATACGCAGCAACTAACCAAAGCAGTATATAACCACCTTAGCGACAAAATCAGATCGAAGCCGCTGTGCGACTGTCTGCTTCCAGTACTCCAACTGGGCCTTTCGCAAAGACACAAACTCATCTGCCGATTTAACCATCCTTTCTGTTCGCACATCTTGTTCAACGCTTGGATCTCTGGAAGCAACCTGACTTCTCATAACCGGTGGATATTTTGCCAGCACGGCAGCATCCATTCCGGCTCTATACTCCCCATAGTGGCCTACCAGATACTCCGTCACTGAACTGTACTTTTTCAAAGACATCGGCTCACGAGGGTCCGTTGTGTAGCTGTATATAGACACTGAAGGCCCACTGATCACGCAATGAGTGAATGCTTTTAGGGGTCTGTCGGTTGAGTATCGTTGCCGGTAGTCAGAATCTTCGAAAATGCTGAGTGAGTTCCCCTGTGTGGGCGGAAGAGCGTTTCCCAGGGCCACCATATTCTTCAACCACAACAACAGCAATGCACGCCACCCTTTGGCTAGATGCCGATGCTTCCATGTGTAATACAGCGGGCTTTTTGGATTCGGACATCCTTTGCTTTTCCAGGCACGACGAAAAAGAAAATCAGCAAAATAGTAAACAGGAATCGTAGTAAACAGGAGCTTTAGCGATGCAATACAGAATCCAATTGAGGCTATGCCGGCTGCTATAGCCAAAAAGACATGAGCCAGCAACGTGTTGTAATCCAGCGAGGTTTTTCGGGCCTGAAGAAAATCCGGAAATGCAAAGCGATAAGCTTCGTCCACCAACTGATGAGCCAGGCGGGGTTTATACTTGAAAGAGCGAAGCTCTTTTTTGAGCTCTGCCTTGCTCGCCCCATCGTACAACCGGCCTGCCAAGAACGTATCCAGCGTCACCAAACCATGCCGTGTCTTCTGCAAAGCCGCTCTCAGCTTGGCTTGTTCTTCCCTCTGCTTGTCGAAGTCCAACATTCGATGGTATCGGCTATAAGCCGCCATCATCAGATAAACCAGGCAAAAAAAGACCACCAACTTGGTCACGGGGTCCAATCCAATTACACCGAAAGCGATTACTCGCGCACCCGCAACCCCAATGATCAGCGGGATAAAGGCCTTTAATACGTTCAACGGAAAATCCTAATTAGAAAAAAAGAGGTACACGTTTTATTCTAGGCCATATTTTCAGTAGAGCATGAACAAGGAAAAAAATCAGGGGCGACCGAAGCCGCCCCCTCAGATCAGCACTGTTGCCAGTTGCCGATCCGTCAGGCTGCCCGCTGCTTTCGGAGCCGCTCCAACACTTTATCGGCGTCGTGTTCGCCGGAGGCAATGCCCGCCTGCTTCAGCCGATCATCCAATTGCTCACCATTCATTTCTGCATCAATCTCCCGCATGGCATCGTCCATCTCCGAAGCCTGGGACTGCTGTCGCTTAATCTTGTCCAATGACGACGCCATTTCCTGCATGGAGGCAGACAAGCCACTGGAGTAACCGCTCAAATTACCCAGTGCCTTATGGGCTGTACGATTGGCTTTTGCCAGGGTCAATTCGCGCTGGTATTTCTGGATACTGTTGGCGGCAATGCGCAGTTGTCGCTTCAGATGAAGCTCCTGTTTTTCCAGATAGGCGACCTGTTTGCGCTGTTGTTGCAGTAATTGCTCATCCTCTGCAATCAGTTCCGCTACATCCCGGGCCAATTCCTCTTCCTGCTTATCCAGTGCCTCACACGCCTGGCGTTCCTTGTTGGCAATGTTTTCTTCCAGCGCCTGATTATGACGCTGCAATTGTTTTTTCTCCGCCATCACCGTGGCCAGTTGCAGCTTGGCCTGCTGGATGGCTTTCTCTGCATCCCGAATTTCCTGTTCAAAAATGCGAATGCTGTTGGCATCCACCAGGTTATGCAGGGGTTCCTCAGCCGAGGCACGAAACAAGGTGTTCAACTTTATCCATAAACTCATGATGACTTACTCCGCGTATTCTTTTATCAGTTGTTTGGTTTTCGCTTCCGAAATCTTGTTGATCAGGCGCTGGTTCTCGTGCTCATCCCGCAGGGTTTTGGAGAGGGTGATGCTGGTGCTCACCAGAAACAGGGCGCAGAGCCCCATATAGCCCTTGACCAGGAAATCCGTGGGAATGAACAGAATGCCGGCGGCGGTGGCCGCCAACGCCACCACAAAGGAGGCCTTTACGAAAAACAACCAGCCGGTTGAGTTATCACTAATATTGTCGATCATGTGCGTTTTCTCCGTTGATGAAAGCAGCAGGGTCAGTTTGGTCTGCAGCATCTGATACAACAACCAAAACACCAATTGTCCTGTTCATTCACCCCAAAGGTATCGCTATTTAATACCAGTCCAGTTTTCAGCCCGAATTGCGGCCACTCATGACAGCCTTCGCCGATTTTTACCCTACTGGTATTAGGGTTATACTGTGCCGGAACCTCCACCCCCGCCGCAGGAGCGTGCTATGAAAGGCAAGCAAACCGTTATCGACGCACTCAATGGACTTCTGGCCAGCGAACTGGCAGCGATGGATCAGTATTTCATCCACTCCCGCATGTATCAGGACTGGGGACTGCACAAACTCTACGAGCGCATTGACCACGAATTCGATGATGAAAAGCGACACGCTGCGGCGTTGATTGAGCGCATGTTGTTCCTGGAAGGCACCCCGGATATGACGCAGCGTAAAGGCTTCAAAGTGGGCACCGATGTAGTATCGATGCTGGAAAGCGATTTGAGAGTGGAAT
Source organism: Pseudomonadales bacterium (assembly GCA_002708905.1). Taxonomy (GTDB): domain Bacteria; phylum Pseudomonadota; class Gammaproteobacteria; order Pseudomonadales; family Ketobacteraceae; genus Ketobacter. The sequence goes on along the minus strand of PAPM01000037.1, from coordinate 296,846 downwards.
ACGAGGTGGACAACGAACTGAAAGCCGCCATAGCCCTGTGTGAACAGGAGCAGGATTACGTCACCCGTGACATGCTGCAGACGCTCTTGAAAGATACGGAAGAAGACCACGCCTACTGGCTTGAAATCCAACTGGGTTTAATCCAGAAAGTGGGTATGGAAAATTATCTGCAATCGCAAATGGAATCCGGTTCACCCTAACGATTCGGAATAACTGACTGGTTGCGGGTGAACATGGTTTTGCGGCCATCAAATTGATTGAAAAGCGCTTCGTGAGCCGACCGGGAAAAGGTATCTGATCGCTCCGGATACTGGCTTATCCAATCAATCAGCATGTCCAGATTGGCATCCTGGGCGGCCTTGGATTCATACTTGTGGGGTTCCCAGGGCCGCTTCCTCGCATTTTCGATACAAGTCGCAACGGGCACATTAAGAAAAATGATTTCACTGCAGACCGGTAAAACCAGTGCCAGCAGATCCGCATAACAACCTTCGATCACCCACCCGTTATTTGAAGCGACAAACGCATCGATTTCCACTTCAGACTCATGAACCGGTTTTCGTTCCGGCGGCGTAACCGGCTGCCAGGCAATAGTATCCAGATCCAGGTGGGCCAGGTTTTCGGCTGCGCAGATCGCGTGGGCAAGGGTGGACTTACCGGACCCGGAGTTTCCAAAAATGACTAGTTTTCTTGGAGCTTGCAAGCGAATTACCCCACCAGACTCACCAGGAAAATCACCAACAACAGGAACCCCAGCATAATATAAGTGGCCGTTTGGAAACTGATCGGGCCGGATTGACTGCCATACTCTGCGCTGCCCTGATCAAGAGTGGCATCGTATTCCTTTAACCGCTGTATAGCGGATTCCACGTCTTCATCATTTACTCTCACCACAGCAAAGTCCGCCATACCAAGCTCACCGATTCCACCCTGCAAATAGTGTCCACCGACAAAAGCTTCCACGCCTTCTGCCTTTAACATGCCGGCAACGATGTGCGCCTCCGCGATATCCCTTGAACGATACACTATCTGCATTTAGTTACCTACCTTGCCTGCACCGGAGCAAGCAGCGGAATCATTGCCATCAGGATCAAAGCAATGAAACACACCAGACCAATGGCAAGCCGGTAGCGATGCTCCCTGGAAGCTCGCCCCGCAATGGCACGGCTTATGTATTTACCATGGAGAAACAGATGACTGGACATCAGAAAAACAAAACACAGGGAAATAAAATAGTGAAGATCCCCCCATTGATGGCGGGTCAGCGACAGCAGGGTACTGCCATGACTCCGGGAAGGCAGGCTGTATTCCATCACCAGGCCGGTGGACACCATCGCCACAAAAACAATAAAGGAGACCAGATCAATCCAGCGCGTGAGTTCAGATTGCTTCATTGCCAAACCTGCCTGTAATCCCGATGATAACATTGGTGTTTACAGGGCCATTATAGGCACAGCACCGGGACGAGACGAGCATGAATGAAGCATCGCTGAATTCAATCGCCGGAATTACCGAAAGACGCTGGAAAAGAACCGATCCTGCCCATTCCTGGGTTCCAACCGAAAGCGGAACCAACGCCCGGGAATCGCAATTTCCGGGTTATACCACCGCAGATAGTAGCGAGACATGCCCCCATCCGACGGACCATCATGGATGATTTGCAGATCCAGGCCCTGATCGTCCAACAGCGTGGTGAAATGCTCCCCGTCGTCACTCACTTCAACCGAAATAAGTGGCTGGTGTAATTGCAGGGAGCCCGGATTCACATCCAGCACCTGCCATTGCCAATAGGATTCCTGGTTAGCAGCCGCATCCACATAGGTAGGCGGCAATAATTGCACCCGATTCCCCTGGGGCGGAATAACTTCGGGGAAGTAGCGGGCGCTGGCCAATTTGAACTGCCATTGCCGGGGCAGATCCGCATAACCGGGTTGCTGCAACATCATGGCCACCAGCTCTTTTGATTCCCGCGCCAGAAACAGTGTGGTATTTGGGCCGTAAATCGTATGGCCGCCCTCATACCATTGGGCGCTGTATTCCTCCCGCGTGGTGCTGTAGCCGAAGAAGCCATTGGTGTGGCTGCTCATTACAATGTGTCGGATACCGCCACCGTGTTGAGTGACCGCTTCCTGCACCGCAGCGGCCATACGATTACCCGCCTCGAACGTAATTTCAAACGGCAAGCCCACCAGCACCAGCTCATTGATGCGAAATGCGCTGATGGAAATTTGGTGTGGATAGCGGGAAGGCTCCAATCCCCAGGCCTGCAGTTTGGACAACATCCAGCGCTTACCGGCGTGACAATCGCCATCACCGTCATCCGGCCAGCCCCGCTGGAACGGAGGCAGATAGCTGATGGGGAACACCTCGTCGTTCTTGGCCGCGCCCACCACCGCCGTCCCGACCATAGCCCGCTCACACAGCAGGCCCCGGTCTTCTTCCGACAAGTTCAGTACATCCAGCTCCCTCTGGGCGGAAGTCAGATCAACCTGTTCGGTCAACTCATCATCCAACGACTGAAACAACTGCCAGGCCCGTTGTGCCAGGCTCAAACCAATGCGCCGGGTTTCGATATCACCGCGCAGGCCCATTCGGTAGTTGGGATTGTTATCGCCATGGTTGGCTTCAAACGGCCCGTGCACCACCGGCCAGGGCGACTGATAATGGTGCTGGATGTTGTTCTCCAACTCCCGTTCAAAAAAAGCCCAGACATCGCCATGATAGGGATGGGTAAAGGGGGGAATGCCGGTGCCGTGAATCGCGAAAGTGGAAAACGCCCCCAGGGGACGATAGTCACCGGATTCTGTTAAAGCGTCCAGGCGCACCAGTGTGAGCTTCGGGTTCACCGCCCGCAATGCAGCGGCGTCGTTCTGCTGTTTATCCGCCACATTTTCATTCAGAACATAGGCACCCATGGCCCGGTTTTTGGTGGCCCCATAGAGTTCCGTCTGACCGATGGCCAGCTTGGCCGGACGGCGTTGCTCATAGGCCTCTATCACCGCCGCCGCCATCTGCTGCGCCAGGAAATCAAACACATCCGGATCAAAGCCCGGCCGATTGGAACCGAAGGTATTGTAGAAATCACTGGCGAAGTACTGGCCGGGACCGCTGTGGGTATGGGTCACGTGGAGACTGAGGTTGTGCACCGCCACGTCGGTTTTTTCCGCCACCAGCTCGGCCACCCGGCGCTGCAGCACCAATGAGCTGGCTGGAAGGTCCGCCTGCAACACCAGCAGGGGTTCACCACCGGCCGGCTTCAGATAGAAAGCACGGGTTTTAAGGCGATTACGAAAACCATCCGCGTCCCTGGCCCAGGCGGAATAACCCATTTTGGGAATACCGATGGGCGTCGTGATGTCCCGCACAGCGACACCCGCCAGAAACTGTTCATTATGCTCCGGCGGCAGAGGAACCTTGCGCTGAATATCCACCGTCACCACCGGATAGGCCAGGAACGGCCACACCGCATGCAGTCCTGCACCCACCGCGACCAATGCCACCAGCAGTATTCCGAACAGGGTCCTTCTTATTGTTTTTTTCATACGAGCACTGAGTCATTCCAGCCTTGAAATATTGAACGATAGTACCAAAACCTACCAATCCATCACAACCCATGACCAAGGGCATGGACTATTCATGCTAACTGATTCATCTTTAAGAGAAAGCGGTCTGGAATAAAAAACATGGGTATTGAGATTCGGCAAGATACGTTCACCGAAGAAGACTTTGACCGGTTCAATGAGAAAATTCGCGATAACCTGCATGCACTGCAACAATTGCTGGACCGGCCGGGTTTTGGCGTAGGGCAGGATTCTCTCGGTGCCGAACTGGAATTTTACCTGGTGGATCAAAAGGGCGACCCCGCCCCCTGCAACGAGGCGATCCTGAAAGCCGCGGCCAACCCGCAACTGACGCCGGAGCTGAATCGCTTCAACCTGGAATACAACCTCAAGCCACACCCCTTTAAAGGCGCACCTTTCTCCGCCTTTGAACAGGAACTGCAACAGTCCCTGACAGCCACCAATGGCTTCGCTGCGCAACAAGGAGCACAACTGCTGCCCATCGGAATTCTGCCCACGGCGCAACTGACCCAGTTCGGCGCACATATGATGACAGACCAACCACGCTACCGGGCCATGGATAACGCTTTGCGGCGCCTGCGGGGAGCGCCCTTTGAGGTGCACATTGACGGCAAACCACCCCTGGATCTGACCTGGGATGACGTCACCCTGGAAGGCGCCAACACCTCCTTTCAACTGCACTGGCGCCTGAATCCCGGCCAATTCGCCGACAGCTTCAACGCAGTGCAGCTGGTGACCCCTATCGCACTGGCCCTGGCCGCCAATTCCCCCCTGCTGTTTGGCCACGAACTGTGGCAGGAAACCCGCATCGCCCTGTTCAAACAGTCCATTGACTGCCGGGATGAAAACCATGCCCAGCGCAAATATCCACCGCGGGTCTACTTCGGCAACGGCTGGCTCAGACAGGGCGCATTGGAGTTGTTTGCCTCCACCGTTGCCCTGTTCCCCCCCATCATGCCGGTACTGCATCCGGAAGACCCACTGCAGGCACTGGCACAGGGGAAACTGCCCGAACTGCATGAGCTCAAACTTCACCAGGGCAGCACCTGGCCCTGGAACCGGGCCATCTACGACCATCACGACGGTGGTCACGTGCGTATGGAAATGCGTGCCCTGCCCGCCGGCCCCAGCCTGCAGGACATGAGTGCCACCGGCGCCTTCCTGCTGGGCAGTGCCTTGGCGCTGCGGGATTCCATGCCGGACCGCACCAACCTGTTACCGTTTAAATTTGCCGAGCACAATTTTTACCGGGCGGCGCAACACGGTCTCGACGCCATCCTGTTGTGGCCTTCCTCCAGCCAAATTAAAGTGGTGGAATATGAGGTCCTGGAACTGGCCCGGCGCCTGGTACCCATGGCAGAAGATGCGCTGCAACAGGCCGGCATGGACACCCAAGAAGCGAAGCGCCTGATGAACAATATCCGCGACCGCATCCAGGCCCGCACCAACGGTGCCCAATGGCAGCTCCGGCTACTGCACACATTACAGGCCACAGGCTTAAGTGCCGTAGAAGCCCGGCACCAGATGCTGGAGCGCTACCGCCGGAATTTTTATTCTCAGCAACCCATCAGCCAATGGAGTGAAGCACTATGAGTTTGGGTAGTCCCCTGATCCGCTACTGGTACAACCCGTCATCCGACATGGTGGGGGATACCGTAGAAGCATTTCTGCAGGAAATGGCGGGCCCCACTCTGATTCATATTCCCGGGCGCGACCGCAGCCGCAAACGGGCCATCTGTACCCTGCTCCATGGCAACGAACCCTCCGGCACCCGTGGCATATTCCGTTTCCTGAAAGAAGGTATTGAACCGGCAGTGGACCTGCTGTGCTTTATCGGTTCGGTCCGCACCGCTCTGCACGAGCCCATGTTTTTTTACCGGCACCTGCCGGAGGACAAGGATCTGAACCGATGTTTCAAGGCGCCTTTTGAGAGCGACCAGGGCCGCCTGGCTAAGGCCATCCTCGACATTCTGCAGGATATGAATCCGGAGGCCCTGATCGATATCCACAACACCTCCGGCATGGGGCCCTGCTTTGCCGTTTCCATGAAGCAGGACCCGGCGCACGAAGCGCTCACCAGCCTGTTCACCGACCGTATGCTGGTGACTGGTCTGAAACTGGGGGCCCTGTTTGAATACAGCGAACGCAATGTGCCCACCGTTACCATCGAATGCGGTGGTGCCCAGGATCCCCATGCGGACAACATCGCCTACGAAGGCATCCGGCGCTACGCCACGGCAGAGGATGTCCTTACCCCGGTGCCGGCAGACTGGGACCTCGAAGTATTGCGGGAACCGGTGCGGCTGGAATTGCAGGCCGATGCCAGTATCACCTACAGCGAAGCCGAAGATGTGTATGCGGATATCACTCTGCCGCCGGATGTGGAACACCACAATTTCGGCCGTATCAATCCCGACGTTCCCCTGGGCTGGGTAAAACCGGCAAGCTGGGACAAGCTGATTATGAACACCCCCGGCGGGGTCGATGTGAAGGATAAAGTGCTGCGGTTGGAGGGGAATCGGCTCTATCCGGCCCAGGCGTTAAAGCTGTTTATGATCACCACCAACGCCACGATCGCCAAAAGCGATTGCCTGTTCTATGCCGTGACCGATGACGGCAGCCATCTGGAATGACGCAAATCAATCGATGGGCCGGTCCAGCATGGAGGCCATTTGCGGTCCATGACTGGATTCCAGTCCCGTTGGTGAAGATTTAAACAACCAACTGGCCAACACCACCAACACCACCACGGCCGCTACCGGCCACACACTGACGGAACCCTTGGTGGAAGCGGCAGGCTTGATGGACGATCTCCCGGTGCGCACGGCGCTGGGGCGCTGGGAACGGATCACCGGCGTGCGGCTGACCGCTTTCGGCTTGGCGTCCCCGTTCAATTTCAGGGTACCGGCACGCTCGGCCAGCCCATCCAACGGCATGGGACGGATCACACAGTCTACACCCAGCTCACGTAACACCGTCTGCAATGAAAAGGCGTCCTGGTGCGGCATGAGTTTCCTGGAGACACTGCCTTCATTCTGCAGAAAAGCCTCCACCTGTGGCGGACTCATTCTTAATTTTTTGGCTAATGTGTTACGTACTTTGGTGCTGTCGAAACCTTTCAACACACCCAGTATCGAAATTTTGAATTTTGGTGCTGACACCGCCAATCCCCCCGAAACGCTTGCTGGTCTCAATGGCGAAAATGCTATGAATAAATGGGGAGAGAAACTGTGTGCTGCATCCAACTTTGGTAAGAAATGACCAGCCGCTGTGTAAAAAAGCGGAACCGGCCCGCAATTAATTTCAGCACACTGTATACGGCCAAAACAAACATGTTTCCCATTGATCACTAATCGATCAACATTTCATCTTCCAAGCGCAAAAAACCAATCGCGCGGCTGAAATTATCAATACTGGCGCGCAACTCGCGATTAACGTTCAACAGTGTGGAGGTTTCCTGTTCATCCGCCCCATCATGCAGGCCCCGCACAAACAATCCGTGCTCTGTATCGAGGTGGGATTGCTGGTTCAACTGCTTCACCCGATTCAATTCTTCCCGCAAATGAGCCGGTTGATAATGGGCGTTTAACAGGATCATCAAATCCGTCAGCAGCTCTTTCTGCATCGCCACCTGAGCTTGATAAAACCGGGACAGAGTCTCCCGGTCGTTATGCCGCAACGCCGCCAGATTCTGTCGGATATCCTTACCGGACTTTGCCGCATAAACCCCATGACGCGCTGCATTGAGATACTGGTGCAGACGTTTAACCTGCTCGGGCGTGATTGTGCCTGCCTGGATCTCACCGCAGAATTCCAGGATTTCGCCTTCGAGCGTTTTGATTTCATCATAACAATCTTCGAAGCGGCGCCCGGCATTGAAGGCCTGTTGCAAGCGCTGCTGCAGCTCGCCGGAAATGCGCAGGCTTTGGGGCTCCAGCTTCAAATTCCGCAAGGCCAACGCCGCCACTTTTACCAGCAGGCAATCCACTTCCTTGGTGACGGCGGTTACCGCCTCATTGACCATGGTCGCGGGCACATTCTGGATATAGGTTCGCACATCTTCCTGGCTGGATAAAAAACGCGTTTCCAAAAAGCGCGCAAATGGCTTCACAAACGGCAGTAAGAGGAAAATCCCGATCAAGTTAAAGCCACTGTGGAAAGCAACCAATTGATAGAGGGGATCGTCCAAGCCGCTGGAACGAACCATGGCCAGAATCAGGGGCAGACAGGCGAAAGCCATGGTCGCGGTGACCACATTGATAAGCACATGCGCCAACGCCAACTGTCTTTTGATGGCCGTGGCGTTGATCCCGCCCAACGCCAGAGTACTGGTGGTCCCCAGGTCGGCGCCGATCACCAACGCCGCCGCCGAAGGCAGATCCACAATGCCGGTGTGCAGTGCACTGAGGGTAATCATCATGGTGGCGGAACTGGATTGAATCAATGCGGTAAAAAGCACTCCCACCAGTAAATACACGATTGCGGGGTAGCCTTTCAGCACCGACACATCAAACAGGGTCGCCACCTGCTCCATACTGTTCTTCATGGCATCCAGTCCGAACAGCAGCAAACCGAAGCCAAACACCAGACGCCCCCAGGCCAGCCACTTTTCCCGTCTGGCCAGCAGGACACACCACAGGGCACCGGCGCCCATGGCCGGCAGAGCCATCGCCGCCAGATCCAGCTTGAACCCCAGGGTTGCGACAATCCAACCGGTAAACGTGGTCCCCAGGTTGGCCCCCAACACCACCCCCACCGCGTTATACAGGGGAATGATGCCCGCCCCCACCAAAGCCATCATCATCAACCCCACCATGGAACTGCTCTGCACCAGCATGGTGGTGAGCGTGCCGCCCAACATGGAAGTGATCGGGTTACTGGTGGATCGACGCAGAAAACGTCGGAATGAAGCACTGCTGAGCACCCCCAGGGCCTCCTCCAACCGGGTCATACCGTAGAGAAACAGCCCCAGACCGGCCAGAAACGATAAAAAGCTTATGGACAACGACATATAATTAGGTACGAATCCTGTTCAGGCTCAGTTAAGGTTTACCTTGGCATCCTGAATGGATGCGACACGACTAAACTATTCCCGTTACGGGTACTGCCATTGTACAAGAGGCTCTCGTGGAAGAATATCAGGCACTTATCAGCACTCTGGCCCTCACCATGGGCGTATCCTGGGCCAGCGGGGTTAACCTGTATGCCGCCCTCCTGGTGCTGGGAATCGGTGGTGCCACCGGTAATATCGACCTGCCCCCCGATCTGCAAGCCCTGCAGGATCCCCTGGTCATCATGGCCGCCGGCGCCATGTATGCGGTGGAATTTTTTGCTGACAAAACTCCCGGGGTCGACTCCGGCTGGGATACCTTGCACACATTTGTGCGGATTCCCGCCGGCGCCATGCTGGCGGCTGGTGCGGTTGGCGACGTCACCCCCAGCCTGGAAATTGCCGCCGGTATTCTGGGGGGCGGTATGGCCGCCACTTCCCACGCCACCAAAGCCGGCACCCGCCTGTTAATCAACACCTCCCCCGAACCGGTGACCAACTGGATCGCTTCCTTCAGTGAAGACCTGCTGGTATTTGCCGGGTTGTGGACAGCCCTGAATCACCCGATTCTGTTCCTGGTGTTCCTGTTGGTGTTTATCGCCCTGGTGATCTGGCTTTTGCCGAAAATTTTCCGCGCCCTGAAACTGATGTTCCGTAAAATCGGCCAATGGCTGGGGCTGGTGGAGAAAGACGAGCCCGGTGCGGTGGGTGAGCCTCAGCAGCACTATCTCAGCCGCCTGGCTCAGCTCAAACAGTTGTTGGACCAAGGGGCTCTCACTCAGGAAGAGTTTGAAACAGAAAAAGCGTTACTGCTGGCGGAGCGTAACCAGGGCAACGCCTGATACAGGATCAGGATTGTTTGCGGTTGCGGCTCTGTTTGGCAATCCAGTTCTCGTAGAACTGATCTGCAGGTATCGGGCGATCGAAATAATAACCCTGGTATTGGTAACAGCCTTTGTCCCGCAGGAAATTCAGCTGATATTCCTCTTCCACCCCTTCGGCGATAACATCCAACTCCATCAGGCGGGCCATGGCGATAATGGTCTCAACGATAACACGATCGTTCTTATCGCTACTGATATCGCGCACAAACGCCTGATCGATTTTCAGTTTGTGCAAGGGTAATTCGCGTAAATAGGACAGCGACGAATAGCCCGTGCCAAAATCGTCCAACGCAATATAGAATCCCATGCTGTGCAGCAGGCGCATTTTCTCCACCACCTGATCGAGGTGATGCAGCAACATGCTCTCAGTGATCTCCAACTCCAGGTCGCCCGGTTCAATATCGGCCTCTTGCGCAAAGGCTGCCACCTTCATGGCAAAATCATCCTGCGAGAACTGGCGGGCACTGATGTTAATGGCCAAACGCTCGAAGCTGTCGGGCAATCCGAGCTCTCGCCATTCCCGCATTTGCTGACAGGCCTTACGTAACACCCAATCCCCCAGTGGAATGATCTGCCCGGATTCCTCCGCCGCGCGAATAAACAGATCCGGGCGTACAAAACCCAGGTTCGGTTCTTCCCACCGCAACAACACCTCAGCGCCAATCAGTTCGGAACGATCATTGAATTGCGGCTGGAAGTACAAAATAAACTGCTCTTCCTCCAGGGCGCCGGGCAACAGCATCTGCAACTTAAGGTTCTGTTCGATCTGCTGGTGCATTTCCTTGCTGAACAGGCGTATGGTATTGCGGCCTTCCTCTTTGGCCCGATACATGGCGGCATCCGCCTGTTTCATAATGTCGTGAATGGTTTCCTGATCGAGCGGATACAGCGCCACCCCGATGCTGCAACCAATGTTCAGCTTGTTCCCGGAAACATCGAAAGGTTCGGATAAAACCGACTGGATTTTCAGCGCGACATTGCGGGCCAGAGAGGCCGCCAGGGAAGCATCATCACTCAGTTCCGGCAGCAGCACCACAAATTCATCGCCGCCCAAGCGAGCCAGCGTATCCTCCTCCCGAATGACCAGTTGCAAACGGTCAGCGATGGCCACCAGCAGAGCATCCCCTACCGGATGCCCCAGAGAATCGTTTACATTCTTGAAATGGTCCAGATCCACAAACAAAACAGCACCACAATGCTGGTGGCGATGGGCGCGAGCCTGTTCCTGTGCCAGTTTATCGTTGAGCATTCGACGGTTGGGGAGCCCAGTGAGTTCATCATAGAGCACCTGCTGCCGAATGCGCTGTTCGGCCCGTTTACGCTCTGTGATATCCATGATCCCGGCAATACGTCCCGCATAGTTGCCTTTGGTATCGTAGATAATGGCCGTTTTCATGGTGACGTGAATGCGACGACCGGTGCGGGAAACAAAGTCGTAATCCTGGTACATCTGCGACAGCTGGCTGCGACTGCCCAAAGCCTCTTGTAGTCGAGGGCGGTTACTGGCCTCTACAAACTCGAGGATACTGCGCCCCACCATGTCCTCTTTGTCGTAACCAAGGATCATCGCCATTGAATCATTGACCAGAGTGGTAAACCCATCCGCATCCAGTACCCAGATACCTTCCTGGGCCATATCAAACAGCATCCGATATTTTTCTTCACTGCTGCGCAGGGCGTCTTCCGTTCTGCGTTGTGCGGTAATGTCGCTGTGCGTGGCAATAAAACGGATGGCATTGCCATTGGCATCCTGCTCAACGACCTTACCGCGCATAAGAATAAAACGAGGTTCCCCCACCGGATGATGAAAACTGTATTCAATTCGGCAAAGATCCGACAGCCCTTGTATATGGCGTTGTATTTTGCGTTCAACAAAAGGCCAATCTGTTGCATCCACCAGATTCTTCCAGTCGTCCCATGTCACATCCTTACCCTGACTGAAACCCATCATCTTCTTAAACTGGGGCGAAAAGTAGGTTTTCCCGGTAGCCAGGTTCCAGTCCTGCACGCCGTCTCCGGCGCCATCGAGGGCAAACACCCAACGTTGTTCGCTGCTCTTCACTTTCTGCAGACTGCTATTCAAATTACTCCGCATCCGGTTGAGCGCAGAGGACAGTTCACCCAACTCCAGAAAACCCTTATGGTGAAACGCCTCGGCATCTTCCCCGGATGCCACCCGATCCGCCTTTCGGGTCAGACTTTGCAGAGGTATGAGGACAATTTTGCGCAACACGATCAACAGGGTTACCAGCTCCACGGCCATGATGCCCCAGAGAAACACCAGATTCTGCCACACGGAATTACGAATAACCGTGTAGGGACGACTGAGACTCCATTCGGCATAGAGGACGCCCACATTTTCCGGCCGCAGACCGACGTCATTGGCTTCCATCAACAGGGGATAATAGGCGATCAACACGTCGCGGGGCTGGTTGGTGATGATGACCGGATTGCGGCGCTCCGTTACACGCTGAAAGATGGCTTCATCAAACTGTGGCAGCTGGCTTGACGCAGGTTGATCCAGCACCACAAAACTGCTGGAGTATTTCACCACACCTTCTTTGTCGATTACGGCTGAGAGGCTCACATCATCCAACAGGTTTAACGCCATCACTTCTCTTTCAACACTGGCCATATCCTGATGACGGAACTCTTTTTCAAAGCGTGCCTGCGAGACCATTAAGATGGTCTTCAAATTGGTCTTGGCCTCATTAAACGCATGTTGCTTCAACACCAGGTACTGGTTATAGGAGAACATTGCGGACAGCAGCGCGAAGCTGACGGAGATCACCAGCACCACTACCGATGTCAATGAGCGCTTGGGCGACTTCAACCTGAAACCTCCAACAACCACGCAGGAGGATTTTCTGCCTGGGGATCGCCTTCCACCAGTTCATGGCTGAGCATCACCTCCAACACCCGCTGGAACGACTTTTGATAGGGACTGGGTTGTCCGGTGAACCAGTTTTTACTGTCTTCCAGCGTCGGCAAATACAGCCCCTGAAATGCCTGCTGCAGCTGTTTTTTTTCCAACTTGAGGCGCTTGCTGAAAAACACTTCGGACTCACTGTGATGGCTCGTCATGTATTTACGGGCCTCAAAATAGCCTTCCACCAAATGCTTGATCTTCCCTGGCTGTGATGCCACCGACGCCTTGCGCGCCACCAGCACATCCACCACCAGTTCCGGAGCCTGGCGGGTGTCGAAAAGGACCTTGCCGCCCATTGCCAACAGCCGGGTCAGTCTCGGCTCGAACGTCACCACGGCATCCACCACGCCATCGCTCAGCGCTCTTTCATGATCGTCCGGGCTCACGCTGACCACCTCAATATCTGCGGTTGCAATCCCCTGCTGCTGGAGTGCCTCCGTCAACACAATGGCACCCAAGGCGGTGTTCTCCACGCCTACCCGCAAGCCGGACAAGGATTCGAACTGGTCATTCAGGGTCACAACCGCATCCCCGCCCCGGGAATAGTCCATGACCAGAATGGGCTCCAGTTCCACTCCCTGGGCCATCAGGCTAATCACTTCGTCCAGGGTCAGGGCGGCCACATCCAGGTTGCCATGTGCCATCGCCCTCATCACTTCCGTCGCCGAGGATAACTGGATGACTTCGACATTCTTGCCGAAGACACCCAGATACTGGGCAAGATAAAGAGGCTCATATCCAGGCCACAGATTGGTGGCCACCCTTAAAGGCCGGCCATCATCCAGCTGACAACCAAGCGTCAGTATAAGCAGCCATGGAACGAGGAATCGCTTCAGGAGAGTCATTGATTCAGTATGCGCCCCGCGCAGTTTTCAGGTTATTTCACTATAGCAATGAAGCGCTTGGCCTGCTGGATTGTTGCGGGGCTAGCGGAAGAAGATTTCAAAGGAAAGCGTGATGGAAGCCACCCCTGAGAAGTCTTCTTCCCGCGGGAAGGCGAGTTCAGGGACCACATTCATATATAACCAGTCCTTATATAAATCCCGCCGGTAGTCGGCGCTGATGTAATAAGTGTTGATTCTGGAGTGACTGTAGCTGGTTCCGAAGGCACCCATATGGTAGCCAATAGCATCCACCGGCCCCAAATCCTGGAACAGACTGAAGATCTGGCCATATTCCAGGGTGTCATTCTCTTGCCGCCAATCAAACAGGGAAGAGGACTGGAACAGAAAGCGCTCGGCCACAATCCGACTGAAAATCAGATCCGTGGCACCATGCACCCCACTGGAGTTGAACCATTCAACATAGCTACCGACCTCGAATTCCCAGTGCTCCCCCAGTGAGATAAAGCGCTTGCCGGAAGCCCTGACAAATGGGTCCGGCGGCAACTTCACTTTGATCCCGGCACTGAGTTTGGATTCCCAGTTGCCGGACTCATCCGACAGGGTGCGCAGCAAGCCGGCAAACAGCGACTGCTCGCTGGGGGGGCCGGCTCGCTCACTGGACAACTCCCTTTGCTCCAGTGTCTGCTCATTATCCTCTTGATAGGTCAGCACCAAACGGTAGCGCTTTTTGGTGCCCGGCAGATCCAGCCGGAATTTGTAATCCAGCTCCGGTTCAAATTTGCCCCCTTCTATCCATTTTTGGGAAACCCGCAGCCGCAAATAGGTATCGTTGTCCTCTTCCCAATACTGCTCACCGGCAAAATAGGCGTCCATACGCTCGCCCATGATGGATACAGCCGACGAGATCCGGCGCCGGGAGTCCAGCAAATAGTCCACACCCTGATCCATGTAACTGGGTTGCACCCGGGGGACATAAATATCCTCCAGACGTGGATAGTCATGGAAAGGGTCCACAGGCTGTGCTGATTCTTCAGTGGAGGGAAGCTCAACAGAATGGAGTGTGTCATCGTGTTCTGAGGTCGGCTGATAGGCAGCCAGGGGCAGAAAGACGGCCGGCGCTGGATCCGAGTAGGCGGGAATCGTCAACATCCCCAGGCTCAGGCACGCGAATCCTTGGATCAAACGCACAAGTCTATTGCAACCCAAAGCCCGTGCTATTCATCCAGCGGTCTGGGCTTTTCTATTCCATATCCCTGCGCAAAATCGACTCCAAGTCGCCGTAAGCACTCTTCAATCTCCTGATTTTCCACAAACTCAGCCACGGTTTTCAGTCCGGCTGAATGGGCAATGGAATTACATGCGCTAACGATAGCCAGGTCCATGGCATCCTTTAAGATATTACGGACAAATCCTCCGTCTATTTTAAGCACATCAATGGGGATCGCCTTGAGGTATGCAAAAGAACTCATCCCCACGCCAAAATCATCCAGGGCAAACAGGAATCCCAAGTCGCGAATTTCGGCTATGAATACCGAGACCGTCTCGATATTGGAAATGGCAGTGGTCTCGGTGATCTCGAAACAAATACTATGCGGAGGAATACCGTAGAAATCCTTGCGTTCACGGACGAAGGCAAAGAAAGTCTCGTCATTCAGCGACGAGCCGGACAAATTGATGAAGTAAAGACCGCCGTTATCAACACCTTTCTCTACACAACGTTTGACGTAGGCGAAGGCATGATTCACCACCCAGCGATCAATCAATGTCATCAAATTGAAACGTTCTGCTGCCGGTATAAACAAACCCGGTGGCACGATGCGATCACCATCTTTCATTCTGACTAGGAATTCGCAATGGTTGGCGGTTTCCGTCAAGCCGACGATGGCCTGCTTGTAGAGTAGAAACTCATCCCGATCCAACGCCTGCCGAATACGGGAAGCCCAATGCATCTGATCCCGGCGTTGAGTCAGGTCCTGATCATTCAGGTCATAAATCTGGATGTAACTGCGGCCTTTGTCCTTCGCGGCATAACAGGCCATGTCGGCACTGGCGAGCAATTCTTCAATCGTGCTGCTGGCATGGTTGATCTGAACCAGACCGATACAGGAAGACACCCGGAATTCCTGGTTATTCCACAGGAAGCGGTGTTGCTTGATCGCTTCGTGAATACGGCCGGCAACGGCAGTGGCTTCATTAAGGGTGCAATCCAGCAGCAAAACACCGAACTCATCGCCACCCATGCGGGAGATATAGTCTTTCTCGCCCAGTATCGACTTGATCACGCTGCCGATTTGCTTGAGCAGCTCATCTCCAGCCACATGTCCGCAGGTATCGTTGATGATTTTGAACTGATCCAGATCCACATAGACCAGGGCATGTTCCACCCCCTGTTCAAACGCGGTTTCCAAGGCATGCCCAAGATGCACTTTGAACTGCTCGCGATTAATCAAATCCGTCAGCACATCATGGTTGGCGAGGTAAGCGGCTTTTTGCTCCACAGCGCGATGGGCAGAACGCTGTTCGGATTCACGCAGCTCCCGTTCCACAACCGGCACCAGGCGGGCCAGATTGTCTTTCATAATATAGTCCTGCGCCCCGGACTTCATGGAATCCACCGCCACATCGTCGCTGATGGCTCCGGACACCACAATAACCGGCGTCTCCGGCTGCACCGCTTTGGTAATCTTGAGGGCTTCGGCGGAACTGAAGGCAGGCATGTTGTGATCAGTCACAACGAGATCCCAATCCTGACGATTGAGCGAGGCTTTCAAGCCGACGGCGTTCTCGACCCGTTCGAATTCACAGCGCAGCCCGCCTTTGCGCAATTCACGCACCAGCAGCAGCGCATCGTCTTCTGAGTCATCAACAATAAGTACTTTGAGGAAGCGTTCCAATACATCCCCCTGGATGCTGTGTTCTTATTAGTATAGTGCGGGAACGCGGTTTACACCCAGCCAGTACTGACCTAACAATTTGACTTGCGAAACAAATTCGTCAAAATCCACTGGCTTGTTAATGTAACTGTTCACACCGATGTCGTAACCGGCTTTCATGTCCTGAACTTCGTCGGACGAAGTCAGCAACACCACCGGCAAACCTTTGGTGCGTTCGTCTTCCCTGATTTTGCGTAATACTTCCAGGCCATTCAGTTTAGGGAGTTTCAAATCCAGAAATACCACCTTTGGTAATACCCGAATATCGCGCCCATCAAACTTACCTTCCCCGAATATATAATCCAGAGCCTCCTGGCCGTCCCGTGTTACCACGACCTCATTCGGTACATCGCTCTTTTTGAGCGCCCGCAACGCCAACAACTCGTCGTCAGGGTTATCTTCAACTAGCAATATAGTCATATTACTCATCTTGGCTTATTCCAATAAATCATATCAGAATCCCGATAGATCACTTCAAAATAAGGTTTGCCGGTTTTTAAGTCAATGATTTTGATTTTAAGGACAAGAGGGCAATCTACGCGGACACAGTAAAAAAGAACGTGGCACCGCGGTTTACTTCACTTTCCGCCCAGATATCCCCACCATGACGCTGAATAACACGGGCCACTGTGGCCAAGCCGACACCGGTACCCTCAAACTCATCCTTACTGTGCAAGCGCTGAAAGACACCAAATAGTTTGTCGGAGTAGCGCATATCAAAACCGGCGCCATTATCTTTCACATAGTAGATGCCTTCCTTACAACCAATACTCACCTCGGGTGCTGCCACCTTCAGCGTGTACTTGAAGGCGTTATCCACCAGGTTACTGATCACCAGCCGCATCAGGCGGGAATCACAACGCATACTCATCTCCGGTTGCACAGTCACCTTTACCTGTCGCGATGGATCACGGTCCTGGATATCCTGCACCACCTCCTCGCACATCAGGCTGAAATTCACCGTGCGGGTAACAATTTCCTGCCGGGTGACCCGAGACAACCAAAGCATACTGTCTATCAGGGTGCCCATCCGCTGGCTGGCCATTCGCACCCGCTCCAGATAGCCCAGCGCAGCACTATCCAGCTGGTCCGCATAGTCTTCCAGCAAAGCCTGACTAAAACCATCAATCGCCCGCAGGGGTGATCGCAAGTCATGGGAAACCGAATAGCTGAAGGCCTCCAGTTCCTGGTTGGCCGCCTGCAGTTCCGCCGTGCGCTCCTCCACTTTGGATTCCAGTTGCGTTTTATGGGATTGCAGTTCCTGATCCCGTTGCTGAATGGCCGTCAGCATCTCATTAAAGGCATCCACCATCTGACCGATTTCATCGTCGCTGGTCTTGGCCGCCCTGAGACTGAAGTCCCGATTATTGGCAATACTGGTGGCAGTCTGGGCCAAATCGAAAATCGGATCGGTAACCGCTTTCTGCAACACCATGGCCACCAGCAGCGACACGACGGAAATAATCCCCAACGCTGTCAGCATCATGTAGAAATAGCGCTGGATCTGACTGTTCACATAATCCATGTTGGCACTGATGAATATGGTGCCGATTCTTTCGGATTCTGAGAAAACATCCTCGATATGATGGTATTTGTCCTGTACAAAACCACTGGGGTCAGCGTGGGGATTGTCCGGACAGGGAATGGCACGGACGGAACCGGGGAACGACCTCGCCTGCAGGACCAGATCACCATCATAGATGCAGACCACGTCGATGGTGTAGTCGTAATCCAGACTGTTGGCGCTTTCCTGCAGGGTATTGAGGTCCTCGAACTCCAACGCGGCTGCCACCTGGGAATAGGATACTTTGGTGATAACCGTAACTTCATGGGCCAACTGTTCGCGACTCTGAATGCGCTCATAGCCCATGAAAAACACGCCCATCAACACCACACCGGCAAAGATGGTGAGCATCATCACCATGGTCAGTTTTTGCTTGATTGAGAAAGCACTCAACATTCTGATCACTGTCAATTAACCCTTCTTGCCAATTGCAGTAATCGGGAGCTGATTTGCAATTCAACATCCCGCGCTCGTCCCAAATTGATATCAAACCGAATCCGACGGCCTTCTGTTACCAACCCGATCACGCCCCCCGCATCGATAAAGTCTTCTTCGTCACTGATGGTTAGAACTGGAAGGTTGCCGACGCTTTGGAGAAACTTGCGCACATTAAGACCGGAAACATAAACGACCCGACAGCCGTCTATGGGATCCGACAGGTTCAGCTGCTTGATTTCAAGTTTGAATTTTCTGACTTCGCGGCCATCAAGATGGGAGAGTTCTTCGAAATACCCCTCAGACCCCAGAACACAAACGTGCAGGGACCCACCGGCCTGCTCAATGTCCTGGGGCCAGGTAACGTATTTGGTGAAGTTATATATGAATGCTGCCTTGAGTCGTGCCTCTTCCTCTCCGAATCCGGGTATTGAGGTCAACAATCCAATCCCCAGCACGATCCCCAAGAGCAGCCTTCGACCTGCCTCAACAGGGTATTCAATCCCCTTCAAGCACTATCCCTTATTTATTTCCTTTGTCTGCGGATACCACCAGTATAGTGTGCAACCGCATGAATCGCTTTGATTTTTATCCAAAAAGCCAATTAGTACCAGCCATTCGTCCAGTTAGGTGGAGAGTTCTAATTTTCAGCGCTATTTTGGCGCCACTGATCAACTTCCACCAACATTTTCCACCAACGAGGCCAAGTCGCCATGAATTTAGAGTCCATCGCAGATTTCGGGTTGAAACAACTGGACACTGCCGGTTATTACCTGAGCCGATACGGCATCACCGATCAGGTGAATCGCCACAACCTGATTGCCATCGCCATGACTGAAAAGGACAAAATCCTGGGCGAAGTATCCCGCTATGAACTGAGATTCAAACTGCAGAAGCGCCGCCTGGAGAGGCTCCGCGAGCAACTGGACGCCCAGGCAGATGAACTGATTGCCCGCGCCCCGAAGCCTGTGGCCGATCGACTGTATCAAGCGAAAAGCAAAGTTAACGCGTACATTTGAGAGCCACTGTCGACAAAGATTACAACCAGTTGATCTAAAAAAATCGCGGTAAAGACTATATCGTCACATACCAGTGAATAAGCCTCCCCCTTGGTTTAGATTGTTAATTCCAATAACTATAAAATCAATGAGGGAGTATTGGTATGTATATAGATGACGTTGTAATCGCAGCCATTTTGACGGTAGTCGGCACCATCGCAGTGGGGGGCTATGTAATTTATTACTGGCAGCACGACCTGAAGGTAAAACGCCAGAACAAGTCAAAAGCCCACTGATTGTCCTACGGATATTTTGAACAAAGGCTACGTCAACCAACGTGGCCTTTTTTCGTTCATCAGTCCGAGAACCCAATGCGGCGTAGAAACCGCGCAACGTCCTTCAAATACTTGCCCTGATCCAGGTGAATAATATGGTTACCCGGAAACCAGTGGATATTGGGCCGGTCCCAATGGTCCCACAGCAGACGGGCATGCTTGGGTGGGGCAAAGCGATCCCCTGCCCCGCCGATAATCATCAAGCGCTCCCGGGGAATCACCGGATCATAGGTCAGTGGACAGTGTACTGCCATGATATGACGGGCGTCCTTGATGGTCACACCGCTTAAGCGCAGCCCGGTTTTAATCACCGCACTAGCGGGAAACCATTGCAGCATCAGATCAAACAAGGACACGACAGGCACATTGGGAATACTGAACTGCAGCCGATCCTCCACCGCCGCCAGCAGCGCGCTGGTATAGCCTCCCAGACTGATGCCGGTGACGCCGAACCGAGGTACACCGATTGACTCAAGGTGATTCAGGAACAGCCGGAAGTCATAAATGGAATGGGCGATGGTCTCATTGATATGTGACAGGCCATGGGCGAAGTAACCATGCCCGCTGAAAGGCGACAGCAATCCTTGGCGATCGCCATGGAACGGCAGGGTATAAAGCAGAATGTCGTAGCCCAGCTTGTAAAACCAGGGCAATCCCAGAAACAGGCTGTTGACCCAGTAAGGGTCCGCCATAAAGCCGTGGACCACACAGATGGTCGGACGGGGGCCATTGTTGTGGGTCCAGTATTGAGCCACAGCCTGCAGATTGCGTTTGTTCTTCAGGTAGCGCTTGCGCAACCGTGGATTGACCGGCTCAAACGGGCTCTGAAACACCAACTCCCGACACTGGCCGTCCGGAGGCCGAAAATGAACCCAGCCGGGCTTGCGCTCTTTCACCTCAACCTTGTGCTCCGGAAATTTGAAAAATTGATCGGCCTGATGATTGGAAGCCAGCTCCCGATAGAATTCGCCATCCTCAATATCGCGCAGCAGGCGAAAAGGATTGGAAGATAATGGCAACGCCAGTACCGACACCAGGGACGCCACTGCCGTGCGCACCGCCAGGTCAATGCCGGCAGTACCATCCACCAACAGCTGGGTGGGAATATCCAGTTCAAAATCATCTGGAAACTTATGGAAACTGGATTCCAGGTTATCCCACCAGGGCTGGCTGGGCATAATCCGCCTGGAGTGGCCGTAGGTTTCATTGGCCACCCTTGAGACGGTTTGATAAGCAGACGTCATCACGCTCTCCTCTCAACCGATATCCAAAAAGTATAGTTGGTTCAGAGGGTTGTGTGAGCCTTAGAGACGATCTATGGCTTTCTGTATACGCTTGATGCGGTCCTTGTTGGACGGGTGCGAGCTGAGGAAACTGCTACCAGATCCGTACTTGGCTTCCAGCGTCGCAATGGCCCGCTTCATGGAGTAAGGGTCCTTGCCCATGTTGTGCAGCATTTTCACGGCAAACTCATCGGACTCCAATTCATCCTGCTGGGAAAACTGGGCATTGACTGCCACATAGGCCAGCTGGCCCAACTGGCCCTGGGTCAGGTCGCCCACGACGCCACCCACAGAAACCGCAGCCTGCATCGCCGAGTCCGTCAGGATTTTCTGCTGCATTTGCTCAAAGCTGTGCTTGTGATAGACATGGCCGATTTCATGGCCGATGACCGCCAGCACCTGATCATCAGGCATGGCATCCATAAGACCGGAGTACACCCGCACGGTGCCGTCCGCCATGGCAAACGCATTGATTTCCGGCGCCATATACACCTTGAAGTCAAACTTCATGCCCTTGTAGTTCTGCAGACCAGCGGTGATCTGCGCCAGCCGTTGGGCATAGGCACTGCCGGAACCCGCCACCTGATTCTTGCCATCCATTTCCTTGGCCGCCAGGCTGGCGGTGTGTTTGACGCTGTCTTCATCCAGGGTCACGGCCTGAGCCACGCCGATTCCCACCGCCATCGCCTTGTTTGCATCAAAGCTGCCGTCCGTTGCACAACCGGACACCGACAGCACTGCTGCCAGCGTCGCCATACTGGTGATTCGTTTCATTGGGTAATTCTCTGTCTGAGGCCTTCTGTGAGTATTGTAGTGATAGTCTAAAAAGAAGCCCTATCAATGCAAGCACTTAGGGAGCAGTGTGTGAACCACGGTCGGTCAGGCGGGATAATATGGTTTGCACATTATGATGCACACCGGCACCCAGCCCGACCATATCAGTGAGGGAAATATTACTGAGAATCTGGGCAATCAACTCATTAATGGTCGGCATGTGATAAGCCACTTCACACCCATTGGACAACTCGCAGCCACCATCGTCATCGCAGCATTCAGTAATGGCCAACGGGCCCTCCACCGCCGACACCACCTGGGCAATGCTGATCATCTGCGGCAGGCGCGCCAGCTGATAACCGCCCTTGGCACCCCGCTCGGAACGTACCAATCCCGATGCCACCAACTGACGCATCAATTTACGCACGGTCGGCAGACCAAGCTGGGTGGCTTCCGCCAGCTCTTCCATACGCAATTGCTGCGCTGGTGACTTGGCCAGACGATTCATAATGACCAAGGCATAATCTGTCATTTTGCTGATGCGTAACATACAATGCGCGCCCGAAACGGGGCTCCGGCAGTGAGCTCCACGAAAGAATACCAAATTGGTATTGATTTTCATAGCCGAGTATTTTAGTCTGACTTCCCGTAGAGAGATCCTTTTTTGAACCAATTGCCCCTCCAGTTTGGCCCGATCTGACTGACCCGGTAACATCTGGAGTTTGCGGCACGTCTGTCCACGCAGCATGCTGCGTCCGGCACCAGCAATAAGCGGAGACACGCCATGAGCGACGAAATAGAATCGTTAATCCGTCGTGAATACCAAGCCGGATTCATCACTAATATAGAATCCGAGACCCTGCCGCCTGGCTTGAATGAGGATGTCATCCGCATTATTTCCGGCAAGAAAAATGAGCCGGAATGGATGCTGGAGTGGCGTCTGGAAGCCTATCGCAAATGGCGTGAAATGGACGTACCACAGTGGGCGCACCTGCAGCACCCGCCGGTGGACTTCGACGCCATCAGTTATTATTCATCCCCAAAATCCAAGGATGATGCCCCCAAAAGCCTGGATGAAGTGGACCCGGAAATCCTGGAGACCTTTGAGAAACTGGGTATTCCTCTGCATGAACGGGCCAAACTGGCGGGCGTCGCGGTGGACGCCGTATTCGACAGCGTGTCCATCGGCACCACCTACAAAGATGAACTTGCCAAGGCCGGTGTGATCTTTTGCTCCATCTCGGAAGCGGTGCATGAACACCCGGAACTTATCCGGAAATACCTGGGCAGTGTGGTGCCGCAACAAGATAATTTTTACGCGGCCTTGAACTCTGCGGTGTTCAGCGATGGTTCCTTCGTCTATATCCCGAAAAACACCCGCTGCCCAATGGAACTGTCCACCTATTTCCGCATTAATGAACTGAACACCGGCCAGTTTGAACGCACCCTGATTGTGGCGGACGAAGGCAGTTATGTGTCCTACCTGGAAGGCTGCACCGCCCCCATGCGGGATGAAAACCAATTGCACGCCGCGGTGGTGGAACTGGTGGCCCTGGGTGACGCCGAAATCAAATATTCCACGGTACAGAACTGGTACCCCGGTGATGAAAACGGCAAAGGCGGCATCTATAACTTTGTGACCAAGCGCGGTGTCTGTGACGGTGCCAACAGCAAGATTTCCTGGACCCAGGTGGAAACCGGCTCCGCCATCACCTGGAAATACCCCAGTGTGATTCTGCGCGGTGACAACAGCATCGGTGAATTCTATTCAGTGGCACTGACCAACGGTTACCAACAGGCTGACACCGGCACCAAGATGATCCACATGGGCAAGAACACCAAGAGTACCATTGTGTCGAAAGGGATTTCCGCCGGTCGCAGTCAGAACGCCTACCGCGGCCTGGTGCGCATCTCGCCAAGGGCGGAAGGGGCACGTAATTACACCCAATGTGATTCGCTATTAATAGGCGATCAGTGCGGCGCCCACACGTTCCCCTATATAGAGAACAAAAATCCCGATGCCATTCTGGAACACGAAGCCACCACCTCCAAGGTGAGTGACGACCAGCTGTTCCTGTGTCGCCAGCGGGGTATTGATGAAGAAAAAGCCGTTTCCATGATCGTGAACGGTTTTTGTAAAGAAGTATTCAAAGAGTTGCCAATGGAATTTGCGGTGGAAGCCGGCAAGCTGTTGGAAGTCAGTTTGGAAGGGGCAGTAGGTTAATCATGAGTAAAACACCCTTGTTGGAAGTTAAAGACCTGGTGGCAGCGGTGGATGGTAAAACCATCCTCAACGGAATTTCCCTTACCGTTTATCCCGGTGAAGTGCACGCCATTATGGGCCCCAACGGCTCAGGCAAAAGCACCCTCTCCAATGTGCTGGCAGGACGCGAAGACTATGAAGTGGTGAGCGGCAGCGTCACCTTCAAAGGCAACAACCTGTTTGAGCTGGAGCCGGAAGAACGTGCCCGCGAAGGGATATTTCTGGCGTTTCAGTATCCGGTGGAGATTCCCGGCGTCAGCAACATGCAGTTCTTAAAAGCCTCGGTGGACGCCGTACGCAAACACCGTGGCCTGGAAGAACTGGACGCGCCCACGTTTATGAAACTGGCCCGTGAACACTGCAAGGAGTTGAAGCTGAAGCCGGAATTTTTGAAGCGCGGCGTCAACGAAGGCTTTTCCGGTGGCGAAAAGAAGCGCAATGAAATCCTGCAGATGGCCCTGCTGGAGCCAAGCCTGGCGTTGCTGGATGAAACCGATTCCGGTCTGGATATCGACGCGCTGCAGGTAGCGGCCGAAGGCGTGAATGCCCTGCGCAATGAAGAGCGTGGATTAATTGTAGTAACGCATTATCAGCGCCTGTTGAACTATATTGTGCCGGACTACGTGCACGTACTGGCGGACGGTAAGATCGTAAAATCCGGTGGTCGCGAGT
Source organism: Pseudomonadales bacterium (assembly GCA_002708905.1). Lineage (GTDB taxonomy): Bacteria > Pseudomonadota > Gammaproteobacteria > Pseudomonadales > Ketobacteraceae > Ketobacter. The sequence goes on along the minus strand of PAPM01000037.1, from coordinate 272,300 downwards.
TGGCACTGGAATTGGAAGAAAAAGGGTACAGCTGGATTCAGTAACGGCAGTTAATCATGATGACACCCAACGAATTGAAACAACAGGCCCAGCAACGACTGCAACAGCAGACGTCATTGGAATGGCTCAGTTTGCCGGCCAAAGCTCAGGCCACCTTTGCCGAACTGGATATGCCCACACGCAAAACCGAAGCCTGGAAGTACACTCCGCTCACAGCGTTACTCAACAACACCTATCTGGAGCAAACAGCAGAGGGGGCGGTTGACGAATCGGCAGCGGCTGATCGGGTGGGACAGTTAGGGGATGTGAGCCGCCTGGTATTTGTGAACGGACGCCTGCACCCGAACCTGTCCAGCTACAGCGACCTGGAAAACCAGGGTGTGATCACCCTGTTCAGTAACGCAAATGATGCTCAACGGGAGCTGATTAACGCCGAACTGGGCACGGCCTTTGAACCACAGCAACATGTGTTTGCGGCATTGAACTATGGCAGCATTGACGAAGGTGTACTAATTCAGGCGCCGACTGATTTCAAAGTGCAACAGCCCATTCAGTTGGTATACCTGAGTACCAGCGAAGGTCAATCCGCGCTGGCTCAAAGCCGGGTACTGGTGTATGGCGCTGCGGGTTCCAGTTTAGAGTTGATCGAACAGTATGACAGCCTGGGTGACACCAACGTCTTCCATAACCACATGACGGAAATCAGCCTGCAGGCCAATGCGCGCCTGACCCATATGCGCCTGCAAATGGAGCATGAAAGCCTGAGTCACGTCAACGGTCTACACGTCAAACTGGCGGATGGCAGTCATTACGAACAGCATGCCCTGGCGTTCGGCAGCGCTTTGAAGCGCAACGACATCAATGTGAATTTCAACGGCAGCAACGCCTATTGTCGCTTGAATGGCGTGTTCCTCAGCAAACACAAGCAGCATATCGACAATCACCTGAATCTGGAACATGGGGTTCCCCATTGCAACAGCGACACGGTGTACAAAGGTTTTATTACCGACAGCAGTCGCGCTGTGTTTAATGGTCGCATTCATATCCATAAACATGCGCAGAAAACCGAAGCCCATCTCAACAACAAGAACCTGTTGTTGTCGAAGCAGGCTGAGCTGGATACCAAACCGGAACTGGAAATCTACGCCGACGATGTAAAGTGTTCCCACGGCGCCAGCATCGGCAAACTGGATGACAAATCCTTGTTTTACTTCCAGTCCCGCGGCATTGATCGCGCCACTGCCGAAGCCATGTTGTGCCTGGGTTTTGTCAATGAAATGGTGGAGCAGTTTCCCAACGAAGCCGTCATTGACCTGGCCCGTCAGCGGTTGGCGGAATTCTTTAATGACGTGGACAAGTTGAACCATCTGTGGACGTTGGAGTAAGCGGTATGCGCCCTTTTGATATCGAAGCCATTCGCGCTGACTTTCCCATCCTGCATCAGGAAATCAAGGGTAGGCCTCTGGTGTATCTGGACAATGCCGCCACCACGCAAAAGCCACAGGCCGTCATAGACGCGTTGGAACGCTATTACAGCACCATCAATTCCAACGTCCATCGCGGCGCTCATACCTTAAGCGACCTGGCCACCCGCGAGTTTGAAGGCGCCCGCGAAACCGTGCAACAGTTTATCAATGCACCGTCGAGCAGCGAGATCATCTGGACCCGGGGTACCACCGAAAGCATCAACCTGGTGGCCTACAGCTACGGACGTGCGTTTCTAAAGCCCGGTGACGACATCATTATTTCCGCCATGGAGCACCACTCCAATATCGTACCCTGGCAGTTAGTGGCGCAACAGACCGGCGCCAACCTGAAAGTCATTCCGGTTACCGACAACGCCGAGTTGGATATGGCGGCGTTCGAAAACTTGCTGTCAGAAAACACCAAACTGGTTTCTGTCGTGCACGTCTCCAATGCCTTGGGCACCATCAATCCGGTGAAAGCCATCGTAGAAAAAGCCCATAGCGTTGGTGCCGTAGTGTTACTGGATGGCGCCCAGGCCACCCCCCACTGGAGCGTGGATGTTCAGGATCTGGGATGCGATTTCTATGCATTCTCCGGCCACAAGGTGTACGGCCCCACCGGCATCGGTGTGCTCTATGGCAAAGCGGAACTGCTGGAAAAAATGCAGCCCTACCAGGCCGGCGGGGAGATGATTGAGAAAGTATCGTTCGATGGCACTACGTTCAACGTGTTGCCCTACAAGTTTGAAGCGGGCACCCCCAATATTGGCGGCGCTATTGGTTTGGCTGCGTCCATTGAGTATCTGAACCAGTTCGACCGGCAACAACTGGCAGACCATGAGCAGACATTGCTGGATGCCACCCTGGAACGGGCTTCCGCTGACCCAGACATCAAACTGATCGGACGGGCAACCAATAAGGCTGGCGTGTTTTCTTTTCTGCTGGAAGGCGCCCACCCCCATGATCTGGGTACCTTGCTGGATCAACAAGGCGTCGCAGTACGCACCGGGCATCATTGTGCCATGCCGATCATGGATCAGTTTGCCATTCCCGGCACCGTGCGGGCATCGTTTGCGTTCTACAACACTCTTGAAGAGGTGGATCGCTTCTTTGCTGCGCTGGAAAAATCCAAAACCTTTTTGTTATGAGTTCCCTGATTGTTATGAGAACTGGAATAGAGTGAGAGCAATATGAGCGTTCAAACATTCATTCCCGAACAATCCATTACCCTGACGCCCTCCGCCATCAGGCACATGGTGTCAGAAGTGGCCAAGAAGGACGGCGCCAACGCCGTGCGCATCGCCGTCAAGCCCAGTGGCTGCTCCGGCTATATGTATGAGATGGAGCTGGTGGATGCACCCCAGGCGAATGACATCACCATTAAGGTCGCAGATGATTTAACCCTGTATGTGGATCAGGAAAGCCTGCCGGTGCTGCAAGGCACCGAGCTGGATTATGTGAAACAGGGTCTGAATGCGATCCTGCAGTTCCGTAACCCCAATGCCACTTCAGAATGTGGTTGTGGTGAGAGTTTCTCGGTGACCAAATGATGATGCAGTCTTCCGCTGAGCAGCGCATGGTGCCCGTATTGCGGGATTGTCCCGCCCGGGCGGTTCCCTCCGGCACGCCCATTACCCTGCCCAAGAATGCCTTCGTGACCATTACCCAGGCCCGGGGCGGCAACTACACCATCAGTTTCAAGGGTAACCTGGCGCGGGTGGACGGCACCGATGCCGATGCCCTGGGCCTGGAAGTGGAAGAACTGGACTTCGGCCAGGTGGAAGACGGCGCGCCACTGTCTGAACACGTGTGGGAAACCCTGCGCACCATCTACGATCCGGAGATCCCGGTGAACATTGTGGATCTGGGCTTGGTGTACGGTGTGGATATTGTGGAGCGTTCTCCCGGCCACGATGTGGTGACTGTGACCATGACCCTGACCTCCCCCACCTGCGGCATGGGTCAGGTGTTGGCGGATGATGTGCGCTACCGCCTGAAGAAAGTGCCCAATGTGGACGCAGTGGAAGTGAACATCGTGTTTGATCCACCCTGGTCTCGCGATAAAATATCAGAAGAAGCCCAGCTTGAACTGGGGTTGTTCTAATTTCTGAATCACGCATTTAAGGCAGCAGCATGAGCGATAATCCTTTCGGCAACACGATCACCAGCGACGACATCCTGGAAGATCTGGCGTTTTTCGACGATTGGGAAGACCGCTATCGCTACATTATCGACTTAGGCAAAAAACTGCCGGCCATGCCGGATGAGCTTAAGACCGACGCCAATTTTGTTCATGGCTGCCAAAGCCAGGTCTGGATCAGCGCTCAATACAATGCCGACGCCAACAGTCTCAGTTTTTTGGTGGACAGTGATGCGCACATTGTGCGTGGTCTGGCCGCCATGGTGATGGCTGCCTTCAACCAGCGCAGCCCCCAGGCCATTCTGGATTTTGATGTGGACGATTACTTTGGCAAGAGTCAGTTAATTCAACACCTGAGTCCTACCAGAGGCAATGGTTTAAAGTCCATGGTGGGAAAGATCCGCGCGGCAGCTCAAGCCCAGCTTTAGCAATCAATTCTTTCCGGGTTACCCTGTGATTTCGTGAAAGAATTACTTTTCCGAAGCCGAGCATGCCCCCATAATCCTTACTGAATTGAATTCCCAAACCCCTGCAACCGTAAGGATACAACCCATGCGTCAAACTCTGAGTGCCCTCATTTTTCTGTTTACCGCAACCCTGCTGCACGCCCAGGATTTGACGGATACCGAAATTCAAAAGTGGGTCAAAGCCTATCAGGCCATCATCAAGTGGGCGGAAACCACCAATATTGATGAGGAATTGGATACCAAGGCGGAACCCAAAGAATATTCACACATTTTCAGCCAGATGATGGAGCATTCCTCCACCAGCAAGCACTACAACGCCCTGGTGGATGTGCTGGACGACAATGGCTATTCGGATCCCAACAAGTGGTCCGAGACCGGTGATCGCATCATGATGGCCTATGTAGCCAACCAGATTGAAGGCCAGGAAGCCGAGATGAAGCAACAACTTCAGCAAATGAAAGCTATGATGGACAGCGGCATGATCCCGCCTGACCAGAAGGCCATGATGGAGCAGATGCTGCAAGAGAGCAGCAAGGCTATGAAGGCCGCCGCCGAAGCGCCTGCTGCAGACAAACAGGCGGTTAAACGCAATCAGGCCTTACTGAACAGCGTGATGGAGGCTGACGAATAAACTTTGCCGTTTATTGACAAAAAATTTCTACAAGTTCCGATAACGTCAGGAATCCGACGCAGGGCTCCTGACGCTGTTCTCGCGTCTTGCACCTCCCTGACGAAGCCCCAGTTTGAACTATACTGAAACTTGGGCTCCATTTCGGTAAACGCTATTTCCCGGCACCCATTCGAATTTGCTGCCCGCATAAGCTACAACGCATTATTACTTTGCACTGCGGATAAAAAATTTTGTTTGCAATTCAACGCCATAAATTGATTAGGGCTCTTACCACTTTATGCCTGATCTGCGCCAGCAGCCTCAGCCAGGGAGTGGAGACCATTGAGCTCTCCAACCAGCTTGAAGAAATCGATCTGGCCAAGAGTCACATCGAAATGTTCGAGGATCGGGCTGATCGGCTTACCATTAACGAAATTACAACAAATCGCAGTACCCTGTTTACGCCTTCCAATCAGGATGTGATCAACCTCGGACACACCGACAGTTCCGTTTGGGTTCACTTCAAAGTGGCCATGGACAAAGACATCGAAACCGCTCAGAACTGGATTCTGGAATCTGAGTTCCCCCTGCTGAAGCGCTTCGACATTTTTGTCATGCAGGGTGACCAACTGGAGCATCAATACAATATCGGTTACTCAGTGCCGATGATGGAGCGCATGCTGCCGCATCGGTTTTTCGCCCAACCGTTGCAATTCAAACCCGGCCTCACCTACGACATTTACATCAACACCAAACGGGCCGGCGGCAATGTGCAATTGCCACTTAAGCTGTCCCAACCACTGCGCTTTGTTTATCGTGAGCTAGTACACAACCATGTCTTCGGACTGTTTTTTGGTGTGCTGCTCGCCATGATGGCCTACAACCTGTTCCTGTTCTTCTCCGTGGGAAATCGGGCGTACTTTTACTACATCGCTTACATCGGCTTTTCATTTTTAACGTTCCAAACCTTTACCGGATTTGGCTTCCTGATGATCTGGAGCAGCGCTCCGGGCTTTAACGAATACGTTACCCAACTTGCTGCCTGCATGGCATCGGTAAGCGGGCTGATGTTTGTGAAGCACTTTATCAAGACCGAGCAATATGCGCGCCCCATCAACACCGTGATTAACGTGCTGGCTGTGTGTGGCTTGGGTTTTGCGTTATTACGATTAACGACAGACTATTTCCTCAGCGCTCAGGTTTCCGGCTACATAACCGTTACCAGTCTCGTTGTTCCCTGCCTGGTGTTCTATTGCTGGCTGAAAGGTTCGCGACCTGCAGCTTTTTTCCTGATTGCCTGGTCGCTGCTGATTGTGGGCATTGTCATGTTCACTCTGGTGCTGTTGGGCATCCTGCCATCCAATGCCATCACCAATAATGCCGTGCTGGCCGGTTCCGCTGCAGAGATGTTGCTGCTGTCACTGGGATTGGCAGACAGGATCAACTACGAGCGCAAGGCAAAATATTCTGCTTTGCAGGAACAACACAAAGCCATAGTGCGGTTGAAAGAAGCGGAAGATCGACTGATCCATCGCGCCTTGCACAGCCGTACCACCGGATTGCCCAACCGGACCTTGCTGCGCAGCACCCTGGATGAGCTGTTGCAGGATGGCACCACTCCGGGCTTTTCAGTGATTCTGCTGAGCATCAATAATTTTCACGAATTCAATAAAACCCTGGGGCACAGCAACGGCGACGCCATTCTGTCCATCCTGACGGAACGCCTTAACACCCTGAGCCAGCACATCAGCAAGATCGTTCCCATTGAAGACAACGAAACCCGGCTGCATTACGTGGCCAATGTGGAAGGGGTCAGTTTTGCATTGCTGGTGCAGGAGCTGGACCCCAACCTGATTCACAGTGTGGTGTGGAATCTGTTACGGGACATGGAGAAGCCATTCGAGTATCAGGGCCTGACCCTGGACGTGGACGCCACCGCCGGCATTGCGTTTCATCCGGCCCACGGCAACAGCAGTGAAAACCTGCTGCGCAACGCCCATATCGCTCTGGAAGCGGCTGGCAGCACCAATGAAAAATTCGCCATTTATTCTCCGGAAATCGATCCTTACAACCAGCGCCGTATTTCTCTGCTGGGCGAGCTTCGCAATGCCATTGAGCAGGACGGTCTACTGCTGTACTTCCAGCCACAGATTTCATTGGACACCTTGCAGGTTTCCGGCGCCGAAGTACTGATTCGCTGGATTCATCCCGAGTACGGCTTTATTCCACCGGACGAATTCATTCCCCTGGCTGAACGCACCGGCGTCATCCAGCCACTCACCTACTGGATCTGCCGCAAGGCCTTTGAGTTCAAACACTCCTTGTCGGAGCAGGGTTTTGATATCAGCCTGTCGATTAACATATCCGCCCGTAATCTGCAGGACCCCCATTTCAAAGATCAGGTTTGCCAGATTGCCAAAGACACCAACATAAGCTTGGAAAAAGTCATCATGGAGCTGACGGAAACGGCGGTCATGCATAATCCGGATGATGCGTTGCGGGTCATGGGTGAACTCAGCGCCGCCGGCATCCGACTTTCCATTGATGACTTCGGCACCGGCTATTCGTCACTGTCCTACCTGAAAAAACTGCCGGTGAACGAAATTAAAATCGACCGCAGCTTCGTGATGGAAATGGCCAAAAACAACGATGACCAGATTATCGTGCATACCACATTGACCATGGGCCACAACCTGAGCCTGGATGTAGTGGCGGAAGGCATTGAAGACGCCGCCACCCTGGACAAGCTGAAGGAAATGGGCTGTGACCTGGCACAGGGTTACCACATTGCCCGCCCCATGCCGGCAGCGGATTTCTTCACCTGGCTGGCCAGCTATCAAACCGAACTGAAACCGGCGTTCAATATCAAAAGCGTTTAATCAGGGAGTGAGTCGGTCTTGGCTGCCAGAATGAAGTCGTTGCGGTGCAGGCCTCCGATGCTGTGTGTCCACCAGCTGACAGTCACCTTGCCCCATTCCGTCAACAGCGCCGGGTGATGGTTAAACTGCTCAGCCAGTTCACCCACCTGATTGGTGAAAGCCAGGGCCGCTGCAAAGTCGGGAAACCGAACCACACGCCGCAGCTTCTTCATCCCCTCTTCCTCGACGATCTTCCACTCCGGCAACTGGGCCATCCATTCGGTTACATCGCTGTCAGTCACCCCGGCAGCCCCTGGCCCGCAGGCTTCACAGGATTCAGTTTTCAATTCCATAACATTTCCTCACCTAAGCACACGTTTGCTTACAGCCGCACAAAACCGGCCTAAGCCCCTAATTTCCATACGCCTATGCTGATTATGGATCGATTAAAACGGGCGTTGGCCAATTTGACAGAGGCAGCCTTCCACGCTGCCAATGGCGACACCCATACCATGGTGCACACTTGCGCACCTGATACAACCGATGGTTAAGAACAAATACAGGAAACAGTGCGATGCCTCAGTATAAAGCGCCATTACGTGATATGAACTTCGTGATGAACGACGTTCTGAATTACCCAAAGCATTACAGCAAACTGCCCTGCGCCGAAAACGCCACGCCGGACATGGTTGACGCCATTCTCAGCGAATGCGCCAAGTTCTGTGAACAGGTATTGTCTCCCCTTAACCAAACCGGCGACCAGGAAGGCTGTCACTTCGAAGACGGTAAGGTAACCACCCCCAAGGGCTTCAAGGAAGCCTATGAGCAATACTGTCAGGGTGGCTGGCAAGGTCTTTCCCACCCCGAAGAATTCGGTGGTCAGGGCATGCCGTTGTCCCTCAGCATCATGAAATCGGAAATGATCGGTACCAGTAACTGGTCCTGGGGCATGTACCCCGGCCTGAGCCTGGGCGCCATGAACACCATTTACCTGCACGGCACAGAAGAGCAGAAGCACCATTTTCTGCCCAAAATGTGTGAAGGCACCTGGTCGGGCACCATGTGTTTGACCGAACCCCATTGCGGTACCGACCTGGGTCAGCTGAAAACCAAAGCGGTCCCCAATGACAACGGTTCCTATGCCATTACCGGCACCAAGATCTTTATCTCCTCCGGCGACCACGATATGGCGGAGAACATCATCCATATCGTCTTGGCCCGACTGCCGGATGCTCCGGAAGGCACCAAAGGCATCTCCCTGTTTATCGTACCCAAGGTAAAATGCGATCCTGCCGGCAACCTGGGTGACTTCAATAATGTGGTGTGTGGCTCCATCGAACACAAAATGGGTATCCGCGCCTCTGCCACCTGTGTTATGAATTTTGAGGGTGCCGAAGGCTACCTGATCGGCCCGCCCAACAAGGGTCTGGAGTGCATGTTTACCTTCATGAACTCCGCTCGCGTGGGAACCTCTCTGCAAGGCCTGGGTGCAGCGGAATTGTCCTATCAGGGCGCCCTGCCCTATGCCAAAGAGCGCCTTTCCATGCGCGCCCTGAGCGGTAAAAAGCATCCGGAAAAGGTTGCCGACCCCATTATCTGCCACGCCGACGTACGCCGCATGCTGTTAACCCAGAAGGCCTTCGCCGAAGGCGGTCGCGCCATGGTGTACTACGCGGCCAAATACGCCGATTTCATGCTGTTCGGTGAAACCGAAGAAGCCCGTAACGAAGCCGACGATCAACTGGGCTTCCTCACACCAATCCTGAAAGCCTTCCTCACGGAAACCGGTTATGAAGCTGCCAATCTGGGCATGCAAGTGTACGGCGGCCATGGTTACATCAAGGAGTGGGGCATGGAGCAGATCGTCCGTGATACCCGAATCGCCACTTTGTACGAGGGTACAACCGGGATTCAAGCACTCGACTTACTGGGTCGTAAAGTACTGCTGGGCAAAATGAAAACCCTGAAGACCTTCACCCTGGAAGTGTTGAAGTTCTGCAAGGATAACGGCCTGATATCCAACAATCCGCACAAGAAAGAGATGAACCGGTTCATCTGGCCCCTGTTCAAGTACACCACCAACTGGCAGCAATACAGTGTCCGTCTGGCCATGCGTGCCCGCAAAAACTTTGACGTGGTGGGTGCAGCCTCCGTGGATTACCTGATGTATTCCGGCTACGTGAGCATGGCGTTTATGTGGGCCATGATGGCGCAGGCCGCTTACGAAAAACTGGCGGCAGGCACAGATAATCCGGAGTTTTACAAAGCCAAGATCCAGACCGCCGACTTTTATTTTGACCGACTGTTACCAAGAGCCAAAGCCCACGCTGAATGCATGATGGCTTCCCCAAAATCCCTGATGAAAATGAAAGAGGAGAACTTCTCTTTCCTGGACTGATGTGCGTTTGATTCGGTAATACTTTTTCAACCCACCTCGCACTGGGTTACCTGTGGCCCTCCCAATGGAGGGCCTTTTTTTGCCTCTTTCTGTTAAGTTTTGTAAGTGTTCTGTGCGGGGTTTTGCACAAATCCCCTACAATCCAGCCTCGGGTTTTGCCTTATCATCTTAGATGTACCCGGACTATGTCACATACCGGGTTGCGACTGGGTAACAATAATTAAAATAAACGGATTTATGCGCCTGATGGGCCACATATTACAATCATGTAGCTGGGCTGGATGACCTATAATAATTGCTTCCGATCTTGAAAGCCTGCAATTGATGAGCCCGGTGACGGTGCTGATGACATAGATCGTTTAGAACAAAAACTATAAATCGACTACAATAACGATAAAGTAAGGTGCGAGCATGACGTCCGATAACGCGCTGTCTCAATTTGCCGACCTGAGCCCCGAGCAACGGCAACTTTTGTTTGAAAAAATTCGACAGAAGAAGCTGAACAGCGCCCGCCGTCCCAGTACCCAGGGCAGCGCCCGCCACGACAACCCCCTGCAACTGTCTCCTCATCAGGCCGAGCTGTTCCGTCGCCTTGAACAACAACCCAGCAATCGCGTCGTTGAATTGCAGTTTTCGGAAACCCTGACCTTGCCGGCCTTGCAGTCGGTACTGCAAAAACTGCATAGATTGTACCCGGCTCTCAGCGCCCACTACGATTGCCAAGAACGCCGCTTCAAGAGCGGAGATGGGCCGGCCGTAGAATTTTTTCAGATGGGTACGAACAGTGGTGCAGCTGCTGAGCAGTTAAACGAGATTCGTGGCCGTCTGGTGCAACGCAGCTCCGAGCAGCAGGCGCTTGCGTTTACCCTGGTACAGCAGGAACAGGCACCATCCCACCTGCTGTTAGCCTGCCATCCGCTGTTGTTGGACAGTTACTCACTATTGCGCCTGGGCAATCACGTCCTTGCTACGCTGTTTACTGATGTAGCCGAGATTGAACTGGCCGCCCACTGTACTCAAACCGCATTCGCCCATTGGTCTGCAGAGGTATTGAACAAACCTTTCCTGACCAAAGAATGGCAGCGCCTGGCACCGAAAGCACTGCACGAGCAACCCGGCACCGAACTCTGCACCAAAAGCGCACTGCATCGGGAGCAACTGGATACCGGGTTTATCAACGCCCACTTGCCGGCGGGACAAAGCGCCAAGCAATGGCTGTGCGAGGCAATCCATCAATGTCTTTATTCCTGGCTGTCCCACCAGGGGATCACCTATTGGTTTTCTGATCCTTATCTGAAGGACGGAGAATTTGAAAACCTGTTGGGGTATTTTCCTTATTACGTCCCGGTTCAGGCGCAAAAGCTGGAAGGCCAGTCATTCAATGCCTCCACGCAACTGGCCAGTCTGCATACCCGTTTTTCACCGGTGTCAGAGCAGCTGGCCCATACACTCTGCCAGTCCGGTAGCCCGGTACCCATGGTGCATTACCATTGGTTTGATGTGGATGGCAGCGCCGACAGCATTCTGGAGGTTGCACAGCATAGTACAGGGCTGATGTTGGCACCGTTTGAAATTCACGTGATTGAACAGGCAAGTCGTGTGGATCTCAGCATTCATTACGATCCCGCCAAACTGGGCACCGATCAGGTTCAGTTCCTGGTCAAGGACCTACTGGCACTGCTGAAGCAGGACAAAAACAATGATCCGGCTAATCGTCCCAGCCTGCCGGAACAACTGCGTAATATCTGGAAGGAACTGCTGCAAAAAACGGACATCGCTCCCAACGCCAGCTTTTTCGAGCTGGGTGGCCATAGCTTGCAGGTCACCGAGATGAAATTCAGAATCAAACAGCAATTGAAGCTCGATATCCCGATTTCAGTCCTCTACGAACTGCCCACCATTGAGAAGCTCAGCAGTTTTATTCTGGCCACCCACGGCAACAGCCTGGGCTGGGTACCCGAATCCGGGCAAGACGATGTTGAGGAAGAGGAAGGGACTCTTTAAAACAACAGGCTAGCCGATTAACAGCACCGCTCCGGCAGAAACTGAAGTCTCCCGCATAAGACAATACCAAATTACGCCGGTAGCGGTGAGGAATCCGGAGCGCAGTTTTCCTGCGGCTCCGGTTCCGGGTTCAACTGCATATAGTTGGCAAATCGCGACCAGAAGGCCATATCAAAACTGCCGAAGTCCGGCTTTTCACAGCCCAGGCCCCTGGCAACGTGAAACACATACACCATCATCATTTCGGCGTTGTGCTCAAAGCGCACATCGCCCAGCGGTGTATTGTCCATCAGGTCAATGGTGGACATTCCCGAGATCGTCGCCATAAAACAATGCACAATCTGGAAGCGCAGGTGATGGGGATTTTTATTGGGCTGCAAGCGGGACATCAAATTCATAATGCGCCCCACCGGCTCTTCCAAATAACGGTTGTAGAGCTCTTTCAACTCTGCATTGGCTTCCAGCATCAACCGTGCACTGAGCTTCACCGCATAACGACCGTACTCAGGGGTACAGTTCAACACCCAGAACGGCAACTGGATGGCCATGGCAATGTCTTCCGCCGTGAGCTTACCTTCAGCGGCTCGCTCTTCCAGTGCATCGGTGACCTGATCAAAGATGGGGCGCAATTGCTCGTTGAGCTTTTCCATCACCGCTTCGATGATCCCCATTTTGCTGCCGAAATGGTAATGAACCGCAGAAGAATTTCGGGTGCCGGCGGCGGTATTGATATTGCGCATGGAAACACCGCTGAAGCCCTGCTCGGCAAACATCTTAATGGCAACCAGGATTAACTTTTCGCGGGTATCCGCCTTGTTTTCTGCCCGTTTTTCTGCGATCACGCGACTTCTTCCTTATTCTTATAGGTATGCAGCAGTGCTAACAGTTTACAGAGTATAGCTTTTATAATCATCAATTCTAAACCCCCGTACCAAAAACTTTGGTTAATCCGCGCAGTCCGGCTCGAAGAACAGCCAGCGCACCCCCGTAAACTGCGCCCTGAACGCTTTTTCCACCCCGTTAATCGCGTCCACCAGCCCCTGCTGGGAACCGGTCTCAACCATCTGGGCCTTCACCGCCACCATCAGGTCGTTCCCCATTTGCATGGTCAGCAGGTTAAACAGATGGTCTACCTCCGGCCGTTGCTGTAGCCATTCCCGCATTTGCTCACGCACCATCGGGTCTGCGCTCTGACCGATCAACAAGGCTCTGACCTCATTGCCAATCAACACCGCGATCAGCAGCAGCAACGTGCCAATCACCAAGGTGCCGATGGCATCGTACATGGGGTTGCCGGTCACCAACGCCACCAGAATTGCCAGCAGCGCAAACACCAGGCCCGCCAGGGCTGCCAGATCCTCACCAAACACCACCAGCAACTCGCTCTGGCGACTTTCCCGGAACCAACGCCAGTAGGAGCGACCGTGGCGTACCTTGTTCACCTCACGCAGACAGCCCCACATGGACACGCCTTCTGCCACAATGGCAAACAACAGCACCCCAATGGCCACCAACGGATAGCTGAGGGGTTCCGGATGGGAAAGCTTGTGCCAACCTTCATAAAGCGAAAACAGCCCACCCAGGCTAAACAGGATGATCGCCACAATAAACGACCAGAAATAAATGGATTTACCATAGCCCAGGGGGTAATCCTCGCTGGGAGGTGCCTTAGCCCGCTTCAACCCCAGAATCAGCAGGCTCTGGTTGCCCGCATCCGCAAAAGAGTGAATGGCCTCCGCCAGCATGGCACCGGAGCCGGTGACCATGGCAGCCACCAGTTTGGCAATGGCAATCGCCGTATTGGCACCCAGGGCAAACAGGATGCTCTTAAGGGAATCAGCTCCGTGCGACATGAAAAGTCCTGACAGCGTAACGATGCCCGCATTATACAGCCCCACCGCGAAGGTGCCAGTGCTGCGCATGTTTATGCAATGCCTATGCTGTGCCGGCCGCCTCCGGTATCATGCCGACGATGAAACTGAATTCCGAACAACAGGCGGCTGCCCACTATCAGGGCACGGCGCGCCACCTGCTCATATTGGCCGGCGCCGGCACCGGCAAAACCCGAACCATCATCGGCCGTATCCTGTTTCTGGTTAAACAGGGTGTTCCCGGTGAGCGCCTGCTTATGCTCACCTTCACCCGCCGCGCGGCCAAGGAGATGTTGCTGCGCCTGCATAATGAAGCGGGAAAAGTCGCTGACAATATCACTGCCGGCACTTTCCACCACTTTTGCCTGCAGGTGATGCGAAGGGTACCCAAGGCTTTCGGGGTGGAAGACCGCACCGTCATCGACCGGGACGACGCCCAGAGCCTGCTGCAGATGATTCGCGGCGAACGCCTCAAAAAGGGTGAGAAGCGGGATTTTCCCAAAGCCGCCAGCATTCTGAATTACATTTCCTACGCCAAGAACTGCTGCCTGGAGTTGGAGAATTACCTGCTGCAATTCACCGAGCTGGACGAAAACACCATGACCCGGCTGGTAGAGATTGCCCGGGAATATGAGCAGCGCAAGACTGAACGACGTTATCTGGATTACGATGACATTCTGCATTTGTTTGTACAGGGGCTGGAGAACAACAGCAAATTGCGGGACCGCATCGCCGGGCTCTACCAACATGTTCTGGTGGATGAAATGCAGGACACCAACCCCCTGCAATGGCGAATTCTGCTGGCGCTCTCGGCCCACGCCCAACTGTTCTGCGTCGGTGACGACGCCCAGTCCATTTACGCCTTTCGCGGCGCCGATTTCCGCAACGTGCACGAGTTCGACAGCCGACTGCCGAATGCCGAGATACTGAAACTGCAGGAAAACTACCGCAGCACCCAGGAAATCCTCAATCTGGCCAATTGGCTGCTGGAGCAATCGAGCATCGACTATGACAAGAAACTCCATGCCCATCGCGGCCGCGGGCTCGGCCCCATTCTGATGGATTTTGAGAGCAAGTTTGATGAAGCGGAGTGGATTGCCACGGATTTACAGGAGCGACATGAAGCCGGTACACCCTGGAGCGACCACATGGTGCTGGTGCGTTCTGCCTGGTCCGCCAAAACCCTGGAAGGGGCTTTGATTGAACGCAGTATTCCCTACAAGTTTGTCGGTGGCACCAGCCTGCTGGAAGCGGCTCATGTGAAGGACCTGCTGTCCCTGTGCCGGGCGGCCATCAATTCCTATGACGAACTGGCCTGGATTCGCTACCTGAAATGCTGGCCCAAAATCGGCGATGCCACTGCGGCCAAAATTGTGAAGCAACTCATCGCACTGGACCCGGCGGAGAATCCGTTGCAGGTGCTGGACAGCACTCTGGCCAAGCGGGAAGACATCCGCCATGGTATCGCCCTGATCCAGCAATATCGCTCCGAGCCCAATACCGCTCTGAAACTGGGAGCAGAACACCTGGGCAAGGCGCTCTCGCAGCGCTACGACCGCTGGGAAAGTCGCCTGTCCGATTTGCGCCTGTTGTCGGATCTGGCGTTACGCTATAAAGATCTGCTGGGGTTTGTGGAAGCCTATACCCTGGACCCCATCTCCAATTCCGAGGCGGAAAAATCCGACCAGGAAGACTGTGTCACACTGATTACCGTGCACAGCGCAAAAGGCACAGAAGCACCGGTATGTTATTGCCTTGGTGTGCAACCGGGCATGTATCCCCACATGCGCAGTCTGGGGGATAAAGAAGCCGAAGAAGAGGAACGCCGCATTCTGTACGTGGCCCTGACCCGGGCCCAGAATGAATTGCTGATTACCCGCGCCGGGGACAGTAGTCAAACCGTGTTTCACGGTGGCTCTTTTGTGCATGCGGCAACCAGCAGTTATTTTCTGGAATACCTTCCGTCACAGCTGGTGGAATATCAGCATTTTGGTTATCACCATGGCCACGGTGGTGGTTCGGTGCTGGATGAATTGCTGGATTTTGAATAGTGCTGTAGAGATGAAAAAGGGCCTCAAATGAGGCCCTTGCTTTTTGCTCTGGTTAAGGTTGGGTCGGAATGCGAACGAAGTAGACGTTGTGGCTTTCTACATTACGCTGGTCGTCTTTTATTTCATTCACCGTTCCCTGCCGTACAAACAGGCTGCCATCTTCTGACGACTGGAAGGAATCTTCTTCCACACCCTCCCACACAATGGTGACCACACCGGTTGTTTCATTCACGGACCAGGTCGTGGTACCGGAAGTGTCTTCCCAGCTGTCCGAATTGGTTTGCATACTGTTGTTGTAATTAATGTCGCCGGACACGTCCAGGTAGGTTGAACCCTCATGCTCTTCTTCAGAAGCATTCAGTTCAGTTACGGTGCCATTTGCGTTTAAGGTGATGGTGGAACCCCCACCGCCCATCAGGAAGCGGATGTAGTTGGTCATATTACCCGACGATTCCTGGCCGAAATAGGCATGATAGGTCCAGCTCAAATTGTAAGTGGAACCCGCGATACGCTGTTGGTAGGTTGTGGTTTCGTGCTCGGCTTCCAGCGTTTCGATGCGTGCCAGCAAGGCAGCGATCGCCGCTTCATTGGCATTGACCCCATCCGCCACTGCCGTGAAATTGGCATTAACACTGGCTGCAGTCGCCGCCTGCCCGGCAGTAAAAGATGTGACACTGACTTCCGCCATGGCGGTTGATGCCGTGGCAATCGCAAGTCCTAATACAGATGCAGAAAATAGCGTATTCAGTTTCATGTGTTTATTCCTCAAAAATTCAATTCTGTTTGATGTGCTTCAATCAATTCGTTGCTATTGCCAGGTGCTGCCGTCATCCCAGTTGAACTGGTCCCAAACGGTCCCCGTGGGCGTTTGACCTTCTTCACAAGCGTCACCCACACCATCAGTATCTGTGTCTGTCTGGTCGGGGTTGCTCACGGTAGGACAGTTGTCCGTGTTATTACCTATCCCATCACCATCACTGTCTGTGGTTTCGCTGGCATCATTCGGGAAGTCATCGGCATTATCACCCACACCATCACCGTCGGTATCCGTGGTTTCACTGGCATCATCAGGGAATTCATCGGTGTTATCCCCTATCCCATCGCCATCGGTGTCCGTGGTTTCACTGGCGTCTTCGGGGAAGTCGTCGGCATTATCACCCACGCCATCGCCATCGGTATCCGTGGTTTCACTGGCATCGTTGGGGAAGTCGTCGGCATTATCCCCGGTACCATCGCCATCGGTGTCCGTGGTTTCACTGGCATCATTGGGAAAATCATCGGCGTTATCCCCGGTGCCATCACCATCAGTATCCGTGGTTTCACTGGGATCATTGGGGAACTCGTCGGCGTTATCCCCGGTACCGTCACCATCGGTGTCCGTGGTTTCACTGGGGTCGGCGGGGAAGTCATCCGCATTGTCGCCCACCTGGTCACCGTCGAAATCCGCCCATTCATTGGGATCATTGGGGAAGACATCCGCATTATCCCCCACGTTGTCGCCATCGGTATCCGTGGTTTCGGAATCATCCATGGGGAAAGCATCGTTCAGGTCATCCACCCCATCACCGTCGGAATCCGGGGTGGTTTCGACGACAACCGGTGTCGTTTCTGCATTTTCGATATCACTGGTGTCAGTACTGATGCCGGTATCTTCTTTCTCGGCGATCAGGACATCACTGACCTCTGTTAACGGCGTTGCCGTTCCAGGGATCGTAAGTGTCGAGGGGTCTACAGTTACTGAAGCGCCCACGTCAGGCACATCCGCCATCGCCGCCAGGGCTCCGTCATCATCCTGACCATCGAGGCTGCCATCTGAGAGGTCAGACGCCAGCGCAGCAAACATATCGTCAGTGCTGACCGTACTCCCCGCATTCGCGGCCAGGGCGTCGTCCTTCAACTTTTCGGCGATGGCGGCCACACCTTCCAGTGCCGTGCGGTAATTCAGAACCGCCGTCTGACTGGCGGCGTCTGTGGTATCTTCAGTGATGAGCGGAGACTGGGTCATGATGTCCACGTCATCCACCAGGCCAAAACCAAGGCTGGCCTTCACCTGGGATTGCGCTACCGGTAACGCAGCGAGAAACTCCGCTTCCGTGAGGGTGCTGTTGTTATCCCCACTGTAACCCAGGATATTCTTGTCGCCGTTCTTGCGGGCCAGCTCCACCACCATGGTGGTCAGCGGCGTGGCATAGGCATCACCGCTCATCAGGTCCGCCGCATCCCGCACGGTCACCATGCGGGTGATCACCGGTGCCGCACCCGTGGTCAGGTCCACCGTATCGCTGTCTGCCAGGATCTCCAGCAAAACCGGACCAGTGGTGCTGGAGGGAATAGCCAGGCCGGTAATCGCTGCCTGGGCATTGGTGGACCCGGAATCCAGCAGCGTACCTTTCAGGTCGGTCGCGCTGGTGTCCAGCGCATAGGCTCGAACCGTGGCATTTACCAGCGGTCCTTTGACCGCACTTCCGGACAGGGTTGTGGTGGGTGTGGGGGTCGGTGTTGAGGGCGAGGAACTGGAACCTCCCCCACCGCCACCACACCCGGTTATCGCCACGGCGACAGCCAGACACAGCGGTTTCAGCTTCATTCAAACACTCCTAAGAAATCCCGGTTGAGAAACAGATGGGCACCCAAAATGGTGTGCTCAGGTAAAACTAGCAGTGAAGGCAGGATTCAGAATCACCCAATCGGGTGAAAATGAATGTGGCATACGATATGGAAACCGTGAGGTCTGAGGATGAGGGATGAGACTAAGTGGTTTCAGCCAGAACCAGGGGATGAGTCATCAGCGTCACCACCAGTTCCGTTTGCGTGTTCACGTCCAATTTACGAAAGATCCGTCGTAGCTGGGTGCGCAGCGTTTCCTTGGACTTTTTCTCCCGTTGCGCTAATTGTGCCAGGGTGTCCCCTTGCACCATGGCTTCACACAGGCTGAGCTCAGCGGCCGTCAAGCCGAACACGCTCTGCAGGGGCGCCAATGCCACTCCCACGGTAAAATCTTCGGCGTATATAAATACCAGTGCCGAAGCCGCAGTCACCACCTGATTTCCGGAATCTGTAAGCGGAAGGAATACCAGGGAAAACGGGGGGTCAGGAGGTTGATCGATCTTCACGATCTCCGGTTCCAGGTTATATTGGCCCAAGGCAAACTTGATCGCAGTCATCACCTGGAAACCCACCTGGCTGTTGATCACCGGATCCCCCAGATCCAGACGGGCATCCTGAACCTGCAAGCCGGATTGGCGCGCAAGGAATCGTTCTGCCGCCGGGTTCATATGGGTGATCTCGAATTTCTCATCAAACAGCAAGGCCGGTGGCTTCAAGAGCGACATCCAGCGGCTGATACTCTGCTGGTGATCCGATACATCCACCAGCCTTCTATGCATTTCCAAGCCGCGCTGAAGGTGGGGCAGCAACCGGTTCAACAGTTCCAGTTCTTCCGCCAGGAACGGGCCCTGCTCCCGGCGTCGATGGCAGACCACGAATCCCACCCAATCCCCCTCCCTGAGCAACAGGGCCATGGCAACGTCCTGGATTCCCTGGGGCGTGGCCCAGAGCTGGTAAACCTCACTGGCACTCTGGTATTCCCTGGCATCCGGCAAATGGGTTTCAATACCGTAAAAACGGCCGGGTGGCGACTGGATGACATACTGCAGCAGACGATCCTTGATGGCGAGATCGCTGGCCACATAGATGGCCAAATACAGGGGCTCAATATTCCAAGGCCAGCCGCCTTTGATTTCCCGCGTGGCCAGATTGCTGATACCGATACTGCCGGAACGCAGGTCCAGTACCTGTGACAATTGCTCCATAAAACGTTGGAAAAACTGCCCGGTCCCAACCCCTTCATACAAACGGGCGATCAACTGACCTTCCTCGGCATTGAATCGCGCTATTCTTTTATCAAGTGAACTCATTTCGTTGCAAAGAAGCCTTTTTAACCGGGTTTATCTACGTTTATCTGCCCACCCAATAGGCAGGATTAAAAAACAGGCGTCTCGCCAACTGTGCTGTATTTTGCGTTGCGGTTTTTCGATAGATTGAGCGAAGCTGGGATTTGATGGTGTTGATGGATCGACTCTGCAGGGTCGCAATGTCCCCCGGCTCCTTCCCAGCCAGAACCCACTGACAGACTCCAATTTCCGCACTGCTGAGTTGGTAAAGCGCAGCCAGGATGGGGCCATTCAATCGGGGTTGATGCCGACAATCCTGCAAGGTAAAAATACGGACGGATTGACGCCCCCACTGCTCATCAAATAAATAGGTCGCGGGCACTTCCAGCGTTTTGCACAACAGTGCCTGTTTGCCGGAATCAAACTTCAGCAAATGACCATCAAACGATTGGATCCCGGTGGAAGACATCGCCCGCCCCCCTTCGCCCAGCAGTCGCTGTAGCATAGTGCCGGTGGACTGATTGCAGGCAACGACCTGGTTGCGCTCATCCAGTGCTATGAGCGGCAAAGGAACCAGCTGCAGCAGGCTCTGAGCCACCTCAATCTTGCGCAATGGCTGTTTCAGCTTCCCCAGTAACGCATTCACCTGCGCCAACTGCGGCAGAATGAAGAACAACATCTCGGAGAATTGCGCACCATAGGCTTGTGGGCGCGCAGCCTGTGTGAACGGTTGCAGAGCAACCACAATCTCGCAGCGAGGTCCGGCATGGGAAACCAGAATTCCGGACTGTGCCCCCTTCATGCCAAACACTGAAAGGCAGTATTCATTACGCATCTGTTGAAAGGGTGCTTGGTCGCCCTCAGCCTTCAACTCAGGTTTGTATTCCTGAAACGCAGCCCCGGGGCGCCACCATTCCAACACCGCATCAGTATCCCTGCAAGTAATGCGGATTAATTCGATTGTCCCATTCAGCAATTTCCCCAGATCAAAAACCGCAGCCTCCAACCTGGCGCCTTCATAAAGACTGGCATATATCTCATTGACCCAACGTCTGGCTGCAGACAGGGGCAGGCTCGCCAGCCGGTGCGGCTCATCTTGCAACAGCATTAACTCGTTATCACTATTATTTCGACTCATTGGAGTATAGGTGAGTCGCCTGTTATTTTCTAACCGGACCGGGGCTATACCTCTCCGCAATAAAAAAGGGAAACACGGGGTTTCCCTTTTTTGGACTAGAAGCGAACCCTCTTCTTGTACTCGTACTCGTATTCATAACCACTACGGCTATAACCGCCGTCACGGCGATCCTTGTGATACCCCTTGTGTTTACCGGGATGATCGCAATAACGGTCATGTCGATGCCTGTCACCACGATAGCTGGGTGGATTATGAATCACGTAGTGCTCCACACGCTGCGGTTCACGTCGACGATCATAATGACCGTGGCCATGGTAGCGATCATCATAACGGGACCGTTCTCGATAATCCCAATCACGACGATCGTGTTCCCGATGATGCTTCACCGCCACAGCAGCTACCGTACCTACTGCCAACCCCACCAACACAGCCGCTTCGTCATCGTTCAATGCGTAGGCCTGGTTGGCGCTGAAGGTGGTCGCCGCAACCAGAATCGCGGCAGCAGGGAGAATGCTCTTTTTGTACCACATAAGGAAATCTCCTTTTTTTGAGTGTCCCTGCATAGTATCCCCCGCTAACTGAATCGTACCTGAACCAAAACCATTCAGGTATTCAGGAAGAATTCAGGCTCCCGCTGCTGTAATGACTTCAAAATGGAGGAGCACAATCATGTATAAAATTGCCTTGGTCATCGTTACCTTTCTGCTGGTTGTTCTGGCCAACAGCCCCCAGGCCCATGCGGCCACCACCGATACCGTGGAAGCTGGCGCCAAATTCCGCGGCAAGCTGGTCAGCAACCCCGGCAAATCCGAGCGGCCGGTTACCACTCAAAAACTGATCGACCCCAACACGGCCACCGTCAATGGTACCTCGGTGGCCGTATACGACGTCTGGTTCGATATGCTTGGCGACACTGATGGAGACGGCTATTACCACCAGTTCGATGTTAACTTCGACCTCGATACTCTATACAGCCACCAGCGGGTTTATGTGATTGGTGAATTACACGGCAATACCAGCCAGGTGTTGTTCCAGACCGAGCCCTATACCCTGAATGGTGACAGCGGCAGCGACAGCTACCAGGCCCGGGTACTGCTGACCGATGGCTATCCCAGCGATCAGTACGAGTTGAGCCTGACGATATACGATGCCGACACTGATGCCGCTTTAATGCATTACGACAGCCAGGATGATTACCAGTTAGCGACGCTCTACCTGGAAGACAGCAGCCGGGAAAACGCGGCCATGGACAGCGTCGGCCTCTATGAATTGGGATTTGAACTGAGCCGTGATCTGGATGGTGACAGCTACTTTACTGAGATCGCTGTTGATATTGACGCGGACGCCCCCGGCCAACAGCGGTGGGTATACGCCCGCATCAGTTTGATTGATCCCCGCAATGACTGGACCGAAATAAAAACCAGTAATGATTTTCTGTTGCAGGATTACAGCAGCAACGATCGCTACTATACGCGCCTGGTACTGGACTATGGCTTTGAGCCCGCTCGCTACCGACTGGCCGTGCAGATTTATGACGCCGACAGCGGCAGCCTGCTGTTAACCAGCACCTCTCCCGGCAGCACGCCACTGCGCCTCGAAAGTACCGATTGGGACAATGATGCCTATGTGGTGGTGATTGAAGAGGAATACTACGCGTCTGGAAGTGGCGGCAGCACCAGCTTGTTCTTACTGGGTATGCTGTGCTTGTTCCTGCTGGCAAACCATGTTCGAAAGAGTGTGAAATAATAGCGTACAGGCGCCACAGGATTTCAGACTGCCAGCTGAAACCCTGTGGCTGTTCCCCGGTCTTTTAAAGGTCGGCACGACCGATAAAATCATCTACGGTATTCACGGCACCGCCTTCAGCACGCACCAGACCGGGAACGAATAGAAGTAAAACAGACAACAACGCAATGGTTAACGCGGCAGACCCCAAGCGATCCAGAAATCTTACGTTGTTCATAACACCCTCCTAGCCTTGACACCCCGACATCCCGATCAGTGTGTGTGATTTGATACTGATCAGTGTAATGATGGATTGTGAACCTGCAAACGAAAACACGCATGGCAGTTTTCCACAAAAGTTGACGTGAACTTTACCTTTATGACGCAAGCCCTATGATGCACAGGGAGTTTTTGAATTCCCGCAAATTACTCATATAAGATATTCGGAAACACCATGTAACGAATCAGTCTAAATGACGTACAAACGATGCACTTAATCTGAATGCAACCTAGACGAAGTAGCTTGTTTCCTGACACACTAAGGAAAAGCAAACTTCGAATTTCTGTCATCGAATATTAATGAGACTTGACAAATATCTAAGCAATTATTCCGGTTTGTCTCGCAAAGAGGCCAAACAAGCGATAAAACAGGGCGATGTGCTGGTGGACCGGATTCCCGCCACAGGGCCGCAACAGGTTATTCACGAACAACAGGATATTCGGCTCGCCGGACTGCGCATTGCGCCGCGAGGCCCCCGCTATTTTATGCTGAACAAACCGCAAGGTTGTGTGTGTGCAAACAGTGATGGACAACATGCAACGGTGATTGGTTTGTTTTGCGAGGAAGAAGACTATACCGACCTGCATGTAGCCGGGCGCCTCGACCTCGATACCACCGGCCTGGTGTTGGTGACGGATGACGGACAATGGAGCCATCGTATTACTTCGCCCAAACACAAAATGCCGAAGCGCTATCAGGTGACACTGCAAGATCCCATTGCAAACGATGCTGCCGACCGGTTTGCCGAAGGAATCCTATTACGTAACGAACACAAGCGTACCCGACCGGCTGAATTACTTGTCCTTGATCCTCACCATGTCGAACTCACCATTTACGAAGGCAAATATCATCAGGTAAAAAGAATGTTTGCCGCCCTCGGTAATCACGTACTCGAACTGCACCGGGCCAGCATTGGTCCCATAAGCCTTGACCCGGAACTCGAGCCCGGTGCATACCGACCTCTATATCAGGAAGAGATTGAGCGTTTATCATGATGGACCCCGCCCTGGAGCTACTCTGCAGTGCCTTATCGGAATACCCCGGACAATCACTGCTGGTTGCCGATGAACAACTGGACAGCACGCTCTTGCTTTCTCTCAAGACTATGGAGAACCTGAGCCTGCTCACCAACCGCTACGATGTTTACCAAACGGCCCTGGAGAACAACATTCGTTGTACCTTCAACGATATGAACATCGGTGAACTGGAGCAGGCATTTGATCTGATCGCCTATCGGGTTTCCAAAGAGAAAGCCATTGTCCACCACATTATCAACCAAGCCCCCCGGCACCTTACCGCCAAAGGCAACTTGTTGATTTGCGGCTATAAAAATGAGGGCATCAAAACCTACATTACTAAGGCTGAACACTATTTTGGCTGCAAGGCGGACGTCAGCAAAGGTGAGCGTCAATTAAAGCTGGCGGAGTTTTCCCTGCATAAGTTGGGGGACCCACTGGATGACCGAAACTACGATGAGACCGTCTGCATTGGTGAGCAGCGCAACCTGGAGCTGTTCAGCAAACCCGGCCAGTTCGGCTGGAACAAAATCGACAAGGGCAGCGAGTTGTTGATTGATGCCTTTGCCGAACATGTTCAGCAAACCCAGCCCCCCGGTACTGTTATGGATCTGGGTTGTGGCTATGGCTATCTCTCGGTGATGGCCTGGGCACTGGGTAGCAAACAAATCGTCGCAACTGACAACAACGCGGCAGCGGTCGACAGCTGCCAAACGAATTTCGACCGCCACGGTATTAACGGTGAAGTGATTGCGGACGACTGCGCTGCCGGTATTCATCATCAATACGATGTTGTGCTCTGCAATCCGCCCTTCCACAAAGGCTTTGATACCGAAACGGACCTGACCGAAAAATTCATTCGCAGTGCCCGCCATCATCTTAAAAATGATGGCGTCGCCTTTGTGGTGGTGAATCAGTTTATCCCGGTGGAAGCGGTGGCGCCGGCGTATTTTAAATGTGTCGAAATTGTTTATCGCGACAAGAGTTTCAAAGTCTTCAAGCTATCTTCTTGACCGCATAACGCAGGCGGCTGCTGCTGAGTTCAGGATTCAGACCGGGTTTGGTAATCAGCGTCTGGCGCAGCATCCGGGTTTCTGTAGGTTTACGTAAAAATCCCACCACCGCGTTGTGGCAGGTGGGGGTGGCAAATTGATAAACGGATGCAAAGCTTTCTCGCACAAATTCTTCAGAAAAGTAAGCACTGTTGCGCCACTCCCGATAGTTGACAAAATTCATCACCAAAGCACCTTGATCCGTCAGATGCTCTGTCAGCAGATCAAACCAACTGGCATCTGCCGCAATCGCCCGCTGCGGCTCGCCTTCCTCTTCGAAATAAAGATCATCGATAATGAGATCAAAAGGTTCTCCCTGGTATTCGATCATCCAGTCAATGGCATTGGCCTGCACCAGTTCCAGGTTGGGATATTTCAAATCAAAGTAGCGCCGTGCCAACTGGATGTGCAGCTTACTCAGCTCAACCCCGACAATGGATTCCGGCTGCATAAACCGGTTCAGCATATGAATGACCGCACCACCGCCCACTCCCAGTACTAGAACCCGGCGGATATCTTCCGGCAGATAGAATTGACTGGGCAGGAAAAGCAAATCCCATACACTGCCGGTGACGGGATGGTTTGGATTGTACTGACTGTGAAAAACACCATCAGTGTAAAGACGTCGCGTGCGTCCGGCACTGCGCACCTGGTAATGCCTGCCCTGGTGGACGCGATCAAATTCAATGGCCATGGATACTCGCTGTATAGAAGGAATGGCTTTGGGGGTCAAAACCGCCATTGTAGCGTTTCCAGCTTTTCCGCGCTGGGGATTTACATGCTATTCTTGGCGCTTCTTTATATTCGATTTTCTACCGAGAGTAAGGTGTACCTCCATGCCGATTCCAAGCAGTTTTGAAGGCAGATTAAAACTTCCCGTTGTGGCCGCTCCCATGTTCCTGGTATCCGGGCCAAAGATGTTGATTGAGAACTGTAAGAACGGGGTGGTCGGTACGCTGCCGGCACTCAATCAACGCACCAGCGAGGGGTTTGAGGAATGGCTGATTGAGATCAAGCAGGAATTGGCTGCGTTTGAGGCTGAGACCGGCAAAAAAGCGGCACCCTTCGGTATCAATCTGATCGTCCATCACACCAACCCCCGGGTGCAGGCGGATCTGGAGTTGTGCGTCAAGCATGAAGTTCCTCTGATCATTACCTCTCTGGGCGCAGTCAAGGACCTGGTGGATGCTGTGCATGGCTATGGTGGTGTGGTATTCCACGATGTGACCAATCGCCGGCACGCGGAAAGCGCCGCCAAAGCCGGTGTTGACGGTCTGATTGCCGTGAGTGGCGGGGCCGGGGGCCATGCCGGGACCACCAATCCCTTTGCTCTGATCCAGGAGATCCGCAGCTTCTTCGACAAGACGCTGTTGTTGGCCGGTTGCATCAACAGTGGCTCAGACGTGGCGGCGGCCCTGCAAATGGGGGCGGACCTGGCCTACATGGGGACGCGGTTTATCAACACTGTCGAAAGCGAAGCCGTGGCTGACTACAAACAAATGATCATTGACTGCAGCAGTAAGGATATTGTGCACACTCCCGCAGTATCCGGCATACCCGCCAGCTTTATGCGCCCCAGCATGGAAGCCAATGGCTATGATTTAGCGAAGCTCAGTCAACCTGGCGATGTGAATTACGGGGAGAAATTGAAGCCCGTGAGCGACGAAGCCAAAGCCTGGAAAACCGTTTGGTCCGCAGGCCAGGGCTGTGCCGGCATTCACGATGTATTGCCGGTGGCGGAGATGATTGAGCGTATGCACGCAGAATTCACCAGTGCCGTACAGGCCCAGGCCAAGCTGCTGGATACCTATAAATAATGTTCGTCATGCCGCATCGGCCGATGGTTCCTGCATTTTCTCAATCAGGTCCATTTCCTCACGGAAACGCTCCATCAGGTCCCGTCTCTCGTCGGTTTCCCAAGGGTGGAAGTCCGGCCGGAAATACTGCAACAGAAACGGTGCCAATGCCCGCATGATGCCATCCTTACCCCAGATCAAAGCCCGCATGGCGCGACGATGTTTGGCGTCCCAGAGCCCATCCTGCTCCAACAGGTACTGCATACGGTTTCGCAGGCGCAGCAACAGATCCACCGTCACAAACACCATGGCGGAGGCCCGCTTCCAGTAACTGCCTTCGGCCTGTTGATAGAGGTCGTAACAGACCGCCTTGTGCTCCACTTCTTCCAGGGCATGGTAGATCAGTAACTCACGGAACGGCGACTCCGCCTTTTCCACCAGATCCGGGCGATGATAAATAAACAAGTGTGCCAGCGACGCAGTGAAGTGTTCCGAGGCCGCCGTCATGGCCAGGCGGGTAATGGGCGCCAGATTCTTGCGGGACCAGGCGTTATCCCGTTTCAGTTTCTCATCAAACATTTCCATCGCCGGATAACCCAATTCAATTAAGGCTTCGGACCAGTTATCGTGTTCCCGTCCGTGCATGGCCTCCTGCCGAATAAACAACTGAATCTGCTCCAGCAGTGCAGGCGGAATATTGCCTTTGCCTAATTCATCCCGCACATCCCGGGCAGAATCCATAAAGAAACGCTCCCCCTCGGGGAACAGGGCTTGCAGGGCATTAAAGAAGTGGGTTTTTACCGGGTCGTTATCATGCCAATAGCGGTTTTTCTGCATGGATTCCAGATAATTGAAACGAACACTGCGGGCCAGCAGTTTTAACGTTGACGGAGTCTGTGCGCGACGTTTACCTAACATTCTTTTGCTGCCTCTGTTTTTATTGTCTCTATCAAGATTAGATCACTGGCCGCCACTGGGTTAGGTGATTGAATGACGATGTTTTGTGGAAAGACGTCACTCTGAATAAAAAAGCCCGTTGATATACTCAACGGGCTTCGCGCTACTCACTACGAACTTAATGTCGGACTACTGGGTATAAACATCCTGATACTGATCGCGCAGTTCCCGTTTCAGCAGTTTGCCGGTGGGCGTGTGCGGCAGTTCCTCCACAAACATCACCTCATCCGGCATCCACCATTTGACGATTTTATCGGACAAATATTCCAGCATTTCCTCTTTGGTGAGGGACGTCCCCGGATTCAATACTACCAGCAGCAATGGGCGTTCATCCCATTTGGGATGGGGTACGCCCACCACGGCGCACTCGGCGACAGCCTCATGACCGATGGCAATGTTTTCCACGTCGATGGAGCTGATCCACTCGCCACCGGACTTGATCACATCCTTGGCCCGATCCACGATATTCATGTAGCCGTGCTCATCAATGGTGGCCACATCACCGGTATCAAACCAACCATCTTCCCAGTCGGACTGATCCTCATGCTTGTAATAGGAACTGGCCACCCAAGGGCCGCGTACCTGCAGGCGACCAAACGCCTTACCGTCCTGGAGCAGCTCCTTGCCTTCCGCATCGACGATACGGATTTCAATACCGTAGATGGGACGGCCCTGCTTGGTCTGCAGTTTGTAGCGTTCTTCCTGGGACAGACTGGCCATGTAATTATTCATGCTGTTCACTGTCCCCATGGGCGACAGTTCGGTCATACCCCAGGCGTGGATAACAAAGGCATCGTGTTTTTCCTGGAACGCCTTGATCATGGACATGGGGGCGGCAGAACCACCGATGACCACTTCTTCCACGGAAGACAACGTCAGCTTCTCCTGATCGCAGTATTGCAACAGACCCAGCCAGACAGTGGGTACACCCAACAGTAAAGACACTTCTTCACCACTGATTAATTCGTAGAGAGAAGCACCGTCCATACCCGCGCCCGGCAATACCAACTTGGCTCCACCGGCCGTGGCACCATAGGGGACACCCCAGGCGTTGACATGGAACATGGGCACCACCGGCAACACCACCGATTGATTGCAAACACCTAAAGCGTCGTTGCTGACCGAAGCCAGGGCATGAATGACGGTGGAGCGGTGGCTGTACAGTACACCCTTGGGATTGCCGGTGGTCCCGGAGGTATAGCAAAGGGTAGCGGCCATGTTTTCATCGAAGGATGGCCACTCGTATTCTTCACTGGCGGCGTCAATCAATTCTTCATAGCACAACAGATCCAGTTTGGATTCCGGCATCTTGTCTTTGTCCACCATCAGTACGATGTGCTTCAACAATGGCAGCTGGTCATGGATGGCTTCAATCAAGGGTACGAACTGGATGTCCACGAACAGCACTTCGTCTTCCGCGTGATTGAGAATATAAATAATCTGTTCCGGGAACAGGCGGGGATTCACCGTATGCAGCACCGCACCGCTGCCGGATACCGCAAAATACAATTCATAATGGCGGTGGGTGTTCCAGGCCAGGGTGGCCACCCGGTCCTGCTGCTTTACACCCAGTCTGGTGAGTACATTGGCTGCCTGACGAGCGCGTCTGCCGGCATCCTTGTAGGTGTATCGAAAAACGCCGCCTTCCGGTTTGCGGCTGACAATTTCACAGTGCTGATGCACTTTTTCTGCATGACGCAGAATGGATGAAATGGAAAGTTGGGTATCCATCATCAATCCGTGCATGGTGTTCTCCTCGCGTTTTGGGTTTCTTCGTTTAAGGTTTTGGTTATTCGTTATTGGTCTTTGATTCTGGATCTTGATTATAGTTCTTGGAATCTGCTTTCAGGTTATTGGTTGAAATTGCCCCAGGATTGACATTGCCCAGGCAAAAAAACCCGGGCTATTGCCCGGGTGATTGTATGCTGTTGTTTAGCGACCGGCCCACTTGAACGAGGTGGTCACCAAGCGCTGATAAATCACTGGCAGAGTTCGCTGCATCAAATCCAGCACCCGGGCATCCGGTCCAATCAACACCCGACGCTTGTTGGCTTTCACACCGGATAGTATCACCTCCGCTGCCTGCTCGGATGTGGTCATGAACAGCGCTTCGAACTGATCCCGCATTTTCTCCGCACTGGCGCCGCCGGTGAGTTTTTCCATACTGTTGCTCATACGGGCATTGCGGGCGATATTGGTTTTGATACCACCGGGATGCACACAGGTGCAGGACACCTTACCACCCTCTATATCCAGCTCCTGGCGCAGGGATTCGGTGAAACCACGTACCGCAAACTTCGACATGTTATAGCCGCTCTGAGTGGGTTGGGCAAACAAGCCGAACACGCTGGAAATATTGATGATGTGCCCTTCCTCGCCGGCCTGTTTGATGTAGGGCAGAAACGCCTTGGTGCCATACACCACGCCCCACATATTGATTCCCACGATCCACTCGTAATCGGCATAGTCCGTATCTTCAACCGTTCCACCCAGCGCCACTCCGGCGTTGTTGAAGACCATATTCACTTTGCCGTGCTCTTTCACTGCCTGATCCGCCCAGGCGTGCACCGCTTCACGATCCGCCACATTCACCTTGGCAGTGGTCACTTTAACACCCAGCGCTTCCGCTTGCTTGGCGGTTTCTGCCAATCCCTGGACATCCACGTCGCTTAGAGCCAAGTGGCATTGCTGTTTGGCCAGTTCAACCGCCAAAGCCCGCCCGATTCCAGATGCCGCGCCAGTGATGGCGGCTACCTTGTTCTTGAATGATTTCATGCCGATGCCCCTACTGTACCTTTCACTGTGTTTTCTGTTTGCAAAGATTCCTGAGCGCCGTTGAACAGGTAGGCTCCTGCATCAAAGCGGCGGGTTTGCTGTCGGAACTGCCAGGTAAACCCGGGCCATAGCGTCACATTCTTACCACTGACCGGGTGCAGGTACCAGCTCTGGCAACCACCGCTGTTCCATACGGAGCCCTGCAGTTTGTTTTGAATGCGATCGTTGTACTCTGCCTGCGCAGAAGGCGCCACATCGATCTGCTTGATACGTTTATTCTCCATGTACTTCATGGCGCTTAAAACATAATTCACCTGGGACTCGATCATATAAACCATGGAGTTATGACCCAGCCCCGTATTAGGCCCCATAAGAATAAAGAAATTGGGGAAACCGGAAACGGTAGTCCCCTTGTACGCTTCCGGGCCTTCCGGCCAGGTGTCCACAATGTCGGTGCCATTGCGACCAAAGAACAAACCCCGGGGCATCGGATCCGTGGCTTTGAAACCGGTGCCGTAAATGATGGCGTCCACTTCCCGCTCTTCCCCATCCACCGTGATCACGCTGTTGGCAGTCACTTCACGGATGCCGGTGGTAATCACATCCACATTGGGCTGATCCAGCGCAGGGTAATAGTTGTCGGACATCAGAATGCGTTTACAGCCGATGGTGTAATCCGGAGTAACTTTCTTGCGCAGTTCGGGATCGCTGATCTGGTTACGGATGTGATTCAAGGCCCAGCGTTTGGCGATGGCCATCAAACGGGGATTGACCAGCATACCCAACACCCGGCTTTCCAGCGTCCAATAGATTTTTTCCCGCAGGGCCAGCTGCGCTTTGGGGAAGCGCTTGAACAGGACTTTTTCCGCAAAGTTCATGGCCCGATCCGGCTTGCTGAGAATCCAGGGTGGTGTGCGCTGATACAGGTCCAGTTGCGCTGCCTGCTTTTGCACTTCGGGTACAAACTGGATGGCGGAAGCACCGGTCCCGATAACCGCCACCCGTTTCCCATGCAGATCATAATTGTGATCCCAATCCTGGGAGTGGAACGCCTTACCCTCGAATTTTTCCAGACCGGGAATATTGGGGTAAGCCGGTACCGACAGGCCCCCGGCACCGGCCACCAGCAGATTCGCACTGTATTGCTTACCCTGTTGATCAGTCACCATCCACAACTGCTGCTGCTCATCCCAATGGGCTGACTTAACGGCGTTGTTAAGTTTGACATGAGGCATCACACCATAATGATCCGCGCAGTATTCCAGATACTTTTTGATTTCCGGCTGGGGTGCAAACATCCGGCTCCAGTTGGGATTGGGGGCGAAGGAAAACGAGTACAGATGCGAGGGCACATCACAGGCACAACCGGGATAGTGATTGACACGCCAGGTGCCACCAACGCCGCCTTCTTTCTCAAACACGATGAAGTCGTTCTCTCCCTGCTGTTTCAGGCGAATCGCCATGCCAAGGCCGGAAAATCCCGTACCGATAATCGCCACCTTATGGTGCTCTACTGATTGTTTACTCATGTTGTAGTCCTGGTGATTATTGTGTGTCGCGGCGAGCTCCATTGGGGTGAGCAGGCCAAATCCCGGATAATTCAATTGGGGTAGACAAACGTCTACCTCAGAAAGCGAAGTATACAAGCGTATACTTCTCGGTCAAGAGGCGGTACAATTCATCACACTGCTGTATACAATTGGACAAAAATCAGACTATCCATGAGCCTTTCCAAATCCGTACTGGCCCAGGGCAAACGCCTGTTGATGGAGGCCGCCCTCAAACTCAACGCCAGCACCCGCAGCCTGAATGCCCTGAGCCTGCGTGAACTGGCCCGCGAAGCTGGCCTGAATCCCAACACTTTCTATCGACATTTCAAGGACTTCGATGAGCTGGGCCTGGCCATCATCGAAGAAATGACCCAGCAGATCCGCTCTCCACTGCGGGAGCTGCGACGTAAAGCCGCGGAATCGGTGGTGCCAGCGGACAGCCCCGTGGTCACCTGGCAGGAAAATCCCCGCCTCAACCTCGCCCGTGCCATGCAGGTGAATCGGGAAACGGTAAAATTGTTTTTTGATTACGTTGCAGAGAATCCCAATGCGTTTATTCTGGGCATTCGGGAACTGCATGGCGCCTCCCCCATCCTGCGACGGGCTCTGCGCCAGGTCATGGATGATTTCTCCCAGGATATGGCCGATGACGTTCGCGAACTGAAACTGATGCCGGAGCTGACCCAGGACAGCCTGTACGACATTGCGGAAACCATTACCCGGGAAATGTTCCAGCTCTCCATGGAATACATCGAGCAACCGGAACGGCGGGAACAGATCTGCATCAAGGCGGAAAAAATGATTACCTCCCTGACCATGGGGAGTGCAGTGCTGCATGGTCACGGCGCCATTCTGATGGGCGCATTGCAGACGGAATAGAACGAAAATAAGAAATTAGACGGGCAGCAAAGCCTGAAGAGCGCAAGGAGAACAACGCCATGTCGGCCACCATTATTTTGCCCCGCATTTTACAGGTGGGTCGTAACGCCTGTGAGTCTGTTGCCAGTATCATGACCCAATTGGGCTGTTCCAATGCATTGATTATCACGGATCCCATGATGGTGAACCTGGGTTATATCACCCGGGTGCAGGCCGTACTGGAAGAGTCCGGCTTGCGCTGCAGCGTATTTTCCGACACCGTACCGGAACCCACAGTGTCCTCCATCGAAGCCGGCGTCCGTGCCACCAAAGCCGACAACTTCGATTGCCTGATTGCCTTGGGTGGCGGCAGCCCCATCGACAGCGCCAAGGCCATCGCCATCCTGGCCTGCCATGGAGGTGCAATGCGGGATTACAAATTCCCCCGCAATGTGAGTGAAACCGGATTGCCGGTGATTGCCATTCCCACGACCGCAGGCACCGGTTCCGAGATGACCCGCTTCACCATCATCACCGACGACGAAGTAGATGAAAAAATGCTGTGTGTCGGCATGGGCTTCCTGCCGGTGGCGGCTCTGGTGGATTACACCCTGTCCATGAGTGTGCCTCCGCGCATCACCGCCGACACCGGCATCGACGCACTCACCCATGCCATCGAAGCCTATGTCAGCAAAAAAGCCAATGCTTACAGCGACAGCCAGGCCCTGGCCGCCATGCGTTTGCTGGCACCCAACCTGAGAACCGTTTTCCATGACGGCAGCAACGAAGCCGCCCGTGAACAGATGATGATGGGGGCCACCCTGGCCGGTGTTGCGTTCTCGGCGGCGTCTGTGGCCTTGGTACATGGTATGAGCCGGCCTATTGGCGCGCATTTTCACGTGCCCCATGGCTTGTCCAACGCCATGCTGCTGCCCAGTGTCACCGAGTATTCCATCGCCTCTGCAGCAGAACGCTACGCCGACTGCGCCAAAGCCATGGGGCTGGCCCCACCGAACGAGAACGTATTGATTGCCAATAAGAAATTGCTGCAGGAGTTGAAGGATCTGAATACCGAGCTGCAGGTTCCTTCCCCCGCCGAATTCGGCATCGACAAAACAGACTATTTTGACAAGCTGCAACTGATGGCCGAACAGGCTTTGGCCTCCGGTTCACCGGGTAATAATCCGAGGGTTCCGTCGATCAACGAAATGGTATCCATTTACGAGTCCCTGTGGCGCTGAGAATCAGTAACCTAACTCACACCCCGGGCTGGATTTAGTCTATATTCTAAGCATATTTAATACACCAAATCTGAGCACAGGAATAGCGGTTTGCAGGCCAGGGAAAAACGGGCATCTCTTCCCCCCATAAAACACCGTGTAAAGCACATCATCTGGTTGCTGCTGGCAGTCTGCTTTATCATCTTCGCCCTTGGAGCACTCCAGGTGCAGTTAATGAGCGGGGTACGGGCCTATGTGCGTGGCGAAGGCCTGTGGGCAAAATCCCAAAAGGATGCTGTACTGCTGTTGTACCGTTACCTGGAACATCCCTCCGCTGAATTGATGGAGCAGTTCCATCACACGCTGAGAATCAATTTGGCGGACCGCCAAGCCCGGTTGTCATTACAACAGATTCCCCCCGACGAGGTGTCGGCACGGCAAGGCTTCCTGGGAGGCGGCAATCATCCCGACGATATCCAGAACATGATTAATCTGTTCATCTACTTGGGTGACGTGCACCACATGCGCAACGCCATCCGCATCTGGACGGAAGCGGACGCCCAGATCGACCAACTTCGCCGGTTGGCTCACAAGATCGCAGCCGCTCATCAACGGGGGCAACTGGATAAACCGGAGCACCTGCAGCGGTATCAAAACCAGCTGCATGCCTTGAACCATTCCCTGAACGAGCTGGAAACCGCCTTCTCCAGTGAATTAAGCCAGGGCGCCCGCTGGCTGCGCGAAATCCTGCTGCTGGTGGGTTTCGTCCTGATCGGCGTCATGCTGTTAATCGTAGCGCTGGTTTCCCGCCGGGTGCTACAGCGCATAGACGAAACGGAAAGCAAGTTGCGGGAAAGCGAGCTGCGTTTCAATTCCCTTTACGACGCAAACGTCATCGGCATCATTATCTGGGGTGAGAACGGGGAAATCTACGATGGTAACGACCACTTTCTCAACACGCTCGGTTATCAGCGCCACGATCTGGAACAGGGAAAACTGAACTGGCGTCAACTCACCCACGGTGACCTGGCCGATGATGAACGTGCTCTGGCACAAATCGCGCAACAAGGTTATTGCCTGCCGTTCGCCAAGGAGTTTGTGCACCGGGATGGTCGAACCGTACCCGTGCTGGTCGGAGGAACCATGATAGATGGCAGCAGCCACCAGGGTATCGCCTTCGTGGTGGATCGCTCCAATGAGGTAAAAATGGAAGCGCAATTGCGGTTGTCCGCTACCGTTTTGGAAGCCAGCCGGGATGGGATCATCATCTGCGACGCGCACCGCGCTTTTCTCTCCGCCAACCGCTCCTATCTGGAAATGACCGGCTTTTCCAATGCGCAGCTGCAAGAACAACATGCCTGTTTCTATCATTCAGCCAATTCAGAGGAAGAAAACCAGATCGAACAGGCACTGCAACAGCAACACTATTGGCAGGGCGATACGGAAATTTTGCGGGCGGACGGTACGCCCTTACCGGTAAGGGCAAGTATTGGTACAGTACTGACGAATCAGGGTAGCGTTAGTCACTATGTTGCCGTGTTCTCGGACATCAGTGCCCGCAAAGCCATGGAACAGGATCTGAAAAACCTGGCGCACTACGATCATCTCACAGGTTTGGCCAACCGAAGTCTGTTCTCCGACCGTTTGAACACCGCCATTCACCGCGCGCAACGCCACCAATCACAATGCGCCTTGCTGTTTATCGACCTCGACAAATTCAAACCGGTGAATGATCAGTTCGGACATGCTGTGGGGGACGAATTACTCAAACAGGCGGCACTACGCCTGCTGGAATCCAGCCGCAGAAACGATACAGTAGGCAGATTGGGCGGCGACGAATTTGTCATGATCGTTGA
The DNA here is from genome assembly GCA_002708905.1 of Pseudomonadales bacterium. GTDB lineage: Bacteria > Pseudomonadota > Gammaproteobacteria > Pseudomonadales > Ketobacteraceae > Ketobacter. Next base: position 236,319 of record PAPM01000037.1, on the reverse strand, counting down.
GGATCTGGCCGGCGTTGAGGCTGCATCACAAATCGCGGAAAAGGTCATACGCCATTTGCAGCAGCCGTTCACCGTGTCCGGCCAAACCATCACCATTGGCTGCAGTATTGGCATCGCCGTATATCCAAGGGATGGCAACAACGACGTTGAGCTGACTCGGGCCGCCGACATTGCCATGTACGCCGCCAAGGGCAAAGACGACGCCAGCTACTACCTGTTCAGTGGCAAACACCGTTAGAGTCGTTATCCCTGGTAACCAATGCCGCGGATAATAACCTTCGTCAACACTTCCGTTGCCTCTTCAAAATCTTTTTTGCTCAAAGACTTTTTGCCGAGGGCCGCCGCAATCTGCACTTCAAAATCCGCATAGTGCTGAGTGGAACTCCACAGCAAAAACACAATATGGGCCGGCTCAATATCATCGATTTTTCCCTGCTGCGCCCATTTGGAGAAAACCTCGGTTTTGCGCTGAAACCACTCCCGGTATTCGTCACTGAAATACTGTTTCATTCTGGGTGCACCGGACAGGATTTCCTTGGCAAAAACGCGGGATGCCAACGGATATTCGCGGGAGAAACGCATTTTGGCGGCGATGTACTCCCGCAGGGCGGCGGCCGGTTCGGAGTCTGCGTCTAATTCATTAAGTGCGTTATCCCACAGGTCGATAATATTGATCAGCACTTCAATATAGAGTTGCAGCTTGTTCTTGAAATAGTAATGAATATTGGATTTGGGCAGTCCCGCCTTCACGGCAATATTATTCATCGTGGCGCCCTTAAAACCGTTGGCCGCAAACTCGGCTTCCGCAGCGGCTATGATGATTTGCTCATTCTTCTGACGGATCCTGCCGCCGGGCTTATCACTTCGGTGTGATCCAATTTCCATCAACATCATCTGAGTCCAAACTTCCTTTATCTTTTCCCAAGCTCAATGGGTATAATTTAAACCATTATACATAAACTCATAGCGGTATAGTGCAGCTGTGTGATGAGAGGTGTGCCATGTCCCAATCCAAAGAGCGCGAAAGCCAACGCCAATTCGTCGGACGCTGTATCGATCAGGCTCTGGGGCGGATCGCGGCAGACCTGGTCATTCGCAACACCCGTTTTCTGGACGTCATCAATGGTGAATTGATCTACGGTGATATCGCCATCTGCGGCGACCGCATTGTCGGCACATGCGAAACCTACACCGGCGCAGAAGAAATAGACGGTACCGGTCTGGTGGTCGTTCCCGGGTTTATCGATACCCATGCTCACTGCGAATCCAGCCTGGTCACGCCCCTGGAATTTGATCGTTGTGTGCTGCCAAGGGGCACCACCACAGCCATCTGCGACCCACACGAAATTGCCAATGTGCTGGGTGCCGAAGGCATCCGCTATTTTATGCAGTGTGCCGAACAAACCTGCCTGGATCTGCGCGTCCAATTGTCTTCCTGTGTACCGGCTACTCATCTGGAAACCTCAGGAGCTCGCCTGGAAGCAGACGACCTGGTAGCTCTGCGGGATCATCCCAGCGTCATCGGCCTGGCAGAGTTTATGAACTACCCCGGCCTGCTGTCGAAGGCACCTGACGTCGTGGACAAACTGGCCGCCTTCCAGGGCTGGCACATTGACGGCCATGCCCCCCTGGTACGGGGCAAGGATCTGAACGCCTATTTGGCCTGCGGCATTTGCACCTGCCATGAAACCACCAATGCCGATGAAGCGGCAGAAAAGTTACGCAAGGGCATGCACGTACTGATTCGAGAAGGCACGGTTTCCAAAGACCTGAATGCTCTGGCGCCACTGTTAAATGCAAAAACGTCCAACGCCATGGGCTTTTGCACCGATGACCGCAACCCCTTGGACATTGCAGAAGAAGGTCATCTGGATTACCTGATTCGTCACGCCATTGAACTGGGCATCGCCCCCGACGATGCCTACCGTGCTGCCACCTGGTCCGCCGCCCGTGCCTTTGGCTTACGGGACAGGGGACTGGTGGCGCCCGGCAAGCGTGCCGACCTGGTGTTATTGTCCAACTATGAACAATGCCGGGTACACTCGGTAATCAGTGCCGGTCGAGTGGTTACCCCTGAATTATTCGCGCAGCGAAATAAAGTCGCACCTGTCGGCCTGAACAGCGTCAAACGCTCTGTGATAACCGCCGGTGACCTCCGTATTCCCGCCCATCAGTCAGATGGCGAAACCATTGTTCCGGTGATCGGCGTGAACGCCGGCAGTATTATCACCGAGCACCGCAAACTGGCGGTGCCGGTGCGACGTTCTGAATATCTTGTCCAGCCACAACAGGACATACTGAAAATCTGCGTGCTGGAGCGCCACGGCCATAGCGGTGACATCGGCCGCGGTTTTGTCCAGGGCTTTGGCTTGCAACAGGGCGCCCTTGCCTCTTCCGTTGGCCACGACAGTCACAACATTTGCGTAGTAGGCAGCAACGATCAGGATATGGCGCAGGCGGTGAACCGCCTGATTGAAATCGGCGGAGGTTTTGCGATCTGCGTAAACGGTAGGATCATAGCGGAACTGGCACTGCCATTAGCGGGATTGATGAGCCTGGAACCCCACGAAACCGTACGTGAGCAATTAACACTCTTGCGTACCGCTGTTAGAAAATTGGGCTGTACCCTGCCGGAACCTTTCTTACAATTGGCATTCCTGCCCCTGCCGGTGATTCCCCATTTGAAAATCACCGACCAGGGACTGGTGGACGTCGATCAGTTTTGCCTGCTGGAGTCGTTTTAGACTCCGGCAGTTTCACCTTTCTCTATAGTCTCCACCGTTTTTTCACTAACGGATTCGTCCGGCAAGATCAGGCTCAAGATGATCGCCGTCAAGCCCCCGGTGGTGATGGGGGAACCGAACACGTTCTGCACCAGTTTGGGTGTCGCCGCCAGCAGATCCGGCACCATGGACACCCCCAGGCCAACCCCGAATGACACTGCCATAATCAGCATCTTGCGCCGGTCCAGATCTTCCCCTGCGAGAATTTTGACACCGGCCGCCGCAACCGTTCCAAACATCACCAGGGTAGCTCCCCCGAGTACCGGCTTGGGAATTTGCTGCAACACGCCACCAATGATCGGGAAAAATCCCAACAAAACCAGCAAACCCGCAATGTACATGCCGACGTAGCGACTGGCGATCCCGGTAAGCTGAATCACACCATTGTTCTGACTGAACGTGGTATTAGGAAAGGTATTAAACACGGCCGCCAGCGCTGAATTCACACCATCGCCCAACACTCCGCCCTTGATCCGTTGCAGGTAGGTGTTACCTTCAATGGGTTGTTTGGAGATAAGGCAATTCGCTGTGATATCACCGGTGGTCTCAATGGTGGTGATCACGTAGATCAGGGCAATAGGAAGAAACGCAGAGAAATCGAAACTGAAGCCGTATTTAAACGGCACCGGGATACTCACCATTGGCAGACTCGACAAGTGGGAGAAATTCAATTTACCCATCAAGCCTGCCACCACAAACCCCGCAGCCAAACCAACCACAATAGAGGTCAAACGCAGAAACTGGTTTTTGGAGCGGTTCAAAATAATGATCAGGGTGAGGACAAATAATCCCAAACCAAGATTCTGCAGGGAGCCGAAATCTTCCGCCTTAAAACCACCAGCCAGATCCGTCATCCCCACCTTGATCAGGCTGACCCCGATGATGGTAATGACGATGCCGGTTACCAAAGGTGTAATCACCCGCTTCAGTTTATGCATCACCTGACTCAGGAAAATTTCAATAAACGCACCCAGCAGACAGACACCAAAGATCAACGAGAGAATTTCGTCGGGACCACCCCCTTTGCCTTTGGCAATAAAACCCGCCGCCAGAATCGAACCCAGAAAGGCGAAGCTGGTGCCCTGCACACAGATCATACCGGCCCCCACACCCAATGGACGCCGCGCCTGGATAAACGTCCCCACCCCGGACACCATCAACGCCATACTGATAAGGTAGGGAATGTGCTCCCCCAACCCCAACACCCCACCAATGATCAAGGTGGGGGTAATGATGCCAACAAAACTGGCCAGCACATGCTGAATGGCTGCGAAGGTGGCCTCCATAAACGGAGGCCGGGCATCCAGTGGATAAATCAAATCCGATTGAGATGAACTCATGGGATTACCCTCCGCTTAGAAATGCCATTTCACGAGTAGGTTGGGATTCCTTTCATCAACACCGTCGATACCAAATTTGTTATTCCAGTAAGCATATTCAATACCAATGTAGAAAGGCGATTTGCTATCAACCAATTTACCAGCGTTCCATTTGAGCTGGGAGGTGAAGTTCATCTCTTTTGCATTGGTGTCGGATTCTGTGGAGTAATCCAGGAAGCCGTCATAAAGAAACTCGGCACCGGCCAGAGTGAAAGGCACGCCCCAGGTCAGGGTCAACTGTTCATCGTCCTCCCACACACCGTTATTGGCTTTATAAACGTTCACGCCAAAATATTTAAAGCCCGGCAGATCCAGCGCCAACCCCAAACCGTAAAGATAGTTATCGAAACCCTGCCCCATTTCCCAGGTAGTGGCGATAAACACATCTTTGATAATGCCGGCACTGAGTTCACTGTTGGAAAGGTAGGACAGGCTCAAGCGTGGAGCCAGCTCACCATAGTTGGAAACCGTGCCGTCATCAGACTTCAGATGATCCAGGAAGAAAAAGTTATCGCCCCAGTTGTGGCCACTGGCGTGCTCCACCGTGAGCACCTCCCGCGATTTGTCGCCCACCTTGTAATGATCCCCTTTCAAGTAGCTGAGACTGAAGGTGCTCCAGTACATTTCCGCGTGGGCATGACTGGAAATCAAACCAGACGCCAGAACCAGTGCCCCGCCCATGGCGGCAAAAGACTGCTTAAACATGCTATGTATCCCCTTGAGGTTTCAGGTTGTGTGAATTTAAAAGTTGTCCAAATGGTCAGGTTGCAACCCTAAAAGCAAAAACTTGGCCAAATGGACAGGTTTTCTCAAGATGCCACCGGCACTTTTAATTTCAGCCACATAATTGTTGTAAAATTAGGCAGTTACAAATCAGCCTCTCTATCAATCTAGCTGCATTTCCAAAGTTTGTCGGAATGCAGATCAACAGAAATAAAAAAGGCGCCTACATTTGGCGCCCTGAGAAAAGCAGATGAATGATCAGGGTGCAGGCTGGCGATACTCATAGGTGGCATTGAGCCGGCTCGCCAGATACTCCGCACAGGTGACAGGCGGATACTTCGCCGGCTGGTCGGGAAACAGGTTGCGACTGTCCACCACTGCATCCGGATCCACTTCCAGAAAAAAGGCTATGGAATAGCGTTCCCGTGTGGGCGCCTGCACCCGGTGGGGCGTAGACACATACAGATCGTTGGTCCAACGCATCAGACAGTCACCGATGTTGCAAACGAAGGCATCAGGAATGGACGGTGCATCCATCCACTCGCCATTACGATTGGAGACCTGCAGCCCGGCAACCCCATCGGTGGCCAGCAGAGTAATGTTGCCGTAATCCGTATGGGTACCTGCGCCGGCATCCGGTCGCTCTGATGCTTGCTCTTTCGCGGCAGGGTAATGCAACAGTCGCAGAGTAGCGATGGGTTCAATCAAATGCCGGTCAAAGGTATTTTCCGGCAAACCAAGATCCAGGCTGAAGGCCCGGTGAATCAAACGTCCCAGTTGTTGGCAGGCGTCAAAATACGCCAGCATATCGGCTTTCCAGTCACTGAGGTCGGGCCAGTAATTCACGCCGCGAAACGGTTTGCCGGACACCACATCCGGATGGTCCAACGGCAGGGCCACACCGATATTAAACGCTTCTTTCTGATCGGCCCCCTGCTGCGGATTCAAACGCTCATCCGCCAACGCAATGTAGCCGCGATTGTGGCGCGATTGTTTGATTGAAAGGATTTGCTTGCGCTCAACGGGCAAATCAAAAAAACGTTTGGACTGAGCGAATACCTTGTTGCGCAACGAATTCGGTACGCCATGATCCACCACATAGAAGAACCCGATTTCACGACAGGCTTGACCCACGGCATCGGCTACCGACTGTCGTCGGCGCCGATCTTCGCTGTGCAGGTCCGCCAGGGATATAACCGGAATGTTGCTTGCTGTATTCATGTTTGTTTACCCGGCCGGTAAAACGTAGCATGCCGGACCTTCATGGCCCGGCACTTAAATGGCTCGATACTTACTTGGGAATGGTGCCTTCCACCCCTTCCACATAATAATTCATGCCTGCCAGTTCCTGATCGTTTAACACCTTACCCTCAGGTACGGTAATCTTTCCCGATTGATCCTTGATGGGGCCGGTGAACGGATGAAATGAACCATCCTTGATACCGGCAATCAACTCTTCTGCATGCTTCTTCACATCCTCCGGTACCGCCGGACCAAAGCCCGGTACCTGAATCATGTCTTCTTTCATGCCACCCCAGAAATCCTCCGACTTGAACGTGCCGTCCATCACCGATTGCACCGTATGAATCGTATACCAGGCCCAATCATCCACCACCGACATCAAGTGAGCGTTGGGGCCAAAGCGGGACATATCCGAAGCCTGACCCACCGCGTACTTGCCGCGGCGTTCTGCCGCCTGCATGGCCGCAGGGCTGTCAGTGTGCTGCAGAATCACATCCACGCCCTGATCCATCATGGCATTGGCGGCGTCTGCTTCCTTACCGGGATCGAACCAGGTGTTGACCCACACCACCTTCAGTTCCGCTTCCGGATTGTATTTGTTCAGCGCCAGTTGCACGGCGTTGATGTCGCGAATCACTTCCGGAATGGGGAAAGAAGCGATATAACCGATCTTGTTGCTCTTGGTCATCTTTGCCGCCACATAGCCTGCAATGTAACGACCTTCATAGGTCTTGGAGATGTAAGTTCCCAGGTTTTTACTGCGCTTGTAGCCGGTAGCATGCAGGAAGGTGACCTTGGGAAACTGCTTGGCCACTTTTGCCGTAGGGTTCATAAAACCAAACGACGTGGTAAAGATGACTTTATTACCGGACTTGGCCAGATTGCGAATGACCCGTTCCGCATCCGCTCCTTCCGGCACGTTTTCCACGTAGGTGGTTTTCACCTTGTCACCAAAATGCTTTTCCAGTGCCAGTCGGCTTTGGTCATGCTGGTAGCTCCAACCGTGATCACCAATGGGGCCCACATACACAAAGCCCACTTTGAACGGTTCTTCCGCCAGTGCTGTCGACATGCCCATCAGTGCGGCCATGATGGCCATCAGGCCCACAAGATGATGCGTTATCCCCTTAAAGTTCATACTGAGAATGCTCCAGTTTTAATGGTTGATTGAAAACCTGTCTATTTGGACAGGTTTTCATAAAGCAAAAACTTGACCAACTAATCAACTCCTTGATTTGCATAGCTTTGAACTTCTAGGCCATGATAGAAACCGTACACAAGCAGAGCACAGCAGGAAGCCAGGCATTAACTTGGTGCGGATTCGGCGGATTACAGTAGACTAAAACAACAAGCGTAGCGGGCTTAAGAAGACTTTGATAAGGGATCCTCACAATGACATCCACCGCCGTATCTGAGGTAGAAATACGATCACTGACGCTTAATGCCCCGTGGCAGTGGCTGCAGAAAGGCTGGCAGGACTTCAAGCGGGCACCCCTGATCGGGTTACTGCATGGGGTTGGTGTCTCCGCCTTCGGCTTCCTGCTGTTGCTGATAGCCTACGACAAATTCTGGCTGCTAGCGGGGGCATTCACGGGGTTTCTGGCAGTGGCACCGGTGGTCGCCGTAGGGCTATATGCCGTGAGCCAGGCGTTGGAACAGGATAAGCCGGCCACTCTTCTGCTGGTGTTTCGTACCTGGTGGAGCTGGCGCGGCAAACCCCACCATGACTGGCGCCTGGTCCGTTTTGGCCTGCTGCTGTGCCTGTCCGGCACCGGCTGGGTACTTACCTCTGCTGCCTTCATCACACTTTTTTCCGAACATGCCATCCATCGGCCCGAGGACTTTTTACGCCACGTGGTATTAGCCAGGGATAATCACCTGTTTGAAATCTGGTGGGTAATGGGCGTCACCCTGGCAGCCCCGGTGTATGCCAGCACCGTCGTCACGCTGCCATTGCTGCTGGACCGCAAGATTCCGATTCTCGACGCGGTGCTTGTCAGCTGGAAAGTGGTGATGCAGAACCCCTTACCCATGGCGTTGTGGGCACTTCTGATCATGGGCAGCTCCCTGCTTGGGCTGCTGGCACTGGCCGGCAGCATTATCGTGGTTCCGGTACTGGGACACGCCAGCTGGCATGCCTATCGGGATGCAGTGCGTGCCGATCACTTGCCCCCCAGGGCCCGGGATATCCGATGAACACGGTATTGGGCTTCAGCGAACAGGAAATCGCCTCCTTCGGCCTGACCATTGGCCTGGCCGCCTTCATGATTTATATGGTGTTCATCGTGGCCCAATTGGCGCGGGAATCGAAAGCCGGTCGCTTCGGCACCTTTGTGCTGTTTCTGGTACTGACGCTGGGCATGATCGGTTTCGTGGCCAAACTCCTGATTCAATGGTTGTTGGACATTGACTAAAAAACTTAATGGGATTTTTTCGGTTCGAGGGGCTAAATGATGACAGCTCTTCTATAATTCAAAGGACCGGACAGAACGTATCCGGCGGCCCCCCACTGCCACACAACGCGCTAAAGATTCTGAAATGACATCAGTCACAGGGCTGTGAACATGATTCATGATAGCTGGATTCCGTTAAAGGCCGTTATCCCAATTCTGCTGTTGCTGACCCTTGCATCAGGTTGGTTCCTGCACGAAAACACCCGCAAGCACATTCTGGAAAACAAAGCCGTTGAGCTCAAACAGCAACTGAGCCTGCGCGAGAACATTATCAACCGTGAGCTGGAAGAAAGCCGCCTGAAAGTACGCTTTCTTTACTCCACTCCCCCCGTTCAGGGCATTGTCAGGGCCTCCCAGAATAACGGCGTAGACCCCTATGACGGCACTCAGCTTTCCCAGTGGAAAGTAAGACTGGAAACCATATTCAAGGCCTTTCTTGAAAACAATCCTTCCGTTTCCCAGGCGCGCTATATCGGGCTGGCCGACAATGGCATGGAACTGGTGCGGATTGACCGCCAAACCGGGGGAATTAATGCAACCCATCCTGCCAACCTGCAACGAAAGGGTAACCGCGACTACTTCAAGGCCATTAGCCAGATCCCTCCTGGACAGTCTTTTGTATCCGAAATCAACCTCAATCGCGAATACGGCAAGATTGTCGTCCCCTACCAACCCACCTATCGCGTGGGTATGCCGGTTTACGACGCGCATCACCAGCTGTTTGGTATGGTTGTTTTGAACATTGACGCCAAAAAAGTCATCCGGGAAATGCTCGATGATCTTCCCAGTCCCATGCAGTTGATCCTGTTGAATCCGAAGGACGGCTTTATCACCCACCCCAACGCCAGTCTGGCTTTCCAGCAAGAGCTGGGCACCAAAGCCAGCTGGCAGGATTACTATGAGAATTTACCCGAATCTGAACCGGGGCTTGAGCGCCTGCAAGAAACGGAGTCCGGCATTGAGTACTACAGCAAGAACACTTTTATTCCGATCACCAATGTAGACAGTGGTCGCTTCATGCGTTTGGTTTTGTTGTTACCCAGCGAAGCCGTGGAGGAAGAACTCTTTCGGCAAAGCACCCAGCTACTGTTACTGGCCGGTGGCGTGTTGTTGCTGGTCATTGTGTTTCTGCTGATCTACCAGGCCAACATCACCAAAGCCACTCGACTCAGCGAAGCCCAGGCCCAGTTCGAAGCCATTATTGAGGGATCGTCGGATGCCATCATCAGCGTGTCACCCTCCGGCCACGTCACCAGTTGGAATACCGCGGCCCAGGATATTTTAGGTTATTCTTCCCGCCAAGCCATCGGCCAGTTGTTTGAAAACCTGCTGGTGATAGAAGATAAAAAAGAAGAAGTAGCTGCAGCACTGAAGCAAGTGGCCATGGGGAAATACCAGGAGCCCATTCGGCTGTTGCTCACCAAACGCAATCAGACCCAGATTCATGTTTCCATGGCGCTGTCGCCCATTATGCTGGATGCCCACCAGGTCATGGGGGTTGCGGCGATTGTGCGTGACATTTCCTCTCAGGTAGCAGCGGAAGACGAAATCAAAAACATCAATGCCTCGCTGGAAAAGCAGATTCAGGAGCGCATTCATGAGTTGGAAGAAGCCCGCAACGAAGCCCTGTCAGCCAGCCGCACCAAGAGCAACTTTATTGCCAACGTCAGCCACGAAATCCGCACCCCCCTTAACGGTATCATCGGCATGCACAATATGCTGCGCAAAGCCCAGACGGAGGAACAACGCAACCACTACCTTAACATGGCGGAAACCAGCGCCCAGGCATTGGCGTCTCTGATCAACGATGTGCTCGACCTGTCAAAAATCGAAGCCGGCAAACTGGAGTTCGACAACTCCCCCTATGATGTGATGCAGGTGATGTCTGAGATCATGCTGTCCATGTCCCTGCGGGCGCAGGAAAAAGGCATCGATCTGATTCTGGACACGCTGGACATTGATATTCCCGGCTTGATCGGCGATGCCGCCCGCCTGCGCCAGATCATGACCAACCTGTTGGGGAACGCGATCAAATTCACCCACTCAGGTCATATCGGTGTCAATGTTGCCACCAAAGCCCGTCACGACAATGCAGTGGAACTTACCATTCAGGTCAAGGACACCGGCGTCGGGATCGCCATGGATAAACTGGATTCCATTTTCGAAGCATTTTCCCAGGAAGACAGCAGCGTTACCCGCCGCTTTGGTGGTACCGGGCTGGGCTTATCCATCACCCAACAGCTCTGCAAGCTCATGGGTGGCGACATCAAGGTGGAAAGTTCCAAAGGTGTGGGAAGCACTTTCACCTGTACTATCAGACAACAAAAAATGGAGGAGCAGCCGAATTACTTTTCCAACATTGATCTTTCGGGCAAATGCTTTCAAGTGTTGGCGCCTTCCAAACCGCTGGCCTATAACATCGCCGATCAACTGGAAGCCTGGCATGCCACACAGGTGGAAACGGCCACGTCAAACCCGGGCATGTCATCCCCGCTGAAACTGGAGCAACAGAAACCGGATCTGATGATTGTGGACGAGTCTCTGGCGGAACCACTGCAAACTCAAAACCGCATAACCCCCATCGGAATCATAATGACACATACCGACGGCAACACCACGGCCAACTGCCAGCAGGATAATGTTTTTCATCTGACCAAGCCCATCACCCCCTTCAAACTTGCCCGGCTGTTACAGCAAGCGGGACTGATTGAGCACTTCAGTATGGATTCCATTGCGGGCAACACAACACCCGGTTTGTCATCCGATCTGCTGAACACGGGTATCACAACCGCATCACTGGATTTGAAAGACTGTCGTATCCTGATTGTGGACGACAACGCCATCAACCAGCAGGTGGCCATCGGATTAATCGAAGACTTTGGTTCCGACATTGACACAGCCGAGAATGGCCGCGACGCCATCAATGCACTGCGTTCCAAACAGTACGATCTGGTTCTGATGGATTGCCAAATGCCGGTGATGGATGGCTACACTGCCACTGAAGAAATTCGCTGCGGCGCGGCCGGCGAAACTGCGAAACACATCCCCATTGTCGCCATGACGGCGAGCGCGATGGCCGGTGATCGGGATCGCTGTCTGTTGGCCGGGATGGACGACTACATTACCAAGCCATTGAACCCTGAGGAACTGTTTCCCAAACTTGCCTACTGGTTGAAACAGGACGGCGATATGCCCTCGGAGGGCAAACGGGACGACTCACCGGTTCTTGCACTATCCAGACTGCCGATTTGGGATCAGGAAGCATTATTCAAAAGAGTACGCCGGAAAGAAGAGCGCATGCAGGAAATGCTGCGCATTTTTTCCGAGATCACCCCAGGCAAAGTCAGGCAATTACAGTCCGCCATTCAGTCGGGGGAAAAGCAACAGGTGCAGGAGCTGGCGCATTCCATCAAGGGTTCAGCCGGCAATATCGGTGCCATACGGTTGCAGGAGTTGTGTCAGTTAATTGAGACTGAAGTAAAAGTTGAATCTGGCAGCCAAACCAGCAACCAGCCCAGCAACCAAAAGGCACTTGAACAATTCGGTCGCGGCATCCAGCAGGAACTTCGCATGTTGATGGAAGAATTCAGCAAGCATCAAAATGCTATCAATTCGCTCTAACGACGCTTTGGACACCACAACTGCAACCCAACTGAAACAACACTGTCATAATTACCAATTGAAACACACGCCTTACAAAGCGTAATAAAAAAATCACCCCCATTTTTTCAGCCAACACCTGCCCTCCTAAACAGCTGTTTTCATTGAACCTTGCCGCTAAACTGACTCATATTTAACCAAACACCCAAGCATCGATCCCCTGTGATTGGCCTGTTTACCCTGATCTGCCGCATTGTTTGCGATATCCGTTAGGAGTACAAAAGACAGCAACACGAAGAGCGATTAAAAACTTTGCTTGTGAGACTGGTTTCATGAGCTGTAAACAGAGGTTGAAGCATATGGAAACGTCGGAATTTCGTTCAGGCTTGGAAGTATTTACAGACAGACATGCACAAGTGCAGCAACGACTGAGTGAACTTGAACGGCGCGGCATGGTTCACCGTAATATGGATCAGTACCGTCGCCTGTTGGACGAATTGATTGAGATCGGGCTGGAGCGCGCCCATTACTGTTCCAAATGGCACCAAAAACAGCTTCCAGGTTAAGCGCCGAGTGGTTGCATTAATTCCTAAGACGTTCGAGCGCGCACTGTAATCCGGTCAACCTCTTCCCGGTCAATCCTTTATAGTCGCGCTCTTCCTGTGACAGTCCGCTAATGTGATTCAGCAAACGCTGCAAGGTATTTTCTTCCCCGCTCATTTCGTCCAGCTTGGCTAATTCCCATAATTGTGTCCGAATCAGAAACACTACCGCTTGCGAGCCCGGGAGGCGCAACAGAGTTTGCCGTTCGCTGCGGTAGTACAAGCAGTCTTCTGAGACAACCTCTGTTCCCGGCATGCGGTCCAGGCGATCACCCTGCTGGATTCCCCAGTTGTACCTCACCACAGGCCTTCCCGATTTTATATGATGGAAAAAGCGATCTACGGACGGCATCAAGCGTTGCTTGAATTTTGGAATCGGCTGGTGAATGTCAGATAAGGAGCGCCGGAACTTTGCAACGGGATTCCACGCACTGGGACTGAGTACGCTGACGGCGGTAAGTTGGTATTCCCCGCCGTCTTCAGCCTGCAGAATACAGATATCATCGGGCACCCATAGTGTCATCTTTCTGAGTAAGGCCGCTGGTGTCGCTGCTTCCGGATCATGAAAGTCCAGACTGCAACTCAGCACTGCGCCGGGGTGATCCCGCTGCAGATGCTGTTTCAACGCGACATAAAACTCAGCCAGCGCCACATCCGCCGCGCCATCAACCAACAAGGCCTTCGGATTTCGTTCAAGCACTGACCGTTTGTGCTGAGAAAACGTTTCGTACTCAGCCCTGGAAAAAGGTGCCACCCATTCCTGATCGGAGATTGGTGTCAATCCCATTCGCAACAGGGAATCGCCGGACAGAAACGCAAAGGGATCGGGGTTTCGTATAGACATGCCTCTATCTTTTCATAAATTTCAGGGCGCTGCCAAACGACGTGCTGCCTGCCAATGATCCGCCATTAACTGTTCCAGGTCCAAACCGGGAATTGCCCCTTCCTCAACCGTCCACTGTCCATTCACCATCACCCAATCGGCACGCTGGGCGCCGCACAGCAACAACGCCGCCAGTGGTTCATGACTGCCGGAGAACCGCAGCTCATCCAGTTTGAACAGGGCCAGGTCCGCCTGTTGACCCCCCGCCAGTTTACCGATATCCGTACGCCCCAGAACGCGGGCCCCGCCTTCAGTGGCCCAACGCCAGGCGTCAAGATGACTCACCTGAGCCGCACCATAGCGCAGGCGTTGCAGCAGCATGGCCTGCCGCACTTCACCAATCATATTGGAGCCATCGTTGGACGCGGAACCATCCACCCCAGCCCCACATGACAACCGGCGGCTTCCAGTTCCAGGGTGCGGCAAATGCCGGAGGCCAACACCATATTGGAACAGGGACAATGACTGACTCCAATGCTCGCGGCACCCAGACGTTGAATTTCATCATCATTAAAATGAATACCATGGGCCAACCAGGTGCCGGGACGCAACCAACCAACGGATTCCAGATAGTCCACCGTATGCATGCCAAACTGTTGCTCACAGAAGGTTTCTTCGTCGAGGGTTTCAGCCAGATGGGTATGCAGGCCCACTCCATACAGTTGCGCTAGTTCGGCACTTGCCCGCATGATATCCGGCGTGACCGAAAACGGCGAACAGGGTGCCAATGCGATTTGCACCATGGCACCGGTACCACTTTGATGATGGGTTTTAATCAGGCGCTCGCTGTCTGCGATGATATCCGATTCCTTTTGCACCACGGTTTGCGGCGGCAGGCCACCATCGGCCTGCCCCAGACTCATGGAACCCCGGGTCAACACTACCCGAATACCCAACTGCTGTGCCGCCTCCACCTGCTGATCGATGGCCTGCTCCAATCCCCGGGGAAAAAGATAATGATGATCCGACGCTGTGGTACAACCGGACAGCATCAATTCCGCCAGCGCCAGCCTGCTGGAAAGTGAGATCATTTCCGGCGTCAGCCCGGCCCAAACCGGATACAGGCTTTGCAACCAGGGGAACAGTTCCTGGTTCAGCGCTGCAGGCAACGCTCGGGTCAGGGTTTGATAAAAGTGATGATGACAATTCACCAATCCCGGCGTTACCACATGCTCGCTGGCATCGAAAACCTGTGCGCAGGGAAGACTGGGCTCCTTGCCTCCCGGCACCAGTTCCACAATACGATCCTGTTCGATCACCAGGCCGCCGCCGGCATTTTCTTCGGCTAGTATGGCCAACGGATTTTTAATCCAGATTCTGTTCATGTTGTTTCTGTTTTCATTTGTTCATCAGGTCGATTTGAAGAATGGCTGTCCCAGGGACACCGGCGCATACAGTTTGTTGCGGGCCGGGTTGCTGGACAGCATCACCAATACCAGAATAGTCGCCACGTAAGGCAGCATGGCCAAAAGATTGGGCGAAAAAGAGAAACCCAGTCCCTGCGCCACCAAATGCAGAATGCTGGCCAAGCCAAACAGATAAGCACCCAGCATTACACGCTCTATGCGCCAGCTGGCGAACACCACTAGTGCCAGAGCAATCCATCCGCGTCCCGCACTCATATTCTCCGCCCATAGCGGCGTGTAAGCCAATGACAGGTAACCACCGGCCACACCGGCCATGGCACCACCAAAGGCCACCGCCAGATAGCGGGTCGGCAGTACCGGCAGGCCGATAGCATTGGCGGAATCCGGGCTCTCTCCCACGGCTTTCACGATCAAACCGCCCCTGGTACTTTTGAAAAACCAGAACAGAACAGCGGTCGCAACAAACGACAGGTACACCATCAAATCCTGGTTGAACAGGGCACTGCCGACAATGGGAATGTCGCTAAGCAAGGGTATGGCGATGGGTTCCAGACCCGTTACCGGCTGCCCCACGTAACCCGCACCGATGAAAGCAGACAGACCGGTACCAAAAATGGTTAACGCCAAACCGGTGGCGTATTGGTTGGCATTCAGTTTCAACACCAATACGCCAAACAGCATGGACATCAGCACGCCTGCTAACATCGCGGCCATAAATCCCAGCATTAAACTGCCGGTGGTGAGGGTAACAATAAAACCCATCACTGCACCCACCAACAGCATGCCTTCCTGACCCAGGTTCAGTACCCCACTTTTTTCCGCCACGGTTTCACCCAGCGCCACCAATAACAGCGGAGTGCCGGTACGCACCGCCGCCTGCAAAACATTATTCACCAACTCAATATCCATTACCGAACCTCACGCGGTTTGTACTGCGGGTTTGCTCACCCAGCGAATGCGATACAAAATCAAAACGTCACAGGCCAACAGATAAAACAGCAACATGCCCTGAAACATACCCACCAAAGCCAATGGTAAATTCAGCTCGATCTGCACCATTTCGCCCCCCATAAAGAGTAAAGCCATGAGGATACTGGCCAGGGTGACACCCACCGGATGCAAGCGCCCCAGAAACGCCACGATGATGGCGGCATAACCGTAGCCCGGCGAAATCTGCGGCACCAGCTGACCAATGGGGCCCGCCACTTCGCCGACACCGGCCAATCCCGCCAGTCCCCCGCTCAGCACCAGCGCCAGCCAGACCAGACGCTTTTCCTTGAAACCCGCCATCTTGGCGGCACGACTGTCCCGGCCCAACACCTGAATCTGGTAGCCGAGAAAACTTTTTCCCAGCAGCACCCACACCGCAACCGCCGACACCAGGGCCAGGATAATACCCAGGTGTACCCGGGCATCCTCCATCAACAAGGGCAGCCGTGCCGCATCAGCAAACATGGCGGACTCAGGAAAATTAAAACCATGGGGGTCTTTCAACGGTCCATGCACACAGTACTGCAGCAAATTGAATGCGATGTAATTGAGCATAATGGTGGTGAGAATTTCATTGGTATTGAATCGGGTTTTCAGCAGCGCCGCCAACGCCGCCCAAAGCATGCCCGCCACGATGCCGAAAAACAGCACCGCCGGCAGCAACCACAAACCTTCGCTCTCTGTGAATTGCACCGCGAGCGCACTGCCGGCCAAACCACCCATTAATAACTGACCTTCGGCACCGATATTCCAGACGTTAGCCCGATAGGCCACTGACAATCCCAGTGCGCATAACAGAATGGGGCCTGCCTTCACAAATAACTCACCGACGCCATAAGCATCGGAGATGGGCGTAATCAACACGGTCTTCAGCGCAAATATAGGATCCTGCCCCAAAGCGGCAAACAAAATCGCGCCGGTAATCAGTGTTAACCCACCCGCCAGCAGCGGAGACACATAGGGCATCCAGGGCGAGGATTCCTGCCGGGGCTCCATCTTGATCATGCGGCATCCTCCACAAAGTCACCGGCCATCCAGCGGCCTACTTGTTCGATTGTGGTATCGGCGGTGGCTTTCAACGGCGATAATTCGCCATGGCAGATCGCGCAGATGCGATCGGAAATCTGAAACAGTTCATCAATGTCTTCCGACACCACCAGAATGGCCGCGCCCTGGTCCCGCAATTGAATCAGTGCTTCATGAATGGCAACCGCGGCACCAATGTCTACGCCCCAGGTGGGATGGGCTGCAATCAGCAATTTGGGATTCTGCAGAATTTCCCGCCCGATAATAAATTTCTGCAAGTTACCGCCGGACAGACTTTTCGCCGGGCTGTGAGTGCCTGCCGTTTTCACTTTAAAACGCTCGATGATCTGACGGGCGAACGCTTCGGTCTTATCGCTTTGCACCATGCCTTTTTTTACCAAGCCCTGGAGAAAACCGGTCAACAAGCCGTTTTCCCGCAGGCTCATGCTCGGAACAGCCCCCCGCCCCAGGCGTTCTTCCGGTACAAATGCCACACCCAAACGACGACGCTGATCCGGCGGCAACCGACCAATAGCAGTGTCGGATAACCGGATGCGACTGCCATCAGCGACCGGCTCCTCGCCGCTCAACGCCGCCAGCAGTTCTTCCTGGCCATTGCCCGCCACACCGGCCACACCCACAATCTCACCACTACGCACTTGCAACTGGATGTTCTTCAGGTTCGTGCCAAATGGATCATGGGTGGTCTTGCTTAATCCACTGACGATCAGGAAGGGCTCACCGCCCGCCACCTTTACATACTCCGTGGCGATGGGCGTGTCATCGCCTACCATCATACGTGCCATACTGGCAGGCGTCTCTTGCTGCGGATTGCAGTTACCGGAAACACTGCCACCGCGCAAGACCGTGGCGCCATCACACAATGCCTGCACCTCGTTGAGCTTATGGCTGATAAACAGGATGCTGCAGCCTTCTTTTGCCAGCTGCCGCAACGTTATGAAAAGCGTTTCCACCTCCTGTGGCGTCAACACAGAAGTGGGCTCATCCAGGATCAGTAATTTGATGTCCTGTACCAGGCAACGCACGATCTCCACCCGCTGTCGTTCGCCGATGGAGAGTGTGTGTACCAGTCGATCCGGATTCAGGGTCATACCGTATTTCTGCGACACCTCGGCAATCTTCTGGCTCAGCGCTTTCATTTCCCGCGCCGGTGTGCCCAGGGCCAAAGCGATATTCTCGGTAACGCTCAGGGTTTCAAACAGTGAAAAGTGCTGGAACACCATACCAATACCCAAGCTGCGAGCATGACCGGGATCGGCAATCTGCATAGGACTGCCGCGCCAGTAAAGCTGACCCTGATCCGGTTTTACCAGGCCGTAGATTATTTTCATCAGGGTGCTCTTCCCGGCACCGTTTTCCCCCAACAGAGCATGGATCTCCCCCGGTTTAATATCCAGGTCCACCCGATCATTGGCCAGACACCCCGGGTACTGTTTGGTGATGCCCCGTAAGGCCAGGCGGGATGGCATTGGCAAACCATCCTGTGCCGAGGCAACCGGCCGATCTTCAAGTCTTGAGTCTGAATGCATACTCATTCCATCCTGATTAATTTTCTGACCACTTGGTTAGGTTTTTGTTGACGGCCCGGCCAGCGTTGGCAAACAATATGCAATAACCTGTCCAATTGGACAGGTTTTTCAGTATTCCAGAACCACCCTGGGCAGCCCTTGATCAGAACGGGCGAATTACCTTGCTGATTTAAAAAACTGCATTATTATCAATATATTAATGGGTGAAACCGGATGTCCCACAGACCACAAACAGGTGCCAGGTCAGGCCAGAGCACCGCGGAAGGAACGTTGCTGTGATCCAATTTCTGCTCAACGACCAGCCCACCGCGCTGGAGCATGTGGCGCCATCAATGAGCGTGCTGCAGTACCTGCGCACTGTGCTCGTGCAAGTAGGTACCAAAGAAGGTTGCGCGGCCGGAGACTGCGGCGCCTGCACTGTTGTCGTCGGTGAGCTGACCGGCGACCCTCAAAACCCCAGCCTTCAGTATAAAGCTGTGAACGCCTGCATCACGCCAATGGCCAGCCTCCACGGCAAACAGCTAATCACCATCGAACATCTGCAGCATCAGGGCCAACTGCATCCGGTGCAACAAGCCATGGTGGATTGCCACGGCTCACAATGCGGCTTTTGTACACCGGGTATCGTCATGTCGCTGCTAGCCTGGTGGCTGGGCGTGCAACGGGGAACGGCTGCACCGGACCGCCATGGCATTGAGCTGGCGCTCTCAGGAAATCTTTGCCGTTGTACCGGTTACCAACCCATTATCCAGGCGGCGGAGCAGTCGCTGCGGCTTTGCCAGGACCATTTTCTGCAGCACCAGCAGGAAGTGGTGCAACTGTTGCAAGCCATACAAGGTACGCCTGGCGCTGAATCTCTTCGCACCGAAAGGGGTTTCTATCGGCCGGGTACGGCGTCCGAACTGGCCCGGCTACTGGAAGCGCACCCCCAGGCGCAACTGGTAGCCGGTGCCACGGACCTCGGTCTGGAATTCACCCAACAGTTGCATCAACCTTCCAAACTGATTTACACCGGTGGCGTTAAAGAACTTACCCAATTGCAGGACACGCCCGATCAGGTGATTATCGGTGCCGCCGTCACCTACTCGTCGGCACAATCCACACTGCACCAGCACTTTCCGGCATTCGCGGATCTGTTCAATCGATTGGGCTCACTGCAAATTCGCAATCAGGGCACTCTCGGCGGCAACGTTGCCAACGCTTCACCCATTGGCGACACCCCTCCCGTATTGTTGGCGTTGAACGCCACCCTGAAACTCACCAGCATCCAAGGCAGCCGGCACGTGGCCATAGCAGACTTTTTCACGGGTTATCGGCAGACTGTACTGCGCACAGGAGAATTTATCGAAGCGATAATGATTCCAAAATTAAAAGCGGACGAAACCCTCCAGGTCTACAAAATTTCCAAACGTTTTGAAGACGATATTTCCGCAGTCTGTATGGCCATCTGGATGCGCCGGGAACATAATGTAGTGCAGGCGGTTCGTATCGGCTGTGGCGGCATGGCTGCAATTCCCAAACGGGCCAAGGCCACTGAGCAGGCATTGCTGGGCAAACCATTTTCGGAGACCTCTATCAATCTTGCCAAACAAGCGCTGGCGCAGGATTTCCAACCCATCGATGATATACGGGCCAGCGCAGCCTATCGTCTGGCGGTGGCGGGCAACCTGTTAACCCGGGCGCATTTGGAATTAAATCAGCAAGGGGTGAGTCTGTTTGCCGAGGCAGGAGGGACCAGCCAGTGAGCAAAGCAATCAACGGCGCCACCGGCCAGAGCATGCAGCATGAAAGCGCCGTCAAACACGTCACCGGCGAAGCCGTCTACGTGGACGATATTCCCGAACCTCGCCAACTATTGCATGCTGCCGTGGGTCATAGCCCAGTAGCCCGCGGCAAGCTCCTGTCCATGGATCTGTCTGCGGTGTTATCCGCCCCCGGCGTGGCCGCAGTACTGACGTTAAACGATATTCCCGGTCACACAGATATTGGTCCGGTGTTTCCCGGTGATCCCATCCTGGCGGATGGAGAAGTGAAATTCCACGGCCAGCCTTTGTTTGCCGTCGCGGCGGACACGCTGGATAACGCCCGCCGCGCTGCGCTGTTGGCGCAGGTGGAAATCGAAGCAACAGCGCCGCTGCTCGATCCCGAGCAAGCCATTGCACAGAATCGGACGGTCCGCCCTGTGCACACAATGCAACGGGGTGATGCTGCCGGTGCGATTGCATTAGCCCCCCACATTCTGGAAGCGAAATTAAGTATCGGCGGCCAGGAGCACTACTATCTGGAGGGCCAGATTTCCATGGTGGCTCCCACTGAAGATGGGGGCATGCAGGTCTGGAGCTCAACCCAGCACCCCAGTGAAGTGCAAAAGCTGGTGGCCGAGGAGTTGAACCTGCCCATCGGTGCCATTACGGTGGAAACGCGACGCATGGGCGGCGCCTTCGGCGGCAAGGAAACCCACGCGGCGCAGTGGGCCTGCATCGCTGCCCTGCTGGCAAACAAAACCAAACGCCCGGTGAAAATGCGCTTGCCCCGCGCCGCCGACATGATGCTCACCGGCAAGCGGCACCCCTTTGAAAATCACTATCGCGTCGGCTTTGATGACGACGGTACCTTGTTGGGCGCCGACATTACGGTGATCGGAAACTGTGGTTGTTCGCCGGATTTGTCCGACGCCATCGTCGACCGCGCCATGTTTCACGCCGACAATGCCTACTATTTACCCGCAGCTAAAATCACCGGTCATCGCGCTTACACCAATCTGGTCTCACTTACCGCCTTCCGTGGTTTTGGTGGACCGCAGGGTATGCTGATCATTGAAAAAGCCATGGACGATATTGCCCGCGCCCTGGGTAAGGACCCTTTGGAGATTCGCAAGCGCAATCTGTACCGGGGGCCGGACCGAAATGTCACGCCCTATCACCAAACGGTGGCAAGTGAAACGCTCACCAAAGTCATTCAGGAACTGGAAATCAGCAGTGATTATTGGGAGCGGCGCCAGGCCATCAGCGACTACAATGCCGGTAGCCCGATTCTGAAAAAAGGCCTGGCACTGACCCCGGTGAAATTCGGCATTTCCTTTACGGTGCAACACCTGAATCAGGCGGGTGCACTCATTCACGTTTACACCGACGGCAGCATTCACTTAAATCACGGCGGTACCGAAATGGGCCAGGGCCTCAATACCAAAGTGGCACAGGTGGTAGCCGAAGAATTCCAGGTGGATCTGCAACACATTCATATCACCGCCACCCGCACAGACAAGGTCCCGAATACCTCGCCCACCGCAGCCTCCAGCGGTGCTGATCTGAATGGGCAGGCGGCAAAAGACGCCGCGCGTAAAATTCGTCAGCGCCTGACGGAATTTTTAATCGAACAACGGGGCGCAGTGACGAACAGTATTAAGTTTACCAATAACAGAGTGCAGTTTACCGACAACACCGGCACGCAAAGCATGTCGTTTGCCGAGCTGACGGAAGCCGCCTATATGGCCCGGGTGTCACTCTCTGCCACCGGCTATTACCGCACCCCTAAAATTCACTACGATCGAAGCAAAGCCAGCGGCCGGCCGTTTTTCTATTACGCTACCGGGGCTGCTGTGTCAGAAGTCTTGGTGGATACCTTAACTGGCGAGTACCGGGTTATGCGGGTGGACATTCTGCATGATGTGGGGCGCAGCTTGAATCCAGCCCTGGATAAAGGCCAGGTGGAAGGTGGATTTATACAGGGCATGGGTTGGCTCACCACCGAAGAGTTGCGCTGGGATGACCAGGGCCGACTGATGACCACCGGTGCGGCCACCTACAAAATTCCCACTGCGGCGGACATTCCACCGATCTTCAACGTGGCGTTAATGGAAAACCAACCCAACGAAGAAGCCACCATTTACCATTCCAAAGCGGTGGGCGAACCACCGTTTATGCTGGCCATTTCTGTGTGGTCGGCATTGCGGGATGCCATCAGCAGCGTGGTCGATTATGCAATCAGTCCGCCACTGGATACGCCCGCCACACCGGAGCGGGTGTTCCGGGCGATCCAGGCAGCGCAGCAGCATCTTGCCACCACCAACAACGGAGGAACCGCCTCATGAATCCGTTTGCATTTCAGCACTGGGCGGATGCCGCCGCCGCGTTGCGGGAACAGGGCGAGGGTTATGTGCTGGTCACCGTGCTCAGTGTCAAAGGCTCTGCTCCCCGGGATACCGGCACCAAGATGCTGGTGAGCGCCGACCGCACGGTAAATGCCATCGGCGGTGGACAGTTGGAACACGACGCCATTCAAACCGCTCGCGATTTATTGCTGCAGGGGCGTGATCAACAGCAAATCATCGATTACCCACTGGGGCCCAAGCTGGGCCAGTGCTGTGGCGGACGTGTGCATTTGCTGTATGAGTGTTTCGCCCCCAGCGCGGTGGAGATTGCGTTGTTTGGTGCCGGTCATGTTGGGCGGGCATTGACGAGCATACTCGCCCAACTGCCGGTGCGCCTGCGCTGGATCGACAGTCGTGCTGAAGAATTCCCCGATACCATTCCACCCGGCGTGGAAAAAATCCTGAGCGATAATCCGGAAGCAGAAATCAGCAAGCTGAAACCCGGCGCGTATGTGATTGTGATGACCCACAATCACCCCCTGGATTACGCCATCGCCGAAGCCGCACTGAAACGTAACGACACCGCCTATGTGGGCGTGATCGGCTCCAATACCAAGGCCGGGCGCTTCCGCATGCGCCTCAAGTACTGGGGTCTTCCACGGGAAGCCATTGATCATATGCGCTGCCCGGTGGGTTTGAGCAGCGTGCCCGGCAAACACCCCATGGAAGTAGCGGTGTCCATTGCCGCCGAGTTGATAGGCCTTTACCAGCAGAGAGCATTACAAGGTATTCAACCCAACCTCAAAGCACTGCCGATTCTGGAACAGCCCGACCCTGACAATATTCGTTCTGAAGACACTGAGAACGGGAGCGCCTGACCATTATGACGTTACTGGATTTACCCGAACGATTTGCCTTGCGCGCCCGCAGCGTTATTACACCCAACGGAGAACAAGCGGCTACGGTAGTGGTGAACGGCGAGAAAATTGAAGCCGTGTTAGCGTTTGACTGCTACCCCGACTGCACAGTTGTCAATGTTGAGAATGTGCTGATGCCGGCGCTGGTGGACAGTCATGTGCATGTTAACGAACCCGGACGTACCGATTGGGAAGGCTTTGATACTGCCACTCATGCCGCCGCTGCAGGCGGCATTGCCACCCTGGTGGATATGCCGCTTAATTGCATTCCCGTCACCATTACCGCAGAAGCCTTGGCGGCAAAACTGGAATCCGTTGACAACAAACTGTGGGTAGACACCGGCTACTGGGGTGGTGCCACAGCGGATAACCTGGAAGATCTGCCGGAACTGCTGGAATCCGGTGTACTGGGCGTAAAATCCTTCACCATTCATTCCGGCATTGATGAGTTCCAATGTGTGGATGAAGCCCAACTGAAAGACGCCATGCGTTATCTGGCGAAGGCGGGACTGCCGCATCTGGTGCACGCGGAGCTGGATCGGCATGAGCACAACGCATCACAGCAAACACCCCCGACCATCGGCCGCAGCTACGCCCGCTTTCTGCAATCGCGACCACGGGCCTGGGAGAATGACGCCATCGCCATGGTGATCCGGGTGATGCGCGATTTGAAAGCGGAAGGTTTAGAACCCAGGGCGCACATTGTGCACCTGTCTTCCAGTGATGCCCTACCCATGATTGTTGCAGCACGGGAAGAAGGCTTGCTGTTGACTGTGGAAACCTGCCCTCACTATCTCACTTTGTGGGCAGAGGACATTCCCGATGGTGCGACCCTCTACAAATGCTGCCCACCCATTCGGGAAGACGCCAACCGCGATCTGTTGTGGCAGGCACTGAAAGACGGGCATATCGATTTTATCGTTTCCGATCACAGTCCCTGCACGCCACAACTGAAAGCCATGGACAGCGGCGATATCGGCGATGCCTGGGGCGGCATTTCGGCACTGCAATTTGGTCTGTCTTTGATTTGGAGTGAAGGCCAACAACGTGGCTTTACCCTAACCGATTTGACCCGCTTGATGGCACAAACCCCGGCGGACATCGCCGGACTGGGAAACTTCAAAGGCCGCATCGCCGCAGGTTATGACGCCGACTTTCTGGTATTCGATACCCAGGCCCAACAAACTGTCACCGCCGACACCATCAAACACAAACACAAGATCAGCCCTTACCTGGGTAAAACCCTCACCGGTGTGGTCACTGAAACCTGGTTGAGGGGACGCCCCATTTACCAGTATGACCAGTATGTGGGGTCCGCCCGGGGTCGCAGCCTGCTGCGTGGTGCGCGTTGAACCCAATTAACAGGAAACCCTTTTCAGGAAACCGGAATTTTTATGAGCCAATTGGACACCAACATTTCTCCCTGGGCCTTGACCCACGTGGATCTGCTTAGCGAACGCTATGGCGGACAAGCTCTACACTGCAACGATGAGTTCTTCGCGGAAGCCAGTAACTTGATGAAACGATCCGAGCCGGTTTTTATCGAGGAAAAATACACCGACCGGGGTAAATGGATGGATGGCTGGGAAACCCGCCGTCGGCGCACACCGGGGCACGACTGGTGTGTTTTACGTCTGGGTTTGCAAGGCCGCATTTGTGCCATCGATGTGAACACCACCTTCTTTCGCGGTAATGCGCCCCAATCCGTGATGATCGAAGCCTGTTACAGCGAATCTGATCCCGGTGAGGATCAAGTGTGGGAGGTGTTGCTGGAGCAAACCAATATCAATCCCCACAGCCACAACCTGTTTGAACTGAAAGCTGAACCAAACAGTGAGCGCAGCTGGAGTCACTTGCGTTTGCATATTTATCCCGATGGTGGCGTTGCCCGCCTGCGGGTGTACGGCGAGCCCGGGGTGGATTGGTCCCGCACCCTGCCTAACGAACTGGTGGATCTGGCCGCCAGCACCAACGGCGGACGCGCGCTGGCCTGCTCCGATATGTTCTTCAGCCCCATGAACAACATTGTGGCACCGGGGCGGGGTGTGAACATGGGCGACGGTTGGGAAACCCGTCGCCGCCGCGGTCCGGGTTACGACTGGTTAATTGTGAAACTGGCCTGTGCCGGACAGATCAAACGGGTGCTGGTGGACACCTGTCATTTCAAAGGCAACTATCCGGACAGTTTCACTCTGGAAGCCATTCATACCGACCGCGAGGACATCACCGCCGACGATCTGCCATGGCAAACAGTGATTGCCGACACCAAACTGCAGGCGCATACCGTGCACACATATCAGGATGCCATACTGGATACGGAATCACTGTTTACGCACGTACGCCTGAATATATTTCCCGACGGCGGTGTCAGCCGGCTGCGTATTTTCGGCTATCCCGCTGTCATGGGGGAAACCTGATGAGTGTCGCGCTTACGCTGCAACAGTTTAATGCGTTAAGTGAGGCTGATGCCGCGGACGTACTACGGCAGTGTTGTGCCGCAGAGGCCTGGATCAAAGCCATGGTGGCTTCGAGGCCCTATGACACACTGAGCGCAGTGTTGCAGCAGGCCGATAAACATTGGGCCACCATGGACGTAGCCAACTTGCTGGAGGCCTTCAGCGCCCATCCTCAAATCGGTAATGTGGACACTCTGCGGGCAAAGTACGCCAACACCAAAGTACTGGCTTCCGGTGAACAATCAGCCGTCAGCGACGCGGACGAAACCACCCTGCAGGCACTCGCCACCGGCAACCAGGACTACCTGGAGAAAAACGGTTTTATCTTTATCGTTTGCGCCACCGGCAAATCCGCCGGTGAGATGCTGGCCCTGTTGCAGGAACGCCTGCCCAACAGCCGCGCGCAAGAACTCATAAACGCAGCGGAAGAGCAACGCAAGATCACCGCGTTACGTTTGCAGAAACTTTTTCAGGCGTGAACCTTTTTAGGAGCGAACCATGAGCCAGATTACCACCCATGTACTGGATACCGCTCAGGGCAAACCCGCCGTGGGTGTCCCTGTACTATTGAGCCAAGCCATACCGGTGGAACCGGACCGGCCCGAACAATGGGGCAAGGTGGCCGAAGGCATTACCAATGAGGATGGGAGAGTGCCGGATTTCGGCCCGGATAAATTGGATGCCGGCACCTATCGCATGCGCTTTTCCAT
Source organism: Pseudomonadales bacterium (assembly GCA_002708905.1). Taxonomy (GTDB): domain Bacteria; phylum Pseudomonadota; class Gammaproteobacteria; order Pseudomonadales; family Ketobacteraceae; genus Ketobacter. Next base: position 209,548 of record PAPM01000037.1, on the reverse strand, counting down.
TGCGCCCTACTTAAATGCCACCGGACAAGCCGTGTTTTATCCCTACGCCGATGTCGTCTTCAGCATTGATAGCAGCGGGGACCATTACCACATTCCGTTGTTGTTGAGTCCCTTCGGCTATTCCACCTATCGAGGTAGTTGATGACGCTTCCGCTTCGCGCCCCGCAGCCATTGACCCGGGAAGAGTTCGCACCTTTCGGCGACGTAATCGAAGCCCATAACGACGCAAAGCACTTCGCCATTAATTACGGCCAGACCGAGCGTTACCACGACCTGGCCGATATTAATGTGAGCGAGCATGAAGGCCGGGCGATTGTCAGCCTGTTTCGCAGCACGCCGTTGTCGTCACCTGTCACCATTAAATTGCTGGAACGCCACCCGCATTCCAGCCAGGCGTTCATGCCACTGGGAACACAACCCTATCTGGTGGTGGTCGCACCGCCGGGTGATCTGGATGAAAGCGCTATCCGGGTTTTTCTGGCGCAGCCGGGGCAAGGGGTAAATTATCACGCCGGCACCTGGCATCACTTCAGTCTGGCATTGAATACGGTCAGCGATTTCCTGGTCATCGATCGGGGAGACGTTGAGGGTGAAACCTTGAACAACTGCGATGAACAACCACTGCAGCAACCTTTTATCATCGACCTGCAGGGAATCACTGCATGAACGACAAAAGCATAACGGATCATGAAAGTTCCTGTGCCTATCGCGCTGCCATTCTGTATTTTGTGGGCGATCCCCACCAGCTGGGTGAACAGGCATGGCATTATCATGAAGATGGTGTTCTGTGGGTAGAGGATGGCCATATCAAAGCGGTGGGTCCCGCAGACCAGGTTCTCGCGCTGTTACCGCAGCGGATTCCGTTGGAAACCTTTGCACACCATCTGATTCTGCCCGGATTCATCGACACGCATATTCACTACCCACAAACAGAAATGATCGCCGCCTACGGCGAGCAATTGCTGAGTTGGCTCAACACCTATACCTTTCCCACGGAAATGCAATTCGCAGATGAACAGTACGCTGCCTCCGTGGCCGAGGTTTTCCTGGATGAATTACTTCGCAACGGTACCACCACCGCATTGGTATTCGGCACGGTGCACCCACAATCTGTTGATGCTTTTTTTCAGGCGGCCCAACAGCGAAGCCTGCGGATGATTGCTGGTAAAGTCATGATGGACCGGCACGCCCCGGAAGGATTGTGCGATACTGCAGAACAAAGTTACGCCGACAGCAAAGCATTAATTGAACGTTGGCATGGAGTGGATCGTTTGCAGTACGCGGTCACACCCCGCTTTGCTCCCACCAGTACCCAACAACAATTAAATAAGGCCGGGCAATTACTGCAGGAGCATCCGGGCGTTTACCTGCACACTCACCTTTCTGAAAACACCGACGAAATTGCCTGGGTACATGAACTGTTTCCCCAGTCCAAAAACTATCTGGATGTCTATGACCAGGCCGGGTTATTGGGCCGTCGCAGTGTCTTCGCCCACGGCATTCACCTGTGCGACGATGAATGCGCTCGATTAGCGGAAACCGCATCCGCCATCGCCCACTGCCCCACGTCCAATTTATTCCTCGGTTCCGGCTTGTTGCCACTGGATAAGCTGCAAAAGCAAGGCATTAACATCGGCCTGGGTACCGACGTCGGCGGCGGCACCAGTTTCTCCATGTTGCGCACCCTGGATGAGGCCTACAAAATCCAGCAACTACGTGGCAACACACTGGATCCGTTCCAGGCGTTGTACTTCGCTACCTTGGGCGGTGCCAAAGCCCTGGACCTGGACCAAACCATCGGCAGTCTACAGCCGGGCTTCGAAGCGGATTTTTGCATACTGGATCTGCAGGCCACCCCACTGATGGCGTTCCGCATGGCCCATTGCCGTAACGTGCGGGAAACCCTGTTTGCGTTGAATACCCTGGGTGACGACCGCTGTGTGGAACGTACCTATGCCCTGGGTCGCTGTGTTCATCAGAAGGAGTTCAAATGAGCGCCTACATCATCGATTGGTTAAACCTGTTGTTACGATGGGTGCACCTCATCACCGGCATCGCCTGGATCGGCGCCTCATTTTATTTTGTCTGGCTGGATAATTCCCTGGAAGAACCCAACGAGGAAAACAAAAAGAAAGGCATCGGTGGCCAGCTCTCTTCCATTCACGCCGGTGGCTTTTATGAAGTGGCCAAATACAAACTGGCACCGCCCTTTATGCCCGCTCATCTGCATTGGTTTAAATGGGAAGCTTACAGTACCTGGATCAGCGGTTTTCTGTTGCTGTCGCTGATGTTCTATGTGGGTGCGGAAAGTTATTTGATTGATCCCACCAAATTGGCATTGCATCCATGGGTCGCCGTTGCCATCAGTCTGGGCACGCTGGCTGGCGGCTGGATTGTCTACGATCTGTTGTGTAAAAGCCCGCTCGCCAAACAACCCATTGTGCTTGCGTTACTGCTGCTGATTTTCATCGCCTTCGTAGCCTGGGGGCTGAACCAGATATTTAGCGCCCGAGCAGCCTATCTGCATGTTGGCGCCTTGATCGGCACCTGCATGGCAGCCAATGTCTTCTTTGTCATCATGCCGGGGCAAAGAGCCTTGGTTTCCGCTGTTGCACAAGGGCAGGCGCCGGACCCCAAATACGCCATAGCCAGCAAAATCCGTTCAGTACACAACAACTACCTGACCCTGCCGGTGCTGTTTCTGATGATCAGCAATCACTACCCGATGACCTATGGTCACCCCCAGGCCTGGGCGGTGCTTATGGCGATCCTGCTGATCGGCGCCTGGACCCGGCACTTTTTTAATCTGAAACACAAAGGTGTAATCAAGCCGGGCATTCTGGTGAGCGCGGCCATCGCCACCATCGCGTTGGCCTGGGTAATCGCACCGGCAGCACCGGCCCAACCACAGGCTACCACGAGGGTAACAACCGAACAGGCATTCAGCATCGTGCAACAACGCTGCAGCAGTTGTCACAGCGCCACCCCAACGGATGATGTTTTTAAGGTAGCCCCCAGTGGCGTGCAATTGGACAGCATTCAGCAAATGGAGCAGTGGGCGCCGCGGATACTGGCCCGTACCGTCTCCAGTCACGACATGCCGTTTATGAACAAAACCGGCATGACGGACGAGGAAAGGGTGACCCTGGGCAATTGGATAAATCAGCGTTAATGATGTTTACGGCTGCGGCTAGTCGGTTTCATGGTCGGCTGGACCTGAACTTCTTCCTCAATATCCTGGTCCGGGAAAGCCGCCTTCACTGCCAGCAGTTTATGCAACTGTGATTTAAAGCAGGCCACGATGGTGGGATCAAAGGCGCGGCCGCTTTGATCCTCAATGAATCGAACCGCCTCATCCACCGACCAGGGATCTTTATAAGGGCGGCGGGAAGTCAGGGCATCAAACACGTCGCAAACACTGGTGATACGGGTAAAAAGGGGGATTTCCTCCCCTTTCAAACCATTCGGATATCCGGTGCCATCCCAGCGCTCGTGATGATTCAATGCGATTTCTGCCGCCACTCTCAGCAGCTCCGAATCGTTGTCATCCCCTTGCAGGATATGCGCCCCCAAGGACGCATGAGTCTGCATGGTACTCCATTCATCCCCTTCCAGCTTGCCGGGCTTCAACAGCACCCGGTCCGGAATGCCGATCTTGCCGATATCGTGCATGGGGCTGGCCTGCTCCACCATTTCCACATCCTTTGCACGCAGCCCCAACGCCCGGGCCACCACACCGGTCATCTTGCTGATGCGCATAACATGGGCACCGGTTTCGTTATCCTTGAATTCTGCAGCCCGCCCCAGGCACTCAATCAACTTCACCTGGGAGTAATGTAACTGTCGGGTCCGCTCTTCCACTTTTTCTTCCAGCAATTCGTTCTGTTGTTTCAGGGCTTTCTGCAGATGCACGGTTTCCAGCAAATTGCGAAAGCGCAACAACACTTCCCGATTATTGAAAGGTTTACGAATAAAATCCCGAGCACCGCTGGCCAACGCCAGGTCGCGGGTATAGTTGTCTTCGTCGGCGGTCAGAATAACGATGGGGATGAATTCCCCGGGGTAGGAATCGGACAGCGCCGCCATCACATCGAACCCGTTCATCACCGGCATATGTATGTCCAGCGCAATGAGGTCATAGGCCTGCTGGCTGTACATCAGGGAAACCCGGGTGGGATCATCCAGCGTGGTTACATTATGGTATCCATCCTTCTTCAGCATCGCCCGCAGGATTTGCAGATTGGTGGCGTCGTCGTCCACCAAAAGAATCTTGCTGCGATGCAATACTTCCAGATCGAACATGGCCAGCCTCTTCCGTGCTTTATTGTTATTAAGTATACGTTATGGGCAGATTGCTTCTGGATATTGATAGATTCTATCGGCATAAGAGGGAGTTTGGATAGAGAGCGAGCGATAAATTTGACTAAGTTGATTTGCTTGACCAAGTTTGTGCTAATCTACCCGCGCATTAGCACCATTAGAGCTGAATGATATTTTTGAATTCTAACCAGATCTTTGTCTGTTATTGTCGACAGTCTTGTTAGATTCAGATTATCCTTAACGTCTTCAATCTTAACCATTCTTGCCAATTCATTTTTAGAAACACGCACTACAAAGTCTTCGTAGCTCTCGCCGCGTTTCCTGGTGAGGCTCGCAACAGCATCGACCACAACGTCAGAAAACCCAAACCCTTCTAATTCCTGAATCATTATTGAGCTGTCCTCAACCACATCATGCAACACCGCAACTATCATTGCATCAGTGGAATTGAATTTGAGCATTAGCCTTAACGGATGCAGAATGTATGGCTGACCTGCCTTATCGACTTGTCCAGCATGGGCCTTTACCGCAATTGAAATGGCTTGTTCAAGATCACTCACTAGATTTACCCAACTCGTACTCTTCCTGTTTAATTTCACTGCCAGACAATAAAGCTTCGTTAAAAAGTCGATTGTCTGCGCTTATTGGATCTGCAGACTCATCTAATAGCTGGCTCATTGTTCACCCTGCAATTCTTCGGCATTTTTGTTTAATCATACGATCTGAAAGACAACGGTAACAAGACATCCTCTTCAGAAATTTTGTCATTTAGAACAAACACAAATCTCTCACCCGCTATGCTATTGCATTTCACAACCAATGAATCACCTTGCTCTTCCACCTCAAAAAAATCTTTATAGTTTTGACTGAGCTCATCAATAGCCTTAGAAACCAACGCTCTAATTTAAATTCGGTCTCCTGCTGATTTTACAACAACGCTCCCATACTCAGGAGGCAAAATAGTTGACCCACTCATATCCAGCTATTCAATCGTGGCACCGCAGTGAGAACGTTTTTTTGAATCAGTTGATTCTTGCAAACAAACAAAGCAGGCGCATGTAGTAATTGTTTTATCAGTCATCAATTTACCCCGCTGTTGTCTAGCAGCACCACAGCGGTAAGGATCCAACTCAAAATTTCCATACTTTCACTCATAAAGCCATAAGTGTAACTATATATTTATTTCCAAATGCCCATCATTCTTCGCAATCACTTTCAGGTTTGAAGGAAGCTCACCAACACAACCAAGCACAAGAATTTCCAGAGACGAATCCATCAATTTGAACCACCCTTCGTAAGTGGAACCATCAGCGACAACAAAAACTCCTGGAATCCAATAACCTTGCAATTCGGGTCTCACCGAATCAATCTCAAAAACGAAGTGTGTTACAGACGTTGCGACTGACTCCTCAACAAAAACTTCTTCTACCGGGTTGTCTAGCTCTAATAAATTTTCACTTAAGCTGGCACCTCTCGCTTTCATTAGCGAGAACACTTCCTTTGCTTCGTGACTGCCTTTAGCCAACATCCCACCTGATTTGAGCTCAACTTTCTTACCAGATGGCAGCGCAACAAAATGGCCGTTAACAAGAGAGTCAGCGGTTAACGGAATTACCGTAGCAGCAATTACTTTGCTGCCTTTGATCTTCATCGGTCGCTTATCAAATTCTAGTAACTTAAATGCTTTCATTATTGCCCATTCCAAATATCAAAATACGAACCACTATTCACACGCCGGATATCGTCTTTCAATTCAGCTCTCAAAGCTGGAGATAGATCATAGTTGTCAATAATCGAACGCTTAGCCAAAATTTCCAAGGCTTCCGGAGAATACCCCTTGGTTGGCAATCCTTTTTTCATCTGCTCCCAATGAAGAGCTTCTTCTAGCATGTCTACTGATCTAATTCGGTTTGCGTCATATCTGAACCACAGGCCTGTTTCAAGACTTTCACCACCAAACACACCTATCGTCGGCCCAGGTTCTTTCATTGTTCGAACTGGAACACCATTTGCTCTCATCTCCTTAAGAGTGCGCGCCCATTTCGTTCTCATAGGATCCCACTTTGGCAGATCTTTAAGACGCGCTGCCAAGCCCTCTCCCGACTGCCCAAACGTATCAGACCATGCCTCAATTCTTTGGTTTTTAGCCAATGTGAAATTTGATGCCGAGCCCAGGGCTTTACTAACCTCTGCACTCTTTGCGACCGCGCCAACACCACCCGCCGCAGACAACGCCAGACCACCCGCATCCAACAGCAACTCATCCAACGCGGCATCTTTCAATCCCGCGGGCATTTTATCATTATTCACCGTCAAGATATTGTTGGCCTGACGAGCCCCTTCGGAAAGCCCGGCCACATATCCGGTTCCACCCCCGTAAGCGCTGCCTTCCGGGTCTTGAATGGCTGCCTGCAGAGTCTCGGCATAGGCTTTCACTTCCGGTTGGGATTGGATGTAAGCTCGGGCATTGGCTTCACCTTCGGCCACTGCATCGGTAATCACCACGCTTTGGGCACCGCTATCGATTGACTGCACCAGGGCTTCAGCAGTGTGATCAGAAAGGAAGTATCCGGTTTGACTGAATACGGTATCCAGTTTTTGATCCCGGCTCAGGCCAGTAAGATCCACCACCGTATCTTCTCCTGATACCCCCATTTCCCTGAGCGTTGCTGCATCCTGCCTTGCGCCATTGTGACGGCTCATTTGCCCACCAAAGCCCCGGTCCGATAGAAGCTGCTCGATGCGCTCTGGTGTAAATACTTTGCCTGCTGGGTCTGCACTGCCACCGGTAACACGGCTTAAACTCGCTGCTACAGCTGCTGTTCCCACACTGGCAACAGCAACTGGTGATGCGGACACTGGGGGGGTATTGGGCGAACCATGCACATAGGTCTTCTCCAACGCTTTCAAAGCACCCTCATCAACCTCTTTCCCCTTACTCTCATCAAACTCAACCGGCTGCTGTTTGAAACGCGCACTTGCCCCCAAAGCAGGTATCGCAGAACCCGGCTTGCCGGGGTCCACCGGCTTTGGCGCCTTGGGCGAGGTTGGGGAAGCGCTTTTGGCAGATCCCGCTCCCCCACCACTGTTGATTCTTACCATGGTGCCGGTGATGGCGACGCCACCGGGGTTCAAGACAATGGTGCCGCCACCGGCTTTCAGGGTGACCGACATGCCCGCATCCAGTACCACGCTGGTGCCGGCCTTAAGGCTGTAATCCGCGCCGGTTTTCTCCAGCCAGTTCTGCCCGGCCTTTTGGTTAACATTGCCGCCAACGTTTTGCGACAGGGTCTGCCCCACTTTTATGTTGCGGTTGGCGCCGGTTTTGTTGCTGTAATCCTTGCCCACTTTTTCCATCGCCGCCGCGGTCACGATACGATGCCGGTCATGATCGATGCTCTCCATACGATCATTTTTGACATAAAGATCCACATCTTTCTGCCCGTGAATAAACAGCTGCTCGCTGCCCTTTTTATCCTCTATGCGCAGTTCGTTATAGCCACCGGCGCCGGGGGAGCTTTGCGATTTGAAGGTGGTGCGGGTTTTGTTCGCGGGGAGGTTGTAGGGTTGTTGTGTCGCGGCGTTATAAAGTGAACCCGTTACCAACGGGGAATCCGGATCACCATTGAGGAAGCTCACGATGACTTCCTGACCAATGCGGGGCAATGATTGCGCTCCCCATTGGTTGCCCGCCCAGGCCTGGCTCACTCGCAACCAGCAACTGCTGTTCTCATCCCGTTTTCCTTCCCGGTCCCAATGAAACTGCACTTTGATGCGGCCGTATTGATCGGTATAAATTTCTTCGCCTTTCGGCCCGGTCACAAAAGCCGTCTGCACCCCGGAAATCCGGGGGCGCGGGTGCTGCAGCTCTGGCCGATAGTTCTCACTGGCCGGAATTACCCGCGCCTGCACAGCGAAACGGCTACCTTCTTCCGACGCACCTTCTTCCAGTACCTGGGGTTGTTTGCCTTCCACGGTTAACGCGGTCACCACGTATTCCTGATTAAAGCCCTGCGTACCATGCTGCTTCAAACCAAAGCGGCAACCTAACGCCAGCCGTAAGCAATCGGATTCCAGTTCATAGCATTCACTTTGAACCTGATGGCCCTGCAACTGCGCCTGCACGTAAGCGCGCCCTTGCCCGTTGTCCTGGAAATGGCCGGGGTAACGGTAATGCTGCAACTGAGGAAAGTCCCGGGCCTCAGCCTTGGTCTCCAAGCGGTTGGCCGGTTTTTGAAAGCCATAATCCCGCAGCACAATCGCACCGGACTGCAATTGCTGCTGAGCATGGAACTCATAAACCGACTCTTCGCCGCTCACCATGCCGCTGCGGGCACGGTAAGGCAAACCGGCCTCGCCCGGCATGGGCTGGAAAGCCCGGTTGTGATCCGCAATCACCAGAATGTGGCCGGCGAGACCGTGCTCGAAGAAATAGAACAGCCCCTCTTCCTCAAGCAAGCGACTGATAAACTGAAGATCGGTCTCCCGGTATTGCACACAGTATTCCCGGGCTGAGGGCCTGGCTTGGTTCTGCCAGCGCACCTGGTCATCCGGCAGACCGGCTTCCTGCAGCACCTGTGTCACAATCTCCTGCGCCGTCCTATCCTGAAAAATGCGCATGCCGCTGCGCATTGCCAGCAGGGCGATCTTGGGCCGCAGGGTGATTTGATAAGAGGTGAAACGCTTACCGATAGGGCCTTGCGCCAACTGCACCATCTCACCGTGAATGTAACGGGGATGGCGTTCGTCAAACAGGGTTAATACCGCCGACTTGCCCAGCAGCTTATCCAGCGGCAGGTCACGGCGCTCGCTGGCCAGCTCCACAACGCACTCGAAGGGTGTGGCAATAGCTGCCTGGTAGCGAAAGGCCACAACCCGGACTTCATCGTCCAGTGAAGGTATCTGAAGGGCAAAGCGACTGTTGTTGGCGGGAAAAGACATGGTGCTCCCTGTCTGTCATGCAAATTGGGCCTTCTACATAGACAGGGGGAGCACAGAATTTCGGGGCTTTTTCAGGAGGTCATCCCGGGGATCAGTGTGTGCCCCGCAGAATCACATGGCTCAGGAGCTCCGGATCATCCCACATGGGCACATGGCCGCAGGCCGGTAGCCGCACCCACCGGGTATGGGCCGGTAGCCGGCTTTTGTCACGGGTACCGATGGGAAACACCATATCCAGATCACCGAAGGCGACGGTACAGGGCACGGTGATTTCCTCACCCCGCACAAACGGCGGACGAAAGGCCTCAAAAATCGGCTCAAAGTAGTGGGATTCAGCAAACATCTGGGCCGAGCGAATGGCATCCTTAGCCGGCATTTTCCACCCCCGGGCAGACACGGCTCCCGCCATGATTACGGTGCGGCCCAGGGTGGTTTTCAGCAATTGGTCGGTCAGGCCAGGGGCCACTTTGTAGGCCTTGCGCATGGCACCGAAGAGCGGCTCCAAGTGCGACGGGCCGGTCTCCCGCCACAGGCCTGCAGGGGATATTCCCACCACGCTGCGGGCCAGGCCCTCGGCAGCGGCATCCAGCATGATACGCCCACCCAACGAATTGCCCACCATATCCACCGGCTCGTTAATGCCCATCATGTCCAGGCTTTGAGCCAGGCTGTCCACCATGGCTGCGGAATTGGGCTCGCGGCCCTCAATGCCCGGAGTTTTGCCGAAGCCCGGAATATCAAACGCTATTACCCGGCGCTGAATGGCCAGCCGCTCCATAACAGGCGCCCAGGCCTCGCTGTTCATGCCGATTCCGTGCAGCAGGATCAAGGGGCGTCCATGGCCCTTTTCGATGTGATGCCAGATCATACTTCCCTCTAGATTAAGTCACTTGGTTTACTTTTTTCCAAAGGATAGCATGATCGTTAACCAAAAGTATTTGCCCAAGTGACGCAGCCGAGCGACTGCACACTCGTCCCAGCACTCCGCCTACACCCCACCGGGAGCGGCAGCACCTTCCTGGTCGGGGTGATACGACCAGCGGAAATAACGCAGAAAGGATTTGGCCAGATAGCCCACCGTAGGTAAATAGCCCTGGCGGCTGACCCTCACATAGGTGCGGAATCCATAAGATCGGGGACCCTGGCGGTCCTGACGAATAAACACCTGGGTGCCCCGTTTCCAGGTCAGGATAACGGCAAACAATGCCAGTACAAACCACAGCATCCGCCCAACACTGCCACCCCCCAAATGAATATAAAGGTCATGGGCCACCGCGCGATGCTCCACTTCCTCCCAACCGTGCCAACGCAACAGCTCCAACATACGCGGATCCGGATCGGCCCGTGCAATCGCCTGATTCGCCAGAATCCAATTGCCCAACACACAAGTGATATGCTCGATGGCGGCCACCATACCAATACGCATGCGCAGCCAGCGAAACTGCCAACGACCTTCAGGCTGCCACCGCCCCATGACTTTATCCCCCAGCAAGCCGTTGAAAATGCTGGTCAACCGGGCCCGGGAAATGGAGAAATCCAGTCCCTGGCGTTCGTAGTCAGCCAGCACATTTCGATGGGCACGGGCATGAGCACCTTCCTGCGCAATAAACCCCTTCACCTGCTGCTGCAAGGCCTCATCTTGCACCAACGGCAGCGCCTGATTGAACAGGCGGCAGAACCACAGCTCACCCGGTGGCAACACGAGATGGGTGACGTTCAAAACGAAGCTGGCAAACTTCTGTTGCGGAATCCAGAGAACCGGAAAGTCCCCCTCTTGCACCGGGCAGATACGCGCTTGGATCATTTGTCTCACCTTTATTTTTCTTATCGGAACCTGACAGAGTGAGAATTGGGAGTCATGCTATCTATTTACAAAACGGCTAAACCATAGGAACTAACGGCTAATCCGATGACCTGCACCAGCGCGAGCAGATTTATAACCAACCTGAGTTTTGCAACTGTATGTTATTGGACGCCCCCGGAGACATTGGCTATGTTGAAGGATCACAGGATCCAGCACAGGTTTTGACAGATGGAACCCATTAACAGCAATAGCTCAACCGCTCTGATTCAGCCCAAGGGCACAGCCGAAAAGCAAGTTCGGGACGACAGCCAGGCCCAGACGCAGAACCAAACCCAGCGCGCCGACGAAGATCGTTTCAGCAGCAGCAATCCGGTGAGCGAATTGCAGTTACAACGCAGCCAAGTGGTTGAAAGTCTGGGCCAAACCCAACAGGCCGGGCTGAATCCGATCCAGACAGGCGATACTGAATTCCCTGCCCCCGACACGGATATTCGCGATCAACAGCAGGCTTCAGCTGCCACCGAATCCGTCCGTCGGCAGTTCAATGAAGCCCCGGGCAACGCCCTCGCTGCCCAGGCCGACCAAGCCAGCCGTCAGGCGGCGCTCACCCTGTTCCAGTAAAGCGCTGAGCGCCGCCATTTCACTTATCGAATTAATTAGTTGCTATACTCACACTAATTAAATTTGTGTATTGGTGAAATGCCAGAATTCGACTCGGACCTACAAAAGTACGATCGGCAACTCGCAAAAGGATTTAAATCTCTCACCTTTTCGGCAGAGCTGGAATCTGAGTTCCGCAGTTATTTTCAGACACGCAATGTTGTTAAACAGCGGGGCGCGATTATTGTCGGCATTTTGTTGCTGTTGCTGCTGATCCCATTGGATATGAGTCACCTGCAGGGAGAAATCCTGGATTTTTACCTGATCGCCCGCGCCTGGATTACCATACCGATTCTGGTGGTTGCCCTGATATTCACCTTTCGCGAAGGCTTTCGCCGGTATTTTTCCGTATTCAGTTTTTTCATCATTACTTTTATTGGCATTACCACCAACATACAGGTGGTGTATGGTTTGCAGGCAGGCGTTTATGCACCCTACGAAGGTGCCATGCTGCTGATCATGGTGGCCTTCTTTTTAGGTGGCATGTATTTCCGCCAATCCCTCACCTGCATCGTTATTATCGCCTTAAGTTATCTCATTCTCAGCGAAATCTATGTCGGGCCGTACCCAACCAAATTACATCAGTACTTTTTCATTTTTGCCACCTGCCTGATTGGCGGCGTCAGTGCTTACACCCTGGAATATCAGGTTCGAACTTCCTTTTTACAGCGGGGCGCACTGAAGGCGCTCGCCAAAACGGACCCATTAACCGGCCTGTATAATCGTGGCGCCCTTAATCAGAAACTGACTCATCTGGTGGAATATGCGTTCCGCGAAAAGAAACCCATTACCCTGATGTTGGTGGACGTGGATTTTTTTAAAAACTTCAACGATTTATACGGCCATATCAAAGGTGACCAATGCCTGATTAGGGTGGCCTCAGCCCTGGCCAGAAACTGCCAGCGCCCACTGGATTTTGTCGGACGTTATGGTGGCGAGGAATTCCTGCTGATGTGGTTTGACGCCGCCCCCAATGAAGCGCGCAGCTTTGCCGAAAAAACCAAACGCAGTGTGGACCAATTGAATTTCCCCCATGACGCTTCAGAAATCAGTAACATCGTCACGCTCTCCGGCGGCATGGTCACCGGGATTCCCGCCCGGCCCGACCAGGCGGAAGCCATTGTCCATCAAGCCGACCAAAGCCTGTACCGCGCCAAAGACAGTGGCCGCAACCGCATCATCATTCAGGATCTTGGAGACGAGAACAACATTGCCCATATCGTGAAGTAAGCGTGCGTAACAAAACGTTCTACCTAAACCCATTTTGTTATTATTTGAAACCGGACACTTTTTCTTACCATCAAGGTCTAAACTGAACAGAGAAGAAAGCGATCCACTTCCTAATCGCTACCAGAAGTAACGGAAGGACACTTTTGAGCAAACTATTTAAACCGTTCGCGCTTTTGTTTCTGCTGCTTACCAGTGCCCTGAGCTGGTCGGCTGAAAGCTTAATGCTGTCCGATCATACGGACCGGATTAATTTGTTGCCTTACCTGGAGTATCTGCCGGATTCTGCGCATACCCTGTCCTTTGATGAAATCCGCAAGAACACCACCAACTGGAGGGCAGCCCCCCAACACAGGGAAAGCCTGAATTTCGGTTATACCGATGACGTGTACTGGTTTCGTCTCCGAATAAAAAACACCGCGAATACCGACCAATCCGCCAACATTGAGATAGGCTACACGGTGCTCGACAACGTGGATGTCTATGTCGATCGACCCAACCGGGAGGTACTGCTCTACGAAATGGGCGACAAACACCCTTTTCATAATCGCCTGGTGGAGCATCGTAACTTTATCGTACCCCTTAACCTGGACGCGAATGCCAGCGCCACCTTTTATCTACGCGTCCAAACCACCAGTTCCATGCAGGTTCCCCTGTTTCTGTGGCGGGAGGTCAGCTTACTGAAAAACAGCCAGGCAGAAATGCTGGGCCTGGGAATCTACTTCGGCACCATGGGCGTAATGGTGCTGTACAACCTGTTTGTGTTTTTCTCCGTGCGGGAGTCGAACTATCTCTACTATGTATTATACGTCGCCAGTGTTTCGCTGTTCTTTTCCAGCCTCAGCGGCATTTCATTCCAGTATCTATGGCCCAACAACACCTGGTGGAATGATCAGAGTATTGTGTTCTTCCTTTCCTGCGTGGTGCTGTTCGCCGCACTGTTTACCATTCGTTTTCTGCGCATTGAGGAAACTTTCCCACGGCTCCACCATATCGGCACAGGCGTGGTGATCATCAGTGCCTTTATTGTTGTATCGACCCTGCTGTTTGAATATCGAACCATGATCGCGGTGGTGATCACCTGGGCGGTGATCGGGATTTCCATGGCACTGACGGTGGGCATGTATCGCTGGGTGCTGGGTGATTCCTCTGCCAAGTACTACTGTATCTCCTGGTTCACGTTCCTGATTGGCGGCGTGATTCTGGCTTTGAACAAATTTGATATCATTCCACGCAACTTCCTCACCGAAAACGCCACCCAGTTCGGCTCCGCCATGGAAGTGATTTTGTTGTCTTTTGCTCTGGCGGATCGTTTGAATATTGAAAAGCGCCGCCGCTTTGAAGCACAACTGCACGCGCTGGAGAATGAGCGGGTGGCCAGGCTGGCGCAGGCGGAGGCATTGCAGCAAGAGAAGAACGCGCGCAAGGCGCAGGAACAGGCGCTGAAACACGAACGGGAAGCCCGCGAAGCCCAGGCCTCTGCGCTGGCGGTGCAACGTCAGGCCACCGAAACGCTTGAAAACCGGGTCCGCGAGCGCACCCACGAGCTGGAAATTGCCAACCAGCGTCTGGAGGAACTGACCTATACGGACGGCTTGACCGGCATTCGCAATCGCCGCTACCTGAACCGCGCACTGGAGCGGGAGTTCGCCCGCGCCCGTCGCGAAAAGTCGCCGGTGGCAGCACTGCTGATCGACATTGACCACTTTAAACAGTTCAACGACACCCACGGCCATCTGGTGGGCGACGACTGTTTGCGGGAAGTGGCTCAGAGTATCCAACAATGCGCCCTGCGGGAGTATGACGTGGTCGCTCGCTACGGTGGCGAGGAGTTCTGCGTATTACTGCCCAACACAGATCAGACCGGTGCCATGCAAGTGGCTGAACAGGTCTGTGAAACCATCCGCAGCATTAATTTCGATGTGGATGGACAGAAGGTGATGATTACCGCCAGCATCGGCGTTACCTCCTGCATTCCGGAACGCCACCAGGATGTGGATCGCTTCATCGCTGCGGCGGACGGTGCGCTCTACACCTCCAAGGCCAATGGTCGTAATCAGGTAAATTTCGCCCTGCCGAACTTTTCAGCATCCCTCAACCAGCACAACGGTTAGGTTGACCGCAACCTGCCGGCGTGCTTTACTTTAATCAAGAAATGAATCCGGATTCACTTTATGGCATACCGAGCCACAGAATTCACTGAAAGCCGCAAGGCCCAGACCCGGGCCCGGCTGTTGAAAGAGGCCAGGAAACTGGTATCCCGAGAGGGCTTTCGCGGCCTGTCCATCGCTGAGGTTGCCCGTCGCAGCGCCATTGCAACCGGCACGGTGTACCGCTATTTCCCTTCCAAATCAGAGCTGTGTGTAGCAGTATTTGAAGTGGCGACACAGCGTGAAATAGAGGCTGTCACTGCCGCCAGCGAACAGATAGAAGGGCCGGTGCAGCAACTGCGTGCTGCCCTGGAATGCTTTATCCAGCGGGCCATGCAAAATCCCAATCTGGCCTATGCACTGATCGCCGAACCGGTGGACCCGGAGCTGGAACAGACCCGACTCAACTACCGGGCACAGTGGGCCGAGGTGTTTTCCCGCTTACTGCAACAAGGTATTCGGCGAGGGGCTTTCATCGCCCAACCGGAACGCCTCTGCGCCACGGCCCTGGTGGGGGCGATGGCGGAAACGGTGATCATTCCTCTGCAACAGGCTCGACACGGCACACCTGAAAACAACCCCGTTATTCACCCCTTAACCCAAGCCCATTGCCAGCAGATCATCGCGTTCTGTATGCGCGCAGTGGTTACACCGGAGGGTAACTCATGAACTCCCAACACCCCTTTGCAGCCAACCCTGAACACCCCATGGCCGACTCAATGCAGGCGGTCACCCATGAGGTGGAAAATCAGCCTTATCCGCTGGAGAACTACAACCTGTACCTGTCGGACGTCGCCCTGCAGGAAGCCGTCAAACGGGAAGGCGCCGCTGCCTCCCACACGGATCTTACGGCCTTCGGCCAACTCACCGGCTCCGCTGAAGTGATCAAATGGGGTTTCCAGGCCAACAAGGTCAAACCGGAATTCCGCAGCCATGACCGTCACGGCCGCCGGGTGGATGAGATCGAATTTCACCCCGCCTATCACAAGCTGATGGAGACCGCCATCGTCAACGGCATTCATTCCATACCCTGGACCGATAACCGTCCTGGCAAAAACGTTTACCGGGCGGCCATGTTTTATCTGCAGTCCCAGGTGGAAGCCGGCCACGGCTGCCCCATCACCATGACCTTCGCGGCCATCCCCACCCTTCGCAAGCAGGCGTCAATTGCCAACATCTGGGAACCACTGGTAACCAGCCGCAGCTACGATCCGCGCAATGTTCCGGTAGAACAAAAACCCGGTGTCACCATCGGTATGGCGATGACGGAAAAACAGGGTGGTTCCGACGTGCGCGCCAACAGCACCCGCGCCTATCCCATCGCACAAAGAGGCGGTGGCGAAATCTACGAACTGGTGGGCCATAAATATTTTGTGTCTGCCCCCATGTGTGATGCCTTTCTGGTATTGGCCCAGGCCGAGGGCGGCATCTCCTGTTTTCTGGTACCCCGCTGGCGACCGGACGGCAGCAAGAATCCGCTGCAGATCCAGCAACTGAAAAACAAAATGGGCAATGTCTCCAATGCGTCTTCGGAAACCGAATTGCGCGGTGCCATGGGTTGGCTGATCGGCGATGAGGGTCGCGGCATCGCCAATATTCTGGAAATGGTGGCCCTTACCCGCTTCGACTGCATGATCGGCTCTTCCTCCGGCATGCGTCAGGCCATGACACAGATTCTTCACCACTGCAGCCAGCGTAAAGCGTTTGGCAAATTACTGTCGGATCAGCCGCTGATGCAAAACGTGCTGGCAGATCTGTCCATCGAAAGTGAAGCGTCCATGGCACTGACCATGCGCATGGCCCGAGCCCTGGATAATCCGGAAGATGAGCACGAGCAACTGGTGGCCCGCATCGGCACCGCCATCGGTAAATACTGGATCTGCAAACGCACTCCCGGTCATGCCTACGAAGCCATGGAATGCATCGGCGGCAGTGCCGTAATGGAAGACAGCATCATGCCCCGGCTGTATCGGGAAGCACCGGTGAACGCCATCTGGGAAGGCAGCGGCAATGTGCAATGTCTCGACATGCTGCGGGCCATGAGCCGCACGCCGGGTTCATTGGAAGCCCTGTTCGCAGAAATCGATGAATCCAAAGGCATAAACAAGCAATTTGACAGTTTTGTGGTGGCCACAAAAAATCTGTTCACCGACTTGTCCGATGTAGAATATCGCGCCAGAGGACTGGTGGAACATTTAGCGCTCTCGCTACAGGCCAGCATCCTGTTGCGGGCTGACAACGACATCGTGGCTGACGCATATTGCGCTTCCCGCCTGCAAACCGGCACCCATCAAATGTACGGCACCATTCCCAAGGGCGTGGATTGCCAGGCCATCATCCAGCGCGCCCAACCACAGGCTTGACCATGACGGATACCACATTGACACCCAGCCAGGTACAAGCGTATCTGGCCGAAATTTTCCCCCAGTTCGACGCCACCATCACCCACATCGATCGCAATGGGGCTGTTTTGGAACTACCAACAGGCGAGCAACATTTGCGACCGGGCGGCACCGTATCCGGACCAACCTTGATGGCACTAGCGGATGCTGCAATGTATGTCGCTGTGCTCGGCAACATCGGTAAAGTTGCATTGGCGGTCACCACCAATCTCAATATCAATTTTTATCGCAAGCCGGAGCCTGGAAAACTGCGCGCCGAAGCGCGCATTTTGAAAATGGGTGCCCGACTGGCGGTTGGGGATGTGCTTCTATACAGTGAAGGAATTGATCAATCTGTGGCCCATGTCACGATTACTTACTCAATTCCACCGCCTGCTAAAGCCGTTGAATAGCATTGGACATTTTTCCCAAATATCCTTTACTTACAAGGGTGTTTCGATCAATATCGGGAATGTTATTGTTTACGGTGCAGTACCGATACGGATACCGAGACATACCAAAACTAACAATATTGGAGATCAACGGATATGAAAAAGTTGCTAATCGGCGCAGTACTTATGGGTTCAACCACTTTCGCCATGGCTGAAGCGCCTGGTGGCCCGGACTGCGGTTGGGGTAACATGCTTTTTGAAGGCCAGAGCGGCCTGGGTCCCCACTTCCTGGCTTCCTGGACCAACGGTACTTCAGGTAACGCCACTTTTGGTATGACTACTGGAACCAACGGTTGTTCCTCCAATGGTACTCTGTCTTATGGTGGCCAGTCCCTGGTTAACCTGACTCAGGTAATGGATGAATTCGTTGCTGACGCGGCAAAAGGTGAAGGTGAAGCGATGACTGCGGTTGCCGTTTCCATGGGTATTGCTCCTGAAGATCGCGCGCATTTCGCAGAAGCCGTTCACGCCAACTTCTCCAACATCTTCGTATCGGCTGACGCGACAGCGGAAGAAGTACTGAACAACATCGTGAGCGTCATGAAAGCTGACGAGCGTCTGTCCAAGTACGCGGCTTAATTAAGCCAAGCTGAAAAAAGGGGGCCCTCGCCCCCTTTTTATTTACAACAACAATAACCATCACTTTCCCCACCAACATGACACCATCCAAGCGCTTTACAGCGGTCTTCTGGTTGCTTTTTTTTGGCGTGACGACTCACGCCTTTGCTAACGAATTTACGCCACAGCAGATAGAAACTCTGGCCACCTCCCCAACCTGGCATCGACTGTTACACTACGAACCAGGCTATGGCAATAGCGTTGAAAGCCAGGTGGACGATGATGACTTTTTCCTTGCTGTTGACGGTAAAACCAATCCAGTCACAGAACTGAATGCCACCATCGAAGCTTTCTACCAACCTGCCACGGACCTGGACCAACATCCGCTGTGTCGTTTTCCGGCACGCTGGCATTTTCTGAATTCAGAACTCAGTCTACCCGCTCCACCCTTCGCCCTTGAGCAATGCCCTGAGTTCAACCAGTGGATTAATACATTAAAACCCCACAGCGTCAGCCTGGTGTTTGCCTCTTCCTATTTAAACAGTCCTTCTTCCATGTTTGGCCACACTTTTTTCCGCGTTGATCCGGAGAATGTCGAAGCGGGTTCCACCTGGTTATCCTATGCTGTGAATTTCGGCGCAGAGTTGAATGCAGAAGACAATTCGATTCTTTACGCCTACAAAGGCTTGTTCGGCGGCTATCCCGGCTTTTTCAGCGTGATTAAGTATTACGAGAAAATAAAAGAATACAGCCGCATCGAGAATCGTGACCTGTGGGAATACAACCTGAACCTGACACCGGAAGAAACCCACCGCATGGTCACCCACCTGTGGGAACTGCGCAATGTGGATTTCGAATACTATTTCTTTGACGAAAACTGTTCCTACCGCTTGCTGGAATTACTGGAATTCGCGCGTCCCGGCAGCAGCCTGCGGGAGGAGTTCGGTGTACGCGCCATTCCCATTGATACCGTACGCGCCGTAATTGATGGGGGCTTTGTGGCAAGCGTCACTTATCGCCCTTCGGTTGCTACCAAACTGGAAAACGATGTTAACCGCTTGAGCGATGAACACCAGAAACTCACCTGGCAACTGGCCCGTCGTGAAATTGCACCGGATGATCCTGCGGTCACCGCATTATCGCCGGCAGAACAAGGGCAAATCTTTTCCGCTGCCTATGAATATTTACGCTATCTGGAATTGGATAACCCCCGCACCCAGGAAGGCGCCCAATACAGTCTGCAATTATTAAGAAAGGTCAGCCAACTACCGGTGGAACAACACGCTGTCCCCACCCCGGAACATGCTCCGGAACAGGGGCACAAAACCCTGCTGCTGGGATTTACCGGCGGCGAACAGGACAGTATCGGCTTTGGCGATCTGCGCCTGCGCATGAGCTATCACGATCTGGCGGATAACCGCATCGGCTATCTGGATGGCGCAGCCATCAATCTGTTTGAAGCGCGCTTACGCAAACGGGAAAGCGATTCCCTGCAAATTGAACAGATCAACTTTGTCGACATTAATTCCCATGCTCCCCGCACCTTGTTTTTGAAACCCATTACCTGGCGGGTGCAGGCCGGCTTTGAACGGCTCTACTCCAGGACCGACGACGACCTTACGGCGCAGGTGCACAGTGGTGCCGGTGTTACTTACGGATGGGGCGATGACGTTCTGGTGTACACCATGGCCATGGGTCGACTGGAATACAACGAGCTGCTGGATCACAACTGGGCCGCCGGGGTCGGCGGCCTTGTGGGCACCCTGGTGTACCTGCCCTTCGGCACCCTGCAGCTGGAATCCGATTACTATCAGTTCAGCGACGGCCTGGAACGGTATCAGCATAAATTGATCCAGAATATTCCCATCGGCCGGGATAATGCCGTACGATTGTTTGCCACACACCAAAAACAAGTAGACACGCTGATCGATGAAGTTAGCCTGGAATTCCGCCATTACTTTTAGAGTGCTGTTTTACGGCGCTCTGGCTATCTTTCTGGTGACCCAAATGAGCGCCTGTTCGAGTTACTTCTTTTACCCGATGAAAGAAATCCTGCACACACCGGATGAAGGCGGGCTGGAGTACGAAGATGTAGTGGTGAAAACCCGGGACCAGGTCAAGATTCATGGTTGGTTGTTACCGGCACAAAATCCCAAGGGAATTGTCTTTTTTCTCCATGGCAACGCCGAAAACATCAGCACCCATATCAACAGCGTGTATTGGCTACCGGAACAAGGTTACGATGTGCTGCTGATGGACTATCGCGGTTATGGTCGTTCCGAGGGCTCGCCGGATTTCCCGGAAGTGTTTTGGGATGTGGATGCCATGTACCAATGGCTGGAAAACTACGCGAAGGAAAAACAGCTGCCGGTGTTTATCCTGGGGCAAAGCCTGGGGGCCGCCATTTCCAGCGTGTACTTCAGCCAGCTGCCACCGGAAAAGCGCATCTATCAGGCCATTGCGCTGGATGCTGTGTTTGCCGGTCATCGCGACATTGCCAAAGATGTGCTCAATCGCAATGTAATCACCTGGCCGCTGCAATTCATCGTACCCCTGTTCCTGCCCACGGAATACAATCCCAAAGATCATGTGGCCGGCTTCAGCCCGACGCCCCTGCTGTTCATACACAGTCCGGATGACCAGATCATTCCTTTCGACCAGGGCAGAATGGTATTCGAACAGGCCAAGGCGCCGAAATTCTGGGTGACCAGTCACGGCCCCCACATTGCCACCTTCGGCAACCTTCACTATCGGCAAGTCCTGCTCAACTTTTTAGAAAACCCTCTGGAGGATCCCACAGGGGACCCCCGACCAAATACGGAATCGGCCCCTACGCCATCCGCACAAACGGATTCGTCTTCTTCTCATAACCAAAAGTAGACATGGGTCCATGACCGGGAATAAATTCCACATCGTCGCCCAGGGAAAACAGCTTGTCCTTGATGGAACTGATCAGGGTGGCATGATTACCGCCGGGGAAGTCGGTCCGTCCGATGGAACCGTTGAACAGCACATCACCCACAATGGCCAGCTTGGTGACCGGATCAAAAAACACTACATGGCCCGGAGTATGACCCGGACAATGCAAAACGCTGAGGGTCACATTGCCCACCTGCACCGATTCGCCATCCTGCAGCCACTGAGTAGGTTCGAACACCCGGGCTTCCTTGAAACCGAACATCTTACCCTGCTCGGCCAAGCCCTGGATCCAGTAATCGTCCCCCTGATGAGGGCCGATAATGGGCAAAGATTGTTCATCTGACAGATCGGCCGTGGCACCGGCATGGTCAATATGCGCGTGGGTCAGCAAAATTTTGTCGAGGGTCACACCCTCCGCCTTGACGGCAGCGTAGACTCGGTCCAGATCACCACCGGGATCCACGACGGCCCCCTGCATGGTTTCATCACACCAGATCAGGGAACAGTTCTGGTCAAAGGGGGTCACAGGAATAATTCTATATTTCAACATGCTAGACTCTCTTTACAGTCTTGAAACAGATCACGTGGCAGGCACATGTCCTACATAATTCGACAATAAGATCCGTATCATAACACTACCGGCTCTACTGTTGGCCGCTGCACACGATAAACTGAAAGACCACAAAAGAAATGAGGACCCGAATGCTGAATTCATTTTTCCCACGCATTGCTCTCCCCGCCGGCATTGCAATACTGACCCTGCTCAACAGCGGTTGCGTGGTGGAACAACCAGCGGAATCGATCAATCCGGCTCTGCGCCAAACCTCTGTGGTGTCCACCAGCGCCCCGGAATTCGCCCCCAGACCCGGGGAAACCGTCGCCTGGAAAGACAGCATCACTGTCCATGCCCCCGAAGGCATCACTGTGCCCCAGGCGTTGGTGGACGACCTCAAAGCCAAGATCGACAGTCAGCTGGTGGCCAAGGGTTATGCCTTCACCCCCTTGGGACAGCAGCCCGACTACCTGATTCACGGCCTGATCGTGATGGGCAATGAACTGAATGAACAGCAACTGAGGGATGTGCTGGGCTTTGAACCCGGCCTGGTAAGCCATAGCCAAAAGTATGAGAAAGGCAGTCTGCTGCTGATGCTGGTGGACCCCGACACCCAATACACCGACTGGCGGGCGGTGGTGCAGGTGTTTACCTCCCAGGAGTTAACCGGTGAAGAGCGCGACCAGCGTTTTGATTACATCATCCGCAGCCTGTTGCGTCCGCTGCCGATATTGAAAGGCTAATCCATGACAGCTTCCTATGCCGGCCATGCCTTTCATGAGTCGTTCAACAACGGCAAAGCCTCCGGGGTAATTTCCCTCACCGACGTCCACGTGCAGTTTGAAAATGACAATGGCCAGGTGCGTTTCAGTATCAGCGGCGCCCAATTCAAACTGGGTGGTGCCAGTGATCGCCTGTTGTTTATCAGCCACCCGTCCCATCCGGAGTGGAATCTGTATACCTCAGACCTGAGCATTCTCAAGCATCCCGCGCTGCACAATGATCCAGTCGTGCAACAGCAGGTCAAAAAAGCCCGCAATACCAAACGCCTGGCCTGGGGTATCTTTGGTTCGGTGGGTGCGTTACTGATCGCCATCCCCCTGTGCATCATCCTGTTTATGGACAGCATTACCGGCGTGTTGGCGCCTCATGTGCCCGCTGAGTGGGAAGAGTCCCTGGGAGAAACGGCCTTTGAGCAATACACCCTCGGCCAGGAATTTCTGGACCAGGAGGACACCGACCGCTTGTTAACACCTTTGGTGCAACCACTGCTGGATAATCTCAACAACGACCGCTACCAATATCGCTTTCACATCAGCCGGGACGAACAGGTAAACGCATTTGCCCTGCCTGGCGGCTATATCGTGATTAACAGCGGGCTGATCCTGAAGGCGGATTCCGCCGATGAAGTATTGGGCGTGGTGGCCCACGAAATTGCCCATGTGACGGAACAACACAGTGTGCGCAATATCATGGGTACCGCCGGTGTCTACCTCACCATCAATGCCATGCTGGGGGATATGACCGGTTTGCTGGCCGTGATGGCCGACGCTGCTCCCTTCCTGATTAATCAGAGCTATTCCCGCGGCTTTGAATCAGAGGCGGATGAAGAGGGCCTGGCACTGTTGCATCGTGCGGCGATCAACCCGGAAGGCCTGGTGACATTCTTCGAAAAACTGCGGGCGCTGGAACAGGAAAAAGTGGAAACCATGGCGGGCGAAGAAAACAGCGAAGCCATGGAAACCACGTTAAAGTTTCTCAGTACCCACCCGGCCACCGAAGACCGCATTGAAAATCTGCGCCAGCGTATTGATGCCCTGCCCCATCAGCGGGAACGGGATCTGCAAACCGAATTTGAAGCATTAAAAGAACGGGTAAAACTGTTCGTAGCCGAAGAGGACCAACAAGAATGAAAACGGAAATCAAGGGCCAACCCGCCTTTTCCTACATAGATGTGGAACTGGAGCCTGGGGAAACCATCACCACGGAATCCGATGCCATGTCCAGCATGGACGCCGACATTGAACTGCGCTCCCGCTTCAATGGTGGTTTCTTCGTGGGTTTGATACGCAAGTTTCTGGGCGGGGAAACCCTGTTCATCAATGACTTCAGCAATCATACCGATGGTCCTCGCCGCATGACGATCGTGCAGCCCACACCCGGCGAAGTACGCGAGCTGGAACTCAAAGATGAAACCCTGTACATGCAGCCGGGCGCGTTCCTGGCCTGCAGCGAAGGGGTCAAAGTGGGTGTAAAGTTCGCCGGACTGATTTCCTGGATTGCCCGGGAAGGGCTGTTCCGAATTGCAGTGAGTGGAACTGGAAAAGTCTGGTACGGCGCCTTCGGCGCCTTGCTGGACCGGGAAATCGACGGCGAGTACATCGTGGATACCAGCCATCTGGTGGCCTACGACCCCAGCATCAAACTGAAGTTGCAATTGGCCGGTGGCATTTTCTCCAGCCTGTTCGGCGGAGAAGGTCTGGTAACCCGGGTGGTTGGCAAAGGCAAAATCGTTATTCAATCCCGCAGCATTTCCGGCATTACCAGCTGGATCAACCCCCGTCTGCCATAAGGAGCCTGACCATGGACATTGAATTGGTGAATCGCCCCGGTAATACGGCGGCCAAGGTGGTCTTGCAACCCGGAGAAAGCTGCACCGCTGAATCCGGTGCCATGATTGCCATGAGCGGCAACATGGACATCACTACCACGACCCATAAAAAGAAAAGTGGCAGCATCATGAAAGCCATCAAGCGCATGGTGGCGGGTGAATCCCTGTTCCTCAACCATTTCGAGCCCCAGGGCAAGGCTGGTGAAGTCTGGCTGGGCACCACCCTTGCGGGGGATATGGAAGTGATGGAATTGGACCACGACAGTCTGATTGTGCAGGGCAGTTCGTTCCTGGCCTGCGAGGACGGCATTGAAATCGACCTGGGCTGGCAGGGCTTCAAATCAGTGTTCTCCGGCGAGAGCGTGTTCTGGGTCAACCTGAAAGGCAAAGGCAAAGTCATTGTTTCCTCCTTTGGTGCCATCTACCCGGTCCAGGTGGACGGTGAATACATCGTCGATACCGGCCACATCGTTGCCTTCAACGAAACCCTGAATTTCAGCATCACCAAAGCCGGTTCCAGCTGGTTGCACTCCATGATGGGCGGTGAAGGCCTGGTGTGTAAATTCAGCGGCAAGGGCACTGTGTGGTGCCAATCCCATAACCCCATCAGCTTCGGCCAGTCCCTCACCAGCGGACTGCGTCCGCGCCGAGTTTAGGAGGCTCTCCCATGACCACATATAATGTGAATGTAACCGGTGAAATCAGCCCCTACGCCCAACGGGAAAGTGTGATCCAGGCCTTCGCCAAAATGGCCAAGATCGATGAGGAAAAAGCGGAATCCATCTTCAACAACGGCAACGTCACCATCAAGAAAGGGGTGGATGAGCAGACCGCTATCAAGTTCCAGAAAGCACTGGAGCAAATCGGGGCCATTGCGGTGATTGATCCACCCTTATCGGATGAAATCGCCCTGGATTTTGACGAGCCGGTGGCCGTGGCTGAAGACGGCCCTGCGCAACCCTACTCTGCACCGACAGGCTCACCTACCATGGAAGCCCAGGAGCCGGACCCCAGGGGATATCAGTTCACCATTGAAGGCCGACCGGACTATGCCTTCCTCACCGTGAAAGTACCGGCCAATGAAACTCTGAAAGTGGAAGCCTCCTCCATGGCCACCATGGATACCCACATGAAGATGAAGACCAAATTCCGCGGCGGCTTCAGCCGTTTTCTCACCGGTGAATCCATCTTCATTAACGAGTTCACCGCTGAAGGTGGTCCCGGTGAGATCGGCATCGCTCCGGGCTCACCCGGGGACATGACCCATCTTTATCTGGACAATAACATCGTGTACCTGCAGAACTCTGCCTTCGTTGCCTCCACCATGGGCGTGGAAATCGAATCCAAGTGGCAGGGTTTGGCCAAGGGCTTCTTCTCCGGCGAAAGCCTTTTCCTGATCCGGGCCAGCGGCCAGGGCGACCTTTGGTTCAACACCTACGGCGCCTTGATCGAGGTGGATGTGGAAGAGGACTACGTGGTGGACACCGGCAATATCGTGGCCTTCACCGACGGCCTGGAGTACAACATCACCAAGGTCGGCGGCTACAAGTCCCTGTTCTTCTCAGGTGAAGGTTTTGTCTGCCGTTTCAAGGGTAAAGGCAAAGTCTGGATCCAGACCCGCGGCGTATCTGCGTTTGCCTGGTGGGCCCACTGGTACCGCCCGGTGGAGAAATCCAACGGCTAATCTTAACAACGGACCTTATCGTCAAAAATTTTTATCCATCACGAATCAGGTTTTTTGATACACATACCCGGGGGCAGCGTCCAGAATGAATGCCAGAAGCTGTACCCCGGGAGTGATACCGTGCTTGTTAATCGTTTTTCCCTTCGCCTCTTAGTGGTGAGTCTAGTCTGCGCCCAGTCTGCGCTGGCCAATGAACCTGAATACGAGGAGCCTGTATACGAGGAGACGTATCAGGAGGAAACCTACCAGGAAGAGACTTATCAGGAGGAGTCCTATCAAGAAGAGACGTACGAGGATTCCTATGTGGAAGAACCCTACCAGCAGACGGAACCCGCCTACTCCGAACCAGCCTACGAAGCACCACCCATGGACAGTGAACAAGCAGCGATGGTGAAAGAAGCCCGCGCCAACTGCCAGCAGTGGGCCCAGGAATCAGGGCTGGAAGGGGAAGATAAAAGTCTGTTCATCGAGGACTGCGTCTACAGCCAGACGGGTTTTTGAGCGTTCAATATATTTAATAAAACTTAACCTCAGAACAAATATTTTTTGCTGTTCTAATGGCGCGGGCGTGTTTTCTAATGCGCATGTTTGCAGCGGCCAGGAGCCGTTCTATGCAATTTCCGGATTATTACGCCTGAACGAATACGCCTTTTCGTCACTGAGGTTTAACATGAGCAATTCGGCAACATCAGACTGGGATGAAGACATCTTCGAAGAAGACGATTCCGCAGTATCCAACCTGGACGAACCTCAACTGTCCCGCAAGCAGAAGCTGGACATCCGCCGTAAATTGGAAGACCGCATGGAAATGAAACGCCTGCGGGCGGAAATCGACGACCTGGATATGTCCTGGCTGGACTAAGCGCCGGGACCTCTTTACACCGCCAACGGCTGCAGTAACTCCACCACTTCTTCAACGATGGTCTTGCGGTCGCTGGACGACCGGTATACCGCATACAATGGCCGGGAAAACGTCGGCGCTCCCTGGATTTGATACAACGCCCGCGGATGCTCCTGCTCCAGTACACTGTGCGGCAGATACGCCGCCCCTTCCAGATGCTGCAGATAATCCAGGGCAATGGCCCCCATATTGGTATGCAGCACCGGCTTGGGTAAATCGCCAAACCGCTTGGCATGGAACATCTCAAACGACACCCCCCAATCCACGTACACATAGCCGGACTGGAATGCGGTTTTATGGTTCAGCTCAGGGCAGTTGGTCACCAGCACCAGCTTCACCTGGCCGATCTTCTCCGCTTTGAAATCCGCCAGTGTTGGCGGCTCCAGCAAGAAGGCCACGTCCAGGGTCCGCTCCACCAGCATGCGGGTAAGCAGGTCGGAGGGATGGGAAATGGCCCGAATGGCCGCCGACGGCAACAGCTGAAACAGTTTGGATAATTGCTTATGCAAGCCAAAGCTCCACAGACTGTGGGTGGTCCCCACGTTCACCTGCTGCTCCTGATCGCTCTTCAGGGCCACATCCTGCAACGCCCGGGACCAGGACAACAACATGGTTTCCGCATGGGGTAACAGGCGCTCCCCCTCCAGGGTCAGCTGGATGTTATTACGGGTGCGGATGAACAACTCCACCCCCAGAATCTGCTCCAACTGCCGCACCCGGGCACTCACCGCTGCCGGTGTCAGATACAGATTATCCGCCGCCCGGCCAAAGTGGCGGGTCTTGTTTACTTCCAGAAATGTCTTGAGAAGATCGATGTCCATGCGGTTCCAGGCCTGCTGTGCGACCCCGGCAGCTTAGGGCATTGATCAATCGGAAATCAAGCACTTGGATACTGGTCTGTGTTACTGTATTGGCCTTTTCGACGGCAACCCCGACACCAGAAGGACAGTCCTTTATGTCGTTTACTGTGAGCCCATTGGTCCTGGAAGGACCTGGTGTGCGCCTGGAACCCCTGCAACCTGAGCATGCGGAAGCACTGTATGCCATCGGCCAGGAGGCGGCGGACTGGCTTTACATGCCCAGGGGAGAGTTCCGTTCGCTGGCGGATACCCAGGCCTGGATCAGTGAAGCTCAGCAGCTGGCGGAACAGGGCGAGCACACCAGCTTTGCCATTCGCGACCTGCAAAGCGGGCGGCTAGCCGGCAGCAGCCGTTACCTCAGCATCCGCGCCCCCCACCGCAGCCTGGAAATCGGATATACCTGGCTGGGGCGGGATTTTCAGCGCAGTCACGTCAATACCGCCGCCAAATTGTGTCTGCTGAGCCATGCTTTCGACACCCTGGGTGCCGTGCGGGTGGAGCTGAAGTGCGACAGCCGCAATCAGCGCTCACAGCAGGCCATAGCCCGCCTGGGAGCCACCCGGGAGGGTCTGTTCCGCAAGCATATGTTCGTGCGGGACAACTACCTGCGCGATACGGTCTACTTCAGCATCATTGCCGAAGAGTGGCCGGCCATCAGGGAACGCCTGCAACAGCCATGAAACTCGACAGGACACTGCTTTCAGATGCTTTACTGGTGGTGGTCACGGTGTTGGCGGCCCTCGGCTGGATATTTTCCAAGGAAGCACTCACCGGCATTGCCCCGCTGTCCTTCCTCGGTATTCGCTTTTTGATCGCGGGGTTGCTGCTGGCCTGCCTGTGCATCCCGCAACTGAGCCGCATGACCTGGGCTCACTGGCGCCTGTCCCTGGCGATGGGAACCTTGTTTTCCATCGCCCTGATGATCTGGGTGAACGGACTGTTCCTCAGCACCCATGTCGGTGAAGGCGCCTTTATCACCAGCCTCGGCGTGGTGCTGGTGCCCGTGGTGGCGACCCTGATTTTCCGCGATACCCCGGAGGGCAGCACCTGGCTGGCATTGCCGGTGGCAGTGACGGGCCTGGCCTGCCTGTCGCTGGGCAAAGGCAACGGTTTTCATTTTGAGCACGCGCAGATTTTATTTATTGTCGCCGCCACGCTGTTTGCGGTGCATTTCAATCTTATCAGCCGAGCCCTGGCCCAGATTCCCGCCTTCGCGCTCACGTCGATCCAACTTGCAGTGGTCGGGGCGGTGTCCCTCAGTGTTGCTGTTGTTCGCGAACCCTGGCCGCCACAGATCGGCACCGATATCTGGGGCTGGATTCTGGCCAGCGCATTACTGGCCAGTGCGGCCCGTTTTTTGATCCAGGCGTTTGCTCAATCCATGGCCAGTGCCAGCCACGCCGCCATTATTATGGTGCTGGAACCCATTTGGGCATCCCTGCTGGCGGCATTCTGGTTCAATGAAAGCATGACCACACAGCAGCTCATCGGCTGCTCATTGATTTTTATCGCACTATTGATTAATCGCTGGCGGGCGCTACGCCAGTTACTGAAAAATCTGGCGCGATAACGTCTTTGCAAAAAGAGGTATTCCCAATGGACAACAAAACCCTGGAAGAAAAATTTGTCGACGTCGAG
Source organism: Pseudomonadales bacterium (assembly GCA_002708905.1). Lineage (GTDB taxonomy): Bacteria > Pseudomonadota > Gammaproteobacteria > Pseudomonadales > Ketobacteraceae > Ketobacter. The sequence continues at coordinate 179,889 of PAPM01000037.1, read as the reverse complement.
ACCCGTATGGCGTTTCAGGATGATACCATTCAACAGCTCAGTGACGTCATCTACCGTCAGCAGCAACAGATCGACAAGCTGGACAAAACGGTGCAGTTGTTAGTGGATAAAGTGCAGGATTTGATGCAGGATCTTCCCGGCAAAGTCGTGGACGAAAAGCCGCCACATTATTAGCGATCTGTTACCAGCCACTTAGTTAGTCATCAAGGAATGATTATGCGCTTCCTCCTAACGTTGTTACGCCCTTTCATGATTGTCGGCGCATTAGCCGTCAGTGCATGCGCCACCCACACTCCCACAGCACCGGACATCAAACTTTATGTCTTCCACTGCGGCAACATTGAAGTGCGGGACGTGTCCGTGTTTTCTCCCGGCGTCAACCAAGGCCAGGTTAAATCCCTCACAGACAGTTGTTACCTGATTCGACATCCAAAAGGTGACCTCATCTGGGATACAGGCCTGCCGGACCAACTGGGGTCAAAAGGACAGGAGTTTTATGATGGGCTGTTTTACATGAGCATGCCTACCCCTTTGCAAGCGCAACTTGAAAGCATCGGCGTAAAACCGCAGGACATTGAGTGGCTGGGCATCTCCCATGCGCATTCAGACCACACCGGTAACGCCAACCTGTTCAGCAACGCCACATTACTCATGCAAAAAGAGGAATTTGACGCAGCCTTCGGCGGGAATCCGCAGCAATATGGTTTCGTTCCGGATTCATACAGCCACTTCAACGCCACCAACACTCAGCGACTGCAAGGCGATCATGATGTATTTGGTGATGGCCGCGTGGTGGTAAAGCGTGCCATTGGTCATACACCGGGCCATCAGATGCTCTATCTGGACCTGCCGGAAAGCGGCCGCATTGTGTTATCCGGTGATCTTTATCATTTCACCAGTAACCGGGAACACCGCCGTGTACCCTCCTTTAATTTCAGCAAGGAGCAAACGCTGGAAAGCATGGAGCGGATGGAACAGTTTTTGGAAAGCACCGGTGCGCAACTTTGGATACAGCACGACAAAGAACAAAACGCCGGCATCCGTCATGCGCCGGAGTACTATCAATAAGTCATTAACATTCAGACCCAGGGGGAAGCATGGGCAGCAAGATACTGGTGGGACCCTTGTTGGGTCTTGAGTCCGAACAGCTCTATACCATTTGTTTCAGCACAGATAAATCGGTTAACCAGGCGCAGGTAAGCCTGAATGGACACAGTGTTAACGCGATCAAGGCCGGCGAAACCAACAGCAGCCTGTTCTGGCGGGCAGAACACTCCCAACCAGCGCAGGCAAACGCCAGCCGGGTGTACTATCACATCAATCTGGATGGCAACCAGGCCGTCAACCGACACGACCAGACTGAGTGGTCCTTCTACGTTCCCGCCGCCGATGAAAAACCCCGCTTCGCCTATGCTTCCTGCAATGGCTTCTCCAGCGCCGACCTGGTGAACAAAACCGAGCACCCCTATGCCCTGTGGGAAAACATGAAGGTCTCCCACGAACAGGAGCCCTTTTCGCTGTTGCTGATGGGCGGCGACCAGCTTTATGCCGATGAAATGTGGGGCAGTGTTTCCAGTTTAAAAAGCTGGGGCAAATTGTCCCGCAGCAAGAAGGAAGCAAAGTCCACAGCGTTCACCAAAACCATGGAACAACAGGTTGAGCGTTTCTACGATGAGCTTTACCGCACCCGTTGGAGTGATCCCAACATGGCGTTGATGTACGCCAGCATCCCCAGTGTCATGATGTGGGACGACCATGATATTTTCGACGGCTGGGGCAGCTACCCCAAGAAGATGCACGAATGCAATGTGTTCCAGGGCATTTTTAACATCGCAAAGAAATATTTTGAATTGTTCCAGATCCGGTCCAAACACAACACCAGCCTGTTGAATTCGGCTGCAGACCACTACGCCTTCGGCTTCAGCTTCCGTGGCTATCACATATTGGCCCTGGATAATCGCGCCGAGCGCACGTTGGATCAGGTTATGAGCCCAACACAATGGAGTGACCTGATCCAGTATTTTGATACCCAGGCCAATAGCGGCCATCTGTTAATGTTGTCCGCTGTGCCCGTGGTATATCGGGATTTTTCATTTACTGAATCCGTGGTGGATGTCACGCCCTGGGAAGAGGAACTCACTGACGACCTGAAAGACCATTGGCGTGCCAAGGAACATCAGTGTGAGCGGGCCCGCCTGATCATGCGGTTGCTGGAGAACCATAAAAAGCGGGGCGGCAAAACTGTGATCTTATCCGGTGACGTGCATATAGGCTGCCTGGGCGTGATCAATGATCGCCGTGACGGTGGACACCGCATTCACCAGATCGTGTCTTCCGGCATTGTACATCCAGCTCCCAGCCGTATTGCCTGGCTCGGCATTATGGCAGTCACCAACGACAAGAAAGAATACATGACCGAGGACCGCAGTGTTGAGATTTCCATGCTGCAGCCGTATCACTCGGACAAATATTTGCGCAGCCGCAATTTCGTCCAATTAAAAGAAGGCAGTGACAATAAACTCTGGGTGACCTGGGAGTGTGAATCGAAAGATAAACCGGTTTATCCCATGTCCTGATTCCTTTTTCACCTGAACACGCTGGTCACCAGCTTGAACCGTGACCAGCGTTATTCCATTCGTCTGCAATCCCGCTCCAGCTCTGTTCCCCTTGCAAATTCTGCGTTATAAAAACCGTCCCATGAAAGGGAAATAATAATCACAAGACAAGGACTTCTTTATGATTACACTACACAAAATAGCAGGTGTAGTGGGTGCGCTTGCGCTCACGCTATCCACCTTTGCTCTCACCGGCTGCCCCAAGCAGCAACTGGTGGCTTTCGATGACGACGGCGTACTCAACGCCAAAATCCGCCGCACTGATTACGGCGTTCCTCACATTAAAGCGGACAACCTGGAAAGCCTGGCCTTCGGTATTGGATACGCCTTCTCCGAAGACAACGCCTGCATGCTGCTGGACATTGTGGCTCGCTACAACAGTCGACGCTCCCAGTTCTATGGTCCGGACAAAATACCGGGCTCCGGCGACAGCGCAAACCTCATTACAGACTTCAGCTATCTGGCGCTGGGCATTCGGGAGCAGGCTGAAGCCGGTTACGACACCTTGAGCGAAAACACCCAAGCCATGTTGTCGGGCTACAGCAAAGGCTTTAATTATTATCTGGCTCAGACCGGCAGTGACAACCTCGATCCACAGTGTGCCGGCAAGCCCTGGGTTCAAAATATCGACCACCTGGATATGTTGACCGCTCTGCTGGGAACCGCGCTGCTGCCCGGTTCCGGGAATTTCCTGGCACCACTGTTTCTGGCAACCCCACCGGGCACCAGCTACCTGCCAGCACCGGCCGCCACTTCCGCTGCCAACCAACCTGCGCGCACTATTCCCGAACGCAATGTATCTGCACTGAAACAACTGGCCACTCTGCCCCAACTGCCGGGCAATAATCCCCGGGAACTGGGCTCAAACGCCTGGGCCATTGGTAAAGATCTGAGCGCCAACGGCCGGGGCCTGTTACTGGCCAATCCGCACTTCCCCCACACCGGCATTCTCCGCTTTTGGCAATTCCATTCCACCATTCCCGGCGTGATGGATGTGTTGGGTTCTTCACTCTATGGTACCCCCGGCATGGTGAACATCGGCTTCAACAAACACTTGGCCTGGTCCCACACCTACTCCACCGCCGAGCATTTTATCGTTTACGAACTGGCCTTGGCGGAAAGTGACCCCAGCGGCATGACGTATCTGGTGGATGAAGAACCCCACACGATTCAGGAAAAGACCCTCACACTGAACGTGGCGGTAGGTGCCAATGCGGTGATGCAGTTTACCAAGAAAGTCTATTACAGCGATTTTGGCCCCATGATTGCCGCGCCCGATGTGTTGCCCTGGGGCGAAAATCAACAAGGCCGCTTTGTGGCCTACAGCATTAAAGACGTTAACCAGCAAAACTTTGATATCGTGGATCACTGGATGGCCATGAACCTGGCCGGTGACATGGAAGAATTCAAGGACAGCTTCAAGCAGTTCGACGGTGTGCTGTTCAATAACACCCTGGCCGTGGACCGGGCAGGCAACACGTTCTATATCGACGATTCCACCGTGCCCAATCTTTCTCCCATTGCCGAACAGGCATTGCGAACCGATCCGGCATTAGTGCAAGCCCGTGAACTATTGGGTTTTTCATTGCTTCCCGGTACATCCGCAGTCTTCGATTTTAACGGACCGGTTCCCTATGAGAACGCGCCCAAACTGGAGCGCAGTGATTTTGTGCAGAACTCCAACGACAGTTACTGGCTTACCAATCCGGCAGACAAGCTCACCGGCTATTCCATACTGTATGGTAAAACGGATGCACCCCAAAGCCTGCGTTCACGTATGTCGCAGAAAATGTTGGAAGACAGCAAAGGGCCTGATGAGCGTTTTGATCTGGATGACCTGCAAAGGGCCCTGTTCAGCGAGAGATCCTATTTAGCGGAAGCGGTTTTGAGCGATCTGGTAGCGCTCTGTGAAGCTCAGGGAGAAATTCCCGTGGAAGTGGACATTACCGAAGAGGAGGTTACCGAAGAAGGGGTTACCAATACGGTTGCCGTCAATATTGCGCCAGCCTGCAGCCGCCTGGGGCAATGGGACGGGCGCTTCAAAAAAGACAGTCGAGGCGCCCATGTATTCCGGGAATTTGCCCAGCAGTTTGCCACCGATCCCCAGTGGGTAAATCCGTTCGATGGCAACGATCCCACCAACACACCGAACACGCTCGATGCCAATGCCACCGTACTACAGCAGCTGGCAAAAGCCGTGCTGGTGCTGGAGGAAGCAGGCGTTGCACTCGATGCCACACTGGGAGATGTGCAGTTTGTTGAGTACCCCAACCTGGATGGTACCCCCTCAGGTGAGAAACTTCCCTGGGAAGGCGGCAATAATATCGAGGGGGGATTCAACGTCTACCGCTCCATCGCCGATGACAGTTCGCTGCTCCCCCGCCACATCTATCCACCCATCCCGGGCAGCCAGATCAGCGCCGCAGGCAAAGGTTATCAGGTATCCCAGGGCAGTAGCTGGATCATGCTGGTCACCTTCACTGAACATGGTCCAGAGGCTCGCGGCCTGATGACTTATTCCCAATCCACCGACCCGACCTCTGTCCATCGGGATGATCAGACCCGGCTGTACTCAGAAGCACCACAGCTGCGACCTATATTCTTCCGGGAAAAGGCAATCAAAGCCCATACGATCAGTGAAGTGAAGCTGGAATACAGCCTACCCTGAGTCGTATAAAATACTGATTTCGGATGGTTATTGTCGACGATTGCCATGGTCGACAATAACCTGATTTTTACCCGCTTCCTTCGCCTGATACATAGCACGATCCGCCCGCCGCAACAGTTCATCCACATCCATATGCACATCACCCTCATTGCAGACCAAGCCAAAACTGCCGGTTAACGCCAGCCGTTCGCCGCCGTCCAGAATCACATTCGTCGATTCCAATTGCTGACGACAGCGTTCAGCCAGGATGCGCGCTCCCTCCAGATCCGTTCCGGGCAACACAATGAGAAACTCTTCGCCACCATAGCGCCCGACCCTGTCGTTCTGGCGCAGACTCTGCTGTAGTGCATCGGCCGCCGCAATCAGTGCGTAATCACCAGCCTCATGCCCCCGGTCATCATTGATGGATTTGAAGTTATCCAGATCCACCATCAACAATGACAACGCCGGCCCTTTCTTTCGACTGCGCTCCTGCTCCTGCTCCAGGTGAACCAGAATACTGCGTCGATTGAACAGGCCGGTCAACGGATCAGTGATGCTCAACAATCGCACCCGTTCTTCACGATCCCGCCAGCGGCGCAACACCAGATAGGAAATAAAAATCAGAAAGATCATGTGGGGGAAAGTAAACAGGTACAACTGAAACACGCTGAAGGCAGAGGGTGACGTGAGTAGCTTCGCGCCCTCCACAAACACCGGTGCATAAGCCCACCATTGCCAGGCGGCACCGAACGACAACACCAGTTGCACCACTACGGCAACGAACAACGCCAGCATGACGGCGGTGCGATTAAAAAAGATAAAACCCACGACGGGTGCCCCCACCAGGACTGAACCCACCGGTAGCGAAAGGGTGCCGATTTGATAACTGAAATAGCACAGCGACAGCGCGAAATACAAAGCCGCCACGTATTCAAACAGCACCGTATCGCCTTTGACACGATAAAACAGAAAGGTCCCAATAATCAGCAGCAGGGATATACCAACAAAACCGTAGAAGCAGGGAATCTGACGAGCCAGATACTCACCATTGATCCAGGCACTTTCGTTACCGGGTAATAGCAGAAACTCTGCCAGAATGGCATAGTGCAGATAAAACAGCCCCGTCACCACGCCCAACAACATGGACTTGGAACTGGACTGCCACTCCAATGGATTGCCAATGCGACGATTAAGCTTTGACGTTAATCGTTTCGCCCGCGTGAACACCGTCATTTATGCCCCAATATTCTCGTTCTACGATCAAAATCAGCAAACCTCAGGCCGCAATCACCAATCGATCCCGGCCGGAATCTTTCGCTTGGTACAACGCCAGGTCCGCCTGTTTTATCAGGTGATCAACAGAGGCCGCTTCCTGTGCCGCAATACAGCTCATCCCCAAACTGGCTGACAATGACAATGACTTCCCATTCGGCAACTTCAACTCCACCGCCGAAATAGCAGCCCTCACCCTTTCTGCCAACAACTCTGCCTGATCGGAATCCAGGCCGGGTAACACCACCAAAAACTCTTCACCACCATAACGACCAACATGATCGTTCTGACGAACAGCACCGCGTAATGCTTCAGCAGCAGACACCAATGCCCGATCGCCAACATCATGACCCCAATCATCATTGATGCGTTTAAAGTGATCCAGATCGATCATCACAATGGAGAGCGGCAGGTGCGCGGTCTCACAGTGCGCTTTTTCCAACTCCAGCAAATCCATAATGTGACGCCGATTAACCAACCCCGTCAAACCGTCGGTACGACTCAAATGAGTCACTTCCTGCTCCCGCAGTCGCCAGCGCTGCAACACATGATATGCCAATGCAAAGATAAACAGAATGTGAGGCATCGCCAATGACCAGTAGGAAATCACCCATACTGTCGCCAGGCGCCCGTCCGCGCCCATTAGGTTCTGGGCCAGCGGGGCGTAGGGTATCACTCCGGCACTGGTGGCAGCACTGATTGCAAACAGCAACAGCAAACTGGATACAAAAGCGACGGCGACCGACCATCGATTCAGCAGGATAAAGCCTACCACAGGAGCCCCCACCAAAACGACGCCAACGGGAATGGATTGCAAGCCAATACAGTAACCGTAATAAACATGGGTCAGGCCGAAGTAAAGACATCCCACATGTTCGTATAACACGTTTTGTTGATGACGCTTGGGAGCGGTTTCTGCAGCAATCAACAGAACAATGGTGAGGCCGGTCAGCCAGATAAAGAACACACTGTGAAAAGATAACTGCTCCTGGTTAAACCAGGGGTCAAGCACCTCGAAATTTTGGGCGGCCCAAAAAAACAGCAGATAGAGCAACTGATCAAAGATATACATCCACAGTAATACAGCCGCCTTTCTGGAGGAACTCCACTCCAGCGGGTTGGTGACATACTGAGACAACTTCGTCTTTATGTTCATTGACCTACGCTTGTTTTCGACCTTACGTATACTTTTTAGCCGGAATTGTGGGAAGGCACAGTTATAAATTGGTGAGCTTGTTTTGCGATTGGTAAGTCGCCGATTACCAAAAATGCACCAAGAAAGCATGCAGTTTTTGGAATATGGTCTACGCAAGTCATTTAGGTAACGGAACCCAGCGGCAACACCGCAAACAAGTATCTGTTATTACGGTTATTATCCGATTTTACTGAGTCAGAGCGGGGCCGAACATGAAGCCTAATATTCGTTCTTGCTGATAGGAATAAAATGGATTGTAACGCAGGCGCATGAGCTGGTTGATAGGCACCTGAAGAATGCCGCGTTCCCCACGCAAGGTCACGTTCCCCAACGAAGCCGGACGTCCTTGGATCTGGGGGACATCGCCATACACGGGATCAACGGGAGAAAACGGTAACGCCACATGGGAAAGCGAGTATAAGGAGCCGGGCCAATGCAACTGGGTTTCCCGGATCTCCACGCTATCCGAATTGGCAGACTTGATCATGGCTACCAGCTCGGAGGAGTCCGTGGGCCCATTGGAAAACACCTCCACCGCAAACGGCAATCGCCTTGCCAACAGGTTTTCCGCGGCCAGGATCGCACTATCGGAAAACAGGAACGCCGTATTGGATTCCTGATTCACATCGTACATGATCAGACGATGCTGATTTCCGGACAGCCGCGACAACAGATTATCCACGGTGGCATTCACTGAAACCGTTGCGTCCACTGCTGAGGTGAACACCAATGTCGGCGGGAAGCTGTCAAGTTCACCGGCAGCCTCGGCACTGGCCAGGCGCTGGGTGAGGTTCTGCGTCAGGTTGTAAACCTGCTCCGCCGCATTGAGGGGAAAGGAGTTGTATTTGTATGGATCGTATTCCGGTTGTACCGATTGCCAAGCCAGTTTCTCCAGCCCGGGAAGCATTGCAATACGCCGCTGCCAGGGCGCCAGGGCGGCCAGTCCGGAGACACCGATAGCCGGAGAAATCAGCACCAGGCGGGATGCCACCGGTAACGGCTCCCCATCCATTACATCCAGCGCATAATCCACTGCCAGCGCTGCACCGTTGGAATAGCCCACAAGGTAAATCGGCACATCCGAACCCACCTGCCGGCGCAGATGGCGTGCCGCCAAACGCACCACCGCCTTGAAATCCTCCGCACTGGCCTTCACCAACCCGGCAGGTGCCGTACCGTGCCCCGGCAGACGCGGCAATACCACATAGGAACCTTCGGCGTGCAGGGTGCGGGCCAGCTGCAACAGGCTATAGGGTGAGTCGGACAGCCCATGCAACAGCAACACACCGGCACGGGGGCTCTCAACGGGAAACTCCCGGGTTCGGTTGCTGTTTACCGCATAACTGGTGGGATCAACCCGGCTGCCCCGCCGGAATCGATTGATGCCCGTGGCATCGTTGGCAACGGCATAGACCTGCTGCTCCAACTCCTGGAACAACTCCCGCTCCAACGCCTGATATTCGGCTAAAGACGTAAAGCCGGCATGGCGGCGGGCATCGTATTCTGCTTCAAGTTCAACCGTATGCCAGACGCTGAGATCCGGCAGGGAATCCACGAAATAAACCAGGAACCAGGCGCCGCCGGCCAGCAGCCCCAACAGCCAGTAGAGGCAGGCCAGCAACAGGTGCCGGATCAGGGTTTTAAAACCGAGCAAGGTGCCACCGGTCATTTGCAGGAAACAAAAAAGCCCATCGTTTCCAATGGGCTTATTACGTTACTGGGCGGCCAGTTTGGCGAAAGCATCCACCACTTCCCGGGGCGCCTGTACCAATTCAATCAGCACCCCCTCACCACCGATGGGAAATTCTTCATTACCCTTGGGATGCAGGAAAGTGATATCAAAACCAGCCGCTCCCTTACGGATGCCACCGGGGGCAAAGCGAACACCATTGGCACTCAGCCACTCCACCGCTGCAGGAAGATCATCAATCCACAGGCCAACGTGATTGAGGGGAGTCGCGTGTACCGCGGGCTTCTTCTCCGGGTCCACCGGCTGCATCAGGTCCACTTCCACCTTGAAAGGCCCCGCCCCCATGGCACAGATGTCTTCATCCACGTTTTCACGCTCAGACACGAAGGTTCCGGTAATCTCCAGACCCAGCATGTCTACCCAGAGCTTTTTCAATTGGTCTTTGGAGGGGCCGCCAATGGCGATTTGCTGGATTCCCAGCACTTTGAAAGGACGTTCCATAACTGATTCCTGCTGATACTAAGGCATTAATAAAGGGGGGTATTATACGGGGCAGGCTCTGACATGGAAATGACCCGCCGGACAGGCATTTCCTTACACAGCCGATGCCGGGGAGGAAATGGGAATGCGATAGCTGGTAAATCCCCGGCCCAGCAGTCTGCTGTGGCTGACCCTGGTGGCCTTACGGGTCAAAAACCGGTATTCAGGCCGGGTTTCCAGCAGGTGAATCACCACTTCTCCATGACCGAATTCCCGGGCCCAGTCACGTAACACGCGGAATACCGAGGGCCCGATACCCCAACTCTGCTGACGGATCACAACGGCCAGCTCAAATTCATCGCCATCTGGCTGGATTCCACACCAACCCACCGGCGCGCCATCCATCACAATCACCCGCACACGACAACCCGGCAGCCGGTCGCATTCCAGCTTGCTTTCGATCCAGGGAACAATGTTGGTTTCATCAAACGGTGGATGCGCCACCAGGTGACTCCGTACCGCATGTTCATTCAGTACCGGAATCAATTGGCGGGCATCCACTTCATCAAAGGGCAAATAAAGAATCTTGGTCATAGCAGAAAAGACGCGCCGCTCCGGCTTTTGTTACAGCAACCACTCAGATAAAAATCATCGCAGCCGCTATCCGGCCATCAGTCGCTTACCGAGAACGGGGTAAAATTGGTATCGGTGTCGTAGAAGTCTTCACCTTCTTTTTTCTTCAACCAGCCCACCACTGCATAGGTAACCGGCGTCATCACCACCTCGATGGTGATTTTGAAAATACCGTTAAACAGAATCACATAACCCAGGGTATTGTTTTCCCAGATGCCGTAAAACGCGATGGGATAGAAAATAATGCTATCCACAAACTGCCCGCAAATCGTAGAGCCAATGGTGCGGGTCCAAAGATACTTGCCCTGGGTCAGCAGTTTCATTTTCGCCATCACATAGGCGTTCACAAAATCCCCCACCCAAAATGCCGCGATGGAAGCCACCACAATACGCCAGGTATTACCGAATACGGTTTCCAGGGAAGATTGCAGCGCCACGTTGAACGGCTCTGCACCGGACATGGGCAGGCGAATGATAATGGCGCTCATGATGGACGCAAAAATGATGGCAAAGAAGCCCGCCCAGATCACCTTGCGCGCCCGGGCGTAACCATACACTTCCGTCAGCACATCCCCGAAGATATAGCTGATGGGGAAAAAGATATTGCCCGCGCCAAACACCAGCACCCCACCAATTAACGGCAACCAAGAGAAATCCACTTCACTGACCTTGGCCGGGCCGATCAGATTCGAACACAGTAATACGGTAACGAACCCGGCCATCAGGTAATCATAATAACGGTAATGGCGATGACGATTATGAGGTGTGCTGGGCGACTCCACTGCGACTCCTGATACTCAGTAAAAATTAAGGAAGCGGTACGCGGCTCTCTGCAGGGAAGTTCGGAAACAGGGAAATTCGGAAACAGGGAGATCCTGAAACAGGAGCATACGAAAAATGTAACAGGAAAACACTCAAATTTTCCCCTGATACTTTTTTATCCTGCGCTGAATCGTGGTAAAACCAACGGCCAGATATTCGATTCAGGCTAACCAGCATGACCGTTCAACCTATTGAAAATTCGACTAATTCCGCTACCACTCTGTGCCAGCGACTATTGATTGCCAACCGGGGTGAAATCGCCGTCCGTATCGCCCGCACCGCCGGCGATCTTGGCATTGAAACCGTCGCGGTATACAGCGAGGATGACCGCTACTCCGGCCACCGCAACGCCGCCGACACCAGCTGTTCCCTCAACGGCAACGGTGTGGCGGCCTATCTGGACATTGAGCGGATCATTGCCATTGCCAAACAGCAACACTGTGACGCTATTCATCCCGGTTACGGTTTCTTAAGTGAGAACAGTGCGTTTGCCTCCCGCTGTGCGGAGGAAGGCATACTGTTTGTAGGACCCAGCGCTGACAACATCGCCTTGTTCGGCGATAAACTGCAGGCGAAAGCGCTGGCCCGGCGTTGCGGTGTCGCCGTGAATGCCGGCACCGATGGCGTCACGACACTGCAGCAGGCCGAGGATTTCTTCGCCGGCCTTGGCCCCGGTTCTGCCATGATGATCAAAGCCGTTGCCGGTGGCGGTGGCAAAGGCATGCGTATCGTGCGGCACCAGGATGAACTGGCATCGGCCTTTCAACGTTGCACGGCTGAAGCGTTAGCCGCATTCGGTAACGGCGATCTTTATGTGGAACGCCTGATTCAACGTGCCCGTCACATCGAGGTACAGATTATTGCGGATAGTGCTGCTGTCAGCCATTTGTGGGAACGCGAATGCACCTTGCAACGGCAACACCAGAAACTGATGGAGTACGCCCCCAGCCCCAGTCTCAGTACCGGGCAGCGGCAAGTTGTTTTGGCGGCCGCCACCAGAATGGCCAGGGAGAGCGGTTACCGCAACCTGGGCACCTTTGAATTTCTGCTGGATCTGGACCGTATCGGTGAAGCGGACGAGATCACTTTTCTGGAAGCCAATCCCCGTTTGCAAGTGGAGCATACCGTAACGGAATCCGTGCTCGGCCTGGATCTGGTGCAAATTCAACTGGAACTGGCTGCCGGACATACGCTGGCGGAACTCGCGCTGACGCAGGACCAGATCCCCTCGCCCCGGGGTTATGCAGCGCAGTTGCGCATCAACATGGAAACCCTGGACCAACAGGGACGACCGCTGCCCACCGGCGGACACATCGATGCATTCAATCCTCCCCAAGGGCCCGGCCTGCGGATGGATACCTTTGTCTATCCGGGTTATGACACCGTCCCCAGCTACGATTCCCTGTTGGCAAAACTCATCGTGCACAGCCCCAGCACCCGGTTCGAGACCCTGCTGGCAAGGGTCAACCGGGCCAGTGCGGATTTGGAAATCGAAGGGGTCACCACCAACCTTCCCCTGCTGCATCAACTGCTAAGCCATCCCCGGGTGATCGCCAACAATGTGCACACGCGCTTTATCGAAGACCATATCGGTGAACTGCAAACGGTTGCGGGCTCGACACCGGCAGAACCCGAAACGCACGAAGGCATCATCAGAGTACACGCGCCGCTGCAGGGTGTAATTTCCGAACTGAGTGTGGCCGTAGGTGATGTGGTTCAGGCAGGCACCGAATTGGTGTTGATCGAGGCCATGAAACTGCAGCACGAAGTGCGTGCGGTTAACAGCGGCAAGGTCATTGAAATTCTGGTCAACGAAGGTTCCCCGGTTAGCCAGGGAGAACCTGTTCTGTTGCTGAGCCTTGCCGAAGATGAAGCAGTCCATCGGGAACAGGGCACAGCGCAGGATCTGGATTACATTCGCGAGGATTTAAAACAGTTACGGGAGCTGGTAAACGCAACCCTGGACCCGGCGCGCCCCGATGCAGTGAACCGGCGCCGCGACCGCGGCCAGCGCACTGCCCGGGAAAACCTCGACGACCTCTGCGATCCAGGCAGCTTTATTGAATACGGCCAGCTTGCTGTCGCTTACCTGCACGCTCGCAAATCTGATGAGGAACTTCGTGCCACCACACCCGCAGACGGCTTTGTAATGGGTATTGCCACCATTAACGCGCAACAGTTTGGTGATGAAACTGCTCGGGTGGCGGTCGGCAGTTATGATGCCACGGTGATGGCCGGCACCCAGGGTCACAAGAACCACCAGAAGACAGATCGCCTGTTTGATCTGGCCAAAGACCAACGCATTCCTCTGGTGTTGTTTGCTGAAGGCGGTGGTGGCCGGCCGCGGGAAGACCCGGTGACCATCGCGGCGCTGGAAAATCAGAATTTTTATAAGCTGGCAGAACTAAGCGGCAAGGTGCCGGTCGTGAGCATCGTCTCCGGCCGTTGTTTTGCCGGCAACGCCGTTCTGCTGGGAATGGCCGATGTCATCATCGCAACCGAGAGCAGCAATATCGGAATGGCGGGACCGGCACTTATTGAAGCCGGTGGCCTGGGCCGTTTCACCCCGGAGGAAGTGGGTCCAATCCATGTACAACACGGCAATGGTGTGGTGGACATCCGGGTTGAAAACGAGGCCGAAGCGGTGCAGGTAACCAAGCAATATCTGTCTTACTTTCAAGGCAAGATTGATGATTGGCACGCTGCGGATACGCGCCAACTGCGCCACGTCATCCCCGAAAATCGATTGCGCGCCTATGACGTGCGCCAGGTAATTCAGTTGCTGGCTGACACCGAATCCGTACTGGAGCTGCGGGATGGGTTTGGCAAAGCCTATGTCACCGCCCTGATTCGGGTAGAAGGCCGCCCTCTGGGCGTTATCGCCAACAATCCAAAGTTCAATGCCGGCGCCATTGATTCCGACAGCGCCGACAAAGCCGCGCGCTTCATGCGTCTGTGCGATGCCCACGGCCTGCCGATTGTCACCCTGATCGATACCCCCGGCATCATGGTCGGGCCCGAAGCAGAAAAAACCGCGTTGGTACGGCACTCCGCCCGCCTGTTCCTCACCGCCGCCTCCATAGGTGTTCCTTTGTTTGCCGTGGTGCTGCGCAAAGCCTATGGCCTGGGTGCCATGACCGCAGCAGGCGGTCACTTTAAAAAGCCCTTCTTCACCATTGCCTGGCCCACCGGGGAACTGGGAGGCATGGGCCTGGAAGGCGGCGTACGCCTGGCTTACAGGAAAGAGCTGGAGTCCATTGACGATCCGGATGCCCGTCAGGCCTTTTTTGAAGAACGGGTGGCGTCCCGCTATCGCAAAGGCAAAGCCAGTTATATCGCCAGCTATTTTGAGCTGGATGCAGTAATCGATCCGGCCGAAACCCGACAGTGGATCATGCGGGGCTTGAAGGCAACGGCCGCAACCCAGACGAAAAAATCACGATTCATCGATGGGTGGTAACACTCAGCGGGCGCTAGAGGTAACGCCCCGCGGCCGCCACCACAACCACTATCAGTCCCAAACTGAGGTTCACCGCAATCAGTTTACGGATCATGCCCAATTGAACACCGCCCTCCGGCCAGTTCTCCGCTGCCACCGCTTTGATCAGGCGCTTGTAAGGCACGAAGAACACATGCCCGTAGATGGCCATCATCACCAGCCCCAACGTCAGCATGATGTGAATGTATGGGCGGGTGTTGCCCATGCCCCCATAGACACCGAAGATCATCCACAGTCCGGTAATCAGCAACAGCACCACAGCTGCGCTGACCCAAACAAAAAAATTTGCAAAAACACCGCGCCATAATCTTAATCGAGCGGGCGGTTCCAGAAGCTCAGCCGCCACCGGCCTCAGGGCCATATAGGCAAAGAACATCCCACCGACCCAAATGACTGCGCTTAATACGTGAAGTGCCAGAGCTAACGCCATTTTCCCCTCCAGATCAACGATACAGGCTTAATCCGGAGCATACATTGCTGCGGCATCGCTCACAAAGAAAATACCAGCGATGATTGCTTTCACCCCTCGCTGAGATTACATTTCTGAGTTAATAACAACCAAATTGTCAGACGAACCCTATGCCTATTTCATTTCGAGACCTGCTGCTGGGCACGATGCTGCTCTGCGCCTCGTGCATTACCTTTGCCGACACGGCGTTAGACATACAAAACACTGAACAGCAAATCGAACAACTCAGCGCCGAAATCAAAACCGCCAACCGCAATAAAGATAAAGAGTCCGCTAATCGCCTGAGAGAAGAACGCATTGAGGCGCAACGTCGATTAAGGGAGCTGAAAAAACAACAACGGGAAGAGAAAAAACAACAGGAAAAGCAGACAAAGCGCGCTGCTGCCGAAGCGGAATGGGAAACTTACCCGGTGAACAAACAGCTGTGTACCGCCGTCGAGTACAATCGATTCGACCTGGTGAGGAAAGTCATGGAAAGCAACCCAATCGATCTTCGCCAACCGAATGACGCCTGTCTTTACCCCCTGGGGGAAGCAGTCACCCGGGGGTTCGCAGATATCGCTGACTACCTGCTGCAAAAAGGCTCGCCACTGTTTATTCACGAGCCCATCATGAACGCAAAAATCAGCGCCATGGACGCGGCGGCCGGCAGCAAGGAGGATCGCACCGACATCCTCAACATTTTGAAACGGCACGGAGCGACACCCTACGACAGCGTACAGGGCAATCTGGCCGGCGCGGTAATCGGTGATGACAAAGATGCCAAAAACAAGCTAAAGCAAGATCACAACATGGAAGGCGACATGTTCACCCTGGGCGCGTCACTCACCAAATCATTGCAGAAGGGTCATGTTAATAATATACGCTGGCTGCTGGCCAATGGCTCCAAACCGGAGGAGTCCATGACAGGACGCACCGCGTTGATGATCGCTGTGGATAGCAACAACCTCGAGAAAGTGAAACTGTTGGTGGAAGCCGGTGCAGATGTAAACCGCCGCGGGATCAACTTTGAATCCGTGCTGGCCCACGCCGAACGCCATCACGCCAAAGTCAGCAAGAAACACCAAGCTTCTGTTGCCGAAATCATTGAGTACCTGAAAAGCAAAGGGGCCACCTATTCTGATCAAGACAGGAAGCCCGCAACGTAAACCAGGCCACAAAACCCAAGCGCTATCGCCCCTGGCATCCCGGTTTATTTCCTGAATTGTAGATAGATTCTCGCCTCAAGTTGAACAGGCTTGGCTACTCTGCAATATGATAGGGTGAAACACCAATCCTATTCAGGGCATTCTCCATGGATGAATTACCTCAGGCTGACCGCTTTGGCGCAACACAAGACGACTCCCCCTATTGGAACGAAAGCGTGTGGTTTTCCCTCTCCATTCCGGAACAGCGCCTGCACGGCTTCATCCAGTACTATTTTCGTCCCAACATGAATCTGTTGAACGGTGGCCCTGCACTGTGGGACCCGACAGGCACGCAGGTATGGAACTGCCTCTATTACAACTGGAGCCATCTGCAGGCTATTCCTCCCGGCGCAGAAAAGTTCAATATGACGGCCAATAACTCCCTCTCGGTACAGGTGATCGAGCCGCTTACTCGCTATGCCATTCAGTACGATAACGACGACCTCAAGATGGACCTGCAATGGTGTGCCATCGCACCCATGCACCCTCTTCGCAGCAAGGATCCCGGCCAGCGCAGTACGCAGACATTCCATATGGAACAGGCGGGGAAAATGACCGGCACCATTGTCCTAGATGGCAAACATTTTGATATCGACTGCCATTCCATGCGCGATACGTCCTATGGCCCCCGAGTCTATTCAGCATCCTCCACCGGCGGCTATTTCTGGGGCATCGCAGAGGACAGCGCCTTCCATGCTATCGCCAAGGGGGAAACGTCACAGCAAAATGTCATCGGAGGATTCCTCTGGCAGGAAGGAAAATTGGCCAGCTTGGTATCCGGTCAGCGCAAGGTGGAACAATACGGAAAATACGGCCCGAAACGGGTTCTGCTTGAAGCTGAAGACGCCCTGGGCCGTACCATCAGAACGACCGGAGCTTTGGAAGACGGACTGATCTTCACCGGCTATACCGACCGCACGGTGGTGTGGTCACTGACACGATGGGATTGGGACGGCACCACCCTCTGGGGCGACAATCAGGAGTTTTGTTCTTCCCTGCGCTTTCGCCGCATCGCTCGTGGCAATCTAAAGTTGGGAGACTAAATGATGGCAGGCCAAATTATTATCGTGAACGGGACCTCCGGCTCAGGCAAATCCACCGCCTGTGAGTTATTCGCCAAACGTTCATCAGAGTTCTGGCTGCTCCACGGCATCGACCATTTTCTGGGCTCCAGCTTCCCCCGCAAGTTCAGTCATCACGGTGATCTGGCGGAGCAGGGTATTGTGGCGCGACCATTGGATCGAGATGATCCAGACGGCCCACTGCGCTGGCACTTAGGGGAATGGGGTGTACGGGGATTTCAAGCTTTTCATGAGTGGATTGCTTCCGCTTCCCGATCGGGCTGTAACATTATCGTCGATCACCTGATGATGGTTGATCCACCGCTGTTACAGGACTGCATCTGGCGTTTAGAAGGGTTACCTGTTCTGTTTGTGACCCTTAAGCCACCCTATGAGGCATTAATGGAACGGCTTGCCCAACGGGAAATAGGTAACCGTTTTTCCACTTCCAACTATTCATCAGAACAGGTGGAAAGATCCAGGCAAAGGCTGGAACGCCTTCGGCCATGGTTTTATGAGGCGGTGTATGCCAACGACTGCTGCGACCTGGAAATAGACACCACACAGCATGAACCCGAAGCGGTATGCGATCTAATTGAGCAGCGCAGAAAAAGAGAGGGGGATGCCTTTAAAGAATTGCGGCAACGGTTTCCTTACTCGCCGTGGCGATGAGCGAAAAAATCTCTTGTAAGTTCTCGCATTAACTTGAACAAACCACCTCTGAAACCCGCATTTTTCCGTTCGATTCGAGAATAGCTTGAACAAAAGATTCGAGAATAGGTTGAACAAATTTTTCCCGCCTTCCAATACTACCCAGAACCCACGTGCCACATGGGCTCGACATTAGCTTGAACTAATTTCCTAATTCATGCCTCTCGACATTACTTCACGACAATAACCCTAAGTCCTATGCTCAATAGATGAGCAAGCTTTTAATTCGGCCTCGCCGCTATCCCGACGAGTGCATTGTCAGCTACCTAATTCGAATCAGCGAGAGTAATGGCTTTCATCATATCGGCCATTTACTTCAGCATGCAGGTCTACCCTGGAAAAACCTCAGGGTACCTGCTCACCAGATGATAACCGGCGAGTACGATATCGAGCCCTATTTCTCCTACTTGGGGCTTAATTATACCCAACCGAGAACAGCAGACACCTTCAAATTATCTCAATCTCCGTTCTTTACAACCAAGATTTTCGTCAAAACCCCGAAAATCTGCCCCATATGCCTCGAAGCTAACGGCTACAGCTCTGACCTTTGGTGCCACATCGCGTATACAGCCTGTATCAAACATAAGCTCCTACTGGTCGATACTAACCCTCACACAGGAAAGAGGCTCAGCTGGTACCGCAGACATCTAAATAGATTCACTGAAGACGATCCTTTTCCTCATGGCGAAACTCTACCCAAAGCTTCTCCGCATACGTTAGCCTTCACCAGGACAATGGCATGCCTTATTGAAAATAGAAATACGCCAAAATCAATGCCTACCGTGCTCAGGGGACTCAACTTTAGCGAAGCTCTATCTATCATTCACTTCATCGCACATTATCAATATAGGTTGTTTCACAAAACCCTATTTGCACCGGTCACTCTGGATAACTTAGCTGTATCCCAGCATTACACCCAGGCCTGGAAATCGCTGAAGCATTGGCCTCAAGGTTTCCATTTGCTTCTCAGTCAATACATAGATAACCCCATGAGTGACCGTGGGCAATCTGGTATCAATAAACACTTTCGCGACATCCACGAAAAACTGTACCGGCAACGAGACAACAGCGGAATCGCGCGGTTACGTGCTGCCTTTGACCAGTTCATAGAACTCAACTGGCCCAATGCGATTCAAACCAACCGGCTGAGCCGGATATCCTTATCCTCCGATGAACGACCTTTGATATCCCAGAAAGACGCTCAACGAATACTTAATTGTCGAGAGCCGCGAATTCATAGCCTTATTTCCCAAGGAAAAATAAAACCTCAACAATTTAAAGGTAAAACCTACTTCAACAGAGAGGAGATTGAACTTCTTTCAAAGCTATTTGCAGACAACTGGTCTATGGAGCAAGCTGTTGCAGAGACTGAACTATCACGCTATCAATTAAAGCAATTGCTGGATTCAGGTCTTGTAAAAGCGCTACAAAGAGCCGACATGAAAAATCGAGATTGGTTAATATGCAAGAATGACTGGCACAAAAAAATCAGCCGATTCAAAAAGATCTCCTGCAACAACTTAAAAACCGGATACTCTCTAAATGGACTCCAAAAGCAAGGCTTTAGTATCGTCGATATCTTTTCTCTTCTAGACAAAAGAGAAATACGCTTTTCATTTGAATCATCGACAACTAAGCCGTTAAGCTTTAAGCAGCTATACAAATTCGCTATATGTTATTCACAGTCAAAATTAGACGTTTAGTATTTCAGCTACCGACCAGCGACCTTGGCTGCCTTTTCTATCCACTTATGCATATTATTGTATCCATTGTCACTAACCCAATCGTAGGTGGGGTATATTTCTGAAAAATATTTTTTCCTCCCATTCTCTTCAATATACCAATGATCAAATGGATTCTTTCCCTTCCTACTAACGCCATTTTGCGGGTCTTTTATATTGTGTATGTAAATACCGAACATGCCTTTCTTCAGTTCGTAGCTACGCTTTATTTCATGCTTCACCCATGCTCTACTGTAAGTATCAGAGCCAATCAAAACCACAGTTACAGATGTACCCTTTAACTGTTTTTCGATCCAGTTTTCAATAGCATTATGACTGCTTCTCTTTAGCTTCTCCCACTCAGCTTTATCCATAAAGGGTTGCGTCTCATCTCCAGCGCGGATAACACCGGAGTTTCTAACCTGGACAACACGTCTAATGTCATTTTTATAGTGAAAACTGAAAAATACTTTCCGAGGCATTACTATTCCTTACTGATCAATTTCAAAAATTCGATTACGCGGGATATGCACTCTGATGGACTACCAAAATGAGCGCCTAAATTTTGGTAAGCTGATTTAAGCTCAGCTGAAGCCGAAGGATAAAACATATCAAAGCTGCCATTGATTTCCTCCCACAACTCTCTGGCAACAAACTCACTGCCACCAACTGGAACCAAAGCCAGTCCGTGCTCCTTCGCTATATCAAATTCCTTTCTAACTCCGTCAGCATTCACTGTGTTGCCATTAACTTGCTTATTACCCATAAAAAATAAAGCAATTCCACATTTACCAATCAAGTCTCTGCGATACCTATCCCAAGTCAAATCTCGCTCTTTCTTATCTTCAATAAACTGAGGAAAAGGTCGCATAATCAAATTATCTTCAATATGGCCTCTGCTATTTCTATAGATGCCTGATATAGCACCGGATATTACTGCATTGCCAATTCCAAGGCCTACTCCCGTCGCAATTTTGAATCCACTATCAATTAAAGCACCGCTTAAGGCAGCGAGCGCGGATTCCGTATCCTGTTGTGACCAAGCACCAAAATCAGATGCACTTCCAGATATAAAAACTGTCCTCCGACTATAAGCGCGCTCAATCTGAGTGAGGATAGCTGTAATATCGGCATACTGATCAACCAACAGCACCTTGATATTAAAACGCCTCAAATCACCAATTGCTAACTGCTGCTTTGTTTTCGCGTGCTCGTACTCTGCATCAGAAGCATACTCATCACGATCACAGTCTTTAAAAATACAATAATGCTGGCGCTGGTGTTCCTTGAAATAAATTCGAATGCGGCTAAGAATGTAATCGAGATTTGGATCAGTAAAACTGAACCCCAAAAAGAGAAACGTCTTGGAGACCAAGTCACCAGAAAGTGCGTTGACAAAGGGGGCGAAGTTTATGGTGTACCTTTCGTAATCGTCTTTTGTCAGAACAGCTTGATCAGGATGTTCAATATCTCCATGCATCTTATAGACAACAGCGTCGCGACGAGATTTAGTCGTGGCAAGATGATTGTTGGTATACTTGGTGTCTGGAATTTTTCCGCCATCCTTGAGTGCCTCCTCAATGAGCCGATCATAGTTCGTTGTCCAGTAGGTACTGATAGGGAGTTTAGCCAGAATCCGGTGGTTTTCTGTCGGAGCCTTATTCTGAGAAAGCTCATCAATAAGCTGTTGATTGATACGATGACGACCATTTTCATTGTGATGATACTGCGCAAGGCTCACTAGGTCTTGCTCACGGTCAATATCAAGGCCCAAGTCGTCTACCAAGGGCCTGAGAAGCTCCTTCCAATTCACGTAGCCAGCGGGGGAAGACAACCCCGCTCCGGCAAATATCGCTGCGTTATCTTCTTCGATTTCATTAAGAAACCGTTTAATAAACTGTTGGATATCCCAATTCAATCTAACTTCCCTCAAACCTCAGCTTCTTAAGCTATTACACGATGTAATTATGTTAATCTCTTCAACTCCAAACACAGTTTGCTTGTTATATCTGCAAGATCTGACACACCAGCTTCCGAAATGACTAAACGCTGCCCCACACTGAACCGATTGTCTCCCGATTTATCAATATAGGCTTGATCCACAATCCCATCTAAGTGAGCCAAAAGGTGTCGCTGCTGAAAATACAATGAAAGGCAGGAATACTCTTCGAGATCAAGAAGCTCTGTATATCCAGTGCCTGTAGCTGCTCGCCATAGCTCATCAGACTCTTTTAAATTCTGGAACAAATTCTTTCGTACCTTAAATGATGCAGCGTTACTTAACCTTTTAAAACATGCTTCAGCAAATCTTTGAAATGCCGATACGATTTTAACTAGACCATTTTCATAGATATGTCGGACTGAATCTTCAGCAGCATTTTTATCCAAATTTTCCTGAAGAGTTGCACGTATCGCAGGAATAGCAACTAAAGTTTTGCGCACTGTTTCAATTGAGTTAGTAATTGAATCAAAAGCTGAGTTATGCCCGCAAGCAGGACAAAAGAAAGCTCCACCCAGTGAAGCGTAACTACAGCTACAACGCTCACACGTATATTCCTGAGTCAGTATTTCAAGCGCGCTAGCAGGCACTGGAATAGCAATGTTTCCAGGCTTATAAGTTAGCGATATCTTAATGAAACTCTTTGAGGTTTGAGATCGGTTAAAATTTCTAGCGTCAGCCTCAAATGCAGGAGCCAATTCCCTTTGAAAATGACTAAAAGCGAAATTTTTAATATATTCTAGCTGTTCAAGAGTGTTCCATTCTGTAGCTTCAGCAGCATGGCGACATATCGGGCAAAACACCTCTTCATCTCGAACTATATTTTTCCAATCTTCAAAGTTAACCTTGAACGCAGCCCCACAGTCACTTGCAGGACACTTCCGATCAAAGTAGCCATTCTCATCCAACTCTAAATCGATTTGGACCTTCGTGACTCCTTCTAACTCGCTCAGCTTTTTCTTAACCTCATCAAACATCCAGCTTTCCTATCATCGATTAGAAGAACGGTGCCACTCAATCTACTACGCCTCTTCTGACGGCTCCGGCTTTACCTTCTTTCTTCCTCTTTTCGGCTTAATCCCATCAGTACTGATTTTTTGCGCAGCCTTCATTAGCTCTT
Organism: Pseudomonadales bacterium; assembly: GCA_002708905.1. Classification (GTDB taxonomy): domain Bacteria; phylum Pseudomonadota; class Gammaproteobacteria; order Pseudomonadales; family Ketobacteraceae; genus Ketobacter. Next base: position 156,765 of record PAPM01000037.1, on the reverse strand, counting down.
CTATTTGTTTTGACGAGAAGCTAGCGTCCGTTAAAAAACGAACCAGCGACATCACCTCAGGGGAACTGTGAAGAAACTCAACTACCTCAGGGTCAGTTGACGCGGACAAACGGAACAGCACATCAGGGTCTGCTGCCAGGTGATTGGCCAGCGCCTTTATCATCTCCGGGCTTGGCGGCCCCTCCTTGCCTCGCTCAATCCGGCTCAAATAGGCAGGTGACATCCCAACCTTAACGGCAGTCTCTCGCAGGCCAAGATCCTTGGCGAGCCTCAGATCCCTTATTGTTTCTCCAAATTTACTCATACTGGAAATGATAGAAGAGTGTTTAGTGTTATGCAACACAAAAATAGTTTGGTAAAATTTGGTATTTAGTTCCGAAAGATGCCATTCTTGTCGCTTTGGTGCCTTTATCTGCCCTTTAGCGCTGGGAGGCTATGAAAATGCAGAACCAAGACGTTCTGACCATAAAAGAAGTGGCTGCCCTTCTAAAGGTTGGAGAAAAAACAATCTATTCCATGGCTCAGTCAGGCGAACTGCCCGCATTTAAGGTGCGAGGGCAATGGCGCTTCTCACGCAAAGACATTGACGCCTGGATAGAGCAACAGAAGAACACATCACAAGATTTTGGGGAGTAAATATGCCGGTAGTTCAGGTCGGGAGACTGTCATGAGCAAGAAACGAACAAAAAAGGACCAGGAAGCCGAGAACACGATCCCCGCAGGATATACGCTCGATTACATATCCGGTAAACAGATCAAAGAATCCAAGAAAGAACTCGTCCGACAGCGGGTGGTTCGTGCGTTAATTCACGAATACGGGTTTTCACCGGAAGATATGGAGCTGGATTTCTCCATTGGGGGCCGTAAAAAGGTGGATGTGGCCATTTTCCACCATGGAAAGGAACACACAATTGAAAATCTGGGGCGTGCCGTAATTTGCCGCCCAGAGCCCAAAGTCGGCAAGAATGCCGTGCGAATCCGCGATTTCGATCAAGCCGCTAAAGATCTCGACGAAATTGAGACCATTATGCGGGATGTTGATGCCGTCCAGTATGGATTGTGGACCAACGGACTAGAGTTCTTCTTTATTGAGAAAGAGCAGAAGCGCTTTGAAACCAAGTGCAACCCCATCGGTGATTGGCCAATGGCGGAAGAGTCTGTCGGCACAAAGGAAGTCATCTCTGATGCCCATACCCGAATCGCCGACAACGAAATGCTTAAGATCACCTTCCGGCGTTGCCATAACTACATCCACGGTAACGAGGGCATGCCCAAGGATGCTGCATTCTGGCAGTTCCTTTATCTGATTTTCTGCAAAATGCACGATGAGAATTTGCGTGGCAAGCAACGCCAAGCTTGGAAGCGCCGCTTCTGGGCCGGGCCTAAAGAGCAGTTTGAACCTAAAGGTCGCAAAGCCATCCGCGCACGTATTGAAGAACTCTTCACCGAGGTAAAGAAACAGTTCAAAAATATATTCCGGGGCAACGAGGAGATCACGCTTTCAGACCGGGCATTGGCCTTTATCGTATCTGAACTCGCTAAATACGACTTTACTCGCACTGATGTCGATGCCAAAGGCGTCGCGTACCAAGAATTGGTCGGCGTTAACTTGCGTGGCGATCGCGGCCAGTATTTCACGCCTCGCGGGGTCGTGAAGCTGGTGATTGAAATGCTTGATCCCAAGGAAAACGAAACGCTACTGGACCCGACCTGCGGGACCGGTGGATTCCTCGTCGCAGCATTAGCCCATATGCTCAAACAATTCCGCGACGAACAGGATACTGAAGCGGGGAACGAAAGCACGACAGAATTTCTGAACGTTCACGAACGATTGAAAGAGTATGCCGCCGCCAATGTTTATGGTGCTGATTTCGACCCATTCCTGATCCGAGCAGCCCAAATGAATATGGTATTGGCCGGTGACGGTCGGGGTCACATTTATAACATTAACTCCCTGGAATTCCCGTTAGGGTACCTCGCCGATCTGAAATCCGCGAAAAAGGAGATCCCAATGGGATCAGTGGATATCATCGCGACCAACCCGCCTTTTGGTTCAGATATTCCGATTACTGACAAGCATATCCTTGAGCAATACGAATTAGCGCACAACTGGGAGTCAGATGGCGAAGGTGGCTATCGCAATACGGGCACACTGAAAGGCAGTGTTGCACCAGAAATCCTCTTTATCGAGCGCTGTATCAAATGGCTCAAGCCAGGATCAGGCCGTATGGGCATCGTCCTGCCCGACGGCGTTCTCGGCAATCCAGCAGCAGAATACATTCGTTGGTGGGTTATGCGCGAAACCCAAGTGCTTGCTTCTGTTGATCTACCAGTGGAAGCCTTCATCGCTGAGGCTAACGTCAACATTCTTACCAGCTTGCTATTCCTACGCCGCAAGAGCGAAACGGAAAAACGTGCAGAAGCCCTAGGCGGTGTTGAAGAGTATTCGGTCTTCATGGCCGTGGCCGACAAGGTTGGTTTCGATCGTCGTGGCAATAAGCTTTACAAGCGTACCCCAAGCGGTGAAGAAATCCTTGAACCTAAGCAACACGTTGAGCGTATTCGTATCGGTGGCCGTTTCGTGGAACGGACCCTGATACGTAATGAAAAAATTGAAGATAATGACCTCCATACCATCGCCGAAAAATACCGCGAGTTTCTTATGCAGCTTGATGGCAAATCGCCTATAAACCGCAAACCTAAAAAGCAGAAGCGGTGATTGTTATGAAGAATCAGAGCAAAATAACAGAAACACCGCAGCTAAAATACACGGCGAAAGAGTTTTGCGTTCCCCCCGCCTTGCCCAGCCTGCTTGTGCAGCGACACCACAGCCAAGAGGAGCGGCCTCTGGCGACAGAGAAATATAAAAAGCATCAAACGAACGGCACGGTGACTTTATGAGCAGAAAGTTCCAAGTAAAAGTCGTTCCAATAAGCTGGATTGAAAGGCAATCCCATCGCCTTGATTGCGGACCGTATATGTCAGGTGCCATGGAAGCTCGACAACTCCTTAATAAGCATTCGGCGAGAAAAGACCGACTACAAGACCTAACGGCAGGTGGCATTGCTGGAATCATAAATCCAGGTAGAATCACACGATTGTGGGTAGACGATGATCAACATGGTTATCCATTTTTGTCAAGCACAGATATTCTCCAGGCAGATTTGAGCAATGTTGGTCTTATCGCGAAATTAGCGGCGAAGAAAAACCCAAGATTAATTATCAAGGATCGTTGCACTCTTATAACTAGATCTGGGACGGTAGGGAGAATGGTTTATTCTCGCTCTGAGATGAAAGGAATGGCATGCACGGAAGATGTTTTAAGAGTTATTCCAGATGAAACCAAAGTTAGCCCAGGTTACATACACGCCTATCTTGGCACTAGTTTTGGCATTCCCCAAGTTGTTTCCGGAACCTATGGGTCTATTATCACACACCTCGAACCTCACCATATTGCTGATTTGCCAGTACCTAGACTTGGAGCCGTTGAAGATAAAGCTCATGAACTAGTTCAGCAAGCCTCTGACAACCTGAGTGAGCACCAAAAGCTATTAAATGAATCTACTGCTCTAGTTTTTTCTTCTTGTGGGCTTGTAGATCAATCGAGATTGGAGTGGCTAACTGATAATTCCGATACAGGGTTTAGTGTAACCAGTAAAAATCTCAGTAGAAGCTTTAGGGCTTTAAACCACTCTAGGCGAGCAGAAAGAATCAAAAATGATATTTTTTCTGTGAATCATAGCCTTCTTGGCGACGTACTCGATCTTGAATGGCTCAGGTGGAGAGTAATGTTCCAACGTATTCCCGCAGATAGAGATCATGGGATAGAAGTAATCACTCAAAAGCCACTATTCAACTTGATCCCGAAAGGCAAGTGGATAAGCAGGGAATACTTACTAAATCATTCACCTAAATACGTTGTCCCCAATGAAACAATTTTGGTAGCAAAACAAGGAACGCTTGGGGAACATGAACTCTACTGTAGGTGTGAATTCATTACTGGAGAGAGAGCTTTGGCAAGAGCATATTCCGATCATTGCATGCGCTTTGTCGCAAAAAAGGATGCCATTGATCCTGGATATCTCTTCGCGTTTTTGAGATCGCAATCAGCATTCAGAATGTTAAGAAGTATTTCAGAGGGGTCGAAGCAGCAAGATTTACACTGGCGCACAGTTCCTTTATTACCAGTTCCTAGAAGCTCATCTTCTATAGAGAAAAAGATAGGAGAAAAAATACGGCACGCATTCGCACTGAGGGAGTCTGCGATCACAATGTATGAACAAGCTCGCACCCTCGTCGAGCGAACCATTGAAGCGGGAGGCCGCTAATGGCAAAGGTCATACCCATCGGGCAGCCCGCAAACGAGTCTGAACGCCAGGCCATCGGTTTTCTCCGGGATCATCTGCCCGATGGCTGGCTGATCTTCCACAACTTCGAGATGCGCCAGGGACAGGAGGTGTTCGAAATCGACATTGCTATCCTTGCGCCTCACGCGGTTTATCTGGTGGATGTCAAAGGAACTCGCGGCAATATCGATGTGTATGGCTCTAAATGGTATCCCGAGGGCCGACAGAAATTTCATTCACCTTTGGCGAAGCTACGCAATCATGCCAAAGTGATGAGCTCACTTATCTCGGAGAGCAACAAGGGCATTGCTGAATTACGCAAGGTTCATGTGCATGCCGTTGTTCTACTCACCTCTGATGATGCTCAACTTTATGACCCTGCCGGTATCGATAGCCCCGATGTCACCGACTACAAACGCAGCCTCAAATTCTTTGCCGACAAAAGCAAGACTCCAAACCATCGTCTATCTGATATTCGTAAATACCACTCCCTTATCGATAAGGCTATCCAAGGAAAAGCAAAACCAAAATCGGCACCACCGGTTTTTGGTAGCTGGCAAGTAGAAGAAAAACTGGGCGGCACTGATCGTTACACCGAATATCGCGCAAAGCATAATTTACTGGGCGCCAAGGCGGGCCAGGTTCGTCTCAGGGTTTACCGCGCAGACCCTTATTTGGATGAGGCCGCTCGCAAAGAAGAATTGAAGAAAATCAGTAACGCGTTCGTTGCTGTTCAGCACATGAGTGCACACGCCAATGTGCTGGCGGTACGCGACCTGATTCAATCAGACGATGGCAATGAAATCACCCTGGTATCTGACGATATTTCTGGGCAGGTATTACGACAACACTTAAAGAAACCCTCTTTCGCTTTAACCACCGATCAAAAATATCAAGTGATCAAAGGCGTACTATCCGCCCTTGATCATGCACACCAACATCAAGTGATTCATCGCAATCTAACTCCAGATGCGATATTGGTCACCAAAGGTGGCATTGCGCGTGTCACCGATTTTGACTTTGCACGAGTTGGTAAAAGTCGATCAACGTCTGAAACCATCGCCCATCAAATTACCGAAGATCTCGATGCCTCCTACCGAGCCCCAGAATTGGTGATATCGGAGCAGAAATCAGAACCGAAAGAAGCCTCTATCGCTTCCGATTTATTCTCTGCTGGAATGGTATTTTATGAACTGCTGACTGGTGAGTTACCATACGAAAACATCGATCAAATGATTGAGGCCGATGGTAAATTCCCAATCAAACCTTCTGAGCACAAGCCAGATCTCCCCAACGGCATTGATACATGGCTGCAAACCTTCTGCGAATTTGACCCCGAAGATCGCTTTGCCAGCGCCGCTATCGCCAAAAAACAATTTGAAGATTTAATTTTACCTGAAGGCAAAGATGACGAAGATGAGTCAAAACAGCCTGCACTGGTAACAGCCACGCCCGACGATTTAACCGATCTTCCTGCTGATTTCGTTCTAGCGGATAGATTTAGTGTACAGAAAAAATTGGGCAGTGGTGGTTTTGGGGTTGTTTATAAAGTATTTGATGCATTAGGTGATGTCGTTCGAGTCATTAAGTTAGTAACGAAAGATCGTCGCAGTGTGTACGAACGGTTGCGCCGAGAGTACAAAACCCTGACCAGCTTGCCGGACCACCCGCACGTAGTAAAGGTAATCTGGGCGGACAGGATGGCTGACGCCAATCAGACGCCGTACATCGTCTTCGAGTACGTAGAGGGTCTGGATGTTTCCGACCTCATTGATGCCGAAGCGCTGGCGCTAGATGATGCCGTGCGTATAGTACGTGAGGCTGCCGAAGGCTTGACGCATCTCCATAAGCATGGTGTGTATCATCAGGATGTTAAACCTTCCAACCTGCTGTGGACCGATAAAGGCGTTCGGATTATCGATTTTAATGTCGCGGTATCCGAGAAAGACGAGATTCAAGGTGGCGGGGGTACACGCCGCTACTTACCGCCGGATTACGATTACAACTCTGAACCAGATGCTTCGGATCGGGTGGATCGAGATCTCTATGCATTGGGTATTTCCTTTTATGAGTGCCTGACCGGAAAATACCCGTTCGACGACCCCACACCACCCATAAAAACCCAGCCCAAAGACCCGAAACAGTTCAAAGGCTGCGCCGACCTCAGCTCGTCTCTGGTAGATGTGTTGGTAAAGATGATTGCACCAGAGCGCAAGGATCGCTTTGCATCGGCAGAGGAGTTCTTAAACGCCTTGGTCGAGGTCAAGCGCCTGCGTTCGGTACTGACTACCGGCGAATTAGGTACCGGGCCTAAGGTAGTTCCCAAGCTGGGCTTCGAGCCGACTAAACCCAATACTAACCCTTTTGTTACCCACCTACTGACACTCTACAGCCAGAGTCAGGTTTCCAATGCGGGTACCCGTGGGCTCGACGAAGTTGGTAAAGCCACCTATGTACCGACTTACCTGGATGAAAAGCTCAAGCCCGCGCTTCTCAAGGGCGAGTTCCGCTTGGTGATCATCAGTGGTAATGCTGGTGATGGTAAGACAGCCTTTATTCAACAGTTCGAGACCTTTGCCGAGAGCAAAGGCGCACAGATTCAATACGGCGCAAATGGAGCTGTATTCCAACTCAAGGGACACACTTATCAGAGCAACTACGACGGTAGCCAGGATGAAGGCGATGAACGCAACGATTCCGTACTGCAAAAATTCTTTGCCCCATTCGCAGGGAAAGATGCCAACTGCTGGCCTGATAACCAAACCCGCCTGATCGCCATCAACGAGGGGCGGCTGGTCGATTTTTTCCTCGAACACGAAGAGGAATTCCCGCTGCTAGCCAAGCACATCCAACAGGGTTTAAGCGGAGCCGTGCCTGAGGGTGGTATTGCAGTCATCAACCTTAACTTGCGCTCGGTGGTCGCCGAACCCAAGGTTGGTGAATCTTCAATTTTAGAGCGATTGATCGCTCGCATGACACAACAGGAATACTGGCAGGCCTGCGAGAAGTGCGACCTCAAAGGTAAGTGCTTCGCTTACCATAACGCCCGAACCTTCCAGGACCCAGTTGCTGGCCCCAAGGTGATCGAGCGTTTGAAGATGCTTTACACCATTACTCACTTACGTGGCCGATTGCACATCACGATGCGCGACCTGCGCTCCGCGTTGGCCTACATGCTGGTGGGCACTAAGGACTGCGACGGCATTCATCAACTCTATCAAAGTGGTGGCGAAGAAGCCCAGAATCGTATCCTGGATGGCTTCTATTTCAATTCCTGGCTTGGCGGAGTTGAAGGCTCCAGTGACCGTCTGATCACCTTGCTGCGCGAGATTGATATCGCCGAAGTTAGCAACCCCGATCTGGATCGCGAGCTTGGCTTTCTCAATCCCAAGACTAAAGCCATGAGCCGCTTCTCATTTGCGGAGCGTGGCGGGTATGACAATGAGCTAGCGGAAACGCTATTCCAGAATTTACCTCGAGACTATTCATCGAAAAACCGTTCTCGGTTAATCGCGAAGCACAGGAGCTATCTATCACACATGCGCCGTCGCCATTTCTTTGAACGACGCGATATCGGTTGGAAAGAGATGCTGCCCTATTCAAGCATTGATCCTTTTCTGGATGCTATTAAGCAACCGGGAACAAAAAATGCTGATGAGGTAACCGCCATTCTTCAGGCCGTCAATCGGGGAGAAGGTTTGAGTGACCCAGCACGACTGGGGAATCAATTGGCCTTGCGTGTTCGCCAGGTGGATAAAGGCACTATTCGTAGCTATCGACTCTTCGACGGCGACCATTTTACTCTTCGCACTGAGCAGGAAACAGAGGCTCATCCTTTCCTAGAATGTCTTTCTCAAGCGCTAATGCTGCATTACGACTCCGGAGATGGGCACAAGGCTAGCCTGCGCATCAATCTCGATATTTACGAAATGCTGATGCGGCTTAACAACGGCTACCGTCCAAGCATTGAAGAGCAACAAGGGTTTTTGTTGAGCTTATCTATCTTTAAGAACTTGCTTGCTTCTGTTCCATATAACGAAGTGTTGCTAACTAAGGCAGGGCACAAGTTTTACGAAATTCGTCGGGAGCCTAATGGCCGACTGGTGATGGAAGTATCTGAAAAGGGAGCTGAATACAATGTCAATTAAAGGCCGCGACAAAGAATTCAGAATACCCAAAGTTTCCTATCTCGATTTTAAGCATATCGAGATGGACCGTGTATTGACGATGCTATTTCCGCGATTGAAATACGATGGTTACGGGAGCCGTAGACCTCCACGAGGCGGAGACCTTTCAGTCGATGAATTCTTGGAAGATTTTTTGGACCATCCCGAGTGGTTTGCAGGCTTTGATAAAAGCCCAGAAATTGTTCGAGCCTGGATAGAAACAGACTTGATGGACTTAGTGAACCGAGGCAAAAGCAACCAGGCACTTGCTGCACCACGCCCGCTGCATGGCAACACCTATAAGTTTCGCAATGCCAAACATACCCGTGATTACGGCGCAGCTGAGCATATCTACTGGATGCTTTTCTATGCCCGCAAAGGCAAGGGCCAAGCAGCGCGAGATGCTCTGAAGCATTTCTTCTTTCCTGGTATCGACCTGGTGACTGACCGCTACGACCCTAATGTGTCCGTGGATGTGGAAACCCAGGCAATCCTGCGGCTGGATCACCAGGTTACCCAGGACATGAAAGACTCCAAGGAGCCCTCACGCTTCCAGCCACTGTGTATTGGCCAGGCCGATATTATGGCCGACGACATTCTGCGACTTCTGGCCTATGAACCTTATATTCCCCGTTCGGTGCTAGTGGATTACCTCAAAACCCTGATGGCATTTCACCTGGCACTGTACCACCTCAAACTGCTGCAATTACTGCCGAAACTAGTGAAACAGCGCTCCGGTAACGACCTCTGTTCCACTAAGGAGTGCCCAATTAACCCCGGCCTCGACAATGCGCTGGAAGGCTGCCCCTACCGTGTGTCGTTGGTCGTGGATATGGGTGATGCCAATAACCCTCATATGGCGGAGCTGGCTCGCAAGTCCACAGATCGCTTATATCGTCAGATACCGGCTTTCGTACAGGCTAATTTCGTCGTCAAGAAACTGGGTGAGATGGCGGAATATTTGAGTAAGAAAACAGGCAAGCTAGCCATTCCTGGGAACGGTGTATTCACGGTTGGGGATCTGGTTTCCCTGCTGAAGCCTGAACACGAAGCTGAACGTCAGGCCTACTTCAAGTTCCGCCTGGCAAGTCTGATCGAGGAATCGACCTCCGGTAACGAGGACATCGATCCCGAGATCCGAGAAGTCACCGACATGGGTCTTGGCGAGTTCGAATCCTTCATCGAAATCCTCATGGCCTATCGCGGTAAGTATCACCGCCAGTACATCACAGAATGTCTGGACTCTCTGTTGTTGAAGAATAAGGAGAATGGTTTGTTGGGCCAATCCCGGACCAAGGGAAGCCCCCGGCGATTTGTGCTGGGCAGCAAACTGCTTGAAGTGCTGCTTCAAGTGGCTGTACTCACTCAAGATGGTGGGCGCTTCGTGACACGAGAAGTTCGCATCGAGGAGTTGTTGGGCTTCCTGAGAAACCGCTACGGTCTTTACATTGACCGACTGCCTGAAGGAACCCAAGAGAATGCGAGCATCCTCGATAAGCGCGCCCTGCGCCTGAATCTGGAAGCTTTCAAGCGCCGCTTGCGCGAGATCGGATTCTACGAGGATTTGTCAGATGCCTATGTAACCCAGAAGGTTTCACCCCGTTATGCCATCGATAGCAATGAGAATACTGATGAGAACGGGAGGCATGCATGAGTAACGCCTTCACCAAACTATCGCAGGATACATTGAATGCAGCAGTAGCCGGTCTTTTGAGCCCACGTATCGAGGCGATCCTGGATGAACGTGGCCTCGGCCACTGTATGCGAATAACCGATCTTGAAGATGATGTCATGGAATCGGTCTGCAAGGAACTGCGTCGAACTCGGCCCGATGGAAATATCTTCATCCTCGGCAGCCACGACCAAGAGGAGCATCCCTTTCGAGTCACTTCCACCAAGTTAGTCGAGCTTCGCAATCCTGACGCGAATGGGGAGTTACGCCAACCGTTGCTGGTTTTCATTCCAACCTCTCTGCGCACCAGCGCTGAGGACTCTTTTGGCGTGGCAACCTTCGAAGAGCTGTCTTTCACTGGCATCTACGAAGATTTAATTGACTCACTACTGGATCGGCTGCCCGCAACGCTCACCAGTCATGTTCGCGATCTTTTGGGCATCCTCTCCGAGGAAGAGTGGCTATTTGCTGATGATGTTTCATGCGTGAGGTACCTGCTCACCGCACTCGAAAACGGGATTGATGGCGAAACCCTCGGAGCTAGCCTCTATGAATTAACACTAATTCCGGACTTCAAGCTTTTTGCCGATCCCGCGGTGGTCAATGGCAAGATTCGTCGCAACTTGATCAGCGTTCGCAGCCTTATGAACTCGCACAAATCGGTCCGTGGCCGCATTGCCGACCTCGGGCTTAGCGACAAATCATTGGAGTTGCGCCTTTTCACCTACTTTGAAAAGTACGATATCCAAGAGCCAGAATTCTGGACACCATCCATCGCAACTGACAAAAGTTGGTGGAGCATCTCTTTCGACAAATGGTCGTTCCAAGAAGAACTTACTCTGGATAAGGTTTCTTTAACGGTGCTTGAGACCGACTTGCCCGTGGTTCAACAGGATGAATCCAACGATCAACTTTCTGGCCTTATTGGGCAACAGGTTCTGGTACCTAACGACCGCCGAAAAATGAACGTAGTGTTCGAAGTTAGTCCCCATCCCGGTCAAATTAACGGCCTTGACCATTTCACCGTACAAATCATTTCGCAAAATGATGGTCCGGTAGGAAAATCCAAAAAGGTTAAGGCTTGGAAACCTAAGCGCCTCCAGTGCACAACCAATTTAACCAAACTCAACAAAGTCGAGTTCGAAGAGGGCTGGCATTTCATCCGGGTCATGCCCTGGACAGCCGATGGAGACCCGATTCCGCTCGAAACTGATTTCGACTCCGAGGACGCAAATCGGTCTTACGAGAGTGAACCTTTCTACGTCCTACCTGGCGGCACCATCGAGGAAGAACCACCACAACGAGCCATACCCATTGAGCAGAGCCTGGAGCATGCTCGTTTCAGACTGCAACTAACTGCACTTAGTGATGAACGCGATCCCGATGATATTGCCATCAGTGGTGTCGCTTGGGCTGAAAATAGTCGTACCAAGAAGACCTCCCGCCAGGAAACCTTGCACGCTAAATTCGGTCGCGAAGGAGCTATTCAGATTCCGCTTTCACGCATGCTCAAAACTATCGAGCAACGTATTCTGGCGGAACCTAAGCATCCCTCGGGTTGGCGAATGCAGATCAACCTGGACACAGCCGAACCACCTTCAGAGGTTGGACTAAAGCTACCGTCATCGGCCGCGATGGCTTCCTTTCTTGCTGCCCGCGAAGAATTTTTCGCAGCGGTGCGCAAAGGCACTACTGAGCTGATCATGCAGGGCCTTTCGTTCCGAGACTCGGAGAAGGAATGTCTCGCGTATGCTGAAAGCTATCTGGACTTGATTACTAACCTGTCCCGGCAGGCCGAGACAACTTCTGGTGCCGAAAGCCAGCAACACTTACAAGCACTAAGAAATGTGCTGGCTGTTGACTCCATTCACGTCATAGTGACTGACTTCCGAGGAAAACATCGGGAAGCTGTTTTGGTTTCCCCAACCCATCCGCTCCGAGCCTTGTGGCTAAGTAGTTGGGTAAACTTGGGCAAAGACTGGATCGAGAAAATCAAATCCGGCGGGAAAGATTACATTCCTCACGTCCGCTCCGCGTTATTAAATAGCCTTGTGCCTTCCGCCTATCCAGTGGGCGTCCCCGTAGAGGATGGCCGTATATTCACTCCAGTAGACAACCTAAATGCGTTTTGGGCGCTTTATGCCCCAACAACCGAGGATAACTCCCGTGGGCTGATGGCAGAAATCTGTTCTGCCCTTGGTATAACAGAACGTTCTGCGGCAGGAACGGATATTTCCGGACAGGTCATCGCTGACAAGATCGAACGTTATCTCTCCCAGCACCCCTACGTGAGAGAGCTGTCTTTAAACGTCTTTAACCCTGGAGCAGGCTCAGTTATAGCGGAAGCATTGATATCACTTCAGCAAAAGAGTGAGCATGCCGACTTGCGTTACGATATTCGACTCTTTAGCTCAGATCCCGAATCGCCGGTGCTGGGTGAAGCACTTGAATCAATTGTACGCCCCGGCGCTACGACAACCGAAGCTGGTGATGCATTTACCATTTCGACTGGCAGCCATCTGTTCTCCAAACTCAACTTGGCTAAACACACATTAAGTGAATTCCATACCAACTCCAAGGAGTTCCCGGCGCATATCAGTGTTCTACTGGATGTATTTCCCGCCGAAGAGCTTTCCGTTGCCGAAAAGCCGGAGGGAGTGACTCCGCTGTATGGGTTGATACAGGATTTCGATACTGAGTTCGTAGATGACGATTCAGGTACCTTTTGGAACAAGAGACCGATTGTTGGGCGCTCCCTCGGAACCGACAATAATGCTGCATGCTTCGACTTGCTAACCTCCCTAAACCGTCATCTCTGTTTTGCGACCTCGGCAGTTGCTGCTTCTGGCGCAACTTTCAAAGCCGTGCCGGTTGTAACACTTGGCCTTGATGTGATTCAGCGAGAGCTGATCTACGAAGTTCACCAAGTCAGCGATTGGGTGTTCACCATCGACAGAAATATGGGGATTGAATTTTTCGACCATGGTGGCCGGAAAAATCGACCCGACTACCTGATTGACTATGTGCCGGGAGCCAGCTCCCAGGCGATACACAACCTGATCATTTCCTCGCGCTCGAACGATGAGCTAGAGGCCATGTTGAAGCCCGTACTGCTTGAACATGGTTTGTCCGCCGATGGTGAACAGTCAATTCAGATATTGGCAAACCTACGGTCACTTTCCGGCCAGCTTGCCCTGAAACTGATTTCCGCACGCACACAACAGGCAGAAGCCCTTGGCTTAGCTCTGGCGCGGCTCTATCTCGAATATCAGGGCGCTCTGAGCAATCAGGTGATAGTACCGCTGGACGCACACACAGACCTCTACCGTTCAAGCGGTGAGCCAGACGATGGCAACGATGCTATCAGCCTACAGCGCACCGACTTAGGCCTGTTCGACTTGGATTTGAATACTCGAACAATTACTTGCAATTTGGTAGAGGTAAAATGCTATTCCCAGGTCGGTGACTTCGCAGCCTTTAACCAACTAAAGGAGCGAATCTCCGGCCAAATCAACCAGAGTGAGCGTATCCTCCAGCGCCACTTTGACCCAGCCCTGAGAAAGCCAGACCGACCTGATAGGCTGCTTAAGAGCAGGGAGTTAGCTCAGATCCTGCGATTCTATCTGGAGCGCTCAGTGCGCTACGAAATTTTCGATATGACAGCAGCACAAGAAGCTCGAGCGCTGCTGGAATCTATCGAACAGGGCTACTCACTTCAATTCAGACGTTGCGCCCTGATTTTCGATTTCGATAAAACCGGGACTGAAGCCCCGGACAACGAGGTAGGCATCGAATACCACCGTATCGGCAAAGATCTTATTCACGCACTACTGGCGAACTGCCGCAAGCCCGTTTCTGCCGAGACAGAGATAGAATCAACGACTCACCTCTTGAGTGAACTGTTTATACCGAGCGTACCCAAGCTCGAAACAGCTGCCTTCATCGCACCCAAAAGGACCCGGTCAACATCCTGGACGGTGGATGAAGACTGGGACAAAGAACCTGGGCCACCAACTCCCGAACCGTCACCACCCGCCACACAGGAGATGCCTTTATCTGACCAAGAGGAAAATGAAGAGCAACCGTATCCTGGTGAACAAGCACCTCGCCCTTCCACCATTGATCATGAAGGTGAAAAAGAGGACGAACAACCCATTGTGATAGAAACTGAAGAACCTGTCCAACCCGACTCCATTACGAGTGATCACTCGCCAACCGAGCCTGAACCTCAAGCCAAGGTCAACTATGACATCATGCTTGGAGTTAACGGTGATTCACCACAATATGGATTACTCGGAGAGGTTTCCGGCAGAAAAATTGCCTTGGATCTCAATCATACTCATACAATCAGCCTCTTTGGTGTCCAAGGCGGCGGCAAGAGCTACACCCTTGGAACAGTGATTGAAATGGCTTCCATGCCGCTTCAACACATCAATGTGCTGCCAAGCCCTCTTGCCACAGTCATATTCCATTACAGCCCAACTCAGGACTATGCGCCTGAGTTCACGTCGATGATCAATGGCAATTCAGTGGAAGAAGAAATCCGTATCCTTCGTGAGCGTTATAAGGCTAACCCGGAAGCCTTGAAGGATGTCCTTATACTTACGCCTGCAAACAAGGTGGACGATCGCCGGGCCGAGTACCCGGATATTGAAGTGAAACCAATTGCTTTTTCTGCCTCCGAACTCAAGGCGGCACACTGGAAATTCCTGATGGGAGCGATTGGCAGCCAAAGCATGTATATGCGGCAAATCAATCTCATCATGAGAGGGCTGAGGGATAACCTGACCTTGGACGCCCTACGAGCTGGTATCGATAACTCGGGTCTGTCCGATCACCTTAAAGAGCTGGCCCAGACACGCTTACAATTCGCCAGCGAATACATTGATGATAGCCAGCGACTCCAAGACCTTATTCACCCAGGCCGCTTGATCATCGTTGATCTTCGGGATGAATATATTGAAAAGGACGAAGCCCTTGGCCTGTTCGTGGTAATGCTACAAATATTTTCTGAAGCGACCTACCAAGGGAATGCCTTTAACAAACTGGTGGTTTTCGATGAAGCTCACAAGTACATTGAGAACGATGATCTAGTCTCAGGCTTGGTAGAAGTCGTCCGCGAAATGCGACACAAGGGAACCAGCATCATGGTTGCTTCTCAGGACCCACCATCAGTTCCCGTCTCCCTGATAGAGCTGTCATCACAGATCATCATGCATAAGTTTAACTCGCCAGCATGGTTGAAGCACATTCAAAAGGCCAATGCTGCCCTCGGTGAGCTGACATCCGACAAGATGAGCCATCTTGGCACCGGAGAGGCTTATGTTTGGTCCAGCAAAGCATCTGACGAGACATTTAGTAGAGGGGCAGTGAAGGTTAAATGTCGCCCTCGCATAACCCAACATGGAGGTAGTACCAAAACGGCTGTTGGCTGATGCTATGCATTGCTGCAACCACTTAATAAATGAGAATTTGAATTAAATCTGGGGATCAAGATATCTCCATTTCAAACTCAAATTTGGTTACAGAGGCTGGAAGCATTACTAACAATTCAGTTGTGAGTCCACAGGAATAGATAGCTTTTCTCAAAGCCTTATCGGTATTCTCATCCAGGGGTGACAGCATAGGAATATAGTCTCGCAAGCGCAGTCTTGGTGTGTTTCGCGGAGCCTGGTGTGCGTCACATATGAACATAAGCATAGGTTCATTAGCTATCAACTGACGAGAGGCCCATTCCAGGCTTACTTCGGTTGCCGATTCTGCACCAGAACCCGCAACATGAAATAAATGATCTGGTACCATCCGCTGCCAGATTAAAAGGGCAGCCAACAATCGGATTTCGCTCGCCGATAGCAAGGAATGTTCAGCGACTAGGCTAGTGATTCGTTCAAATTTTTCACCGGCCAAATACTCACGAGAATGGTTACTATCAATCCAGCTTATCGCGTCTGCGATGTGAGTGTGAGTTGCAAGGTGAGTCTCGGAAAATTGCTTCAAACGATAGCATAGCCACCTGAGTTCTTGCTCATTCCTCAGCATGCTGGAGTACGCCGACCAAGGGTCGTCGCAGTCCAGGAATTCAACTATGGGGTGCGCTGCTGTGTAATCATATTTTTCAGTCTCTTTTTGTTTGGAAGCTGTGTGGTGCAACGGCTCGTGATGGATATGACACCAACAGTAGTCATCCAGATACCAGTAAAACGGGATGGCCATATTTTTGGAAAAGCACGCTTTACAGATTTTTAGGTTTTGATAGGCACTTGTGAAGGCTAACCGGTCGAACGATTTAGCTTCAATTTCTCGACCTAAATATAGGCTCAGGATCTGCGCTGTCGTATCGGCTTTATCAATTCCTCGACAATTCAATTCCTTTGATTTTATCAAACTACGGAAGTATTGAATTAGCCTATTTGTAGAAGAGAAGCCATTCGCACCCGCCAGCCTCACAAGATAATCATCAATGCGTTCAAATTGATGTTTGTGTGATCTGATCAGCAATTTTCGCTCAATCGTCATTGCTTTCGATCAGTTCCAACTTTTTGGTAAGCATGTAGCTTTTAAATTGGGCACTTTGAAAGCGTTCCTTTCTGTAAGACTTTTGTTGAATCCATTGTGACGGATTTACTATTTCCCTAAGGCGCAATTCAGTCAACGGCATGATAAAAACATTGTTTGCATCTTTGATCCCTCTTGAACGGATTGCCTCTTGAAAGAAAGCAAGATCAATGGGTTTTCCAGCTGCCCTGGACAGATTTGCCGTTTTAATGATTTGCCCTGTTATGGCCCTAACAATTCCAGAGCTGTATGCAAACAAACGATAGGCTATTTCGCGGTCGCTTAATGAGAAATCTGATGCAAACTCATAGCTCTTAGAATAAAGTTCAATAAATTTAACGAAATGGGAAAACTGACTTGATACACGAAAGGTCTCTATATCGTGTCGATAGCCTATGCGGCTATCCAGTTGGTCATTCTGTTTAATAAACCCAAGACACCAAGGCATCCCAACTAAAACAAGGGGCACCTTTGCATCATTCATTAAATCCTTAAACCAGTCAGATATGCTGGCTATTACCCCTGGTGAACGGTTTTGAATCACTGTTTGCACCTCGTCCAGAATAATCATCTCAACACCGCACTCTCTACAATAGATACCTATTTGAGAATATCCTTGCGTCTCAGATTTCATACCTTTCCCTCCTTGTGGATCACCTATGGCAACCAGTATCTGCTCAATAAACGCCTTAGGTGTTTTCGGAGACCTCAACTGTACGTATAACACCGGAATATGCGTATACTCATCAAGGTCTCGACGAGGATATTTCGCAGCATATTGTTTTACGAGTTCGGACTTTCCACAGCCAGACTCACCAGTGATAAGACAGTTAGTATCACCTTCCTCGATATATCCTTGCGCCCGCAGATCATCCAACACTTTGAATATGCCCTTAGTTTTGCCTGTGACCACAAAGGGATTAGGAGAACGCTTTCGCATCACCACACCTCCCATTCATCTGTCACTTCGCATGCTTGTATGTTCTGAATAATTGCCGGAGAGTCATCTTCATATTTAGTTTCGGCAGCAAACTCCTCCACTCCCAACGAATGAACGCGCGCTGCCTTTTTCGCAGTTACCTGTGATTTTCTTCTGACATTTCGCTCATGCAAACTCTCAATATCACCAAACAGTTCCACCTTTGCCCTTTGAAGAACCGCATCATCTTTGTAGCTCTTCCTTGACGCATTTATGCGCTTACGTATGGCCTTATGAGCATACATCGACAAACCTTTTGCGTATTTGTAGTTAACACATGGCACCCGGATATAAATTCTGTTGATATCATCCAGCACGTAAATATGACCAATATCGAACGGGCTGTACTTGATCATCAGCTCGACAACGCCTTCTCTTCGATATATGTCCCTCAGGTGTTCTGAGTTGTATTCTAGGTTTTCATACTGAATGCCTGATCGATGGAGAGTTCGTGTATCGGAGCACATCAATGTTGTTTCAACTCGTTTCACAGCTTCCTCAACTACCGGAAATTCACGAGCCGAATCGTTCCATAGGTCCAGCGGAGACCTCTCTGCTTCACCATGTGCTTCACGATGGTAGATGTTCACAAGCCACTTCAAGAATGTTGCTTTGAATTCCGTTAGCGTGAGCTTTGCCTCCTTCTCAGCAATATATTCATCCGATCCATTGCCGACGCCATTAGTTTTACCAGGCAGGGAATCAATTAATCTGGTTTTCAGAGTAAGAAAGAAGCGCTCTACGACACCTTTATAATTTGGGCTCCTGACAGGGGCATATTGGAGCACAGAGCCAACTTCGCTGATCGCCATATCGAGATTTTCGCTCCAGAACTCGCTGCCATTGTCAGCCACCATTAATTCCATGACTCCGTGCGCTGGCCACTCTCCTTCAACACCATAGAATTCAAGCAGGCCCTTTTTTGGCAATACGGCACTACCAATTGCCATAGCTGCTGAAGCATAAGACGGCTCTTCAAATGAAATCTGAAAGCCCATAACCATACGGGAATAGTGATCTATCAGTATTGTTAACGTCGGGCGGCCAAGCAGCGTTCTAGTTTCATCGTGCAAAACATTGATGTCCAGCGGAGTGTGATCCGCCTCAACACGCTCAAGAATTCGAGTTGTTGCCGGTGCTTCACCTACATTCGCACACTCATAGCGAGCACGATTTCTCCCGATTCGTCCCCGGACATACTCCTGATAACTTCGTTTTTTGGTATGGTAGGCCACAGTACTGTAGGCTGGGATAGCCAACAAATCATCAGGATTGCACAGATTGTGCTTGAGCACCTTTGCTTCCACCATTTGATGAATGCTGCTCATTAGAATCTGGCCATTTTTGTAATAAAAGTTAATTGATTGATCGATAATTTCACGTACTCTCGGATCAATCCTTAGGTCTCGGCATCCCTTTTTATAATCGTTTGGATACAAGCCCTTAATTCGGCAACCGGCATTGAAATATTGCTTCAACCAGTTATTAAACGTGTTCCAGGCAGGTGGTTTCTGATCATCAATATTTTCAGCTACGGACTTGATTATTTTCGCCAACTTCTTCTTCGATCTTTTTTGATCGTCAGAATCCAAGTACACTTTAACGTATGCGTATCTACGAACGGTTTCTTTCTGGTATTCCTCCGGCAGATCCTGAAACACGATCTCCCCGTTATAGCGTTCATCAGCCATAAACTGTAGAGTTTTATTCTCCAGGCATCCCTCTAGCTCTTCCTCATCTTTCACCAACACCGCCTGGCTATCAATATTGGCTAGTGTGACATTAGAGCCATTGACCCGCCTTATCAGCCATATACCATTCATACCCTCGAAGTTTGCACATACCGCTATTCCAGGTATCCATCGATTTAGGTTATGCATAGCGCACCTCCGTATTCAACGTAAGGTGTACTTCTGTAAGGTCTGCCGCTATCTGACCATTCGCAATTAGCTTGTAGATCGTTTCCAAGCGTATGCCTAACGGGTTCATAATCAAGTCGTTCAAGGTTTTCGGGTGAGGTGCAGCATTCTGAAGCAGAGTGAGCGTACCGGAGTTATTCGTTAGACGATCACGATAGCGTTGCAACTTCCGAAGATTTCCCAGCAAGGGCTGTATGCGGATCTGCGATTCATCTACGCACAAAAACTCGTACCCGGCATTTCGCATTTCAGAGGATGCCATTTCCAACTTGTGCAGATAGGATGAGTCAAGAGAGTCAAAGTCTTTCTTAACCTCTACATAGGCCTTTCGACCACACTGGAAGTGAACTTCAAAATCAGGAGTATATTCCCTGCTTTCGATGAGATCGCTGCTGACCACAAAGGTCTTAGGTTGGGTATAGTATCGCAGGACTTTTGGAGCTGCCTCGAGATGGAAGCAGTAATCCCGTTCCAATGGCGATTCCACTAGTACCATTAAGAAGGGCTGATGACTGGGACCAGCAAACGACTTGGTAGACGGAAATTTGAAAATACTTTTTACAGCGGAAGCCTTTATCTTCCTGGCGGGTTTACGACGCATAATTGTACCTCCCGGCATTGAGCGACAATGCCGAATTCGTGATTTCGCGGCACTACCACACAATCAACTCCCGACTCAAAGCTGGATCACGGGCGCGATCAAGCCTCGACAAAAGTCGATTAGGGCAATATTTGGGAGCTTGCTCTTGACGGGACAGTGAGGAGGGGAGATACTTTTAGGCACCACACCGTAGGTATCACCTACACCTAAAGCCCGGTAACAAGCGATTGTTGTCGGGTTTTTAGTTTCTAAGTCATTGAATTACCTCTCTTTTATAGAAGCTCAAGTCTTCATAGCAGCCTGTTTTGCCTTCTTTAAGCCCAAGCTCTACGGCAATTTTGTGGCTCTCGCCACGCAACGCTTTCCGGTTCCCATTCAACACCTGGTAGACCAGTGCCTGGGAATAGCCTCTCTCCTTTGCCCAGCCACTGATACTGAGGCCGCGCTCGGCAAACTCCTGCTTGACCTCTTCAGGGGATTTCATAGGTTCACCAAACTCTTTATTGATACAAACAAAACAATATTATACAGTTAACCACACTTTTCAACACATTTGTATTAACTCAGAAGCGTGGAGCGCGATGAATGGGGTTAGATAGACAGAGATTTGGCCAAGCTCTGAGTTCAGAGCGTAAGCGACTGAATCTACAGGTTAATGATGTGGCCGATGCATGCGGCATTAAACCTGGTACACAGTATCTCTATGAGCAAGGCAAGCGCGTTCCTAATGCCGATTATCTGGAACAGGTGTTCGATCTAGGGTTTCGACCTCACATACTATTGCCAAGCGCCACTCAGACGAATGACCGGTTTGATCTACAACATCTCAGGTCCGCATTTATTCAAGCAGACCAGGAATGCAGAGATAAAGAAGGGCGACTACTGGATTTAGAACTACGCCTTGCGAGATTCATAGATTTAATTACTACGACCGATCTCCCCCTGCAATCGGAATCAAACCAATGAGCATTATTCAATACATGAAGTCTGCTCTTCTATTTGGAAACTTGATTTCGATTATCCGATACATCATTGCTAGAAAAAGACTTTACGAAATCACGGAGGTCAGGGGTTTCAATGCCTTTGATGCCAAGACCAGTTTCAACGAATTCCAACGGCAAGAGGAAAAAATTCTTTATGGTTATTCTCTGAATATCGAGCAGCGAAGCACGCAAAACAAATTATTTCAGCATCTGAAAATAGAAAATGATGTTCACAATCTTTTCTTAGGATTGTATGTAGTAGAAGACGGAAAACTAAAGGCTAATGTTCTTGTCGAAGCCATATTGTTTATTCTGTCCCTTATAGCCGTTTTTGGCACATCAATTATCATACTAATAGCAACCGTTAGTGTTTTCGCGTCTGCTCTTACCCTATCAATCAAACTACTAGTTGCAACAATTATTCTGAGCATCAATGGCTACTCAGTTTTTCATTTTTACTGTCGATTCCTATCCACCACAAAAAGCTTTTTAAAAAACCACTACGCCCTTCAGGACCTGGCATAAAACAGCATGCATTTCATAAAAAACCCAAGCAACGATATTATCGACCAACTCGTTTTATCCTTTGCAAACCTAACAAATTCAGCAAAAGCCATCCGTTTTACAGCTCTTAAAGAAAAAGACGAGTATGAAGCGTTTGCCCCAAGTTATGGAAACTCTCTCAGTGAGCAGACGTCCGACCCAGCCAGAATTGCTATACTGAACAAGATAACCAAAATTTTTAGGCCCGCTAAAAACGAAGAGCCGTTACTCTCTGGTATGCTTTGCGCATCTGACGAGCTAGTGAAGAAAATAAATATATTCAATAGAAGCAAGGAAGAGTTTATTTACTTCGTTTCCAAAACTCAGCGTTACGCTGAAAAATCTCTTAGAGAAAATTCTGGAAGATTTATATCAAACCTTATGAAAAAGGAGGTTAAATCCCACTTCGACCATGACATCTTCGACTTGCAAACGCTAGAGCAGATCTCCTGCAATCAGATCGATCTGATGAGTTGCAGAAGAAAAATAAAAGTACTTCCGAAAAACCTACGCTCCTTTAGCTGGACATGGTCAAGTAAACATCGCTCAATACAAAAAATATCAAAATCTCAAGCTCTACAGCTGGCATCCAAACTAGACGGAGATTTAAAAGATTCAGCTTTGCAGATTTTAAGCGCTTGCCCCGATGAAGCCTTTGCTAAAGTAAAGCCACTCAAAGAGCAACTACGAGCAAACTACGTATATTTTGATAATAATTTACCCATTCAAAAGTCAACACCCGTTTCAGGTGTTGTGATTGCGCCTCAAAAAAAGCTTCCTACATTAGTGTGGCGAGAACCACCCTCCAGCACGAAAAAACCAAATGTGCGTCTTCAGCGACCCACCACGATAGAAGAAACTCCAATTTTACCTGAACTGAAGATCCATCGGTATTTGTAGTATTTCCTGGAAAAAAAGTAATCCCGTATGATTTTATGCGCAATTATGCACTGTCTGCATAATTGTCGAAATACTAAGGTTTGGCATAGAGAAGACTAAAAATTATGCTGTTCACACCAAGCTTTAAGGTAACGATTAACCTTCTGAATGTCCTCAAACCGGCCAGTACTCATAATCTCCAGAGCAGACAACCCATCCCATTCGTTGTTTGGCTTTCTTATCCAAGTCCGACGAGCTTGCTCATTCCCCAGTAACATTTGGAGGGATCTATATATCCCAATAAGTGCTGATATACGATAGAGGTCTGAATCGGAAATGTCGTATTTTTCAGATGCTCGATCACTCAGCAGAGAGTTTTGCTCTGCTTGAGTTAGCGCCCATTCAGCAGCCAACTCTCGAAACAACTTTTTGGCAACCTCACTGGTGATTTCTGAATCCATCGGTCGTCCTAATTTCTTGCGTATGTTAAACCCAGTTAAACGTGCCTGATAATCTGAAAATATCAATCATTACTTTATAGATCACAGCGGGCTGCCTGCACCAGAAAAATGCCCAACAAAAAAGGCTGCACCTCCCAACCTTCAGGAAATTACAGCCTTTTGTTCAAACTTATGTGCTTATTTGTTCAAGCTTATCTCGAATTGTTCAACTTAATGCGCTAATTGACATCTCTCTTACACCACCGCCAGATTCCCCTTGGTCTCCAACCACTCCTTTCTGTCCCCGGCCCTTTTCTTCGCCAGCAACAGATCCATGGCTTCGTTGGTATCATCACCCGGCTCTACCACCAGTTGCACCAAACGGCGGGTGTCCGGGGTCATGGTGGTTTCCCGCAACTGCATGGGGTTCATTTCACCCAAACCTTTAAAACGGGTTACCTGAATATTGCCGCGTTTTTTCTCCGCCTTGATGCGATCCAGAATGCCCTGCTTTTCGTCTTCATCAAGGGCATAATACACGTCTTTCGCCACATCGATGCGATACAGGGGCGGCATGGCCACATACACATGACCGGCCAATACCAACGGCCGGAAATGGCGCACGAACAACGCGCACAATAGCGTGGCGATGTGCAAACCGTCGGAGTCCGCATCGGCCAGGATACAGACTTTGTTGTAGCGCAGATTACTGAGATCATCGGAACCCGGCTCCAGGCCAATGGCCACGGAAATATCATGTACCTCCTGAGACGCCAGGATTTCGGCAGAATCCACTTCCCAGGTATTCAGAATTTTTCCCCGCAAGGGCATCACTGCCTGAAATTCACGATCACGGGCCTGCTTGGCGGAACCGCCTGCAGAATCACCTTCCACCAGAAACAATTCCGCGCGTTCGGAATCCTGACCGGAACAGTCCGCCAATTTACCGGGCAGTGCCGGTCCGGCGGTGACTTTTTTACGCACCACTTTTTTGCTGGCGCGCATGCGTTTCTGAGCATTACTAATCGACAGATCGGCCAGAGCATCCCCTTCGGCAGTATGTTGATGCAGCCACAGGCTGAAGGCATCTTTCACCACACCCGATACAAACGCGGCCGTTTGACGGGAGGATAATTTCTCTTTGGTTTGACCGGCAAACTGAGGGTCCTGCATTTTCACGGACAATACGTAAGTACACTTATCCCACACATCATCCGCCGTCAGCTTTACCCCACGGGGCAGCAGGTTGCGGTTTTCGCAGTATTCGCGCATGGCTTCCAACAATCCGGTGCGCAAACCATTAACGTGGGTGCCACCTTGTGCCGTGGGAATCAGGTTTACATAGCTTTCCGTAATCAGTTCGCCACCTTCCGGCAACCACTGCACGGCCCAATCCACCGCTTCGGTATCCGCTGCCATTACGCCCACAAAGGGTTCTTCCGGCAACAGAGTCCAACCCCGGTTAGCGCTTAACAGATAATCCTTGAGACCATCTTCATAATGCCATTCCTGGGTTTCACCACTGTTCTGGTCGGTGAACTTCACATGCAAACCGGGGCACAACACGGCCTTGGCCCGCAGTAAGTGCGCCAGTCGAGAAACGGAATATTTCGGCGTGTCAAAATACTTGGGATCCGGCAGGAAGCGCAACGAGGTTCCTGTATTGCGCTTGCCACAGGTGTCGATAATTTCCAAATCCGTGGCCTTGTCGCCATCCTTGAAGCCCATGCGGTAAACGTTGCCATCACGGCGGATGGTAATTTCCAGCATGGAGGAGAGCGCGTTCACCACGGACACACCCACCCCGTGCAAACCACCGGAGAACTGATAGTTCTTGTTGGAGAACTTGCCGCCGGCATGCAGGGTACAGAGGATAACTTCCACACCGGGCACGCCCTTTTCCGGATGGATATCCACCGGCATACCACGGCCATCGTCCACCACTTCCAGAGAACCATCCTTGTACAGGGTCACCTCGATTTTACTGGCATGGCCGGCCAAGGCCTCGTCCACACTATTGTCGATCACTTCCTGGGCCAGGTGATTGGGTCGCGTGGTGTCGGTGTACATGCCTGGGCGCTTGCGCACCGGGTCCAGTCCGCTGAGAACTTCAATGGATTCGGAGGTGTAGTTATTCTCTGCCATAAAATGCGGTTATTCCGATGTGATGTTTAAAAAAGAAAAGATCGCGGGCAGATGCCGCTCAAAATGGTCAAAACCATGGGACCCGCCCTGTTCCACTATCTGCGGGCTTTGCGCGAATTTCTCAACGCCTTGTTGGTAGTCCAGCACTTCATCTGCGGTTTGGGTAAGCAAAAAATAGCGCTCGGGGCGGGTGATTCTTGGGACATCCAACTGCCGCAGGATCTCAATATGCTGTTCGGTGAATTCGTAACGCTCGCCAGTATACATGTTCTCGTTGATGCCGAGATAATCCTGCAATAACTCGTAGGGGCGAATCGCAGGATTTACCAGCACCAGGGGCAGGTTGTAATGCTCCGCCAGCCAGGTGCCATAGAAACCACCCATGGAACTGCCCACCAGGCCTACCGGCTCCGGCAAACAGGCTTCCACCGCGTCTTTCAGGATATCAATAGAGCGTTGCGGGTCATAGGGTAAACCCGGCACATGAAACTGCACCCAGGACATATCCGCTACGGCATCACCCAGAATGCGTGCCTTGGCCGATTGGGGGGAACTGTTGAAACCATGAATATAGAAAAGGTGAAAGCGTTTGGGCATGGGGCTCAGGTTAATAGCCTTTCACGCTGTAATCCACTACAAAATCCACTCCGGTTACCCTGGATACACCCGTGCCGTGGGTACCGTCCGCATGCAAATCGATCCAACGATAGCCCGGGCTTTCTTTATCCACCGCAAAATCCTGGCTGTTAGGCTGGAATTGCACGCAGGTGGAAGGAACAGACATCAATTTCACGCCATTGCGCTCAGTCTCGAAGACCTGATGAACATGCCCCCAGATGATACAGCGCACATTACTGAATTGGTCCACCACCTTGAAGAACTCCGCCGCATTACCCACGATCTGCTGGTCAAGCCAGGCGCTGCCCACGGGCACCGGTTGATGGTGCAGAGCGATCACCACATGCTTGCCCTGGGACGCCTGCAGGGATTTTTCCAGAAAACGCAGTTCTGACTCGGTGAAGTTGCCGGGGACTTTGCCGCGAATGGTGGAATCGAGCATGATGATCTGCCAATTACCGGCATCGATGACACAGGGGCTCATGCGTTGGGCGGCTTGATGATTGGCCATGATATCGGTGAGATCGTGGTTACCAGGCAACCAATAGACAGGGCAGCTGAACACTTCCATCCATTTGTGGAAACGAGCATAGGACTCACCGCTGCCATCCTGGGACAGGTCACCGGTCGCCAACACCAGATCAATAGCATGCTGCTGATCCTGAATCAGGTCCATGACCAACGCCAGACTCTGCTCGGTGTTCAAGCCCAGCAGCTTGCCCTCTGTACTTTTGAACAGATGACAATCAGAGAGTTGAACGATACGAATTGATGGTTGGGTAGCGTCTCTAACCAAAGGTCAATCCATTCTATTTGTCATTAGGTAGTTATAAACCACAGTTGCCGCAACGGCTATATAAAGGCGGCATTCTGATCAGTATAACGGGTTTTCACAGGAGCGGCAGGTTCGATTGCAACAAAATCCGCTCCAACTCCCTGTGAATTTTCACATTTTTCGAGTCTGTGCACCCTTTCACACTTACACTCTGACCAGTGCGCGCCCGGTCCTGAGACAGAATTCCAGCCATTCCCCCAGAAATGCATTAAGCTGGGCCTTTTCATCCGGTTGGAACATTTTTTCGTTGGGATAGGCGTAGTTTTGGCGGATATAGCGGTTGCGCTGGAACGACAACACTTCGGCCATCTGGGCGTCATGATACAGCCGCACCGTCAACATGGGCTTGGGCACCCAGTCATCCAGCATGGATTCCTGAGCCAACGCCACCGTGGTGGTGTACTTGCTGCGCTCGACAACGCGGATACTCACCTGCTTTAGCTCCTCGGAATTGGCATCCACCCCAAAACACCACTCCTCCTGCTCATCCAGCTCCGGAAGCAGGCGCATAATCCGATGGTAATTGATCTCGCAATTACTCATCAGTTCGCTGAGGTTGGGTGTGTAACTCTTTTTCTTGGGGTTCATCAAACCACTACTGCCATTTTTCCTGTAAACGCTGATAGTTCATTTGCAGCCACTGCAGGGCAATAATGGTGGCCGCATTGTTGATGTAATTTTCCTGCAGGATGTGCCAGGCCTCTTCCCGGGGAAACACCTGCACCCAGATGTCTTCACCCTCTTCCGCCAGCCCATGGACACCGCCCACGTTGGTGGAATCAATACCCCCGCAATAGAGGTAGAGCTTTTCATTGGAGCCACCGGGGCTGGGGTAATATTCATAAATATACTCCAGATCCAGCACATCACTGCCGGACTCCTCGATGGCCTCCCGGTGCACCACGTCTTCCGGGGTCTCACCGGGCTCCAGAATGCCCGCCACCAACTCCAGCTGCCAGGGGCCTTCGTTTCCCTCCAGGGCGCCTATCCTGAATTGCTCCAGCAAGACGACGGTGTCTTTATAGGGGTCATAAAGCAACACGCCTACCGATGGCCCCCGATCAAAACACTCCCGGGTCAGCTCCTTGCACCAGCCACCTTCAATAAGGCGGTGCCGCAATTTATAGCGTTGCATCTTGAAAAAGCCGTCATAAACCAGCTTTTTTTCAACCACTTCCACGTCATCGTGGCCAAAACAGGGACCTTCTTTTCGATCCATGAAACCACCTTCTTCCTGTTTTTGAGCACCTTATATAAGGCTAGCCAGTATACCAGCCCACTACAACGCCAAGCCGGGCACTATTTTTGTGCCCGGCGGGTTGACATCAGATTTTCTTATAGATTTCAGCACCTTGTGCCTTGAATTCGCGGGATTTTTCAAGCATGCCCTGCTCTGCCTCCTGGGCTTGAGCTGAGTTAGCCTCTTGGGAAGCTGCGTAATCCCGCACGTCCTGGGTGATTTTCATGGAGCAGAATTTGGGCCCACACATGGAACAGAAATGCGCCACCTTATGGGCTTCCTTGGGCAGGGTCTCATCGTGGTAGGCCTTGGCGGTATCCGGGTCCAGTGCCAGGGCAAACTGGTCTTCCCAACGGAATTCAAAGCGGGCCTTGGACATGGCGTTGTCGCGAATCTGGGCACCGGGGTGGCCTTTCGCCAGGTCCGCTGCATGGGCAGCGATCTTATAGGTGATCAGGCCTTCTTTTACATCCGCCTTGTTGGGCAGGCCCAGGTGCTCCTTGGGGGTTACATAGCAAAGCATGGCGGTGCCGTACCAGCCGATCATGGCGGCGCCGATGCCGGAGGTTATGTGGTCATAACCCGGGGCGATGTCAGTGGTCAGTGGCCCCAGGGTATAGAACGGCGCTTCGCTGCAATGCTTGAGCTGCTCTTCCATGTTCTCTTTGATCATGTGCATGGGCACATGGCCGGGGCCTTCGATCATCACCTGGGCACCGTGTTCCCAGGCTTTGTGGGTCAGTTCACCCAGGGTGCGCAGTTCACCGAACTGGGCTTCGTCGTTGGCATCCTGAATCGAACCCGGGCGCAAGCCATCCCCCAGGGAGAAGGTCACGTCATAGGCGGTCATGATTTCGCAGATTTCATCGAAATGGGTATAGAGGAAGTTTTCCTTGTGGTGCGCCAGGCACCATTTCGCCAGGATGGAGCCACCCCGGGAGACAATACCGGTCAGACGGTTCGCCGTCAGGGGCACATAGCGCAGCAGCACGCCGGCGTGAATGGTGAAGTAATCCACACCCTGCTCTGCCTGCTCAATCAGCGTATCGCGGAAAATATCCCAGGTCAGCTCTTCCGGCACGCCGTCCACTTTCTCCAGGGCCTGATAGATGGGCACTGTGCCAATGGGCACCGGGGAATTGCGCACGATCCACTCGCGGGTTTCATGGATGTTCTTGCCGGTGGACAGGTCCATTACCGTGTCCGCGCCCCAGCGGGTGGCCCAGGTCATCTTGGCCACTTCCTCTTCGATGGAAGAACTCAATGCCGAGTTGCCGATATTGGCGTTCACCTTCACCAGGAAATTGCGCCCCAGAATGGCCGGCTCCAACTCCAGGTGATTGATGTTGGCGGGAATAACCGCCCGCCCCATGGCTACTTCCTGGCGCACGAATTCCGGGGTGATTTCATCGGGGATTTTTGCGCCAAAGGGCTGACCCGGATGCTGTTGCTGCAGCACACCATTGTCACGGGCATCCTGCAGCTTCATGTTTTCCCGGATGGCCACAAATTCCATCTCATCGGTGATAATACCCTGCCGCGCATAGTACATCTGACTCACATTGGCCCCGGGCTTGGCTTTCATGGGCTTGCGGATATGATCAAAGCGCAGGTTCGCCAGCATGGGATCGTTCTTGCGACGCTGGCCATAGGCAGACGTCAGTTGATCCAGTTCGGTAACATCCCCACGGCGAGCCAACCAACCCTGACGAATCGGGGCCAGCCCCTGACGGACATCGATGACGGCGTCGGGATCAGTGTACGCTCCGGAGGTATCGTATACATATACCGGTGGATTCTTCTCACCACCAAAGTCCGTGGGCGTATCACTCAGAGAGATTTCCCGCATCGGCACCCGCACGTCCGGCTGGCTGCCCTGAACATAGACTTTGCGGGAATTGGGAAACGGCTGGATTGAGGCCTCGTCGACCTTGGCTTTCTGGCTGAGAAAATCGTCTGAATACGCGCTCATGGTGATCTCTGTAGTGATGAATGGAGCCCAAAACCCCCAGAAAAAACAGAGGCATTCTCCATAAAAAATGAACGGGGCTTAGCCCGACTAACCTGAACGGCAACTATAACCAGTGAGATAGAAGGCAGCAACAGCAAGGGCGGCAGAGACTAGGAAATGTGCTGGCAAATAAGACCAAATAACCGGTCCATCGCACCACGATTTTCCTCTACAACGTATTTACCCCGCTTGGAAAGCGCATAGCGGGTTTCTTCATCATTAAACAGAGCTTCAACGGCCTGCCCCAGGCCTAATGGCGTGGTGACTGTTTTCAGTACACCCAACTCCGTGAGCATCTGGGCCACCACCTGGAAATTGAACACATGCGGCCCGGTCAAAGCCGGCACCCCCATCGCAAGGGCTTCCAACATATTGTGCCCACCCACCGGCACCAGACTACCACCGATAAACGCCACATCAGCTGCACCCAGCATTTTCAACAGCTCGCCCATGGTGTCACCCAGGATGACATCCGTATCGGCTACTATCGGGTCCTGCTTGCTTACCCGGCTCATATTGAGTCCACGAGCCGATATCAGATTGGCAACATCTTCAAACCGCTCCGGATGACGGGGAACGATGACCAATAAGGATTCCGGCACTTTACTGCGCAAGTACAGGAACGCCTCCAGCACCTGTTCGTCTTCCCCTTCATGGGTACTGGCGGCGATGAACACCTTGCGCTGCCCGCCCCAGTGTTCCCGCAAAGCCCGCGCCTCGGTTACCGTGTCCGGTTTGATATCCAGGTCAAACTTCACCGTGCCCGTCACCTGCAGATTCCGGGGCGGCAACCCCATTTCCACAAAGCGTTCCCCATCCGCATCCGACTGCGCCGCGATCAAGGCCACCTCCCGCATCATGGGGCGGAACAGGGGCAATATCCTGCGATAGCCATTGGCCGATTTCTCAGACAAGCGGGCATTGGCCACAATGATGGGCACCCCTCGCTGACGGGTGTAATGAATCATGTTGGGCCAAAGTTCCGTCTCCATGATCACCAACACTTTGGGGTTGAAGCGCTTGAGGAAACGGCTAAGCGCATCCGGCAAATCGTAGGGCAGATAGACATGATGCAGCTTCCCGCTCGCCAGCTGCTCCGAATAGGCTTTCTGCACCCGCTCAGATCCCGTGGGCGTCATGGTGGTGATCAGGCAGGGGGAATTCGGATAGGTCGCTAGAATGCGATCAATTAGTGGCTTGGCCGCAAGGAACTCGCCCACCGACACCGTGTGGAACCACAGGGTGTTCTGTAGCGGTTTACCGGGGGGATACAGACCAAAGCGTTCACGAACGCGATGACGGTAAGCCGGGTTCTTTTTGACACGCTTATGCAGGCGAAACAGCAGCATCGGTAGGGCCAGGTAGAAAGCGAGGGTGTATAGCCAGCGGGTTAGCATTGGGGGTCCAAGTGATTGTTGTATATGGAAGTATAATGGCTGGATGCTGCAGCCCCAAGGGATTGGGTCAATATTTTTGGATCGCTCGCCCACTCATGAAAAAGGCAGCAACTTGAGATACCACTTACCCCGACAAAGTTTTTTCACCATTTTGTCAGCCTTTTCTTCGGTGTCAAAAAGTGCCAGAAAATCCTGCCTGTGACTTTTCAGAAACCGGGCGAGCTTGGCGTTATAAAAAGCCCTGCTGTTGGCTTGTATCAGGTCACGGAAGGCTTGCAGCAGTACCTCTTGCTCGGCACTGAATAGCCCCGAATCCAGCATGCTGTTGACCAGGCCCAGCATCTTCACGTCACTTTCCAGCTTCTTGACATAACGGGGTACTTTTCTGGGCGCTTTGTTGCTCAGTATGGCATTGGTTTCATGCTGCCGATAGAGGGACAACACCTGCTCACTTGCCTTAAGCTTGCCCTGACTGGCGGCGACTACAGCCAGCCACTGATCATGCGCCAATACGTTTCCTGGAAAGGGCAACGCCAACTCAAGTAATTCCCGCCGAATCAAACACGCATGCCCAGTGACACAGTTCCCCACAATCAGAGACAACGCAACGTCACCTTCAAGGCGCTTTACACTGGGAAACACCTTGTCCATTCCGGCTCCATTCTCGTCAATGAGGCGCACAGCGGAGTACAGCAACAGGTTGTCACCTATTTCGGACATCAGGACTTCAATTTTTTGCGGCAGCCAAACATCATCCTGGTCAGCCAAGGCAATAAAGACGCCACTGCACATGGACAGCGCTTTTTCAAAATTGCCTATGAACCCAAGGTTTTCGGTGTTCTGTACAAACCTGATCCTACTATCCCGACCGGCATAATCACGGACTATGTCGCATGTACCGTCGTTAGAACCATCATCGCAAATGATTATCTCAAGATCTGAGTAAGTTTGATTTACTATTGAATCCAACTGCTCTCGAATGAAGCGCTCACCATTGAAAGTACACATGGCAATAGAAACTTTTACCGAGTTCACGCTCACTCCAGCTCCATTAACAAACAAAAATCAAACACTATGGGAATTTGATGCAGTATAACCACAAATAGCCGGTGAGGTGGTAAACTTACCCCCAAGACAGCCAAACAAACCCCTGTTTTGAATTGAGAAATACAGGTTGCACGCAGGAAAACCACCAGCTCATGAACAGATCAGATGACGTCACCATCGCCATCGTTTCTTACAACAGTTTCCAGGCAATCAGCTCCTGCCTGAGCGAACTTATCGACTCCCGATCGTTCCCGGTCATTATCATTGATAACGCCAGTTCAGATGATACTGCTGAAAGGTTAGAGCAAAGATTTCCCGATTCAACCCTGGTCAAAAGCCCTTGCAATCTAGGCTATGGCCGCGCTGCCAACCTGGCCATGGCATCCTGTACTACAAAATACTTATTTTTAATCAACCCGGATCTTAAAGCCACAACGGCCGAGGTCAAGCAGCTACTACTTACTTTCAAACAGCAGAATGAGAAGGTCGCATTACTAGCTCCCGCTGTTGAAGAAAAAGCGCATACAAAGCAGGGGTTGGTTGAGCAAGATTGGGTTATTGGTGCAGCAATGATGTTCAACATGGATGCCATGAAACCAGTTGGTGGTTTTGACGATAAGATATTTCTGTTCTCGGAAGAAACCGACCTCTGCATGCGTATTCAAAAAGCAGGCCTTAAAATCTTGCTCGACACGGACGTCTATATTGAACATCTGTACCGCCAATCAAGTACTCCAAACCCAAAAACTGAAGCGCTGAAAGACTGGCATCAAGCTTGGTCTTTTTGCTATTTCCACCACAAACATCACAGCGATCATGGAAAGTACAACCCTTACCGTAGAGCTATTCGCTATTTTATAAAGTATGTGCTAGCTACCGATCAAGCAAAGAAAAACAGATACAAGTACAGGCTTAAAGGGACCCTATCCTTTCTACTTCAAAGGCCTGCGATATTGCATTCAGGGTCGCCCTACACACCTTAAAACAAACTTGCAGAAAAAGCATTCCGGACAAGCAAGCAATGAATCCGAAATCAAACAACAGAAAACCAACTCTGAAAATCTCCCTTCTGAGGCAGATCGCAAGAATTGAGCTAAAGCTTGGAAAAAAGAAGATACGCTCCAAGCTTAAGAACGACTATGAGTTATGGTGCAGCCTTTACCCGGAACAAATCGGCGAAGCATGCAACATGCCTATAAATAGAGATAATAGCATCCAGTTCAGCATTGCTATCATTATAGACGGCGCTTCTATCGATAAATGCTATGCCTCCACACAATCATTATTACGCCAATCACATGCTAACTGGCAGCTAATACTTGTTCATAGAGAATCAGAGCAAACCAGTCTATATGATACATTCATAGAACAGCTAAAAAACAAAGCGAATATAATATCAATTAAGGCAACAGACACCTCTTCTGATGCAGACTTGAAGAATCTTGCACTAGAATATTCTTCTGGAGCGTGGATCACATTCATCAAAGCAGGGGACACCCTAAGCACCTATGCTCTCTCCCAAATAGAAAGAGCTGCACAGACTAGTAACGTTCGACTTATTTACACTGACGAAGACTCTATTGAAGGCGGCCAGCCTACGCGCCCACACTTCAAACCAGATTGGAACAGATCATATTTTTATTCGACCAATTACATTGGAAAATCTTGCTATTACCACATAGAACATTGTCGAAAGATAGATGGTTTCAACCCCACACTTCTCGATGCACATGAATTTGATTTTAGATTACGTTTTCTGGAAAACCTGGAATCAGAACACATTTTACACTTACCTCTAATTTTACTTCATAACGCCCATTTTTCTCTTAAAGTTTCACAAAACTTTAGCAATGCGTTAAACAATCATTTCAGAAGAACAAACAACGCTAGCGCGTCCACGTATGAGGATGGAGCTATAAAGTTAAATCCCAATCTACCCACCACCTTGCCAATGGTTACGCTAATCATTCCCACGAAAAATGGCTACAACCTATTAAAACAGTGTTTAGACAGTATATTCTGCAAAACCAGCTACCCAAATTACGACATCATCATCGTTGATAATGGCTCGGACGAAAGTGAAACCTTGGAATACTTGGACCAAATTCAGCGTAACCGCGCTGTAACCGTCATTAGAGACCCTCGGCCATTCAATTTTTCCCAATTAAACAATACCGCTGTTCACCTTACCTCTAGTGATCTGGTAGGGTTAATCAATAACGATATAGAAGTAATAGAACCTAACTGGCTCAGCGAAATGGTAGCACTAGCAATGCGCCCCGACGCTGGCGCAATAGGCGCAAAACTACTTTATTCCAACAATCGCGTCCAGCATGCGGGGATTGTACTAGGGATTGGTGGTATTGCCGGACACCCAAACAAAAATATACAGAGGGAAGATGGAGGTTACTTCAATACTGCAGCAACACTGCTGGAGTGCTCTGCTGTCACCGCAGCATGCCTGATTATTAGACGATCAACCTACCTAGAGGTAAGTGGACTAAATGAGGATCAGCTCAAGGTGGCCTATAACGATGTAGATTTTTGCTTAAAGATTAGAGAACGTGGATACACCAATCTATTCACACCGCATGCCTTGTTATATCATCATGAGTCTGCTACCCGAGGCTTAGAGATTACTCCCGAGAAACGAACAAGACTCAAACAAGAGGCAAGCTACATGAAAGCAACATGGGGCAAATTATTGGAAAATGATCCAAACTATAACCCCAACCTGACTTTGAGGTATGAAGATTACAGCTTATCCTGGCCCCCGAGACAAAGAGGCTAAATCATATACACCATAAATTACAAACACGCGTCCAGAAATCATATTAACATTACAGTCACCACTTAATCTAATGAAGCACATAAGCGCACTACCTTTACTAAATACCAAGAAAGATTGGCTGGTTGTTGGCAAGGGGCCATCTTTTTCAAATTTGACAGCAGAGATCTTGAGCTCTCATACCAGCGTCGCCTTAAATCACGCAATAAAGGAGACCAAGTGCGACATCGCCCACGCAATTGATCTTGATGTTGTAGAAGATTGTGCACAAGCGATTCTACAGAACTCAAAATATCTCATTCTACCACTCCATCCTCACATCGACTTTGTAGCCTCAGAAAAATCTTTGCATGAACTAATCAAGGAAATCCCCGTCTTACAATATCTTTCCGAAACAGATAGATTATTTTGGTACAATTCAAGCACATGGGACAACCCTGACAATGAACACCCAGTAGTTCCTGTCTGGTTTTTTAGCGCTGACGCTGTAATTGCTTTACTCGCTTATAATGGAATTAAAAAGATACGCACAATTGGTATAGATGGAGGTCAGTCGTACGCTGACTCATTCAAACCTTTCGAGACTAAGACGCTACTAAAAAATGGCCAGCCTAATTTCAATTGCCAATTTAGAGCAATTGCAAAAACGCTTAAACAGACAGGCGTAGAACTTATGCCAATAGGCATGAATGAGCCGATTTGGATATTCGTGGGTTCTCAGCAGGAGCAGATGATAGCCGTAGGTGTTCTTGAATATTCTATAATGAAGCACTGCAAAGCAAGTGTTCGAGTCGTTCCGCTGCACAAAAACAGCATTGACTACAATTATCCCAAAGACCCAAAAAACCAGCCGCGCACCCCGTTTTCTTTTCAGCGGTTCCTTATCCCTGAGCTGAAGAGATTCAAAGGGAAAGCCATTTATCTCGATTCTGATATGCAAGTTTTCCAAGACATCCATGACCTTTGGCAGAGAGACTTTGGAACGGCTAATGTGCTTTCCGCTTGGTTACAAGAAAGCTCTGAGAGAATTCCTCAATTTAGCGTGATGTTGCTTGACTGCGATAAGCTCGACTGGCGTATTGAGAACATTATTTCCGGTTTAGACAATGGTGAATACAGTTATGAAGAGCTAATGCACCAAATGTGCGTAGCAGTTGTAGACCCATCGCTTGAACCGGAGTGGAACTCACTAGAATTCTATGAGACTGGCAAAACAAAGCTCCTCCACTATACCGATATGGAAACCCAACCTTGGTTGAGCACAAAAAACCCACTAAGTAAAATCTGGGTTAATGAGCTATCTGACGCAATTACCGATGGTTTCTTATCAATGGACACAATCGTCGAAAGCATTCTCGCCGAGGAAATACGCCCCTCACTCTACTTTGAACTAACAAGGAAAAAGCACAACAAGGTAGTTATTAAACTATTCAAGAAATACTCCGACGCCGGATTTCTACCACCTCACCGAAGACAGAACGCCAAAAAGAAGAAAAGTCTAGCAAAAAAAATAGCGCACAAGCTTATCTGCAGTGCGATAATTAAACTTCATAGCAAGACTAACGATAGCCAGCAAAACCTAACATCTTCTCCGATAAAGATACACGCAAATGCAGAGCCAACGCCCAAGAGATGAATGGAAACCTTATGAAAGCCCCATTGACACAAGCACTATTGGAAACTGTCACTTCTTGTCCACTATGCTTCTCCTATGACTCAACGCACTGGACTGTTGGTCATGATATTTTACATGGCTTAACCGATCTTCCATTCGAGTATGTGCGCTGCAACAATTGCACCTTGATTTACGCTCGAGAGAGAATACCTGCTGAATTAATAGGTTCTTACTATCCTGAAGAGTATGATCCTTACAAAAATTCAGACGAGATAGAGCGACAACTTCCAAAAGTTGATTCGCCGGAAATTCAGGATTATGTGAGAAAAAACAGCTCAAATGCAAAGCTACACAAGAAATTGAAAAAGTGGTTGAGCAGGATTTTTCCAGATCACCTAGAACCTTTTCTATCGAGCCTTTTATTTCGCCAGAAGGAAGGCAACAAAACATTACTGGACTTTGGCTGCGGATCTGACTCCTACCTCAACTTGGCGCGCAAAGCTGGCTGGTCCACCATTGGAATGGATTTCAGCGAGAAAGCTATTCTGTCAGTGCAATCTAGCGGACATAAAGGAATACTATATCAGTCCGAAGACGCATGGAATGAAATTGATAACGACTCTATTGATTTAATCAGGATGAACCACGTCATCGAACACATCTTTGAACCTAGAAAACTGCTAGCCCAACTTCGATCAAAGCTAAAATCCAACGGCATACTCTATCTATCCACCCCAAACGCTGGCGGATATTCTGCAACCAAATACAAAAACCATTGGCGGGGTTTAGAATGCCCAAGGCACGTCATTTTATATTCCCCCTCAACTCTTACGACACTCTTAAAAGAAAGCAGCTTTAGCGATATAAAAATCATTCATGAGGAAAACCCTAAAGATGCTATAAGAAGCAAAGCATATTCAGCGTTTGCTGAAACGCCTATAGCAAGCGAAGAAATTGAACGCCTGCCCAATAAACGCAACCTGTTTTTGCGCAGCTCACTCTACTCAAAGCTGAATGCCATTATACGTAAGGGCGACCGAATACATGCCTATTGCACAAAAAATTGAAATATACAGCTTTAACTAAGAATGACCATGCTAGCGATCAAACCGATTGGGGGCAGCAATGTAGCAAGTTCTCGGCTCAGAGCATACCTGCCGGTTGAGCATTTGCGAAAAGCTGGAGTAGATATAGAAATATACAAACCGGAAAACAAAAACAAATACAATGCAATAATTTTCCAAAAAGCATACACGGAATCAGATATCGAGATTGCCAAAAGAACCAAGGATTCAGGTAGAGCCGTCATTCTAGACCAGTGCGACAACCATTTTATTTTTGATCAAGAAAACAAAATGCTACTTGAACGCGCAGATAGAATGAAACAGATGGCCTCGATTTCTGATGCATTGCTTGTTTCTACCAAAGAAATAGCGAAGCTTTATCCTCAAAAAACAACCGTGGTAGTACCCGACTACATTGAGATCCCAAAAACAAGATTAGTTAGCTGCCTAAAAGCCGACCTCAAGTACAGAAATTGCTTCAATCCCGCTAGCATCAAATTAGTTTGGTTTGGTAATTCCGGTTCCAGCAACCCAAAGTTTGGAATGTGCGACATCGCTGAGAAGATACCTGAGCTCAATCAAGTTTCAACTCATTACAATATTCAATTAAGCATAATAAGTAATTCGAAAGAAAAGTTTGACCATTTTTTCAACACAAAATGTCGTTTTCAAGTCCATTACATTAAGTGGAAAGAGGATACTTTTTACCACTTACTCAAGAAGCATGATATTTGCCTTTTACCTGTCGGTGTCAACCCTTTTACTATATGTAAAACAAATAACCGGATTACTCTATCAATTCTAGCTGGCCTTCCCACTCTAGCAGATGAAATACCATCGTATAGCGAGTTCAGAGATTATGTTAGATTCAGTAACTGGTTTTTTAATTTGAAACAAATGATAGAAAACCTTCCAGAGGAAAATCTTCGCACACGAAAGGGAATAGACTACATCAACACCAACTATTCCGAGCAGGCAATTACTCAACGCTGGATCAGAGCATTAGAAACATTACGTATTATATAATTTCTTAGTCTAACCTCAGATAGTAATGCACACCTGCCATGCAAATGGAATGCATTCCCTGGCCACTCAAACTTTCTTAAAAAGTTTATTGAAAAATCCTTTTTTCTTCTTACTAGATCCTGCCTCAAATGAATCACCTTCAATTGGCCTGTAATCCGTAGAAACTCTAGGCTCAGAAAAGTTTTTCACCGGCATAACAGACGAATAGTAATAAAGAGCAATCGACTCTCGATAGACTCCTTCCGGGCAGGAAAGACAGTGCGGATGACCATGAAATGACCTATCATCAGTTGTAAAAATTGCCATCGTATTCAATGATGGCAACACAGACTTGCATTTTGACTGCATATCCTCACTCCACAATCCGAGCACCCCCCCCACTCTTCTTTCCAACCTGGATTAATATAAATTAGCACGTTCAAGCGCCTGTATAGCTTGAGCCTACCATTCCAATTAAAGTCTGCATGAACTTTGAGAAATCCACCCGGCTTGATTCGATGTACTCCGCCCCCCTCCAAATATGGATCAGGAATCAGCCCCACTTCTCCTGTAAGCTCCTCCAACCATCGCAGAAACCTTGGGGAACTTGCCTCATATATTATGCATTTCACCGACTCCGGCAACTTTTCCATATTGCTGCAATACTGCTTTAATTGAGCACCGTAGAAGTCTTTTTGACCATCCCAATCATCGAAGCCTGCTAACTCCTCTTTGCACAAACACAGCTTATCTTCATCCCACCCGCCATGAATTACGGCATGAGGGAAGGGAAAAGCGCTAATATATGACTGATGATCAACTTGAGGGTATGTAAATAAAGCCTGGCTCACTTGTAACTCCAAAGAAAATGACCGACACTCACATAGCGTCCAGCAAATAGGAAAAAGCTCAATTTGACTCCGCCACTTCGAAGCCAATAGATTTCAAATGATCTAAAGACATGCTGAAGACTTTTTCGTTCTTTCTTCTCATAATATCTAACAGGTCGCTCACATCATGAATACCTTTCAGATTACTCAATATCAACTCTCTCTTAACAAAAGGAAAACTAAACTCTCTCAACAACAATAAGCCATAATGATGCATAGGGTTGATCCTCGTTAAGGGTAAAGAGCCACCCCGACCTTCCGCCAGTATTTTTATAGGGAATAGCACTCCTCCTAGCACGCCATGCTCCTGCACAAACCAACTTTCTAACGCCAACTCATATAACCTAATCACTTTATTCCGATCTGACGTGTAACTGAACCTTTTCCCCCAGAACTCTTTAAACAACGCACTTTTAGCAAGATTCGAACTAACACCCCAGAAATAACTCTGGTAATGATAATTTCGCTCGTAACTATCAGTCAATGACCAAATATCAAGCTCACTATTGATCACTCGATCAATAAGTGGCTTTAAATCACTAAAGGGGCCATAAACACTATCATTAGTAAAAATTATGGCCTCATAGTTTTTGGTCATTTCTGGATATAAGTCATAAGCAGTTTTCCAACTTCCAAAATCATATCCGAAATTTGCTCTTAACACTGCACCGACGACCAAGCCATCAAGCTTCTTAAACTCCAATATGGAAAAGCCATCACCACAGGCACTGACAAACAACACATCACAGCCTGCCTTTTTATATTCTCGCACCATGTACACAACGTAGTCGTGAATAATATTTTCGTCAGAATAATGAGCAAAGACACACAAAGCTCTCTCACGCGTACCCTGCTGACAAAACTCAGATGAAAGAACATTCGTTCTCCACCTGGACAAAAAATCGGTCGTATCTACACGAACGCGATTAGATATCTTTCTACTTTTTCTTTTAATGTATTCCAGTGGTCTCACCATAACTTCTCATCCACTCATACCGTATTCAGAGCTATACAATTTCGAGTAGAATCCATTAGCAGACAACAATTGGTCGTGCGTACCTAACTCCACAACCTTACCTTCATCCATTACAATCAGCCGGTCAGCACGCATTATGGTAGACAATCTATGTGCAATCACTAATGATGTTCTATCGCTTGCAAGCTGATCAATAGCCTGTGTAACTATTCTCTCTGACTCGTTATCCAGAGCAGACGTGGCTTCATCCAATATTAATATTGGTGCATTTTTCAAGAAAGCACGAGCCAGAGACAATCGCTGCCTTTGCCCACCAGATAACTTAATGCCATTTTCTCCTATCTGAGTATTCAAGCCTTCCGGCATTGCATCAATAAATTCCGCCGCGTGAGCTCGGATAAGAGCACTTCTAATTTGCTCATCAGTATACTCCGCATCCCCATAGGCAACATTGTTACGGACGGTATCCTCAAACAGAGCAATATTCTGATTTACCGCAGCGATATGTGTTCTGAGATTTACCAATTTGTAATCATTGATGTCGACTCCGTCGATAAAAATCATTCCATTGTCAATTCGATACTGCCTGAAGATCAAGCTTGCCAAGGTGGATTTACCACTACCAGATCTACCCACTAACGCTACCATCTCTCCCGGGTTGACTTCGAAACATATATCATGAAGTACAGGCTTTTCCGCCCCAGGATAACTAAAGGAAAGATGCCGAATTTCAATCCGGCCTTCAATTTGATCTGCTTCGTGCTGCCCGCAATCCTGTTCTGGCTCCGTATCCAACAGTTCGAAAACCTGTTCAGCCCCAATCAACCCTCTCTGAATAATCATATTTATCCCGCTTAGCTGTTGCAGGGACTTGGGCAGCAAAGCCACTGCCGTTAGATATCCCACCAGCTCACCTGTGGTACTATTCTCCAAAAACACCGGATTCAAAATAAAAAACACTATAACCGCCACTGCACCCGCAACGATCAGCTGTGAAAATGGGCTAAACACTGCAGAAATACGGCGAATCTTTAGTTGAGCCTTAAAAGCCTTCGACAGAGCGAAACCATAACGCTTTTTCTCATACTCTTCGGCACCAAAGCCTCTCACTACGTTGTAGTTACTGACCAACTCTTTGGATACTTGCAGAAGTTGTCCAGCAATAAATTCATTCTTCTTTGCAATTTTTCTCAACTTCTTAGTTGAGACTGAAACAATAAACGCCAGGATCGGTGATATCACAAGGAACACCAGAGAAAGCTGCCAATTCAAATAGAACACGTATGCCAGCAAACATATGACAGTAAATCCTTCCTTTACTAGTATCTTGAGCGCATTGGTGACAGCCGCCTGAATCTGTCCCACACCATTATTCAATCGGTGCAAAATCAAACCTTGCGAGGTTTCATTGTAGAAAGACGCGGGCAACAAAATGAGATGTTCAAAAACTTCCTTTTTTACCCTTGTTACGACGCTCGCCCCCACGAACTCGTTGTAATAAACACCCAGGAAGGACCCCACGCCACGCATAAAGAACACGCCGACCGCTACAAAAGGTAAAACCCAGCGAGCCTCCGCATCCTTTTTCTCTATCGCATCGATGATCTCTTCCATGACCTTAGCCAAAGCTGGCTGGGAGACTGCAAAAATCAAAAACCCGAGAATGCTAACCGCAAACCTGCCTTTGAGCCCCTTCAAATAAGACAACAATCTGAAATATGTCTTCCATTTAGAAGGTTCCTGGTCACTCGACTTCATGAATAACGCCTTTCCAAGTTACGGGTCATAGGTGCATCTACACAGCTTTACATTGGGATTCATTTTGGTGCGCAATCAACTGGCATGAAAAAGTGAAGCCAATACAATAGGTTCTGAGATTTGGACTAGCATTTTACACCACACACATCCAATTACTCCAATTCTGACAAAATCCTTGTGCTTACTAATTCAGCGTAGAATTTTGCGTTCAACACGTTTATCCTTCGGGCAAATGTTCGCTGACCAAAGCTGAAGTATTGCCCCCCCATCGCGTACTGTTGAGACCATGGGAACGTTAACCTTCTTCACCATCAGTAGCACAGGAATTTACTGGACATGAAAATCACTGTATTCGGAACCGGCTACGTAGGGCTCGTCACTGGCGCCTGCCTCGCAGACGTTGGCCACCAGGTAATGTGTGTTGATGTCGACCAGAGCAAAATAGATAAACTAAAACAAGGGGTTATCCCCATATACGAGCCTGGGCTCGAAGGTGTGGTCAAGCGCTGTTACAGTGAAGGCACGCTGAACTTCACGACCGACGCAGAAGAGGCCGTAGCCCACGGCACCCTTCAGTTTATTGCCGTTGGCACCCCCCCAGACGAAGATGGTGCAGCCGATTTACAATACGTGCTGGCGGTGGGCAAGACTATCGGCAAATATATGAACGACTATAAAGTCGTCATAGACAAATCCACTGTGCCGGTGGGGACAGCTGAAAAAGTCCAGGCCGCTATTGCGGCAGAACTCGAAGCCCGCGGGGCCAGTTTTGATTTCGATGTGTGCTCAAACCCTGAGTTCCTGAAAGAAGGCAGTGCGTTAGAGGATTTCACCAAGGGCGCCCGCATTGTCGTAGGCACCGACTCCGACCAGGTTCGCGACCTGATGCGGGAATGCTACTCCCCCTACATGCGAATACACGACAAACTGATGTTTATGGATGTGAGGGCAGCAGAATTTACCAAGTATGCCGCCAACGCCATGCTGGCCACCAAAATCAGCTTCATGAATGAAATGTCCCAGATGGCGGAACGACTGGGTGTTGATATCGAACACGTCCGTGAAGGCATCGGTTCTGACCCCCGTATAGGCTATCACTTCATCTACCCGGGTGCGGGCTACGGTGGCTCCTGCTTCCCTAAAGATGTTCAGGCTTTGGCGCGTACCGCCAAGGACATCGGCTACCATCCAGAACTGCTGTTGGCTGTAGAAAATGTCAATCTGCGCCAGAAGGAAACTCTGTTTGCCAAGATCAACAAAGCTTTCGATGGGGGCTTAAGCGGCAAAACCATCGCTGTGTGGGGCCTGTCCTTCAAGCCCAACACGGATGACATGCGGGAAGCCCCCAGCCGCAAGCTGATGGAGTCACTGTGGGCTGCCGGCGCCAACGTAAAAGCCTATGACCCCGAAGCGATGGAAGAGTGCCAACGCATTTACGGTAACCGGGATGACCTGATGTTCTGCGGGACCCGTAATGAAGCCGTCAAAGGCGCCGACGCCCTGGTGATCTGTACCGAGTGGAAGGCATTCCGTACGGTGGATTTTGACTGGTTAAAGCAACAACTCAATAACGCGATCATTGTTGATGGCCGTAACCTCTATAATCCTGACGATGCCAAGGCCGCTGGCTTCCAATATTATGCGGTCGCCCGCGGCGATTCCATCGCCTCTCCAGTACAGTGACATCCAGCAAGAAACTAACCATCGTCCAGGTTCTACCCGCGCTTAATTCCGGCGGTGTAGAACGTGGCACGGCGGAATTTGCCCGCGAGCTCGTTAATCTTGGTCATCGCTCCATTGTCATCTCCAATGGCGGCGGGATGGTACGACAGCTGGAGGCCGAGGGCACTGAGCATATTCTTATGCCTGTGCACAAGAAGTCCCCAACATCCTTGCTTCAGGTAAGGCCCATGCGCAAGCTACTGGCCACGCTGAAACCCGATATAGTACATGTACGTTC
Organism: Pseudomonadales bacterium; assembly: GCA_002708905.1. Taxonomy (GTDB): domain Bacteria; phylum Pseudomonadota; class Gammaproteobacteria; order Pseudomonadales; family Ketobacteraceae; genus Ketobacter. Next base: position 112,333 of record PAPM01000037.1, on the reverse strand, counting down.
ACGTATCCCAGCCTGGATTGTCTGGCTTGCCTGGCGCAAGATGCCTTCGGCCACCCGCCCCGGCCTGGTCAGTACCTTTCATGGCATGTACTCCGTCTCACCCTACAGCGCCATCATGGCCAAGGGTGAAAAGCTGATCGCCATTTCCGACTGCGTGCATCAATACATTCTTGATAACTATGACGTGGACCCCGCCAAAATTACCCGCGTCTACCGGGGACTGGACCCCGCATCATTCAATGCGGATGCCTGCAGTGACACATGGAAATCCGGCCTCTACCACGACTTTCCCCAGTTGCAGGGCAAAAAGATCATCCTGATGCCAGGCCGCCTGTCCCGCTGGAAAGGTCAGGAAGCCTTTCTGGAGATGATGGCTAAACTGGTGAAACTGGAGCCGGAGGCCCACGGCGTGGTGGTCGGAGCAGCCGAACCCAACAAGGAACACTACCTTGATGAATTACTCCAAAAACGGGATGAGCTGGGTCTGCAGGAAAAGGTGACCTTTGTCGGCCACCGCTCGGACATTCAATCTTTCTACGGTCTGGCCGCTGTGACTTGCCACATGTCCAACAAGGCTGAGCCATTTGGCCGCACAGTGCCGGAAGCGCTTGCCTGCGGCTGTGCCGTGGTGGCGTTTGACCGCGGTGGGGCCAGCGAGTCGCTGAATGCCGGTTTTCCCGAAGGATTGGTCCCTGCTGACGACGTCAACGCCTTTGCGGTTCGAGTAAGCGAACTACTGCACAGGGAGCACGTTATATCATTGCCCCAGGAATTCTATCTCGAAAGCCAGGTGCAGGGCACGTTGGCGGTATACCAAAGCCTGCTGCAGGAGCGCTCTCTATGCAATTAAAGGCATGGGTCATTTCCCTGGACGACCAGAACCAAACCGCCAGAAATCTGATTGACTATTTACAGCAAAACCAGGTTGATGTTGAGTTATTCCCCGCGGTAGATGGTAGAGGCAGGCTTCCCGAGTTGCACGATAACGAAAGCCTGAACCAGGCAAAAGCCAGGGCGCACCGACGCCGCGATCTAACGTCGTCGGAAATTGGTTGTTATCTCTCTCACCTCAGGGCGATCAGGAAAGCATACGAGCAGGATGTTGAGTATGTGGCGTTATTTGAAGACGACGTTATCGCAGAACCAGATCTGGCCAGCACTATAAAGGAAATAGCAACCCTGCCTAAAGAATTCCACATGGTACGCCTGATGGAATTAAAACCCACTAAAAGGAAAGTCATCAAGCTGCTCGGAAACCAGCATTGGTTGACGCGTCCACTCCGCGGCACCCTCGGCACACAGGGTTATGTCCTCAATCGACAGGGCATGGAATTGGTGTTGGATTACGGGTCGGAAGTTTGCATGCCCATCGACAAGCTGTACGACAACTTCTTCATGTTTGGATTACATTGCTACGCGATCGAGCCACACGTCATTCACGAGACACCTTCATCTTCCAATGTATCGAAGGCCGGCAACCTGTTGAGTTCGCCCCTGGCCATACTCAGATGGCAAATGTTCAAGTTACATAGAAGCTTGCGGCGGCGCTTCTACCTTCTGCGACACTATTCTGAAATGATGCCGGCTGAAAAATGCAAGACAAAACCAGGCAAGAGCGCAAGGATGCGATAGAGCTCAGGCCCTGTTAACCAGCTTTAAATAAACGCTTTCCGTAGCATTCATCATTGCATCAAAGGTTAAGCATTCGTTGGCTTTGGCAAAGGCTGGCGCACATTGGTCTTTCAATTGTTCCAAATTATGGATTGCTGCCTCTATCAAGGCATTCAATTCTGGAATACTGCCTGGTTCAACAACAAGCGAGGGCGGCAAAATATCTGGCACCATCCCGACACGGGTCCCTATTACCGGCAGCTGACTCAACAAGGCTTCCGACAGCACGTAGGGCCCACCCTCGTTGCGGGAACTTATGATCAAACAGTCCGAAGCAGCTAACCATTCAGCGACTTCTGTTGAATGCCCCTTGAGGATTACCGAATCCAATTGGCGCTCACGGCACAACCGCTCCAGGTTTTCTCTCTCTTTGCCATCACCCAGCACAACAAGAGTCCCTTTTCCGGAGTTCGGCCAGGCCTGTAACAGCACATCAAAACCTTTTGCCTCCACCAAGCGCCCAATAGCCACAAAATGCGGTGCAGGCTTGTCGCTCAAGAATTTTTTAAGCTCATCCACGCGATTCAAATCAGGCTGCGGAAAGTTCACTCCATTATGCACGACGGTAACAGCGGCGTGGTTAAGCTGTTTCGCAATCATGCCGCTAACCGCAATCAAGGCCCTTAAATTGTTATAGGCTCGATAATTGGATTTGATGTTGTGTACTGTTCCGACGGTCACGGTAGCTTTTGGGCAGCCCGATTTAGTGAGCATATAGGCAGGTTTATCGGCTTGAGCATGAACTATATCGGGTGCCAACCGCTCGAGCACTTTTCTGAGTCTGAACCACACCCAAGGATTGCGACGATTGCCACTCCAATCGAAATCGCATATTGTCACACCTTCGGGACAATAACGACGATACGACGGATCACACAGGACAACCACTTCATGCCCCCGGTTCGCCATTGCACCCGCCACATCAAATGTGTGCTTTTCCAGGCCACCCCAATCGCTTACCGTAGCCAGCAAATAGCAGATCTTCATGGATTATCTGCCTCATGATGGGCTTTGCCGTCATGTTTCTGCTTCCAGAACAGGTTGGTCATTTCACCTTTTTTTTGCACATCCAATAGCTCATCAAGCAACTGTCTAAACTTCTGCAGCTTTTTGTTTGCACGACGAATTTTATAGGAGGAGGACAACCAGGAAAAAGGAATCATGCCGGAATAGCCGAGCCCGTCAATGACCACCAGCCTTTCCACTTCATTATCAGCATCGCATTGGGCGACGACATTATGCAGCAGCAGATCCCGGGAAGGAACCATCATCTCCGGCCACAAATCCGCAAAACGATCAAGCGCTTTCAATAAGGATTCCGTCTTACCGAATTCCCAGACATACTCCATCACGGACAACGAAATCCGGCCATCCGCGCTCCGAATCAGCTCGGAACACAGACCTGGCCCCATATCGGTATCGACAAACCCATAGTGACGACTAACAACGGCGTATAGGTCGTCCCCCAACCTTCTCTCACAAGCCCGCAATATCTTGTCTTCCTTGCGGCTTTCATCCACGGCAGACAGGGGCAACAAGGTATAGGGAAACCCTTTTTTCTTCCTTAGATCCGCCAGCGTGAATTCCGGGCGACGGACTTTGATACAACGATCCTGATTACCTGGATCAACAAAACACAACCGGTTCCCACCGTGAGCAAACGGTGCTTCAGTGGATAAACGAATCATCCGCAATCACTCCTGATGCCAGACATAGTCGTGACTGAAGGGTTTCTCAAACGCCGCTTCGACAATGTACTGTGCATACAGCCTTGTGTTCATTTCCGCAAAAAAGAAGCGGCGCGCGTTGGCTGCCCAGGCCCGCCGTCGGGCATCATCATGATGGAATTCCCGAATCTTGCTGACCAGGTCGCTTTCATCACTGAAATACACGATGGTTTCTTCAGGAAACAATTCATCAAACCGCTGCTGGTCGCTGGTAAACTGCAGGATTCCAGAACCGGCCAACTGCGCCATACGATCCGATGCATACCAGTAATTGCCCTCCTGCCGGTTAAGGTTCAATCCCATCCGGCTTTGTGCCAGCACCCGGTCGTATTCGCGCCCCCAAACTGCCGGCATGCCAAAGCTACCGTAGGTATGAAAAGCCAGCTCGCTATCAAGAGCGTCTTTCACATGCTGGACGATTTTACCTCTGCTGGTGTACTTGGTGGCGTTACTGCAAAACAGCAAATCTATCGGCAGGTCTGTCTCAAGGGAATTATCCAGGGTTTCAATGGACTCATCCACGGGATTCGGTATGTGGTAGGCACGGGCGCGCTTCCCCTTAAACTGCTCCAATTCCCGGACACCAGTGGTAACAAACACGGCATCACATACTTCTGCTCGGAGCTGAATATTATCTACGTTATAGGGAACAAACAGGGGATCACAATTACAATGAACAATAACAGAATGCGGACTGACTTTTCGCATTTCCGCTACTGAGTTGTTGGTGATCTTATCGCAGTGCCCGAGCACGATCAGCTCAGGCGCAACCGCTTCCACCATTTCTACTGCCCGCCGGTTAGCCCGCTTCCAGCCCAAATCACGCAGACCAAAAGGGGATTCAAATGCCGCCACATCGCGATCACTGAAACTTTGCAGATAATGCCCGTTCTTGATCATGCCAAAGGCAAGTTTCTCCACCCAGTTGCCGTGATTTTTTCCATATCGACGTATCTGTTGATAATCTATGTGAAGAACGCGCATACCAATACCTTAAAATCTTAATCCCCAAACCTACTCAACAACCAGCGAGCACCCCGATCCGCTTCCCAAAGACGCTTTTCGGTTTCCGGCAATGGCTGGCTGACGTTCCACTTTGTGTAGTCCTGAACCCAACCTTCCGCCAGCAGCTTGTTCATATCTTTCACCACACGGGACTGGCGCAGCGGTTTCATATCCAGCAACCCTGTGGGTGCTCCTGATGTAATGCATTCATACACCATGGATACACTGTCTCGGGTCACCCACAGCTGACCGGTCGTATCCAGCTGCTGTTTGATAAAGCCACGCTGGGTGTCTTTGTGGGAAATCAATATCAGATTCGGAATCTGCTTTGCCGCCAGAGCCGGTAAAAACCTGTCCGGCGAACGGCGGGAATCCGTCAGGGTCCATTGCACTTGGGGCTGCCCATGGCAGACTGCTTCGATCTGCGCAATGGTACTGCCGTCATCCCATTGATAATGGTCGTTGATCCCACCAATCAGAAAAGTCCCTGTTGCTTTGTCGCGACCTTCATAGCGGGGCAGCACCGGATTCATTACGCCAATGGTGGGCAACACGTTATCACGCTTGGGCGGATTATCGTGCACCGGTGTAATATTGGCATCGAACAATGCCATGGGGAACGCCCCGCGCATCAGCAGGATGGTCTTGGCACCAAACCGGTATTTGAGTTTCAGAATCAGGCTGTGAGTACCCGCCCCGGCACCCAGTATCCAGTCCGGCCGAGGCAAGTCCGGTTGCACCCTGCGCTGCAGCAACACGTCCGCCAGGCTCACCTTCAGGTTCTCGATGTTCAGCCAATGGACGTCAAACGGTGCCAACGCCTGCAGCCGCTCCACCAACCCTTCCTGCTGGCTGCGATGACCGGGTTTTTCGTCGGTTACCACCCACAATACTCGGGGTTCAGCGTGACTCATTGGTGTATTTACCTGTTAGCTAAAAAGCGGGGCACAAAATAAAACCGCAGGAGTCACCCTGCGGTTTCGCGATGACGCAGATTCCAGAACCGCCTCAGACCAGGCTAATCCAGTCCGCGTGCTTGTCGGTGCGCCCCATGACATGATCGAAATACAGCTTCTGCAACTGCTCGGTGATCGGACCACGCTTACCGGAACCGATGATGCGGCCATCCAGTTGCTGGATCGGCAACACTTCTGCAGCCGTGCCGGTGAAGAAGGCTTCATCGGCCACGTACACTTCATCCCGGGTAATGCGCTTCTCAATCACTTCATAACCCAGCTCTTCCGCCAGGGTAATGACGGTGGCACGGGTGATACCGTCGAGACAGGAGGTCAGCTCTGGGGTATAGATCTTGCCCTTATAGACGATGAACACGTTCTCGCCGCTGCCTTCTGCCACATAGCCTTCCGGGTCCAGCAGCAGCGCTTCTTCCGCGCCACAGGACAGGGCTTCATTCAACGCCAGCATGGAGTTGATATAGTTACCGTTGGCCTTGGCCTTACACATGGTGATGTTCACATGGTGGCGGGTGTAAGACGAGGTACGCACTTTAATGCCCACTTCCTTGGCTTCCGGGGTCATGTAGGAAGGCCATTCCCAGGCTGCCACGATCATGTGCACCTGCAGGTTGTGGGCGCGCAAGCCCATGCCTTCTGATCCGTAAAATACCATTGGGCGCAGGTAAGCGTGGGGCAGGTTGTTCTCACGTACCGCCGCCAGTTGGGCTTCGTTCACTTCGTCCTTGGTGAACGGAATTTTCATGTTCATAATGTGGGCGGAGCGGAACAGACGATCGGTGTGTTCCTGCAAGCGGAAAATGCCAGGGCCTTTGACGGTTTCATATGCGCGGACACCTTCGAAGACACCCATGCCGTAATGCAGGGTATGGGTCAGCACGTGCACCCGGGCATCGCGCCAGGGAACCATTTCTCCGTCAAACCAGATAAGACCGTCACGGTCGGCCATGGACATGATCTACTTCTCCTTCAAATAGTGGCGTTTTACAGGGTAATTCCACCGGAGCCCACGGGGTGCGGGCTGCCGGGACCGGGAACTATAGCACATTAAGCAAAGGTTTTTCGCCAGATTTCACGCACCTGCCTGCGCTCATTCACGAACCGGTCACCACTGATCTTGGTCCCCCCGTTCTGCAGCGCCAGGGCATGGGTCTGGCTGCGGTAACTCAAGTAAGCATTCTGCAGGGAAGCCACATCATCAGCGCCAAGCAGCCCCTGCTCCAAAGCGCTGTCCAAAATCCGCATATTGTCGGTCCAGCGGGTCATGGCAGGCTTGTCCGCCGACCAGCGCAGTACCAGGTACTGCGCGAGGAACTCAATATCGACGATACCACCGGGATCCTGTTTCAGATCAAAGGTACTCTCCGGTGTCAGCCGTTCCTGCCTAAGCTCCAGCTCCTTGTAGGTACTCAGGTGGCCCAGCATTTTCTCGCGCATTTCAATCACTTCCTGCCTGAGTCTGGCTTCATCCCGGGGCCGGGAGAGAATATCATCCCGCACCTGATTGAAACGCTCAGCCAGGTGCGGACAGCCCGCCACCACCCGGGCCCGCACCAGGGCCTGATGCTCCCAGTTCCAGGCCTTCTCCTGCTGATAATCCCGGAAGGCTTTCAGGGTACTTACAAGCAGCCCTGAATTGCCGGAGGGGCGCAACCGCATATCGGTCTCATACAGCGCCCCGGAAGCCATTTTGCTGGTGAGAATATGAATGATGCGCTGCCCCAGCCGGGCGAAGAACACGCTGTTGTCGATGCTCTTTTCGCCGTCAGTGGCGCTGGCGGGGTCCGCGTCATGAATGAACACCAGGTCCAGGTCGGAGCTGTAGCTCAGCTCAATGCCCCCCACTTTGCCGTAGCCCACGATAATGAAATCCTGCTCGCAAGGGGAACCATCCGCCCGCAGGGGGCGCCCGTATTTTGCCTCCATCTGACGCCAGGACAGATCCAGCACTGACTGCAGCAGAGTTTCGGCCAACCATGTTAAGTAATCACTTACTTTCATCAAGGGTAGCGTGCCTGCTATCTCGGAGGCCGCCACCCGCAGTACATGGCTGTGTTTGAACTGGCGCAGGGCATCCATTTGGCGCTCCAGATCATCCTCCGGAATGCGCAGCAGCACCTGGCGCAATTCACTCTGCAACGTGTCCACCCCCAACGGGGAAAGCAGCGTGGCTTCATTCAGCAGGGTATCCAACAGCATGGGATAACGGGCAATACTTTCCGCCACCCAGGGGCTGGCGGCAAACAACATGGCCAGGCGCTCCAGGGAATTCGGGTTTTCCACCAGCAGGGCAATATAGGCCGAACGGCGCAGAATGGACTCCACCAATCCCAGCACCCGCTGCAGGGTCAGCCCGGGGTCGGCTTGCTGGGAGCAGGCATTGATCAGCAGAGGCATAAGTTTGTCCAGGCGCTCACGACCCACCGCCTGCAAATGGGTAACCTGACGACTGGTTTTAAACTCATGCAGAAGATGCCAGGCCTCTGCGGGCTGCTGGAATCCGAGTTGCCCGAGATCCTGTTCTGCATCCTCCCGGGAAGGTTCGGTTAACCAGAGCGCGATCGCCTGATCCAACACCGCCACTTCCTCCTGTTCCTGCGGGGCCGCAATCAGGGCATCGAAATGGCTGCGCACCCGTTGGCGGGCCGCTCCTAATTCCGCATAAAACGTTTCCCAATCCGGGTAGCCCAGCCCCAGGGCAATCCGCGCCCGCAGGTTGGGATCGGTTGGCAGCAGCTGGGTCTGACGATCCTGCAACGCCTGAATACGGTGTTCCACATTACGCAGGAATACATAGTCGGAACACAGCTCATCAACAATGTCCCCCGGTAACAGACCAAGATCGCGGATGATGCCCATGACCTGCAACAGATTGCGCTGCTGCAATTCCACATCCTGACCACCCCGAATCAACTGGAACACCTGGGCGATGAATTCCACCTCACGAATCCCGCCGGCACCGGTCTTTACGTTGTCTTCATTACCTTTGCGCAGGACTTCCTGGTTGATCATTTTTTTGAGCTCACGCAGGGATTCAATCACACCAAAATCCACATAGCGCCGATACACAAAGGGCTTCAGGCGGCGCAGCAATTCCTCGCCATCGCCATTGTCGCTGCCAATAGCCCGCGCCTTGATCATGGCGTAGCGTTCCCACTCCCGCCCCTGTTCTTCGTAATAACTTTCCATGGCCCGAAAGTTCAAGGCCAGCGCGCCGCTGCTGCCATAGGGGCGCAACCGCATGTCCACCCGAAAGACAAAACCGTCCACGGTATTTTCATCCAGCGCCTTAATCAGCTTCTGCCCCAGCCGGGTAAAGAAATCCCGGTTGGCCAGCTCTTTACGCCCGCCCCGGGTTTCACCCTCATGGGCATAGGCGAACATCAGGTCGATGTCCGACGACAGGTTCAATTCGCCGGCCCCCAACTTTCCCATCCCCAACACCACCATGGGCATGGGGGTAGGCATGGCCTCGTTACGGTCATCGTAATAAGGCAAACCGAATTGAGGCTCCATCCAGGCGTAGAGTTTTTCCAGCGCGCAATCGATGCAGGCATCCGCCAAGCGACTGAGATCGGATACCGTTTCCGGGTACTGAGCTAAACCGGTGGTGTCCCGCCAGATAATGCGCACCATCTCACGACGACGCGCCTGACGCAGGCACCTGGACAGTGCCGCCTCGTCTTCTGCGCTCTGCAATATCCGTTGTAGATTCGCTTTGAATTCCCCGGGCCCATAGGTTCGATGGAGATCACCGCTCGCTACCAACTCAAGCAGTAGCTGCGGGTGCCGATTGAATTGGTCAGCCACATAATCGCTGGCGAGCACACAGTCCTGCAGTTCATGTTGCAGGGAGACATCCCACTGGACCACAACATCAACCAGCTCAGCATCCTGCAGCGCCGAGTGCACACGATCAAGATTTTGCTGAACGGAAGATTTAACCGAGTCAGGGAATCGTTCCGCAGAGAACACATTCATGGTCAGCTCAAGTCCTTGTTATAGATTGGAACGTAACGCTCACAATTATCGGCCAACGATAAAAGAGGCGCCATGATCTACAACAGGCGCCCGTGAATCATCCCGCCTCCGGCTCAGCACAATGGGTGGAATCCACCCGCAATTCTATGGACTGGTTCTTGGCAGGCAATCGACAGAGTGTCACCTTGCCGCTGTTCCAATGGGAGAATCGATAATAATCACTGGTAATGGGGTGGGCAAACTGATAACGGGCACGCACAGGTACACCACGCTTCACTTCCATAACGGTGACAATCATCCCGGCCAACTGAACACTGTCTCCCACCGCGAATGGCGCCTGAGGGCCCCGCAAAACACCTTCCTGTACCGCATCGTAAAGGCCTTCCTTGCTGTACAGATCGAAGGTGTAGTCATTCAATACTGTCAGCGATAACGGCTGCAGGCCGGACGCCAGCAACCAGGTCTTGGACGCCACCGGCAAACCCAGATAAGCCCGCACGCCGTTGATGTAACCTCCGGCACTGGACAGTGGGGGATTGATCAAAATAGGGGTCGTACCACGGGGAATATCCCCAAGATCCCAGGCACGTGCGCCCTTGTTCAGGTAGTTATCCCCCACAATGCGCATGGACACCATTTCCATCGGCAGCAACAAGGATGACAGCCCCAGCTGCAACACCAGCAGTAAGCCACCCATGATCGCCGTAAGAGATTTTGTCGGGCCGGAACCGGCAAGTCGACCGGAGCGCCAAGCCTGCAAAAACAAGCCGAGAAAGCCTGCTGCTCCCACACTGGCGGCAATCAGCAGCCGACTATGGGGAATGGTACTGGCCACCGGCACCAGGCAAAACAAGGAGCCCGCCAACCAGAAGCGCGCCCTTCGATCTGATTGCAATAACGGCCAAGATAGCCAGAGCAAAATGAGGAACAACAACAGAAAAACCGGGCGTCGAATTTCAGGGAGCCCCGACCCCAGCTCCGGTGGTATTACCCAGAACAACCCCCCCAGCAGATCCAGTCCGCGGCCAACCAGTACCTGCAAAAACATAAGCGGTGACTGAAACAGATCCACATAGTGCCCTGAACCGCTGGCACCATACCCCAGCAACGAACGCATCCCCAGCCAAGCCGCCCCGATGACCACATAGGGCGCCAGGGAAAACATGCGCTCCCGCCAGGAGCCCTTCTCCAGGAACACGGCATACGCAAACAGATAGGCGCCGGCCGTCACCGCCATCTCGCCACACAACAGCCCCAGCGTAAAACAGAGACTGGCCCGCAGATTCAACAGGCCACGGTCCGTCTCCCGCCCATCATGGTGGTAGTGCAACGTCAGAATCACAAATATCACTGCCAACACGGCATTGCGGTTGGCCAGCCAGCCAACCGGAACACCATGGGTGTAGGACAGCGCAAACAGAAACACCGCCCAGATCCAGGCTGTGCTTTCTCCCTGAATCAATTTAAACAAGCGAAAGCCACACCACAACATCAACGCAAAATACAGCAGACTGTGGACATGCATGAGCATGGGATATTGCGGCCAGAGGGAATAGTCCAGACCATGGGTCACCTCGGTCAGCGGCCGCCAGAAAGCATATTCCACCTGCGGATAGGTCCACCAGGGCGCCAACCCCAGATTCATCAGATCCATTACCCGGGCGGGATTGCCATCCACAAAGCTGAACAGGCCATAGGGGCTGGCCGGACTCACCGTTTGCAGAACCTGACTGCGCTGGGTTACCAGTCCCCAGTGAAAATAATCGTCCAGCTGCATCCCTACCCACAGGGAAGGCACGGCCAGCAGCAACCCCAACAACAGAGCCCATTGGGTCGGCTTGTTAAAGAAAGTCATGCTATTTCCGCAGGTTCATAATCGGACGCTCGATCAACAGATAAATGATCACAGCCCCGATGATGGTAATGATGGTTGAATAGAGACAGATCAGGCTCATCGCCTGCCAATGGGTATAATCATAGCGCTCCGGATACTGTTGCATGGCATTCACTCCCATTTGCACCAGAATCAGAATGGGGAATACGTGCAGCAAATACATGGAATAAGACAACTGCGCCAACGGATACCAAAACCGATTGGAAAACAGCAGATTCAACAACCAGCTTAAATAACTTTTTTCCAGGCACACCAGCGCCAGATAAGCCACTGCGCCGCTGAACAGATTGCGGCTGAAGGTTTGATAAAGAATCGTCAGGGTCTGCTGATCATCCATTCTGGTGCTGACCACCGGCAACCACAAAAACAGAATAATGGCCGCGAAACTCGCGAGTTCGAAAAATTTACCCCAGAAGGAGTTCAGAAACTGACGCAATGCTGTTTCGTGATGGAAATAATAAAAGGCGGCAATACAACCGCACACCAGAGCACCGAAACGGGTATACAGATTGTCATAGAGCACGGAGAAGTGATAAGCATGAAACTCCTGATCAATGACCACCTGACTGCCTGACATGGTCCGAATAGGCTCATCTGTCATGATGACCAGAAAGCGCACCAGGAACGAAATCCCCAACAACACCCACAGTCCCGTGAGCGGCCGGCGGGTGTGCTTTACCAACAACAACAGCACCAACGGATAGATCAGATAGAACTGTTCCTCAATGGCCAGAGTCCAGGTCCAGTTCATGGCCTGCTCGTCATAGGGCACAAAGTTGTTGATGTACAACACGTTGGTCCAGATGTTGTGCAGATTCAATTGCTCGCGGCCTGCAGCGTCCATCGCCGTGTAGCCCATCCAGGCATACAACCCCAGCACCAGCCAATAAGCGGGGCTTAAACGTAAAAAGCGGCGAAAATAAAAGTTACCAAAGCGGATACGGTTTTCCTTGTCGATCTGGCGCAACAATATACCCGTGATCAGAAAGCCACTTATAACAAAGAAAATATCCACACTTTTATCCGCATTCCAGATCCAGGCCGACCAGGTACTGGCATCCACCATATCAATCAATTCGATATCCGGGTGGGAAACGGAATAGATGCTGAAGGTGTGAAACACCATGATCATCAGCATGGAAAGGGCACGAAACCCGTCAAGAACAGGAAAATTGGAAGCCGGTCGAACGAACAGGAGCTTCAGGTTACGAACCGGAGAAAACGCCGACAACAGGGTACTCATGAAAATTCTCTTCTTGTTTTTCTAATTTTCAGACTGCTGTGCCCCCTCACCCCTGGCCATACCCCCGGCAAGTCTGCAACAACGAGAAGGCCCCATTCTAGCAATGGAATCACCGTCTAGGCTAGGCGCACCCGTCGGGAATCAGGTGCTGTTTACTATGGGTGCGACCCGCATCACCTCCTCCGCTGTGGTAAGGCCTGCCGCCACCTTCTGGGCACCACTCAAACGCAGGGTACGCATACCCTCTTTCATGGCCTGCTTGCGGATATCCGTCAGCTCTGCATTGTGACTGATCATGTCCTTAAGGTCCTGGGACAACGGCATCACTTCATAGATGCCAACACGCCCCATATAACCGGTTTTGCGACACTCCAGACAGCCCACCGGCGCTTTGATTTTCTCCGGCTGCTTACCCTTCCAGGGGGATATCAGGTTGTCCCAGGCGTCCGGATCAATAAACGAATCCCGCTTGCAGTGAGGACAGAGGGTACGCACCAGACGCTGGGCCATTACCCCCAACAGGGTGGCGGAAATCATGTAGGGCGGCACCCCCAGATCCGTCAGACGCACAATGGCAGAAGGTGCATCGTTGGTGTGCAGGGTGGAAATCACCAAGTGACCGGTGAGGGCGGCTTGAATCGCCATATTGGCGGTTTCCAGATTCCGGATCTCCCCCACCATGATGATGTCCGGGTCCTGACGCAACAGGGCTTTCACACCGTCGGCAAAGGTCAGATCTACATTGTCCATCACCTGCATCTGATTAAAGGAGGGCTCCACCATTTCGATAGGGTCTTCGATGGTACAAACGTTTACCTCCCGGGTGGCTAACTGCTTCAAGGTGGAATACAACGTGGTGGTTTTACCGGACCCGGTGGGCCCGGTCACCAGCACAATTCCGTTAGGCTGGGTCACCATCTGTTGCCAGCGCTCGTAATCCTCATCCGCCAACCCCATCTGGGCCGAAGAACGCACCAGCACCTCCGGATCGAAGATACGCATAACCATCTTCTCACCGAACGCGGTGGGCAAGGTGGACAAACGCAGCTCCACCTCATCCCCCTCGGTACTCTTGGTTTTCAGGCGCCCGTCCTGGGGGCGGCGCTTCTCCGCCACATCCATTCGCCCCAGGATTTTAATCCGACTGGTGACCGCCGCCATAACCGGCGCCGGGAGCTCGTAGACGTCATGCAATACACCATCAATACGGAAGCGGATATTGCCGTGCTCGCGACGTGGCTCCAGGTGGATATCGCTGGCCCGTTGGTCGAAGGCATACTGCAGCAGCCAATCCACGATTTTGACGATGTGCTGGTCATTGGCATCCGGCGAAGTCAACTCACCCAGCTGCAGCAGTTGCTCGAAGTTGGTGACGTTAGATGGGCCTTTACCGCCACTGGCACCTTTGACGGAGCGGGCCAGGTTATAGAATTCCAGGGTAAAACGCCGGATATCCGCCGGGTTGGTGATCACCCGCTTGATGCGCTTGCCTTTAAGGGTCTGTTCCAGCCCCTGCTCCCACTCATTGAGAAAAGGCTGGCCGCTGGTGATGGTGACCGTCTCATCGTCCACCGCTACCGCCAGAATCTCGTGACGCTCGGCAAACTGGAAGGACATCACCGCTGTGGTGGCACCCACATCTACCTTCAATGGGTCGATATGATAAATGGGCTGGTTGGCCCGCTTGGCCAACCACTCGGTGAGGTTGTCCAGGTCCAGCTTGCGATTTTCGAACTGCTGGTCGTCGAGGCCGAACTTGGCGATGAACTGCAGGGGGTTCCAGTTGAGCTCACTCTTTTCCCGCCGCTGACCGGCAATGAAATTCAGGTCCCGTTCGCTGATGCGGCCATCATCGAACAGGCCGTCCAATACCCAACGCACATCGATGCGGATACTGGGCTGCATGAAACTGGCTTTACCTTTTTGAATGCTGGTCACGACGGGTGCTCTACTGGAGTCGGAATGTTGCAACAATAAAACAATTGTAGACTCAAGCGCTTAACCAAACCAACCTCCCCCGCATACAACCTTGCAGAACCGTGACCCGCCGCCAAAAATCCGGTATCTTTGCCTTCATCATTACGGTCTCTCAGGAATCACGTTCCCATGGAATCATTGATCGAAAAACCCCTCTACGCCAGCCGCTGGATCATGGCCCCGGTTTATCTGGGTCTGAGCATTCTATTGCTGGTACTGGCCTTCAAGTTCTTTCAGGAGCTGATACACATCCTACCCGCCCTGCTGACCATGCCTGAGCAAACGCTGATCCTGAAGATCCTCACTCTGGTGGACCTGACCCTGGTAGGCAGCCTGGTGGTGATGGTGATGTTCTCCGGCTACGAGAATTTCGTCTCCAAGATTGATATTGAGGAAGGTGGCGAGAAGCTGTCCTGGCTGGGAAAAATGGACTCAGGCTCGCTCAAATTGAAGCTATCTGCCTCGATTGTGGCGATATCTGCCATACATCTTCTCAAATCCTATATGGAGTTCTCCCCCGATGGGGGCGACGGGGCTGAAACCAAACTCATGTGGCTATTGATTGTTCACATGGGGTTTGTGCTATCTGCCCTCTGCATGCAGGTAATGGACAAGATGGACCGGGCATCTAAAGCCCATCATTAAAATCGCCTGCCGGCCAATGGCTGGCAGGTGCCTGACATAATTTCACAGAAATCTGTCCTTTCCAGCGCTACCGCCCCCAAGACATCACCGCTATGATGTCTCGCGCAATACACGCTATATACCAATAATAGAAGTAGGGGGTGGATCGTGTTAGCAAGAGCTTGGGCGCAGTGGGTGATGAATCATCGCATCACCAGCATCGTCGTGGTCATATTAGGGGCAATGCTGTTGGCCATGGGGGCCAAAGACGCCCAGTTCTCAGCCAATCAGCGGGACTTCTTCAAAGCCAATGACACCAACCTGGGCAATCTGATCCAGATTGAAGAAGACTACACCAGCGACAAGAACGTCATGGTGCTGGTGGAGCCACATAATCAGAATGTCTTTACGCCCGACACCCTCAAAGCCATTCAACAACTGACCGAGTTCGGCTGGTCTATCCCCTATTCCCAGCGGGTGGAATCCCTCAGCAACCACCTCTATACCCGGGTCGACGGTGACGATCTGCTGGTGGAATTTCTGGTGGAGGATGTGGACGCACTGACCCCACAGGAATTGCTGGTTCGCAAACGTTACGCGACCGCCAAAGTGGGGGTTAGGGATTACCTGATCACCCAACAGGGGGACCTGTCCCTGGTGTCCGTGATTTTGAATTTTCCGGAAGCCGATAGCGGCCAGGCCGCCGTGGAGGTAGTGCAATACGTACGCGACTATGTGAACGCAATGGAAGCGCAGTATCCTGACATCGACTTTCGCGTGGTGGGCGGCGTTGCCGTGGAAACCTCCCTGCCCGCCATCATTGAAGAAGATGGCCGCACGATTTTTCCCTTTGCACTGATCCTGGTGTTCGCCTTCCTGATCTTCACCCTGCGGGATTTCATCGGCAACATCGCCTGCATTGTGACAGCGCTGTTGGCCATTATGGCGGGCATGGGCGCGGTGCTCTGGACCGGCGTAAAAGTTTCCCCCATTCTGGTCAATACACCGGCTATTATCGTCATCATTGCCATGGCCGACTGCATTCACCTGATGGTGAATTATGCCCAGGGTCTGGCCAGAGGGCTCGACAAAAAAGCTGCGCTGGAAAAAAGTATCGAGGTGAATTTCTCCCCGATCATTTTTACCAGCCTCACCACCGCAGTCAGTTTCTTCGCCCTGAATTTCAGTGAGTCGCCACCCTTTGCCCATATGGGCACTGCCGCCGGTGTAGGCATTCTTTACGCCATGCTGGCTTCGCTCAGCTTCCTGCCGGCTCTGGTCTACTACTTACCCAGCAAGGCCAAGGGTGTCACCAAGCTCCCCAACATGGGTGGCTTGATTCGCTTTTATCAACCCCACGCCAAAAAAATCATCGTTGGTTTTGTGCTGGTGATGGTTACCCTGGCCTCATTTATTCCACTGAATCGCCTGGACGATAACTTCGTTGAGTTTTTCGATGAGGATCTGGAAGTACGTCGTGACATGGATTTCATGATCGAGCGCATCAGCGGGTCCGTGGTGGTCAACATCAGCATTCCTGCCACCGAGAACGGCGGCATCTACGACCCGCTTTATCTGAACCTGCTGCAGGATCTGGATGACCGCCTGCAGGAAAATCCGCAATTGCGTTTTACCACGTCCTTGCTGGAAGTCATGAAAACCCTGAATAAAAATCTGCATGAAGATGATCCAGACTGGTATCGCATTCCGGAATCCCGCCAGCTGGCATCACAGTATTTATTGATGTATGAGATGTCCCTGCCTTTTGGCCAGGACCTCAACAACCTGATCAACTTTGATCGTTCAGAAACCCGGGTTATTGCAGTGTACGATCAACTCTCCGATAAAGAGCTGATTGATCTGGAGCATCAGATTCAACACTGGCTGGACCAGCATCAATTCGACACCAAACACGCCACCATCGGCAGTGCCAACCTGGCCTTTGCCCACATGCAGTACACTAACGTAAACAACCTTTCGAAGGGCTTTGTGGTGGCACTGATTCTGATTTCTTTCCTGCTGATCGCCATGTTCCGTTCCTGGTCGTTGGGCCTGATCAGCATGGTGCCCAATCTGTTCCCCGCTGCCATGGCCTTTGGCGTGTGGGCGCTAATCAGTGGCAAGATCGGTTTCGGCATGTCCGTGGGGATCACCATTACCCTGGGCATTGTGGTGGATGACACCATTCACTTCCTGGCCAAATACAAATACGCCCGAGAACAGCTGCACTTTAATAACTATGATTCAGTGCAGTATGCAATGGACACCGTAGGGGTAGCCATGCTGCTGACCACCGCCATCATGTCCATTGCGTTTACATCCCTGCTGTTCTCGGATTTCATTCCCAATCAGGATCTCGGCTTAATCACCATCATCACCATCCTGTGTGCCGTGCTGGTGGATTTGATCCTGCTGCCCATCCTGCTATTGAAACTGTTCGGTGACGAACCCGGGACTCAATTCAACTCAGAAAGCGGTACCGACAGTAACGCCAGGCTGGAAGGATACTGAGGACCGTGGTGGATGGTGGTGACGCCACCTTCCACCCGCTGCCGCTGCACCAGATTCAGGACACCCTGGGCCTGGTTGCTGGGGCTGATGGATACCCGCAGTCGGCTTCCTGCCCGGATGATGGCGCTGGTGGGGAAAATCTCCACCTGCATTTTCACCACTTCACCAGGCGTCAGCAATTGTTCGTGCTCCTGGGTAAGAAAGTGGTATGGCTGCACCATTTCTCCATACACATAACGGGACCGGCTTTCATCCACCGCCCGCAAGGAAGCCAGTAACAATCCGTTGGTGATGGGCACCACCCGTCCGCTGGCCAACACCTCATCCACCCGCACCGAGAGTACCGCATCCTCCGTGGTACTGGACATCCAGACGTCTGCCTGCAACGGTCCGGCAATGAAGTAATCCTCCGGCATGGGAGCGGTTTCGTAATTCAGGGCATTCTGCTCCAGCTCCCGGTGATCCCAATAGCAAGGGCGGATCTGCGTGATACCGGCCACACCCAGTGTCCACTGTACATAGCTTAATGAGCAGTCAGAACCATCGCTGGGCTGGATCTCCAGCCTCAGAAATCCACCATCTTTGCTCTTACCATAGGCATATTCCGCAAAGGGTGCCGCCGCCATGGTGCGCTCCACCTCTTCCTGAAACGGAGCCTGTTGGGTCAGGCCGCCGTCGCCATGCAGATACCAGCGCTCCGGCTGCGCCGCCGGATGGGGCCAGTTGTCAGCACTGATAAAGCCCTGCCAATTGCCCGGTTTATAATGTTTTACATATTGCGTCACCGGCGGAATCCGCTCAGTACCGCTGTCCATTCCCCTCAGGTGACGATCAAACCACTGCAACAATACATGCAATACCGGATCGGTTTTTTCCGTGCCGGGCAATGCCTGCAAAAAGTTGCTGACGTGGTCACCATCAAACAGTATCAGGCGCGCATCCACCCGATCCCGCAGGCTTTCATACAACAAGGGTGCATCGCGCTGAAACAAATCATTGAGGGCACCAGCGATCAGCGTGGGTGCCTGGATTCGGTCCATGTTTTCCAGTGGTGAGCGCACTCGCCAGAAAGCGGAATCATAAGCCAGCTCCGCATCGCCGTGGATGGCACGCTCAATCAATGGCAGATAGTAATCCTCGATGTGATCAATGTGTTCCTGGGTGGCGGCCATCACCTGGGGCATCAGTTCCGGCTGCAGCAACATCAGGGGCACGTTCTGGGTGGAGGTGAGATGAGTCAGGGCCATCCACTCCCCCATAAACACGGCATTCAGCAGGCCACCGGTGCCGACAATTCCCCGCTTGGCATCCCCCAGCGGCACACTGGCAAATACCGCCTTGACGTCATCGGGCCGCAGCTGTGCAGTAAACAGGGAAGTGATACCCATATAGGAAGCACCGGTAACGCCGATGTCACCGTTACACCAGGGCTGCGCCTTAACCCAGTCCACCGTATCCATGTAGCCGGCCTGCTCTTTCTCACCAAACAGTTCCCAGCCGCCCTGGGAAATACCACCGCCAATGACGTCCACCGACACCATGGCGTAACCGCGCCGCACCAGATAGGAATCCGGTATCCCCAGAAATACCCCACCCGGTGCTGCAGCGAAGGACATCAAACCAATGTTGTATCCACTCTGTACCAGGATCACCGGGAAGGGTCCCGGCAGGGGTTCGCCGTTTTCATCCGCCGGTAGCGTCAGGCGCATACCCAACTTCTGCCCGGTGGAGATGGGAATGTAGCGCATGGGCGCAATATGCACCCCAGGGTATTCTGCAGGCCGGTGATAGAGACTGTCGGCGTCGTCCAGTTGCAGAGTCACCGGGTCCCCAGACTCTGCCGGGGATTCGGGCGATGAATTGGATTCCGATGCAGACACCGGTTGCAACGAACGCTCCTCTGACGGCCGGGACGGTGATTCACTGGAACCTCCGCACCCCCCTAATAACAATGCTCCCAGGCAGAGCACAACGCATTGATGCTTGACCACAGCACCTCTCCTTTTGATTCTTGTTATTGATCTTATTTAAAACACCACCTTATCCCTTTACGGTGCAACGGTATTGATGAAAACCGACGCCCATAGACCAAATGCGCAAGCGGTGAATTTGTACAAAGAGATGCAGATGGGCGTAGAATGTAAGATCGAATCGGCCGCCTCCGGTTAAATCCGGCCAATCGTGATACCTCTATAAAAAACGACCTAAAAAACAAAATAACAAGAAGCGAAGCGTTAGAAAGGAACCCCAATGGAATTCGCGACCACCGGCAGCGTTCGCCTCGGTTATGTCCGTGCACTTCTGGATTATCTGGACAATCATTGCAGTACCAGCAGCGCAGATCTGACGACCGAACTTACACTCCATCTGCAGGACCACTCGCTGAATGAACGTATACCTGTTCCCCTGTGGAGTGAGCTGATGGCTAAGGCAATTGCCTGTTCCGGTGACCAATGCCTGCCCCTGAAACTGGCCAAAGAAATCAATCCCAAACATTGGGGGGTGTTCTCCTACGCAGCTATGACCTGTAAAAACCTGGCGGAAGTCGCCAGTATGTTGGTGCGCTACGAAACCGTCATCGACGAAGCCAACGATACGCACATGGTACTGCTGCAGGATCGGGTGGGATTACAGTGGATTCCGCGCATGGAGAATCTGCATCCCGCCCTGATGCAGGTATCCGTTGCGAGTTGGGTAGTGTTTGCCCGCCGACATACCGGACGCCGTGATTTGGTGGCGGATGTGGACTTCACTTTTGACCCACCACCAGACACTGCGCCATTCCACGAACTGTTCGGTGGTAACGTTCAATTCGGACAAAACACCACGCAACTACTGTTCCCCAAAGAATACCTCCAGATACCCATTACCTATCACGACCCAGAGAGCCATCGCATCCTCATCTCTCAAGTGATCCAGCAAACCCAAAGTTTGAAGCAACCGGGCGAACTGCAAAACAGCATCAAAAAATCCATCATGGAGCAGTTATCCGGCGGTCGCTGCACGCTGGAAAATGTGGCGGAGGCCCTACAGATTTCAACACGGACCTTGCAGTATCAACTGGAACAATCCGGCACCAGCTTTCGCGGGCTACTGGATTCCACCCGCGCGGAGTTGGCGCGACATTATTTGTTGGAGCCGGATATGTCCCTGGTGGATGTTGCGTTTCTGTTGGGTTTTTCCGAACAGAGCCCCTTCACCAAAGCATTCAAGCGCTGGACGGGAGAAACCCCTGGCGAGTATCGAAAGCGCAACCTACCCTGATATTTTCCACGCAAAAAACACCTTTAACAGGTCATTATAAAACGGTCACAGCAGACGCGCAGAATGCTTCAGATCAGGGCACAGAATCGCACTTCTATCGCCAACTTTGAGGTGCGGCCTGCACCAAATAAGGTCAGGCAATTCACGTTAAACAAAGCGTGAAAAAAGTTCACAAATCCTGTTCTGTTTTCACTACAATGCGCGCGCCCCATCATCCAGGACTATAAAATAGAATGATTAATACTCAGCCAAACTTTGCGCTAAATACCCACTCCAATCTGCAACTGAACGGGAACTGTGGATTCAACATTCAAAACGATCGCGTCAGCATCAACATCGACAGCATTGCCAATCAGCGGGATGCGGATAATGTCAGCGGCACCCTCGCTATTGAGCTCTGGGCCTTGAAGCATCCTTACCAGGGTGGAAATTTTGAAGGTGTTGCACTGGCCGGAACCACCATCGGCCAAATTCTTGGACAGCACTTTATTCCGGCTTGCCAATATGATCTGATATTCAAAGAGCCACCGGTTGGCAACTGGCACATCGTACTGATGCTGCGTGAATGGAACGGTTCTGCCTATGAGACTCGCGACGCGGTAAACTTTGCCGTTCCCTATACCGCAAGCTGGGTGCCCACGGTTATCAAAAACCCAACCGACAACGTCATCAGTGTCAGCTTCAATGAAACGGAAAAAACTGAACAATCTGATAAGAAAGCAGAGGCGAAGAAGCCAGAGAAGCCTGCAGCAAAAACTGAGGCCAAAGCAGTCGCTGACCCAACCACAAAAGCTGCTGCAAAAAAAGCTCAGTCTGCGAAGGCGACAAAAGCACAGAACCGCACCGACACCCTGTGCCTGAATTCCGCCACGCAGAAAGAGATCGCCTCCATCAAAGGCGTCTCCACCAAACTGGCCGCTCGCCTGGTGGAAGCCCGTCCCTTTAACACCCTGGACGAAGTGCTGAAGGTGAAAGGCATGGGAGCTAAGCTTCTGGAGAAAATCCAGGGTTCCATTTCCCTGTAAATCTCGCGTAGTTTATTCCGGCGCAGTTGATTCCGGCGGTCAGCCTGCCGCCGGAATAACTCCGACATCATTACGCCCTCCGCACCCTTGCGCTGTCCCACTTTTCAGCAATCACGCACAAATCCCCACCTCCTCCTTAATAACACTATCAACAGCTTAATCAACGAATCCAGCAAAAACCTCACACCGAAGCCTATCCTGTGCCAAAATGTCTTATAGAACATTGATTTGGACATCAGGAACCTAAGTGGCACGCTGTAGAGCCCCCTCATCCATGGGATTGGAGTTTCCACTCCCAGACAATCTGCTGACTCAATACCTGCGCAACGAGGAAGAAGCTGTGCAGGAATTGCTCATGGGCTACACCCTGGACAACCCGGCCCGGGACCGCATCAAGGCCCAGGCCAGTGAGTTTCTGGTGGCCATCCGTAACACCAAGCCTGGGGTGCGGGTGGAAACCCTGCTTAAGGAATACGGCCTCGACAACAAAGAGGGCGTCACCCTGATGTGCCTGGCGGAAGCGTTGCTGCGCATACCCGACCAGGAGACCGCCGAGCGCTTTCTGCAGGACCGGCTGCAACAGGGCAATTGGGCAGAGCATCTGGGGCACAGTGACGCCCGCTGGGTCAACGCCTCCACCTGGGGCCTGCTGATCACCGGCAAACTGTTTACCAAGGATCAGCTCCCCGGCAACTGGCTCTCCGACAGTTTCAAAGGGTTGATTCGCCGTTTGGGCGAACCCCTGGCGCTGAGCGCCATTCGCCAGGCCATGATGGTCATCGGCCAGCAATTCGTAGCGGGGGAAACCATTGAGGAAGCCCTGCAACGCAGCGAAGACGAATCCGAAAAGGGCTACTACCACTCCTACGACATGCTGGGGGAAGCGGCCATGACCATGGCGGACGTGGAGCGTTACATGGACGCCTACGAACACGCCATCACCCATCAAAGTGAAAAGCTGGAGACCCGCAAGGACCATGGCGGCATCTCCATCAAGCTGTCAGCCCTGCATCCCCGTTTCGAACTGCGCCAGAGTAAAAACCTGAACCAGCTCCACAGTCGCCTGATGGATCTGCTGTTACTGGCCCAGGAAAAGGATATTTCCGTCACCATCGACGCTGAGGAAAGCTGGCGTTTGGAAGCCACGTTAATGCAGTTTTCCCGCGCCATCAGCCATAACCGTTTGCGCCATTGGGGTAAACTGGGGCTGGCGGTACAAGCCTACCAGAAGCGGGCACCCGCACAGCTGCAGTGGCTGATGGATGTGAGTAAAACCCAGCACTGCCAAATCCCGGTGCGCTTGGTGAAAGGCGCCTATTGGGATACCGAGATCAAACAGGCCCAACAACTGGGGTTGGAAGAATATCCGGTTTACACCCAGAAGGATCACACTGACCTGAGTTTCCTCTATTGTGCGCAGATGTTGCTGACAGGCCGCCACTTCCTCTACCCCCAGTTCGCTACCCACAATGCCCACACGGTGGCCAGTATCCTCACTCTCTCTGAACAGAGCAAAGTGCGCCAGTACGAATTCCAACGCCTCCACGGCATGGGTGAATCCCTCTACGATCACCTGCTGAGCAGTTACGACCATGCTCATTGCCGCATCTATGCTCCCGTTGGCCGTTACCAGGAGCTGCTGCCTTATCTGGTGCGCCGACTGCTGGAAAACGGTGCCAACACCTCCTTCGTACGTCAGGTGCAATTGGCGCAAAGCGACGGTAGCTGGCTGATTGAAGAGCCGAGCGCCAACATCCGCAACATGGACCGGTTACGCAACCCTAAAATCCCCTTGCCGAGACGGGTGTTTCAACCGGAGCGCAAAAATTCCCTGGGCTTGAACCTGGACAGCATGAAGACCCTGCAACGGCTGGCCAAGTCCATGGGGGAACAACTTAAACAACCTGCGGCCCTGCCTGGAATCTCGGCCGACCCGGACGCGGAAGAACCCAAAACGGTGACCGTATTTTCCCCCACCGACCCGGAAGAAGTGGTGGGGTACTACAAAAAAGCCGGGCGGCAGGATTGCCACCAAACCTTTGACCGCAGCCGTGAGGCCTGGAAAAGCTGGCGCTTTGAAGAAGTGGAAGAACGGGCCAGCCTGTTGGAAGCCACAGCCCGGCTGTACGAGGAACATTACGACGAATTGATTCTGCTTACCATGCGGGAGGCGGGCAAAACCCTGAGCAATGCCCTGGCCGAAGTGCGGGAGGCGGTGGATTTCCTGCGCTACTACGCCAACCAGGCCCGCCGCCTGTTCGAACCCACCCAACTGCCCAGCGTCACCGGCGAGGAAAATACCCTGGTGCTGGAAGGCAAAGGCCCGGTGCTTTGCATCAGCCCCTGGAACTTCCCCCTGGCCATTTTCAGCGGACAGGTTTCGGCAGCCCTGGCGGCAGGCAACACCGTCATCGCCAAGCCCAGCCCCCTCACTCCGCTGATCGCAAGCCGGGCCATCGAACTGTTCCATGAAGCCGGTTTCCCTAAAAATGTCGTGCAGACCATTCTGGCCTCGGGCAAGTTGGTGGAAGACACCATTCTCAAGGAATCCGCACTAAGAGCCGTTATGTTCACCGGCTCTACCGCGGCGGCCAAGCAAATCAACCGCAAGATCGCCGAACGGGACGGCCCCATCATTCCCCTGATCGCCGAGACCGGCGGCCAGAACGCGATGATTGTGGACAGCTCCGCCCTGACCGAGCAGGTGGTGCGGGATATCGTGCAATCGGCCTTCGACAGTGCCGGCCAGCGCT
Organism: Pseudomonadales bacterium; assembly: GCA_002708905.1. Taxonomy (GTDB): domain Bacteria; phylum Pseudomonadota; class Gammaproteobacteria; order Pseudomonadales; family Ketobacteraceae; genus Ketobacter. The sequence goes on along the minus strand of PAPM01000037.1, from coordinate 87,684 downwards.
GCTCTGCCCTGCGGGTCCTGTTTGTGCAGGAAGACGTAAAAGAGAAGACCCTGGAAACGCTGATCGGCTATCTGCAAACCATCTCCCTGGGGGACCCGCTGGATTGGGAAACCGACATCGGCCCGGTCATTGACAGCCATTCGCAGTCGGAACTGATGCTCCATATCGAGCGCTTCCGCGCCCAGGAACGTATTCTTTATCAGGGCTCGATGCCGGAATTGAAGGGCCACTTTGTCCCTCCCACCATCATCGAACTGGAAGACCTCAACGAGCTGCATGAAGAGGTGTTCGGCCCGGTTCTGCATGTAATCAGCTATCGCGCCGACAAAGTCGGGGACATCATCAAGCAGATCAACCGCACCGGATTCGGCCTGACCCTGGGCGTGCACAGTCGCATTAACCAGTTCTGTGAAACTGTGGCGAAGCGTGCTCAGGTGGGCAATGTCTACATCAACCGCAACATGATTGGCGCTACAGTGGGCTCACAGCCTTTCGGCGGTCAGGATCTCTCGGGAACCGGCCCCAAGGCAGGTGGCCCACATTACCTGCTGCGGCTGGCCAACGAAAAAACCATCTCGGTGAACACCGCCGCCGTGGGTGGCAATACAAAATTACTGACGGACGATTGAGATCAGGGCCGCCGCAAGGATAAGATAACCCCTGAATATTCGGAGGCTTCGCAACAGCATCATGCAATCTGACCCGGGACAGGAACCCAGCCCTTACGTAAACGGGTTTCGTAGCAGCATTCCCTACATTAATGCGCATCGTGGCAAAACCTTTGTGGTGGCGTTTCCCGGCGAAGCCGTCGACGCACCCCGTTTTCCCCAATTGATTCAGGATGTGGTCCTGCTCCACAGCCTGGGCATCCGCGTGGTTCTGGTGCATGGTGCCCGCCCGCAGATTGATCAGCGCCTGCAGGAAAGCCAGCTACCCATACAGATTGAATACCACCGCAGAGTGACGGACCTCAACAGCCTGCACGCCGTCACTGAAGCCATTGGCCGCACCGCGATTCAGGTACAAAGCCAGCTGGTACAGAGCATGGCGGCGGCCCACCTGAACCCTGCCAACAGCGTGGTCTCCACCGGCAATTATGTGGTGGCCAAGCCCTATGGCGTGCACAACGGTATTGATTACCAGCACAGCGGCGAAGTCCGCAAGCTACGCCACGATGCCATTCACCAGCAATTGAACAACGGCCATCTGGTGCTGCTGTCCCCCCTGGGTTACTCCCCCACCGGAGAATCTTTCAACCTGTTGTGGGAAGAAGTGGCTGAAGCAGCCGCCACCTCACTGAAGGCGGACAAGATCATCTATTTCAACGGCAACGAAGGCATTCTCGATACCAACGGCAACCTGATTCGCGAGTTGACGGTGCCCGAGGCCAATACGCTGATTGCCGCCCAGGACCTGCCTCATTACACCCTGATCAGTGCCCGCGATGCGGTTGTCAAAGGCATCAATCGCGCTCATGTCATCAGCTACCATCATGATGGCGCGCTGCTGCAGGAGCTGTTCACCCTGGACGGCACCGGCACGCTCATTACCCAGCAAACCTACGAAAAAGTGCGCCTGGCCGGTGTGGACGATGTGGCCAGTTTGCTGGAATTGATTGAACCTCTTGAGCAACAGGGTGTCCTGGTTAGACGCTCCCGGGAATTGCTGGAAAATGAAATTGAACACTTCACCCTGATTGAACGGGATGACAAGATCATTGCCTGCGCGGCGCTCTATCCGTTTCCTAACGAGCATTGCGGCGAACTGGCCTGTGTCGTGGTGCATCCGGAATACCGTCAGGGCAATCGCGGTGACACGCTGCTGAAAGCCATCGAGCAACGGGCCCTGATGCTGGGACTGAATTCCCTGTTCGTGCTGACCACACGCACCGCCCATTGGTTTATGGAACGGGGATTCTGCAGTGCAGCCATATCGGAACTGCCACAACACAGGCAATCCCTGTACAATTACCAAAGGAATTCAAAGGTTTTTGTAAAACGACTGACAGCGGAGCGTTAACGTTGCACATCACAGAGCCGCATGGAGCGAGCCTGGGGGAACACTTCAGAACATTATGACTTTAACCCGACTGCTCATGCCATTGTTTGCCAAGATGGCAACCAGCCCCAAAACCCGGAATCTGCGCCGGGGCTGGTTTGAAGTAAAACGACGCCTGCTGCCGTCATTGAATACGGTGATCTTTTACCATCGGGTAAACGACCCCTATTCCCTATTGCTGTTGCAAGCCATGCCCCGCTTCCTGGAGGACTTCAAGGTCAACCTGCAGATCCGGTTTGTACTGGATTTGCCGGAGGAGACCTCGCCCCACCCGGATTTGCAGGCTCAATACGCCCTCCAGGATGCCAAACGCCTGGCGAAACTGCATGAGCTGGTATTTCCGGAAGATGCCAAGACCCCCAGCTACGAAGATGCCCTCAAAGCCACCGCCATCCTGTTGAAACACCAGAATCGTCCCAAGCTGCTGCATCTGGTCACCGAAGTTACCGGGGCCCTGTGGGGTTGCAGTACCACCACATTCCAAAGTGCAGCCAAACGTTATGGCAGCCTGAAAGACACAGAAGCCCGCCCGCTGTTAAACCAGGCTACGTCAGAACTCCTGGCCCGTGGCCATTACAACTCCGCCATGCTCTACTACGGTGGCGAATGGTACTGGGGCCTGGACCGGCTGGCCCACCTGGCCGACCGACTCAACAAACCCGGTATGCGCCGGGCCACAGGGGATCTGGCAGACTACCAACGCCAGTACCGCCATGTCCTGCAGAGCTACAACACCCTGCGGCCCCGCCCAAAGCAGGTCAAAACTCTCGATTTCTACTTTTCCTTCCGCAGCCCATATTCTTACCTGGCAGCGGATCGCGTCTTCAAACTGGCGGACCTCTACAAAATACCGGTCATTCCCAAGCCGGTGATGCCCATGGTCAACCGCGGCATTGCTCTGCCCAAGTCCAAGCGCAACTACATCCTCAAGGACGCCAAACGCGAAGCGGAAAAATACAACCTGCCTTTCGGCAAGATTTGTGATCCCCTTGGCGACGGCATCGGCAATGCCATGGCACTCTTTATGTTCGCCCAGCAAAAGGGGTTGGATAAGGAATACGTGGTCTCCGTCATGAGCGGCATCTGGTCCGAAGGACTGGATGTGACCCGCAAATCCCACCTCAAGAAAATCGTGGAGCGAGCTGATCTCGACTGGAATGAAGCGGAAGCTTGCCTGGGTACCGACAGCTGGCGCAAACCGGCGGAACGCAACCGGGATGAGCTGGGCAAGCTGGGCCTGTGGGGTGTGCCGGCCTTCAAATACGGTCACCTGGTCCTGTGGGGGCAAGACCGCCTGTGGGCTCTGGAGAAAGAAGTGCTGGCGGGAACCAAAAACGGAAATTAGGAAATGTTTATGCGCCAAGTGCTGATTATCATCACGCTACTGTGCTCCAGCGTTGTCGCCTGGGCGGAGCAGAGCAAACCCGACCTAAGCCAGGTTCAGCAACTGATCTCGGCCACCGGACTGGACAAGCACATCCAGCAAATTCCGGCAGCATTAAGCAAGACCGCCGGTTCCAGTAGTGCTCCCACCAGCGCATTCGTCAGCCCTTTGCTGCAATCCCTGGCCTCCGTTTTCGACCCCAACGAAATGCTGGCCATCCTGGCGGCGGACCTCACCAAGCGACTGGATGTGCCCACCCTGCTGGATGCCATGCAGTGGTATCGCAGCGACAATGCCAAAGCCCTGATCGGTGCCCACAAGCACGCCACCAAGCCGGAAACCGTTAAAAAAATGGGGGAAGTGCTGGCCAGCCAGAAAGCCCAGGCATCACCGGAACGGCTGCAGCTACTGCAACACATGTCCGCCTCCACCCAGGCCAATGACATCGCGCTGGATATGATGGTGAACGTGCAGGCAGCCTTTATGACCGGCCTGGGTACCATGATTGCGCCCAACCAGACACAAAGTTTTCATCAGGTCCGCAACAGCTTTGCCGCCACCCGCGGCATGATGGCGGACAAGATCTCCGAGCAGCTGCTACTACAGCAAACTGTCGCGCTGGAGACCGTCAGCGACGAGACCATCAAAGAATTCCTGGAATTCGCCGACAGCCAGTCCGGCAAGAAGCTGTTCAGCGCCCTGCGTGCCTCACTGGACTATACGGTGCAAACGGTTGCGGTGCGGGTTCCTGAGGTTATGAAGGCCAACAACGCCAGTGCTGCCAAATAACCAGTTCGACAAACCCGAACCCGTTGCCTGAACTACACTGAATTGAGTTCATTGCATCACCATTAAATACTGGACATCATGATCACCCATAATTTATCTGTCCTTTACGGACTGCTGGTGTTGGGTCTCGCCATTTTACTGCCCGCTCCCAGCGCTCTGGCCAACGACATAGAAATCAGTAACGAGCCGACCTGGGTAACCCCCCTGTCCATACCCAAAACGATTCAATATCCTGCCTCGGACATACAGAATGGAACCCATTACCTGATCCTGGATGTGCAGGTTCGCGCCTGCGACAAGCAACCTCTTCACACCTACCAGCATTATGCTGAGCACATCGTCAATCAGAACGGTGTCACGGAAAACTCTCAGATCAATATCAGCTACGATCCGTCCTATCAGGCTTTACAACTGCATGCACTCAGAATCATTCGAAAAGGCAAAGCCATCGACAAAATCAACAGCGCCCGCATGAAGATCCTGCAGCGGGAAGAGGAACTGGAACGCCTTATCTACAGCGGCCAACACACCCTCAACATTATTCTCGACGATGTCCGCGTGGGCGATACCATTGAATACAGCTTCAGCCGCATCGGCTCCAACCCGGTGTATCAGGACCTGTTCGCATTCAAGCACAGCCTGAGCTGGTCCGTGCCGGTAGGCGCTTTCCAACTAAGGGTATTGTGGGAAAAACCCAAGCCGCTCCACCACAAAGTCACCCGTTCAAAGCTGCGCGTTCAACAAACCAAAACGGCAACGGGCATGGAATACCGCCTCACCGACCACAACATCGCTGCGCTGGCGGAGGAAGACAACACCCCCGGCTGGTATATCCCCTGGGGCGAGATCAGCTTCAGTGAGCTGGAATCCTGGGATGAAGTGGTAAAGTGGGGCACCGGCCTCTACCAAGACGCCTGGCAGAGCAACGAGGAGCTGGACCAGATTGCCGCCGACATCGAAAGCAGTAGCGATTCCGACATCCAGAAAATCAGCAAAGCCCTGCGCTTTGTGCAGGATGAGATCCGCTACCTGGGTATTGAGCTGGGGGAGAATTCACACCGGCCATCGCCGGCCTATGAAACTCTGCAACGCCGCTACGGCGACTGCAAAGACAAAACCGTGCTGTTCATTACCCTGCTGAAAAAACTGGGCATCAACGCGCACCCGGCGCTGGTGAACACCGAACTCGAAGACGCTTTAACCGAGCACCTGCCCTCCACTCAGGCCTTCAACCATGTCATCACCTTAGTGGAACACCAAAGCCGCAGGTGGTGGCTCGATCCCACCCGCACTTATCAATTCGGCTCCATCGATTCCATACACCAGCCGGATTTCGGCACAGCGCTGGTATTGAAAGCGGGCAACCGCCAATTGCAGGACATGGATTCCATGAACCGTCGACACGGGATCAATATTAACGATCACTTCATTTTGAGTAAGGACACCAGCAAGCCCATCACCTTCACTTCCAGCAGCGTCTACATGGGCTGGAATGCGGAACGGCAGCGCAACCGAATCGCCGGCATTGGACAAACCAAGCTGCAGAAAGAATACGTGGAATTTTTTCAGTATTACTATCCCGACATCTTCTCCAGCCAGAACCTGACCACACAGGACGACGAGCAATTCAATCAACTGAAAATCAGTGAGCAGTACCAGATCCCGAACTTCTGGTATGACGACAAGGACAACCAACGCTTCACCGCCGACTTTTATCCCAATGGCCTCAGTTCTTATCTGGACGTGCCCAGCGAACCCGCACGCAAGGACCCACTCTACCTGACCTATCCCCACCGGCTGGACCAGACCATTCTGATCGAGTTTGAAACGGATAACTGGAGCTTCGACAATCAGAACTTCAAGGAAGACAACCCGTTCTTTACCTTCCGCTATAAGGCGACATTCGCAGCGTCTGACAAGGTACTGAAGCTTCACTACCACTACCAGACCAAAACCGACTCCATCCCGGCAGAAGGCTACAAGGAATACCGCGAGGCACTAAAGCGGGTTCAGGACTATCTGGGTTATGGGATTTACCAGAATTACCCTGCTGATGGGGATGATGGATAGGTGTGGTTACCCGTGCTGGCCACATCCGCCAGCACGGTAACGGGATGGTTTTATTGCTGCTTTTGATTCCAATAAATGGCGCGCAGGATCTGATAGGCCGCCCGGGTCACGGTGGCTTCATCTGGGTGAACACCGTCTCCTCTGTGGGTAAAGTGTTTCCACGCGTTAACCAAAATAGCGTCCGGCAGTTCCTGACGGATTCTGGCTGCATACAGCTCACCGAACGCATCGTATTGCTCATTGGTCATGGCCCAGATAAGCCCGGAAAGCTGGGCAAACAACGGCAGATCCAGATCATCAGCGCTGGGATACCGGGCGAACACCGGCGTCATCCCCAGATCCAGCACTTCCTGTCCCAGTACAATCACTCGGTCCAGGGCGGCGTATTGCTCAGCCAGGGAGCACGGGCTGGTTAATGCCTGGTCCAAACCAAAGGAATCAGAGTGCAGGCAATCGTTGCTGAGACTGATGATGACATAATCTGCATTATATCCGGCCGGACCATTGGCACCGAAGATGGTTACCCGCCGTAACGCCCGTTGCAGTTGGGTGGAATAGCTGTCCCAAGTGGCGGTACCACATACAGGGTTGCAGGTGATTCGGCTGAACGTGGTGGCACCCGCCTGGCCTTCATTACGTACCTTTGCACCATAGCGCGTCAGCGCCATACCCAGGTCGACATAGTCACCGGCTCCCACTGAAATACCAAACAGCGGGCCCTGCAAATCCTGCTGCAACGGTGTATTTCCGTTGGCATAGGAGGCGCCGATCAGGATGAGCGGTTTTTCCGGCAAGAGGGAAAAATGAAAAGCGTAGGTACCACTGGCGAACATGGACGCGATGAGTAAAACACAATATCGAATGAAGCGAGTATTCAGATTCACTTGGGATTCTCCTTGATACTTTTATAAGTGACCGCACCCAAAAGATGTCAGTTCAGTTATGGAGACTTGCAGTGAGCACAGTATGCTGCTCGATCGCCTACTGGTTAAAAAGTAGACAATTCAGTAATAGCACACAATTTGGCGCTTGGCATAATTCCCAGGCAGGAATTCGCTGGAACGAGGGAAACATGAAAGGAAAGAGGCCATAACACATATCAAACCGGCCACTCTGTAGAGGCCTAGTGAAGAAGCGCCACAAATAGGTCAGCGAGCCATGCCGATCGCTCACATTAGGTTATTCGCAGTTTGTTATATATCGGTTACCACGCTATTAAGAATGCTCGAAGAAAATAACACATGAAAAAACTGTGTTACGAGCCTTAGGGAGATGGTGAGTCGGTAATTAACTGTCGACTCCAAAGTTGGTGCGAGTCGAAGAACCCAGGATGTTTACGTTTGGCGTCTGCCAGTCAAAACAAGAATCTATATTCAGGATCGACAAAATGAAAACAATACTCTCGTCAGTCCTTCCGAATCCAACACGGAAGTTTGTAATTCCCATTGTGCTAGGCATAACGGCCATGGTCGGCGTTCAAGCCGAAGCGGCTGAGCAAAAATTCCTGGGCAACATTGTGGATTCCAGCACCACCAATTACACCCAGTACTGGAACCAGGTAACACCGGAAAACTCCGGTAAATGGGAATCCGTGGAACCCAATCGCGACAGCTATAACTGGAGCAAGCTCGATCAGGCCTACAATTTTGCCAAATCAAGAGGACTGCCTTTCAAACACCATACTTTTGTCTGGGGTAACCAGGAACCCCGTTGGTTGGGCGGCCTGTCAGATTCAGCTCGCGCCCAGGAAGTGGAAGAGCTGATTCGCGATACCTGTCGCCGCTACCCGAATATGGACATGATTGATGTGGTGAATGAACCCTTGCATGCGCCTTCCAATGCCCGCTGGGGTCTGGGTGGCAGTGGCAGCACTGGCTGGGACTGGATCGTGCGCACATTTCAGTGGGCGCGCCAGTATTGCCCAAACTCCAAGTTATTGCTGAACGACTATGGCATCATCAACGATCGCAATGCCGCGACGCGTTATCGTGAAATCGTTAATATTCTTAAGGCCCGTGGTCTGATTGATGGTGTGGGTCTGCAATCGCACTCATTCAGCCTGATCAACTATTCCGCTGCGACGCTCAAAGGTAACCTCGATTACATCGCCCAGGCGGGCTTGCCGGTCTATATCTCGGAATGGGATATCGACGCCAATGATTCAGCCCAACTGGCCCAGTATCGCGAAAAGTTCCCCATCGTTTGGGAGCATTCCAGTGTCGCCGGGGTGACGATCTGGGGCTATGTGCAGGGGCTGACCTGGATGACGAACTCTGGCCTGATGTATTCTGATGGTCGGGAACGTCCGGCATTGACCTGGCTGAAGAATTACACCAGCACCACAACCCCGCCACCCCCCGCCGGCGGCACGGGTAGCATTACAGTACGCGCTTCAGGTGTTTCCGGCAGCGAGCATATTAATCTGCGTATTGGCGGAAACGTGGTTGCCGGCTGGAATCTGTCGACCTCGCCCCGTAACTATGTCTATTCCGGCACGGCCACCGGTGACATTCAGGTACAGTTCGATAATGACAACTCGGCCAACGATGTCATCCTCGACTACATCAAGGTCAACAACGAAACCCGCCAGGCCGAGGACATGGAGTACAACACCGCCACCTATGCGAACGGCAGCTGTGGCGGCGGCTCGTATTCTGAAATCATGCATTGCAACGGCGTGATCGGTTTCGGCAATACCTATGATTGCTTCAGCGGCAATTGTGATGACGACTCAACACCGCCACCACCGCCGCCTCCACCACCACCGGCCGATCCCTGTGCCGGACTCAGTGGCTGGAGCCTGTGGTTCTGCCGGATATTGAACTGATAAACCTGATTGCTTCCGATGCGGTCCTGCTGTGATAATGATTCAGATTCGATAGAAGAACTGCTGACACCCTAATGTCAGCAGCTAGGGGATCTCTCCCCCTATTTATCAGAACATATGCGCTCTACGGAAAGAACCAGCAGGGTAAGACGATGCCTTACAAAATCGAACTATCTGAAGACGGAACCTTCATTATTGGCACCGTAACAGGACCGTTAACCCGCGATACCGCTCAACAACTGGCAAAAGAATACTACGCAATTATTGAATCCACCGGCATTAAGCGGATATTGAATGATGTGCGCGGTGTCAGGGACGCGATGAGCACGATCAGCTCCTATGATTACGCCTACAAAGACGTTCAAGCCATCGGGCTCCCCCGCGACATTCGGGCGGCCATTTTAGCGGATGAAGGCGATCGCTCGCATCACTTTCAGGAAACCGTCGCTCACAATGCGGGTTACCTCGTTAAGGTCTTTCATTCATACCCACAGGCGGTTGCATGGCTTGCAAAGAGTAAAGCGTGCTGAGCATACTCTCTGCACAACGGTCGCTCGATGTGCAGCTTGTTAGGGAAGCTCAGCACTGAATGAACCTGAATATTCCTGAGCATCTTGTCCAACAAAACTAAACACCCCTGAAATGAAATTGGTGTTAATAGATAATATCTCAATCGTTGCACTCTCTGGAGCCAGAATGTTAGAACCAACAAGATCCCAAAATTGATCATCATTTGAGTGTACATTCACATCTAATATCTGATTGTTGTCATTGTACTCTTCAAATTCGTAAACACCGACAACCAAGTCATCGTAATACTGTATAGAGAATTCCAATACGCCTTCACCATAAGGAACTGCAACATGCAAAGACTGCGTAGTTCCCAAGCTCGACCAGTAGCGCGCGACACAAACATGTTCACTTTCTGATACATTAACATTTGTACCTGCTATATCAAATGACCCGAAATCTATTACTTGAACAGGAGATATTCGCCTCAATGTAGTATGCTTTTTGAATAGGAATCCTGGCGAATATTCATCGGTATATTCAACGGTTTGTTGAAGAGTATTCTCATCACCTAGAGTGAAGCCCTCATCGTTAACATTAATATAGAAATGCTGCATAGTTTTAACACCATAAGGTGCCCATCCACCTACATCTGCACAATATTCAACTTTCACGCCGGAACTTGTATCTTCAAACACATAGTAATCTTGATAGTAATTAGTACGGATATATTCATTTGTTGACTCTTTAATTACTTCTGTCTCAGCTATCAAGAGCCAAGTTCCAGACAAATCTGTTTGTTGCATCTCTATCGAATCCTGCTCAACATTGGCGATATTATTGGGCTTACTATCAGAGCCACAACCAATCAAAGAACAACTTACTATTAAACATAATAAAAATTTATTCATTATTTACTACCGTAATCCATTTTTAGCCAAACACCAGCATAGCAGGAGACAACGCAGTAGAGCCAATTGCGGTAAAGTGCGAGTAGCGCGCCACAATTGGCGGCGCGTAGTTGGCTTCCTGAGTAAGGTGTTGTTAAATGACGGGTCCGAAAAATGTGCCCAGCCCACCAACAATCATAAACCAATAACCGACCCTGTAGGCATTCGCCGCCCAAGGAGCCATGCTTTTGCAACCATATGAAAGCAATTCACCTTTAATAAACAGAGAAAGCTTAGCTGTTAGAAATAGAGCGAAGCCCGCCAGAACCAACAAATAAAACCAGGGCTTATGGACTGTACCGTAATAAATATTTCGAACCGACAACGAAGAAACCAAGGCGACTAGCCCAATTATCACAATTTTGGAAATTGTTGACGGCATATTTTCATGGAACATATGCAACCTCATTTATATCTCGCTCTAATTCTCGACTACTTTGATCGCTCATCTATAAAAGCTTCAACAAAATATGAATATCTTTCAAAACCCCAGTTTATTCGCAGTTCAAACTTGATACTAAGGCTATTCCAGCACGGGCTCGGGAACAAATTGGTTTTTAAGACCCATTTTCTCGATAAACTGCTCAGCTACACCTTTTGGGTATTTGTTGAACCTTCCTGTTACCAACGACGAGCATGACTCCAGCTCAGACAAAGAGCTACCAGTTTGACAAACTCCAAAAAGCTCAATGTGTTTTAGCTTTTCTAGCGTTCCAACTGGGGCTAGAGAATCCACCTCAGTCCTTTTCCCTGACGAATCCCAGCTTGGCGCAGTAGACAAAGACAAGCTTTCAAGATTCTTTAGTTTTTCTATTCCTGCAAGACTAGTAATCTTTGGCAAATGAAGAATTCTAAGATACTCAAGCTCAGTTAATCGAGATATCGCAACAAGCGATGGGTCCGGAAAACCAGCGATCACCAAGTTTTTTAGATTTTGGAAGTAGGAAATCGCATCCAAAGTTCGGTACTTACAGAACCATACTCTAACAGACGTATACTTATCTGGATCTTCAATTTGCGGCCAATCTTTATCCTGTAACCGAACTAAATCTAAAAACACCGTACTTCCCATGAGTAGTTATAACAACTTAGTGCACCGAACCTTTCGCGACACCTAAGCTCCGCCCACCGGACCATTTGTTTTAAACAATTTATTGACAATAACAGGTTACAAATCCGTCTGGAAAAAGCCGAAGGTTTAGAGATATCCAGGCCAGAAAATGACGAAACCTTCGTGATATCCGAGGACCAAATCACGAAACCTTCGGTATATCCCGGAAGCATATACCGGAAGTTCCGGCATACCTAAATAATTGTCTTACTCTGCATAACCCCTGTCTACTGCAAATTCTAAGTCGAAACAAACAACACAGCTGAAGTCTTCTGCAGCATTCGCGCAACCAGCACAAAATAGCCATTGAGCAGCAGCGCCATCCACCACTCAAACGCATCTTCTATAGCATCATAAGCATCACCCATAATTCCATCCAGAATCACGCTGGTCATACCGATGGAGAGCAGGACCAATTGCACTCTCAGCATCCAACGATAATCCCGGCCAAATCCAAAGTCTGGCTGCCGCAGCGATATCATCAGCGTTTGTCTGGTCAATAACACCTGGGCGATAAACGTGAACGCAAAGGCGAACACCACGCCGATTCGGCGCAGCAATCGGTAGCCGTCCCCCACTTCGCCCAGTGCCAGGGTATAAAGAATAAGACAGAGCGCGGCCACCACTCCCAGCACCGGCATCCAGATAGTGGAACGTACCCCCATGCTCCGGCCCCATTGCCACAGCGCCCACCAGAGCAGCGCCGTCAGCAGTGCCGCCGGGATCATACCCAACTTAAATATATACTTGGCAGGAAGCTGGCGCCCGGTCGCACTGATGGAGGTACAGCTATCCCAATAGGGCACGCACCAGTGCACCAATTCATAGTTGGCCGCCACCAGATACGTGGTGTGGGTGGTGAGCAACGGCAACAGTGCAGCGCACCAGGCCAACCACGCCAGCGGTATCCCTTCATGTTTGCTCATGATCTTTCATGGACCTTTTTTCCGCACCAATTTAACGCTGCCACCTATTATTCGCACCACCAGCGCACCACTTCAACCTGACCGCCTCTAAAAAACAGTTATTTACCGGTGTTTTACTGATCTTTCACTCTATGGCACAGGCCTTGCTATTCACTATTTGACCATTTCAGAGGAATCAATGGCAGCTTGATCTTGCTGTTGGCTCTGACTACAATCTGGCGCTACATCAATGGACAGCTAGGGTTCCGATCAGATTTCGTTGCAACTATGCGATCTGGTGACTGGTCCGAGAGCTGTCGACCTCTCGCATTATTCGGCTTATTTGCCTGGATAGCCGCTTGGGGTTACACGGCGGGACAAAAGCCCGGGAGGCAAAATGGCCAAGATGCCATTGACTCCTCTGTAATAAAAACGTGTAACCCTCAGGAGGTTAACCATGACCAAGCGTGTCACCACTGCACTTTGTGTACTTGTTGCTCTACTCAGCTTTGCTCCCCTCGCTAACGCAAAAGATTCCTTCAAAGTTTGCTGGTCCATTTATGTGGGCTGGATGCCCTGGGATTACGGTGCTCAAAAAGGCATTGTAAAAAAGTGGGCCGATAAATACGGCATTGATATTGAAGTGGTTCAAATCAATGACTATGTGGAATCCATCAACCAGTACACGGCTGGCCAGTACGACGGCTGCACCATGACCAATATGGATGCCCTCACTATTCCTGCCGCCGGCGGCGTGGATTCCACTGCCCTGGTGGTGGGTGACTTCTCTAACGGTAATGACGGCGTGGTGCTGAAAGGCAAAAGCGCGCTGAAAGATATTAAAGGCCAAACCGTTAACCTGGTGGAACTGAGCGTGTCCCACTACCTGTTGGCACGGGGTCTGGAATCCGTTGGTATGACCGAGAAAGATGTGAAAGTGGTGAACACCTCCGACGCCGACATGGTCGCGGCTTACACCACGGATGACGTTACTGCGGTGGTAACCTGGAATCCGCTGCTGAGCGAAATCACCGGCATGCCGAAGAGCACCAAGGTATTCGATTCCTCACAAATTCCCGGCGAAATCATCGACCTGATGGTAGTGAATACCGAAACGTTGCAAGCCAACCCCAAATTCGGTAAAGCCTTGGTGGGCGCCTGGTATGAAATCATGAGCACCATGAGTGCCGACAGCGATGCCGGTAAAGCCGCCCGGGAATTCATGGGCAAAGCCTCCGGTACCGATCTGGCGGGCTACGATGCGCAACTGGCTTCCACCAAAATGTTTTATACCCCTGCAGACGCAGTGACCTTCACCACCAGCGCTCAATTGAAAACCACCATGCAATACGTGGCGGAATTCTCGTTCGACCACGGACTGTTGGGCGAAGGTGCGGCTGACGCTGGCTTCATCGGCATTGAAACCCCTGCCGGTGTTTACGGAGACAAAGGCAATATCAAACTGCGCTTTGATCCGTCGTTCATGAAGATGGCAGCAGACGGCAAGCTGTAACGCCATTGGTATCGCTAAGGGGTGTCGCAAGGCACCCCGCTATTCCAACATTAAGACCAAACGCTTAACCACCAACGCACCATTCACTGTACGCTGGGGTTCCAAATGAAAAAGCTCATCAATCAACAACCCACCAAACCGTTTCGATGGCTGTTGGGCATTATTCCGTTTTTTATTTTACTGATTCTCTACATTGGCGCGTCCAACGCGCGACTGGCGGAGAACCCGAACGATAAATTGCTGCCGGCTTTAGGCAGCTTTGTTGAAGCCATGGATCGCCTGGCCTTTGAACCCAGCAAACGCAGTGGGGAATATGTGTTCTGGCAGGATACGGTGAGCAGCCTGGAACGCCTGGGCATTGGTGTGGGGGTCAGTGCGTTGATTGCGCTGATCTTTGGTGTAGTCAACGGCACCATACCCTATGTGCGGGCCAATCTGTCACCATTGATCACCGCCATTTCGCTGGTGCCACCCATGGCGATCCTGCCGGTGTTGTTTATTGTTTTCGGTTTGGGGGAGTTGTCTAAGATCGTGTTGATTGCCATCGGCATTACCCCGTTCCTGATCCGCGATATGCAACAACGGGTATTGGAAATTCCCAGTGAACAACTGATCAAAGCCCAAACCCTCGGTGCCAATACCTGGCAGATCATCGTGCGGGTGGTGTTACCCCAGGTGATGCCGCGCTTGATTGCCAGTGTGCGCCTGTCATTGGGTGCCGCCTGGCTGTTCCTGATTGCCGCCGAGGCGATCGCTTCCACTGATGGCTTGGGTTATCGAATTTTTCTGGTACGTCGCTATCTTTCAATGGACGTGATCCTGCCCTATGTGTTGTGGATTACTTTGTTGGCCTTCGCGGTGGATTTTGCACTGCGCAAGCTGTCTCTGTGGCTGTATCCCTGGTTCCATGACCAAACACCGGAGGGCGCGTAATCATGAGTTACATCAACATTAAAAATGTATGGAAAGAATACGGGGACCAGGTGGTATTGGAGCGTATCAACAACACGGTGGAAAAAGGCGACTTCATCACCATTGTCGGTGCCTCCGGCTGCGGAAAGACTACCTTTCTGAAAATGCTGCTGGGTACAGAAGGACCCAGCCGCGGCATCATTACTGTGGCCAATGAACCGTTGCACGCTGAGCCTGATGCCCAGCGCGGCATCGTGTTTCAACGCTATTCTGTTTTCCCCCATATGACCGTGTTGCAGAACGTGGTGTTGGCACGGGAATTTGAAAAAAGTCGCTTTCTCTCCAGGCTGTTCGGCAGCGCAAAAAAGCAGGCCGTCGAAGAAGCGCTCACCATGATCGAGGCAGTGGGCTTAACCCCGGCCATCAACAAGTATCCCCATGAATTGTCCGGTGGTATGCAACAGCGTCTGGCCATTGCCCAGGCGTTAATTAAAAAGCCCCGCATCCTGCTGCTGGATGAACCCTTTGGTGCATTGGACCCGGGTATTCGGGCCGATATGCACCAACTGGTACTGGATCTGTGGCGGCGCTACAAACTCACCATATTCATGATCACTCACGATCTGAAAGAAGCGTTTTATCTCGGAACCCGCCTGTGGGTATTCGATAAAGACCGTATCGATCCCCAGGCACCCGGCGCCTTTGGTGCACGCATTACCTACGATATGCCGGTGGGCTCCGTGGACGAGAAAGCCAGTGCAAAAATCCGTGAATCCCTGCAGCAGGAAGACGCTGACTTAGATGAACCAGCAATGAGTGGAGTCACACCATGACAGAAAGACTGTATCAATACACCCTGCCCCCGGCGGCGCACTGGTCCCTGCGGGTTCGCCGCGGCACCAGCCTGCGCCTTACCGATGTGGAAGGGGGTGCCAACCTGGGCATGATGTTCTACAACCCGGAAGACAAACTGGAAAAATACAACGCGCCGGACAGCTTAAAGTGCCAACACACTTTTAAACTCACCCGGGGTAATTGTTTGTATTCCGATATGGGCCGCATTTTCTGCTCCATCACTGAAGACAGTTTCGGCTGGCACGACACCGTGTGTGGCAACACCAACAAAGACATGGTAGCCAAAAAATGGGGTGAAAAAGATTACCAGGCTGCCCGCAACGAATGGCACCAGAATGGTTACGACAGCTTTTTGGTGGAGCTGGCCAAGTACGGTCTGAACGGCAAGGATCTGGCGTCCAACTTAAACCTGTTCAGCAAAGTGATTGTGGACGACAGCGGTAACCTGAGCCTGGATACATCGGCAGCCAAAGCCGGTGCCCAGATCACCCTGCGGTTTGAGATGGATGCGTTGGTAATCATGCATACCTGCCCCCATCCTTTGAACCCGGCTGCGGATTATCCCTACAAACCCGTGCACTGCGAACTGCTGCAATCGGCACCGGTGTCAGAGGACGATTACTGCATGAACTTCCGCCCGGAAAACCGCCGCGGTTTTGAAAACAATCGTCTCTACCATTTTTGTCGCTAGGAGATCGGCATCATGATCGTGGAAAGTCAAAAGCAAACCGCCGACGCCATCTTCAGTGAAGTGGTTCCTGCCGGCGATTATTTCCTGAAAGTGGTGAAGGCCGGGCAAACCTTTCGCATTCTGGATCTGGAAGGCAACCAGGCCGCTGATACCTTATTTTATAACGCTGATGATGTGTCGGAGCGTTATAGCGCAATGGATACTATTCGCGAACAGGGTAACGTGTACCTGACTGCAGGCACCAGATTATTATCCAATCTGGGTAACGAGATGCTCACCATTGTGGCGGACACCTGTGGCCGTCACGACACCCTGGGGGGAGCCTGTGCCACGGAAAGCAATACCGTGCGCTATGACCTGGAAAAGCGTTGCATGCACGCCTGCCGTGACAGCTGGATGCTGGCGGTCGCCGAGCACGAAGAGCTGGGGCTGACCAAACGGGACATCACCCACAACATCAATTTCTTTATGAATGTACCGGTGACCGCCCAGGGCGGATTAACTTTTGAAGATGGTATCTCTGCGCCCGGCAAATATGTGGAAATGACGACAGCCATGGACGTGATCGTGTTGATTTCCAACTGCCCGCAATTAAACAACCCCTGTAACGGTTACAACCCAACGCCCGTCGAAGTACTGATCTGGAACTGACGCATTCACCCAGACGTAATCATGCTGAACAGGACGACCTGCTTCAGAAACGAATAACGGGACGACCCGTAAGTGAATCGATATGTTAAACAAAGTACTGATCGCTAATCGTGGTGCCATTGCGGTACGTGTTATCCGCACCCTGAAGCAGATGGGTGTTCACTCAGTTGCTGTGTATGCCGAAGCCGATGCGGATTCCCTGCATGTGCTGCAGGCCGACACCGCCGTCAGCCTGGGTGTGGGCACCGCGCGGGAAACCTATCTGAACCAGGACAAATTGTTCGAGATCATTGCTCAGGAAGGCGTGGACGCGGTTCACCCCGGTTACGGCTTTCTCAGCGAAAACCCAGAGTTTGTTGAACGTTGCGAAGCGAAAGGTATTGCCTTTATCGGCCCTACAGCAGACCAGATGCGGGTGTTCGGCCTGAAGCATACTGCCCGTGATATCGCACAGCAGAGCGACGTGCCCCTGCTGCCCGGTACCGATTTGCTGACCTCGTTGGCGGAAGCCCTGACCGCCGCCAACCGTATTGGTTACCCAGTGATGCTGAAAAGCACCGCCGGTGGTGGTGGTATCGGTATGCAGACCTGCTTCAGCGACGCGCAACTGGAAAAGGCGTTCGACAGCGTCAAACGCCTGAGCGCCAACAACTTCAGCAACGATGGCGTGTTCCTGGAAAAATATATTCAACATGCCCGCCATATCGAGGTGCAGGTGTTCGGTGACGGTGCCGGTAATGCCCTGGCTCTGGGTGAACGGGATTGTTCCGCGCAACGCCGCAATCAAAAAGTATTGGAAGAAACTCCGGCCCCGAATTTATCCGATGAGGTTCGCACCACACTGCACGACGTGGCCAAACGTCTGGTGGCCTCAGTACAATACCGCAATGCCGGTACCGTGGAATTTATCTATGATGAGGCTGACGCAAAATTTTATTTCCTGGAGGTGAACCCCCGCCTGCAGGTGGAACACGGCGTCACTGAACAAGTGTACGGCGTGGATCTGGTTAAGTGGATGGTACAATTAGCCGCAGGCGATTTAGCACCTTTAAAAACGCTGGGCGCCAACCTGCAACCCAAAGGCCATGCACTGCAGGCCCGGGTGTATGCCGAGAACCCCCACAAACAATTCCAGCCCAGCGCGGGTTTATTATCTGCCGTTGATTTACCGGAGGCCGACGGCAAACAGCTGCGCATCGATCACTGGATCAGTGCCGGACTGGAAGTCTCTCCGTTTTTCGATCCCATGCTGGCCAAAGTCATTACCTGGGCGGAAACCCGGGAGCAGGCCATTGCCGATCTGGATCAGGCATTGCAGGACTGCACTATCCAGGGCATCGAAACCAATATGGATTATGTGCAGACGATTCTGCACACCGACGTATTCAAAGAAGGCCGCATTCACACCCGCTACCTGAACGACCTGGCCTATCAGCCCGGTACCCTGGATGTGATCATGCCCGGCACCCTCACCACCATTCAGGACTATCCCGGCCGCACCGGCTATTGGGATGTAGGTGTGCCCCCTTCCGGTCCCTTTGACAGTTATTCCTTCCGCCTGGGCAATGAAATGCTGGGTAATCCGGCCGACGCCGCCGGTTTGGAAATCACCGTAAACGGCCCCACCCTGCAGTTCAATTGCCCCACCCGCATCGTCATCACCGGTGCTGCCCTGGATGCCGCCCTGGACGACCAGCCTCTGCCCAATTGGCAAGTACAGGAGGTGAATGCCGGACAAGTATTGAAGATGGGCAAAGTACAAGGGAGTGGTGCCCGTGCCTATTTATTGATTGCCGGTGGATTGGATGGCAACAATTACCTTGGTTCCCGCGCTACGTTTGCGCTGGGCCAATTTGGTGGTTTCAGCGGCCGGGGATTACGCAGTGGGGATGTTCTGCATTTACTGCAACCGGATCACGCAGGTGTCAGCAAGCCACTAAACGACATCATCAAGCCCGCCATTTCAAATCAATGGCAACTGCATGTGACCTATGGTCCTCATGGTGCGCCGGATTTTTTCACCGACGAGGACATCACCACATTCTTCGACGCCACCTGGGAGGTGCACTATAACTCCAGCCGCACCGGTGTGCGCCTGATTGGACCCAAACCCAAATGGGCCCGTAGCAGTGGCGGCGAAGCGGGTATGCACCCGTCCAATATTCACGACAATGCTTACGCCATCGGCACCGTGGATTTCACCGGTGACATGCCGGTGATTCTGGGGCCGGACGGTCCGTCTTTGGGTGGTTTTGTCTGCCCCGCTACCGTGGTAACAGCAGACCTGTGGAAGCTGGGTCAATTGAAAGCCGGTGACAAGCTGCAGTTTATTCCGGTTACTCAGGATACCGCGCGCCAAATGGAGCTGGCGCAGCAGGAACAGATTGCATCACTGTCGGCTTCCGCCTACGTACCAACAGCAGCGACGTTGGCGGATCTTACTCCCATTTATGATGAGCTGAGTGAAGCGGACAACGGTGTTCAGGTGGTGTATCGCCCCGCCGGTGACAAATATCTGTTGGTGGAATACGGCCCGCAGAAACTGGATATCGAATTGCGCTTTCTGGCCCACACCCTAATGCTTTGGTTGCAGGAACACAAGCAGAGCAATCCCAAACTGGCCGCCATTCAGGAACTCACCCCAGGTATCCGCTCTCTGCAGATTCACTACGACAGTCTGCAGCTGCCCTTAAATGAACTGGTGCAAATTTTAAAAACGGCGGAGCGGGAACTGCAACGGCATGATGATTTAACCGTGCCTTCCCGCATCGTGCATATTCCACTGAGTTGGGACGATGAAGCCTGCCGCCTGGCTATTGAAAAGTATATGCAGTCCGTGCGTAAAGACGCGCCCTGGTGCCCGAGCAACATCGAGTTTATTCGTCGCATCAACGGCCTGGCGGATATCGAGCAAGTCAAACGCATTGTTTTCGACGCCAACTATGTGGTGATGGGTCTGGGGGATGTGTACCTGGGCGCACCGGTGGCCACACCACTGGATCCCCGCCATCGTCTGGTGACCACCAAATACAATCCGGCCCGTACCTGGACGGCGGAAAACTCAGTGGGTATCGGTGGCTCTTATCTTTGCGTCTATGGTATGGAAGGACCTGGTGGATATCAGTTTGTTGGCCGCACATTACAAATGTGGAATCGCTATCGCAAAACACCGGAGTTCGAGCAACCCTGGTTGCTGCGTTTCTTCGACCAGATAAAATTCTATGAAGTCAGTGCCGAAGAGCTGCAGACCATCCGCCATCAATTTCCCCGGGGCCAGTACCCGCTGAAAATTGAGAAAACGGAATTCAGTCTGAAACAGTACCAACAGTTTCTGGCCGACAACCAGACCAGCATTGATGAGTTTGTGCAGCAGCGGGATGCTGCCTTTGAGACCGAACTGCAACATTGGATCGACAGCGGCCAGTTCCATTTTGATTCGGAAAGCGTCGGCCATGACATCGCCGAAGAAGAGCAAACCCTGGAAGCAGGTTGCGTGGCCATTGACAGTCACGTGGCCGGCAACCTGTGGCAATGGAAGGTGAAAGAAGGGGATCAGGTCAATGCCGGTGATGTGGTGTGCGTCCTGGAATCCATGAAAATGGAAATCGATGTTACCGCCCCGGAGAGCGGCACCATTGTGTCCCTCAACCGACAGCAGGGGCAGCAGGTCAATGCCGGACAACCTCTTTTGATTTTAAAGCAGGATTAGGAGTAAAAGCCGTTATGTTGAATCTCAGCACCATTGATATGACCATCACCGGACTGCAGCAACATTATCGCAATGGTGATTTTACACCGGCACAGATGCTTCGACTGCTGCGGGATGCCAACGCCGAATATAACCAGACCAATCCGGTGTGGATTCATTTGCTGAGCCCGGAAGAGCTGGAACCTTATCTGGAAAAACTGCAAGGCAAATCAGCAGACGACCTGCCGTTGTACGGCGTTCCTTTCGCCATCAAGGACAACATTGATCTGGCCGGTGTACCGACCACCGCCGCCTGCCCGGATTTCACCTATACGCCTGATAAAAATGCGTTTGTCGTACAACTGCTGCTGGAGGCCGGTGCCATTCCCCTGGGCAAAACCAACCTGGACCAATTCGCCACTGGTCTGGTAGGTGTGCGCTCCCCGGAACCCTGGGGCCCGTGCCGCAATGCTCTGAACCCGGAGTACATCTCCGGCGGTTCCAGTTCCGGTTCCGGTGTCACCGTCGCCAAAGGCCTGGTGAGTTTTTCCCTGGGCACCGACACGGCGGGATCGGGCCGGGTGCCGGCTTCACTGAACAATATCGTGGGATTGAAGCCCAGCAAAGGGTTATTCAGTACCAGCGGGCTGGTACCGGCTTGTCGCAGCCTGGATTGCATTACTGTATTTGCGTTAACCGTTGCCGATTGCAACACCGTGTTTGATATCGCCGCACAGTTTGATCCTGCAGACCCGTTCTCCCGCCCCAATCCCTATGAAAACGGCAAGCGCTATTTCAGTTCCGACACCGCATCGTTAACCATCGGTGTACCCGCTGTATCCCAACTGAATTTTTTTGACAATAGAGAGGCAGAGCAACTGTTTGCCGGCAGCCTGGAACAACTGAAAACTCTCGGCGCGACTTTGGTGGAAATCGATTTCGAACCCTTTGCCAGTGCCGCCCGCCTACTCTATGAAGGCCCCTGGGTTGCCGAGCGCTATCTTGCCACACAGGAACTGATTGAGCGCTCGCCGGAATCCATGTTACCGGTAATCCACACCATCATCAGCGCCGGCAACAAACCCTCAGCGCTGGATGCATTCCGCGCGCAGTACCAACTACAGGCCTTCGCTCAGCAGGCACAGCTTGAGCTGGCAAAAGTGGACGCGGTGGTGATCCCCACCAACGGCAGTATCTACACCGTGGCAGAGGTGTTAGACGATCCTATCCAGCTCAACAGCAATATGGGCTACTACACCAACTTCATGAACCTGCTGGATTGCTGCGGCGTAGCGGTACCTTCCGATTTTTACACTAATGGTGTGGGCTTTGGCATCACTTTCTATCACAAAGCATTCCAGGATAAACGCCTGCTTTCCATCGCAGCCACGTTGCAGCAGTCCACACAATTATCCCTGGGAGCCACTTCAATCAAACTCTCTAAACCCGCGTCTGTCCGACCAGCTCCCGATACCATAAATGTGGTGGTGTGCGGTGCCCATCTGGAGGGTTTGCCATTGAACTGGCAACTGCAGGAACGGGGTGCCACCTTATTGGAGAAAACCCAGTCCGCCCCCCGCTATAAATTGTTTGCCCTGGCCGGTGGCCCACCCTTCCGCCCCGGCATGCAACGGGTGGAAACCGGCGGCAAGGCAATTGAAGTGGAGGTATGGCAGGTTCCCAAAGCACAGTTCGGCAGTTTTGTTGCAGAAATTCCCGCACCGTTGGGCATCGGCAAAGTGGAGCTGGCGGATGGGCGGTGGGAAAGCGGGTTTATCTGTGAAGGCTATGGGTTTGAGGGCGCGAAAGACATCACGGAACTGGGCAGCTGGCGCACGCACATCAAATCATTACAGAATAATTGAGCCTGCCCGTTACAACGTGCTGAAGTCAATCTCGGCAAGACTTTCAAACTGGGGTTTGGCAAAGTAGTAACCTTGCATCAGCGAAACGCCTGCTTTGCTCAACCACTCTTTTTCTGCCTTCGTTTCCACTCCCTCGGCTAGCGGGGTAATATGCAAATCCCTGAATAAGTTCAGACAATTTTTGACAATTTTCTGCCGGGATTCACTCTGGTCGATATTGCGAATCAACCCCATATCCAGTTTTATGATATTGGTCTGAAACTCAGCCAGCAAACCCAATCCGGCATAACCGGCACCAAAGTCATCAATCGCGGTTTTGAACCCAAGATGATTGTAATACTCCACAATTCCCTTAACGAAGCCGCTATCCTCAATCCTTTCCACTTCCGTAAACTCGAACATGATTTTGTCGGCCGGAAAGCCATAACGCTTGGCCGCATCGATGGTAGTGCGGATACAACGCTCTGGCTTGTAAACCGCATTAGGCAGGAAATTGATACTTAACATCGAATCCAGCTTGAGTTTCGCCGCCAGCGCAATGGCTTTCACGCGGCAAAGCTGATCAAACAAATACCGATTGTCATCATTCACCTTGGATATTATGGATATGGCAGGCTCGTTATTTAAACCCCGCACCAATGCCTCATAGCCAAAGACTTCACGCCTTCCAAAATCCAGAATGGGCTGGAATGCCATCGTGAAGTCAAAGTCAAGAGCCCCTTCATCTCGACAATTTTCACAGGAGAATCGATCATAAATCATTATGCTTTCACCCATCCTGATTGCTGGCTCCCTTACTTAACTGGTTTCTTTACTCAAATGGCGATGCCCCCGTATTAAAGATAGCCCACAAATCCGTGCTTGCCTCCTGGCGCAGCCAGTCCGGAAATGACAAGCCAATTGTCCCATTTCAGTCTGGTCTGGATATATTCTATTGATTAAAGTAACAGCTCCAGTGGGTTCACCTTACTTGCCCCTATAAAAATCAGAACAGGATAAAACCATGAAATCACTGACCAACAAAGTGGTCGCCCTGACCGGGGCCTCATCCGGTATCGGCCGGGCTTTAGCCCAACAACTGGCCGCCAAAGGCTGTATACTGGCGCTGGCCGACGTGAATGAGCAAGGATTACAGGAAACCGTAGACAGCCTGCCCACCGGCACTCAGGTCTCCACGCACATTGTGGACGTC
This sequence comes from Pseudomonadales bacterium, assembly GCA_002708905.1. Classification (GTDB taxonomy): domain Bacteria; phylum Pseudomonadota; class Gammaproteobacteria; order Pseudomonadales; family Ketobacteraceae; genus Ketobacter. The sequence continues at coordinate 63,713 of PAPM01000037.1, read as the reverse complement.
GCCAATAAAGAGCAGGTCTACCAATGGGCCGATGATGTGGTGAAAGCCCACGGTGGCGTTGATGTGATTATCAATAATGCCGGCGTGGCATCCCAGGGCCTGATCGAAGATCTGAACTACGATGACTTCAACTGGGTCTTCGATATTGTGTTTTACGGCGTGCTCTATGGTACCAAAGCGTTTCTGCCCTACCTGCGCCAACGCCCGGAGGGGCATATCGTCAACATCTCCAGTGTGAACGGATTTTTCCCCTTTCCCAGCAATGGCCCGTACAACTGCGCCAAACACGCAGTGAAAGCATTGAACCAAACCCTAATCCAGGAATTACGTGACAGCAATATCCACATCACATCAGTACATCCAGGCGGTATCAAAACCAACATCGTGCGCAACAGCCGTATTGTGAAACCACTCTCCCCAAAACTCACCAAGGAGCAGGCCGCCGCCCGCTTTGACAAGATCGCCGGCACCACGGCCGAAAAGGCTGCCAGCATCATCATCGACGGCATTCTGAAAAACAAGCAACGCCTGTTGGTGGGTAAGGATGCCTATCTGCTGGATATCCTCACCCGCACCTTTCCCCAGGGTTTCTCCAATCTGGTGGGGCGGGTCATGTTACGGGAGTAACATTGCCATCGAGGCATTGTGAATAGATACCTCCAAGCCGGAATGCTTGTCATCAGAGGCCATTTTTCCAGCGATGTGATACTGTTATGGTGGTTGGTCTACAAGGCTTCATTGACAAAGCACCATGACAAAAAGAAAAAATAATTGGCAGGAACAGCCGGTTCCACCGCTGTTCCCCTTGGCTTACCTGGATTTTGCCCGGGAGCATCACCTGGATCTTGACGCATTAATGGCCGAAGCCCGGCTGCCGACCAGCCTGCTGGAACAGGTCAGCCCGGAGCTTTCATTACTGGAATTAAGGGATCTGGCCAATGCCGTCATCCACTTCCTGGGGGATGACAGTCTGGGTGTGGATATCGGCTTACGCCTTCCTCCCACCGCCTACGGTAATCTGGGCTATGCACTGCTGTGCAGTGAAACCCTGGAACAGGCTGCCACCCTATTGATTCGCTACTGGAATTTGCTGGGGCGGGCGGTCAATGTTTCGTTCAGCACAGAACCGCCTCAGTGCGTAGTCGACCTCAATCATGTTTTCCCCCTGCCGCCACCACTGGAACACCTCAGCTATGAGTCCACCATGGCCAGTTTTTATCGGGGTTTTCAACTGTTGGTGGATGCCCGCCACGAGGATATGGAAATCTGGTTCACCGGCTCACCGCCGCACTATGCTGACAAAATTCAGGCCATCCTGGGCAACGTGCGTTACAACATGCCCTCCAATCAATTCCGCTTCAACGCCGAACTGATGCAGAAGAAACTACCCATGCATAATCCCACCGGCCTGCAGTTCGCCATCCAGCAGTGCCAGCGGGAAGAAGCCCTGCTCAACGACACCGGTTATGTTCTGCGGGAAAAAGTGCGACAGGAAATGGTGTATGGGCTGGAAGGCTATCCCACCCTGGAAGACATCAGCCGGCGCCTGAACATGACTACCCGCACGTTGCGCCGCAAACTGGAAGAAGAAGGCACCAACTTCAAAGCCCTGCTGGAGGAAGCCAAACGCCGGGATGCCATTCAGCTGCTGGACGACCGAAACCTGGAGATTCAGCGGGTGGCCACTCTGCTCGGTTATCAGGACCCGGCCAACTTCACCCGTGCGTTTCGCCAGTGGACCGGCCAATCCCCCAGCCAGTATCGGGACACCCGCAACAACTCATGACTGGTTCTCATGCTGGTGGGCAGCCCCGTGATCCCGGCAGGGCTCGTGGGCAAATTCAAATTCGATGGTGGTGTAGGCCAGCTTGAAGCTCGACAACCGCTCAGCAATAACCGACTTCAATTCCACCTGGGCAGCGGGATCGAAACTTCCCTCCAATACCAGATGCACTGTCAGCACGTGATGCTCACCATCCAGGGACCACAGATGCAGGTGATGGGCGCTATCCACCCCTTCCGTTTGAACCAGTGTCTCGCGCACGTTCTCCAGCAAAGCGGCATCTGGCACGGCCTGAAAGAAAAGCTTGCCGGTGGTCCACAGCAACTTCACCACATTGAGCAAGATAAACAGGGTAAAAACAATGGAGAGCAACGGGTCCAGAATGGGCCAGTCCACAAACTGCATAATCAACGCCACCACCAGCACGGCCATCCAGCCAAAAACATCTTCCATCAGGTGCCAGTTCAACATCCGCTCGTTCAGGGTGGTCCCTTCACTCAGGCGATAAGCCGCGTAACCATTCACGGCCACGCCCAACACTGCCAGCCCTAACATACCCTCCGTCACCGGCATCACCGGGTCCAGCAATCGGGGAATGGCTTCACTCAACACCCACACGGAACCGGCTACCAGTACCACGCCATTCAGCAAGGCGCCGAACAACGACAGGCGCTGGTAACCGTACGTGAATTCCTCATCTGCAGAACGCTTGCCCATTTTATTCAACAGCCAGGCACTGCCGATGGATAAGCTGTCCCCAAGATCATGCACTGCATCTGCCATAATGGCTGTACTGTTGGTAAGCCACCCACCTACGAACTCGATAATGGAAAAGATCAGATTAAGGAAGAAAGCGGTACCGATACGACGGCCGCTGTTGTCGTGATCACCATGATGATGGTGATGGTGCCCATGAGAATGCATTAAGTAACCTCTTCTACGGCCCTTGCAGACCAACAACTATAGCCTTACTTTAAACCCTTTAGTTGCTACAGGGTCAAACACAAAGCGCCCCCCTGACCGAGCTTAAACACCCACTGGAGCATCTGAGAATGAATTCCAGAAATAGTGATTCCGGTCAGGCTTCCAGCTCTTCATCCCTGACCTGGTAGAGCCATTGCACCATCTTTTGGGAAAGTTCATCCAACACCGCTTCCAGGTTCAGGCCGGGGGGCGGCATTAAAGCCATTTGCAGAAGGGTGGCACCGGTCATGGTTGTGATCAGATAGAGGGATTCCCGCGACAGTTGAATCAGATATTGCTCCCGGGTTTTACTGGCACCCACCAGCGCCAACCGGAACAGTTCTGTGCGCATCCCGGCGACAGCCGGTACCTGGTAAATGAAAGGAACCTGAAACAGTAGCACTTTCAGCAATTTATGCTCTTCCCGCGAAATCGAATAAAGACTGTAGATCCAGGTTTGCATCGCCTGTTCCAGTTCCAGGGTTTCAGCGTGCTGCAAAGCTGCCTGCATTTTATCCAGCATGCTTTCCACCAACCGGGTGGCCACTGCCGCCACAATGGCTTCCTTGCCGGGAAAATACTCATACACCGAGCCAATGCTGACCCCGGCCCGTTCCGCAATTCCATTGGTGGTGAGGCCGCCATAGCCCTCCTCCTCCAAAATCTGAGCACTTGCTTGGATTATGGCCTTGCAAGTGGCCTTCGCCCGGGCCTGCTTTGGTTCCTTTTTATATTGTAAATCAATAGCTTGTTTCTTACTCAAGGAGCCTGACACCTGCTTCTGAATATCCGAGTTTTTCTGAATAAATGCTTGGTTTAGCATAACCTAAACCATCGAGACAGTGAGCAAGATTATGAATTCTGCCGCACAAAAACTGGATAATGCTTTTGAGACGCCGGAATCCGGCACCAAGAAACAGCCCATTCAAAGCCAATGGGAACAGCAAACCGCCGCAGAACTGGACCGCGCCATTCCCGGCTGCATTGACAGCATCGGCCTGCTCAGCGGCCCGGCCAACACCATCATGCAACTGGCCTATCCCGGTGTGGGGCACGGTGTAATGGAGAGCCGGGTGGAATCCGGCTCCATCCTGCTGCATCCGATCAAGCGCGCCCGCACCACCCTGAGCTACCTCTCCGTTGCCTTTTACGGCAGCACTGAGGAGAAGCTGGCCTATCGCCGCGCCATCAACGAAGCCCATGCCCAGGTCACCTCCACCGAATCCAGCCCCATCAAGTACCGCGGCCTGGACCCGAACCTGCAATTGTGGGTGGCAGCCTGCCTGTTCTGGGGCCATATCGACGTTTACGAGAAACTGCGTGGCCCCATGTCGAAAGCAGACCAGGCCCGTTTCTACGAATTTGCCAAGCCTTTGGGTACCACCCTGCAGGTGCGCCCGGATATGTGGCCGGAGGACATTGACGCCTTTTGGGAATACTGGAACGAAACCCTGGATACCCTGGTCATTCCGGACGACGTGAAAGCCTGGCTGATGCAGCTGGTGGACCTGAGCTTCCTCAGCACCTTCACCCAAAAGACCCTGGGGGGATTTGCCGCCCTGATGACCGCAGGCTTCCTGCACCCGAAAATCCGGGCTCAGATGGGTCTTCCCTGGGGCCCCAGGGAAGAGCGTCGCTTCAACCGCGCCATCAAGCTGATGGCCATGGTCAACAGCCCCATGCCCCGGCGCCTGCGTCAACTGCCTGGACTGGTACTGATGTGGGATTTCCGCCGCCGCCTCAACAAAGGCCTGCCGCTGCGTTAAGCAAACCTCCTGACCCAGGGAAGGGTCAGGGAACCCCCGCCGCCTGCGCCTTCGCTACCGCCTCATCATAATCCGCCGACAACAGGAATCCCGCCTCCACTGCGGCATCTGCCGCTTCGATGTATTTCATTACATAATCCTCATGGGAGGGATAGAGCCGCTGCAGTTTGTCCTGATCGAAAGGCACCGTATTACCCAGGAAGGGGCAGGCAAACGAATTCACCAGGAAATTCCCCTCCCGGCCCAAGGCACCATAGTTGGCATAATTGTGAGTGGCTGTCGGCACCTCCAATTCCGGCAGGCGAATACCACCCATGGCATTACCGTGCTCATCACGCACCACCTGCCAGAATTTATATTCAATGCGGGGCGAATGCGGCGGCGGTTCGCCATTAATCACCCACCGGCTTAAACCGGACAACGCCGCATTCACCACATAGTGCTGGGGAATCTGATTCAGGGAATTCCGGCAATCCAGGGCAATGTTCGACAGAGCAGGAAAGTCCCGCTGATACTGCGGCAATAAGGTGGTAACGCCGTACTCATCATAGTGCGATGCCCCAGGTAATTCCCAGGTTCGCAGATACTCGTTATCATCCTGCCGCACCAGTCGGAACAGGAACATAAACACATCCTGCTCCGTTTCGAATTGCAGAATCTTTACTTTATTATCGTCCCGAATAAACGCCCGCGAGGGTGAAGCCAACGTGATGCCTGCTTTCAACGGCGACGCCGCAAAAAAGCGCGAGTACAGGAGTATGGCATCGTACACTTCAGCCGCTGCATCCTGGAATGCGTTCACATAAGTGGTTAACCGAATTGCAGACTGGGACTCACCGGCACCGATGATTCCTTTAATGGGTAACCCGCCCAATATCCGTTCATTTTGCACGCGGACGGCTCGCCCCGCCTGGGAAAATATATCGTAGGAAAGTCCGTCATTGGGTAAACGCAAATCGCCATAGCGCTCCTCGTCCCAGGATTTCAACATATTCATTCCCAGCCACTGGGCGGTTACCCCAACCCAGGCGTAGCCCTCACGCAGAAGCTCCGTATGGGACTGCGCCCAGATCACATCCACGTCCATAAAGCCGGTATTGTTAAACCACTCCACCACCACAATGCCGTTGAATTTTTCCGGATCCAGCGGACGCCTCACCAGCAAGCGGGTAGCGTAGTCGCGTTCGGCTTCAATCTTAACCGCCCATTTTCCATCACTGCGCCAACGTCCATCCTGCTCGTAATAATGGCCTGTGCCGGACATCATAAATTCCTGCTCCACATAGCCATACTCATTCAGATTAAGCGGTGAAGAAATAAAGGGGCGCTGTTTGATTCCGGCATCCTGGGGAATCTCCACTACCAACGCATCGGGCACTGCAGCAACGGCATTGGCCGATACAATGATGATGAAACTCGTCATCAACCAGGCAAGTCGACATCCACTTGCCCGCATCCACTTAGGTAATTGCATCACTTGGTCCTTTCGTAATTTATTGTTTTTGTAGTTCGAAATTCGGCTGAAAATTCGATTGGCTGGATACAGGCGTGTTCGATATATCGAACAAGGATTGGGATTCACCACTAGCTGGGATATTGTTGCCAGAACTGATTTTTCAGCGCAACAAAAGAAAGGAAAATTTCTGGATAAAATCACTTTATATTTCTATAGAAGATACCTGCTCCACCACACCCATACCCGCACTTCAACTGACCAGATCACTGCTGTTATCAGCTGCTGTCGACTTGCGTTCTTTCAACCAGCGCTCCACAACTTTATTCTTTGGTGCTTTTCTGCCTTCCATCACTGCGATGTCGTATAGTTTGGACTCCACCGGTTCCAGCTCATCCTCGATCTGGCGGAATTCCTTTTTAATCGCCACCAATTCTTTTGCGGCCGTTACCACGGTGGATTTCTTGATGGTAAAATCCTGCGCCTTGAGTTGCATACGGCCACCGAAATAAAACCCGATGATAACACTCAGCAATGCCCAATACCCCGGCGGCATGACTTCATAGGCTTTGGCAATTTGAAAAAAACGTTCAGGGAACAAAGGCGCGAGCACAAAAAAACTGATGATGGCAAAGGTCAATAATGGTCGCGGCAAGCGATTCAGCCCGTCCACAAACGAATCCCACTTGCTGCCTTTCTGCCGCGACTGGAACTCCGCCGCGAACTGATCCAGCGAGGCCAGATCCCGACCGATATCAGCGATCTTCTCATCGTGTTGCCGCTGTCCTTTTGCTTCCTTGTTTTCCACAAACACTTCGGCGACTTGCTTGCCACCCTTGAATATATCACCAATCGCATTCCACCAGGCCATCACACTATCTCCCTGTCCTTGAATTCATTTACCCGGTTCATCCATCCCTTGAGAAACACCTTTTGGGATGGATTTGCCTCCACAATCATCAGATAAAAATTACGCCGTTCCTCGATCAGGGCCTCCAGCAGCACCGTACCCATGTGTTGCAACGCCCACTCCGCAGCGCGACGGGTATTGGGGCCCACCGCACCATCAACCGATAACATAGGGCGATAGCCCGCCTCGTTACACACATTCTGCAAAAACTTGATCGCCCGGCGTGGACCATGATTAACGGCTGAATCAAAGATAAAGGGCTGGATCAGATCCGGCAGGGTATCGATTCCCGGCGCTTTGTAATAATTTCTGCGATAGATTTCTTCCGCCACTTCTTTGGAGAGGCTCCGGACTTCCTGTGGGGTAGCGGCACGCCCGTAATAACGGGACAGTGTCTTCTGGGTAATACCGTAATTGGTGGGTCCACCACGGTCAGCGGGATGATCGACATAGCCACCTTCAAGCCGCAGCACATTCTCGATCATGTCATCAATCATGCTCATTATATATTCCCTATATCAAGACATATTCCAAAGATGAATAATGACTTTACTGGCAGGAAACGGGGTTGCTCTCCCTGTTCAGACAACAAAGGTTACAGCGTAGGGCAGATCACAACTTGAAGCTCTGACGATCATCTTAGAATATAGAAAGAATCAGCGCTTCGCCAAACCTGTTTCCACAAAGGCGAGCAGCAATTTTGAACAGATATTTTGGTAATAATGGTCAGGGCAAAAGCCCACGGGGTTTATTGATTGAAATTCAAGCTGTGGTGTTACCGGGAATCACGCAACTCAGCAAATCAACGGAACCAGAACAGAACGATCCCGATCAGTAATGGTGTAAATAGCGTCATCATCACATTCATGGCCATAAAGCCAGGGTGAGCGCCGATGGCAAAACCATGAGTCCTGATACCACGCCACACCAAAGCCCCCATGCCTAATGGCAACAGCGCCAGCAAACCCCAAAAGGGGATCCAACCCACTGCCACATACAACACCACCAGACTCACGCTCAAAAGCCAGTTCGCTCCATAGGCCAGGTTACTGGCGGTCACGCCATAGGCAATAGGAAAGTGATATCGACCAATGGCCGCATCCGCCTCCACATCCGGATACTGGTTTAACAGCAGCAGATTGTTAACCAGCAGAAACGGAATCAAACCCAGCCAAAAAGCGGATGCCCAATATTCACCGGTGAGCACAAACTGCGTACCCATCACCATTAACAGTCCGAACCCCAGACCCGGCGCTAGCAGGCACAACCAGGGCCGCCGATTGATCCAGCGGGTGTAGAGTAAAATGATCAGTACGCCCACTACCCCCAGGGGCAGAATGGCGACACCGTACAACCAGACAAAATACAAACCAATTCCAATAGTTAACAGCAGACTGATCCAAGCTGCATAGAGTACCGGTTGTTTGTGTTCAGGATGCTCCGGCAAAGCACCACTGCCACCACTAAAGGGGGTGCGCTGCGTATTTAAATCAAGTCCGCTCTCGAAGTCCTGATATTCATTCAAGGTATTCACGCTGATGTGAGCCAGCAGACCACCAATTAACGCCAGCACCAAATACAGGCCATTGATGCTGCCCCCTTGCGCTGCCACTAGCGCGGCACCCAACAGAATGCAAACCGGCGTCAGGATCAGAAACGGCACTCTCGACGAACGTACTATCGTACTCATGCTCATGAAGCCGTCTGCTCCTGCTGCCACTGCTTGATTTGCTCAAGTATCCAGAGCCCATCATCCAGGGGCAGGTCATGCCCGGCCCTGGGATGCGTGCGCAGGGGCCAATTCCAACGCTGCGCCATCCGCTCGGAGCATACCGGGTTCACCAACCGGTCATGGGCACTGTTCAATACCAGCACACGATCATGGGGCCGCCGTTTGGGCGCCGAGTAACGGGCTGCTGCCAACAACTGACGCAACGCATTTCGGATTCGGGTGGGATGGGTAGTCGCATACCCGGACCACTTGCGGGCCAATTCTTGTTTGTGGGGATAAAGGTTACTGGAAATATCCAGAATCAATTGTTCCCGGGATAAGGGATCCCGCTCCAACAGCAGATTCTTGAGAATCGCCGGGTAATTGGCCGGTTGCAGCCGATCAAACAACGTGCCCGCATCCCGCATGGAGGAATTGATGATAACGGCGGCATCCACTTCATGACGGTGACGATGCATCCATTCGATGGCCACCATGCCGCCTAAGGAAATGGCCAGCAGATTGACCGGGCCAGCAATCCCTTTGGCCTGTAACTGTTGGCGCGCGGATTCCATCATCTCGCGCACGGTTAACGGACTCGGGCGATCACACAACAGACCATTACCGGGCAAATCCAGTGTGTGAACACGCGCTTCCGGAAAAGCTTCGGCAAAACGCTGTGGAAATTGCTCCCAGTGCTTTTGCTGACGCACCAGCCCCCGCAACAGGACCCAATCGCCCATAACCTCGCCTTGAAACCCGGCGTTGACACTACCCGTCATCGCGCATCCAGTTCCAGGTTCACCACCCGGGCACCCAAATCGGCTTTACGGGTTTTCGCCACCGATACCCGCTCATGCTCAAGCTGCAGCACATCCACCAGGTGTTGTTTGATGGCCAGTGCGCGACGGTCCGCCAACGCCAGTAAATCCGTGTCAGTAATATTTTGTTTATCCGCGACCTCCTCATACATGGCCTGATAAACCGCTGCTGCTAATGCATCGCCTTTCAAATCCGGGTTCTGGACCTGAAGCGCTTCTTCCCGTGCCGAATCATCTGGCAACTGCAACTCCTCGTTAATGTCTTCGATGGCATTGCGGTTGGCCCGTACTGTCCACCAATCTTTCTCACCGGCTTCTTCCCGCAGCTCGTCCAAAGACATCTTGCGTTCTTCCGCTACGCGCTCCTGGATGCGCAGTTTTTTCAGCATGGGAATATCCTCGGCAGCCGACGCGGCACCACTGAACACCACCACCAGCTGGGGACGCTTGGCCAACGCTTCCACCAATTGTTGCAGACGGGTTTGGTTTTCTTCGGTGAGGGCCGCCATGCCGGGTTCAAAATCGATGGCCCCCATATCTTCTCCACCGCCCACCAGGGAACCCAACAACTGGAACGGTGAGGTAGCCGCCTTCACCAGTACATTCACGAACGCTTTCAGGATAATGCCAGACACGCTGAAGCCGGGATCGTCCAGATCGCCGGACACCCCCACATCCAAATCGATCACGCCACTCACATCCCGCAACAAGGCCAAGCCCAAGGCCACCGGCGCATCGACGGCGTCTTCACTGGGCACTTTCTCGCCCAGATAAAGCTGGTCCGCCACCACATTGTTTTTGCCTTTTAATTTGCTGTTGTGAAGTTTGTAATCCAGGTCCAGGCTCAATTTACCACTCTGTAAATTGTGGGCGATGAACTGGGCCGAGTATGGGGACAAAGCAGGCATTTCCAAACCGCTGAGTTTGCTCTTGAATTCGAATCCTGGTTGCTGATCGATGGGATCGAGCGATCCTTTTACATTGAACGGCGCATAGCGATCAATTTTACTGGTGAGGGAAAACGGAATCGGTTTGGTGTTATTGCTGGCTACTTCATCCAGCGTAAATTCCATGTTGTAGAGTCCGGTTTTAAAGGCCGGTGACACACTGCGGTCTTCGAACCGGGTCAACCCGTTTTTGATTTCCACTTTAGCAATGCGGTACTGCCAGGGTTTGGCTTCAGGTGCTTCAGTAGACGTTTCTGCTTCTTCAAGCTCACCTCCAGCATCGGATTCAGCATCAGGCTCCGTTGCCGGAAGCGGCTTGGCAATCGTCGCCCAATTCACTTCTTTATCCTTACTGATGGCCACCAGCATATTCGGTTCGGTCAGTACCAGTCCGCCCACCTGGACATTCTGCGCCTGGGTATCCAGATTCATATCCAGCAACTGCATTTGCTTGAACTGCACCACTGGCTTGCCGGTACGGGTATCCTCCGCCTGGAACTCGTCCACCGTTAATGCTAATTGCGAGGTGATAGGGACTTCGCCTGCCGTATCCAGGCTGATATTGCCATCCAGTTGCAATGCACCTTTTTCAATGCGCAGGTAGGAGCCCAACTCCACATATTCGGAAAACGAAGGCAACGGCAAATTCGCCAGCGCGTAGTTCATTTGCATTTTGAACGGCACCAGGGTCATGCTGCCATCCACTTTCAGATCACCCAGATCATCCAGCTTGGCACTGACAGAGACCGGCACAGCTTCCCCTTCCTTCAAGGTCATGTTTTCAAGGTTCACCGTCAATGCCGTCACACTGTGCCCCTTGGAAATAGCCGGATTCCTGTCAGAAAAATAGAACGCGCCGTCGGCCAGTTCCACTTTTTTCACCACTACGCCCCAGGGCGTGCTTTCTTCCTCCGGCGGAGCGACCTGTGCCTGTTGCTGCTGAATATTTTCATCCACCACTTCCTGCACCAGCAGATGCTCGAAACGCGGTTTGCCGTTTTCATCGAGCCATTGGTGGGCTACCGGTGCATCAATGTGCAAACTGTCAACCGCAATACTTTGCTTCAGCAAATCAAATTCCACACCACTGAGGGTAATGGCCTGAACCCTGGCCATGGGTGGATCAAGCACAGCGTCATCCAACGCCAGAGACGTAACCGCCACTTGCTGCAGCTTGGCATTGATGGCCACATCTTCAGCCTGCTGTTCCACCAACAATTCACCGTTCAGTGCCAGCTTGCCATCCGTCACCTTGATGGGAATCACATTGGTGACGAAATCGCTGAATTCCTTCAGCTCCACACCGTTGGCATCCAGCTTGGTTTCCACATAGAGAGGATCTATCCGGTACTGACCTGCCATCTTCAAAGCACCACCGCCGGGAATCGCTGCTGTGATATTGAAGGGATTCAAGTGTTCATCGCCGGTGGCAAGATACAGATCAAACAGTTCAATGGTGACGTCATCCATCGTACTCTGCGCCGGTTGGCTACCGCTGAAATCGGTAAAGCTGAAAATGCCGTCATTGATCGCCGTGCGGGTGATTTCCAGCGCCATGGCGTTTGAGCTTTTCTCTGCTTCTGCCGCCGTCTCTGTCTCTTCGCTCGCAAACCGCGCCAGGATATCGCTGAAATTAAACTGGTCACCGTTCTTATCGATGTTCACCACCGGCTTATCCAGTTGCAGCGCTTCCAGTTTGAGTTCCCAGCCAAACAGGGAACCCCAGGGTGTAAAGTTCACATAGAATTGTTCCCAGGCCAGCAAGGGTGCATCGGGCTTGTCCGGCACATTCAAGCCAAACACCCGCAGGGATAGATCGAAAGGGTTGTACTCAAAGCGTTCCACAGTAATGTCCCGCCCCACCAGTTCGGACACATCGGTCTCCACCACCTGCTTGAGTTTGCCTGGTAAATAGAGGTAGGAAAGCGCAATGTAGAGCAGGTAAATCAGAACCAGGGCGACGAGCGTCCACTGCTTCCAGCTGAGTTGCTTGAGACGGGCAGTCAAGGTGGTCACGGGCACAGCTTCCTTGTATTGCTGGGATGGCATGCATCAGAGTCGAATAGAAACTGTGCCCATTATACCGATTTATGATGCGGAGTCGTGACAGGTTGCTGCCAGGCTCCGCTGAAGTCTAGAAGTCGAAGCCCACGCCGATGTGATACACCCAGGGGTCCACTGTCACATTGACCGTTGCATCCCCCACTTCCGCCGGACTGTAGGTGGGCAAGGCCGGGGTTTCCACCCAGATGCCTTTGACCTTGGCCTCCGCTTCCAGGCCACCGATAAACTTCACATCAAAGTTCACCCACCAGCCCTGGTAAAAGTTGTATTCCACGCCGCCCTGCACCACAAAACCGAATACGTCATCGATTTCCAACTCCGGCTCACCCACGGCGGTCAGCACCGGGTTGGTGACTTCGGAATCGTAGGTGATCATGTAGGACATGCCCCCACCCACATAGGGGCGCAGGGGTTTGTCCATCATGAAGCGGTAGACCATGGTGACCACCGGCGGCAATACTTTGCTCTCACCAAACTCAGCCCCCAGTGGTGCCACCCCGGTGGGAATGTTACCCAGGGCATAGGGCGCAATGGATTCGTCCTTGAGGGTGCCTTCGGCTTCGAATTCCACCGTGAACGGCAACGCCAGGATGGTTTCTAAAGACCACTGGCCCTGATCCCAGGGCAAGCGGTAACCCACAATGGCCGAAGGGAAACTGACCGGATTCACCTTGGCACCGGACCCTGCAATGGGGCCGCTGCTGATAGCCAGGGTGGTGGGTGAATCCGAGGGCACATCCAGGCTCACTTCATCACTGGAGGAATCCGGTTGCAATGAGGTATACCCGGCCCGGAAGTAAAATGGCTTGGCGCCCTTTTCCATACCCAGGGTATTGGTTTTGAAGCGGTCCCAATAATTGCCGTTGTCAGCCTCTTGTTCCACTTCAGCCAGCACCGGGCTTGAAATAATGGCCGCCAGTAAGGCGGATGACATTAATTTATTCATGCTCGCCTCCTATTTGCGGCCTTTGAGTGGGTTGCCGATCAAGCGCAGTTGCATGGCATTGGCCCCGATGGCCATCTTGATGGCACCGTTACCCGCGATAGAGGAAACATTAATGACCAGCTCAATGTCCTCCAGATTCAGTTGTTCGATCAGAATCCTGCCGTCATCCAGGAAGGTGACCGGACCTTTTACAATCGCCGTCAACGGCAGGCTGTGCAGGTTGTGGTTAACGGCAATCAAACCGCCCAGCAAGGGAATATCCACCTCGATCTGCATGTCCGGGGCATCCATATACAGGTCCAACTGGGCGATGAATTGGGGCTGGTCCACACCCTCTTCCTCCACGATATAACCGATCACGGGTTCGCCGCCGCTTTCCCGCAAACGCAGAATGCTTAGTCCGGTTTCCACATCGGCGATGGGAATGGTGATGCCCAGCACTCGAGCGGAAGAATCCATTGTGATGGAGGTACCGTAAAGAATGCCGGGATGCACCTGCACCGGAATCTGGCTGGTTCCCGCCAGGGTCATTCCCCAGGGGCCGGGATCAATCGTGATGGGCTCAGGCTCACCCACAGTGACCGGCAATGCCCCACTGAAGTATATGTTGGCCTGGGGGATGACACTGCCTCCGGGGGCATCCAGAAATTCCGCCCGGGTGATAATGCCGTTACTCAGACCATCTGAATCCAACGGCACGATCACCACGCCGGCACTGTTCTCGCTGCGCCCGGTTTCACTGCCGTCCACAAAGCCGTTCCCGTTCTGGTCGGCAAAGGGTTCAAGTCGTAACGGCAGGTAAACATCATTGTTGGCCGCCACGGCGGTGAAGGTGTTGACGATGTTGCCACCCCCGGCATCACCGGCCTGCGCGCCATTAAGCGGATCCGGATTGAGGGGAATCCCGTTGTCGCTGCAGATTTCTCCCGCACCGCAACTGGTATTGCCGCCCGGGACCAGGGTCACCCGGTATTGGGTACCTTCGGTCCAGCCATTGGTGGGGGTGAACTTGATGCTGCGGGTATCGGTAATCAACGACCCATCCACTACCCCAACACAGCTACCACCACTCAATTCCTCAATGCGGATCGCGCCGCTGCCGCAGCTGCTGCCCAGGGTTAAGGTGGACTGATTCATGGGCTGATTGAAAAACACTTCGATGCGGCCATCGGTGGGTATGGTGAAAGGCAGATAGCGCTCATCGGTGCCCGCACCTCCCACGCAACGTCCGGCGAAATTGGCATCAGCGCCGGTGAGATTACAGGCCGCACCGTTATATAGGCTGGTCACCAGCGGGCCCACCGTAGTCGCCACAGGATTTTCAGTAGTGAAGGTAATGACACCGCTGCCACCGGTAGCATCTGCCGCATCCAGAGACAGGGTGTTACCCGCCAGATCCTGCAAGGCGCCCAGGGTGATCTGGTACTGCTTGCCTTTGAGCAGGGGGACATTGGGTTCCAGCAGCACCGTACTGCCGTCCCAGGCCAGCTGGAACGCCACCTGGCCGCCGTCGGTTACATTGGTCAGCACAATCTCATCCTGGGGTTCCACCCCCCGGTTATTGATGGGCTCATTAAAGATCAGCGACAGCTCATCCCGAACGGGAAAATCGGTACTATTGGCTGCGGGATAACTGGCAGTAATGGTAGGAGGGGTAGTGTCTTCAGCGGGTAGCGACACCAGGTCCGACTGGATTCCCAACACCATGTGGGCCGGCGCCCGATCCAGGCCCAACAAATCCATCTCCAGGGTCCGCACACTCTCGATATAAAGCGTGCCATCGCTGATGCGCGCGGTACCGGTGGCCTGGATGTGGGGAATGGTCTGGTTCAGCACCGCATTGCCATTGGGATCGGAACTGGTCAGTGCCAGGTCGAAAATGAGGTACACAAAGACCGGTGACTTATCATCATCAACCTGGGTGCTGTAGGGCCGGTAGGGATTGCGATCCATGTAGCCGGTGACGTCGGTAATGAAGCTGGCCGTGATGTCACCGGTCTGCAGGTTGGCCGGCACCTCACCACCCAGCGCCAGGTCCAGCCCGGTGATATCCAGGTATGCGCCCTTGCGAATCACGAAGGGAATCAGGCCACCGAACGCACTGGGGTCCGCCAGACGCGCCTCCAGGGTGGTATCCCGCAGGTTGATATCGTTGCTGCCGATCAACGGGGAATACAGATCAATGGCGTTCAACGGCCGCCCGGTGATGCGGGAAGTCTGGGGAAACCCGGCTTCGCCGAAGGCGGCGGTGGTATTGAAACGCTGGGTGATCACACAACCACAACTGTTGGAGTCCACCGGCACCAGTTCATACTCCACCGGATTGACACTCTCACCGTTCAAATCCGTAATACCCGCATTCAGGCGCAGACGATAGGTGGCACCTGGCGTCAGATCCTCATCCGGATCAAAGCTGATATGCTGTTTTCGCACCATCAGGGAGCCGGGCACCAGCGTCTCGGTAACTCCGTCCACACTGACGAAGGCAAACGGACTGTTGGCTACATCCGTGGAATCAATGCGCACGGTTTTCTCATCCAGGGGTTCACTGAATTCCACCCGGATAGTGGAGAAGTCCATCATCGGATAACGGGGTGTTGGCGGGGAGGGCAGCACCGCCGAATAAACATCCGGGTCTTCGCCATTGATGGCCGTCACCGTCGGGGCCACATTGATCACCGGGTCCGTCTGGCTGGTGAGGAAGGTAACCAGAGGCTCGCTGGAGGACAGGTTGGTACTGCCCCCGCCAATAACCGCCCCCGTCACATACAACTCGTAGCGGGTGCCCTGCTGCAGCTGGTCGGTTTCGAACTGCACCACCCTGCCACTGACACTGGGCGCGATGGACACCACCGAATTACCCGGCCCGATCAGGCAGAAGTTACCGCTCACATTGCCCAGGCCATCCACGCTGCAGGCGGCGTCCACCGCAGACTGACTGGCATTCTTACTGAACGTCACATAAAACCGCGTGCCCAGATGCACATCGGTCTGGCCGTCAATGGGGTAGGTAAAGATAACGCCGTCGGCAAGAGCGGGGGGAACATAGGGGTCACCACTGCCGCCGCCGCAACCGGTCAGGGCGAACAGTCCGGCCATAGCCCAGCCGGCAAGGAGTTTGGAAGTCGAATACTGCATCATAAAAGGAAACTCTTTCACCATCTCTTTTGATGTTCTTATAAGGCACTCCGCCTGTATTTAATCCCGCTCGTCCTGGTCGAGAATTAATCAAAGCACGTTCTTTAACTATGGTAGACGCGCTGAATATTCGCCAGTCAATCGGACGCGCTCTTGATTGCTGCCAAGAATCGGTGGACACTAGGCCCGGTTGTAGTGCCAAAAAGAATAAGCAGAGGGCATATATGAA
This sequence comes from Pseudomonadales bacterium, assembly GCA_002708905.1. Taxonomy (GTDB): domain Bacteria; phylum Pseudomonadota; class Gammaproteobacteria; order Pseudomonadales; family Ketobacteraceae; genus Ketobacter. The sequence continues at coordinate 46,982 of PAPM01000037.1, read as the reverse complement.
GAAATCACTACTGAAACCACTAATGGTGGGCGGCCTCATTTTGGCTAGCCTAATTTTTCAAGGCTGCACCAACACCGTTAAATATGACGACACACCCGCCTCAAAAACGGTTCAAAAGGACGTCAACGACGACGTCATCAGTGCCAGCGCCGTGTCCATGCTGGACAGCATGATGGCCAATGATCAGGTACAGAAAGCCACCAAAAGTTCGCGTCCTAAACTGGCGGTATTCGGGCTGATCAACTTCACCTACGACAAGGTGGACCTGGCGGCTATCAACGGCCAATTGATGAGCGAGTTGAACAAGTCCAACCACTTCCGCTTTGCGGATCAGGGCGCCATGGCCAAGGAAAGCGAGCGCTGGAAAGGCAGCTTGTACCAATTGTTCGAAGATGCCGGCAGTGGAGAATCCCTGGCAACGGCCGTGGAGGCGGATTACCTGCTGGTGGGAGAAATCAGCAATGTCATTCGTACGGCCCCCAAGCAGAAAAAGGTCTACTACCGCGTAACCCTGAAGTTACTGGATCAGGACAGCGGCGAGTACATCTGGCAGGAGCAACAGGAGCTGTTGAAGAGCGAGAAAAACATCATCTACGGCATCTGATCTCGACCGCAAGCAGCTCAACCAGTTTGTTGATACAGGCCTCCCCAGGGAGGCCTGTTTTCATTTACGGCCTGCAACTGCCCCGGGCCAACGGGACGCTGCAGTGTCGTGCTCATAGACTCCCCAGACCACGCAGCCCGAACACAAACACGGCCAGCATCAGTGCCAGCGCATACCAACCATTACTCCAGCGGCTTTCTGGTTGTTGTTGCATGTTATTCTCCTGAAGGCATGAAACTCAGCTTCAGTGAACATCCGGGCCGTGGCAGGCCGGGGGCGATCCGGTGGCCAAGCGCAGATCAATTATGATCAATTGTGGCAAACGCCATTGAGCTCCCAAAAGCTGATGTACACTTAAACAACCGATAAACAACCGATAAACAATCGAGAAATCCCGTTGGGTTAAGCAGGCCATGGCCAAACACATTGCATTGATTGAAGACGAAGCGGCCATCCGCGAAAACTACAAAGCCTTCCTGCAGGGTCAGGGCTACGAAATCAGCACCTACGAATCACGCCCGGACGCCCTCTCCGGCATGCGTCAGCGTCTGCCGGATATGGCGGTGATCGACATCGGACTGAAGGATGAAATCGAGGGCGGCTTCGATCTGTGCCGGGAGCTGCGTCAAATGGCGCCGCACCTGCCGATTCTGTTTCTGACGGCCAGGGACAGTGAACTGGATGCGATCTCCGGCCTGCGCCTTGGGGCCGACGATTACCTCACCAAGGACATCAGCCTGCCCCATCTGTCTGCCCGCATCACGGCGCTGTTTCGCCGCCTGGATGCCCTCAATCAACCCCGCGAGGAGGATAACCGTCTGCAGCGCAGCCAACTGCTGATGGACCTGGACCGCTTTCATGCCAGCTGGCAGGAACAACCCCTGGAGCTGACCCTGACTGAATTCTGGATCGTGCATGCCCTCGCCAAACACCCGGGCCATGTCAAAAACCGCCAACAACTGATGGACGCCGCCAGCGTGGTGCTGGACGACAACACCATTACCTCCCATATCAAACGCATTCGACGCAAGTTCAACCAGATTGACAGCGCCTTCGATGCCATCCAGACGGTGTATGGCATGGGCTACCGCTGGCATCAGCCGGGCACCGGGGATTGATTCTTGGGCCTACGCACACAGCTGTTACTGGTCTCCCTCACCACCCTGCTGCTGCCCTGGGCCGGATGCCATTATGTACAGGAGATGGAACAGGCCCTGCGGGAAAACCAGAGCCAGGCCTTGCTACAGCAAGCCAGGATACTGGGTCACCTGGTGCAGACCACGGAACTGCCCATCGGCCAGGAGGAAGCCCTGTTCTACACCCCCCGCCGTTATCAGCCGGTGCAGGTGGATGGCTATGGGGATGACTGGCAAAGTCATGTCAGCCAAACGCTGGCCCCCGGTGTCCAGTTGCAGAAAGCCCTTCACGGGGAACGTCTCTATTTGTTCCTGCAGGTAAAAACACCCCATATTCAGTACTTCAACCCCGGCCTGGACTTTGAAGCCAGTGACCACCTGCGGCTCACCACTCACGACGGTCGCATGCAGCGGCAATGGGTGCTGTTCACCAGCGGCCCGGGCCAACTGCAGGCCCAGCAGTGGTTCCGTCAGCAAAAGACCCTGCATCCCATGCAGGACATGGCGGTGTGGTGGCAGGAAACCCACGACGGTTACAACGTGGAAATCAGTGTGGCCACCCAGGATCTGTTGCCCTATATCACCCTGGATCTGTATCAATCCGCTGCCGGAGGACAGGCGAGCAAAGTCGCCACCACCCGGCAGCCGGAACGGGGCTGGGGAGATTTCTGGCTTAAGCCCCTGCCGGCCCTGGCGCCGCTCCTGCAGGACCAACGCAATGATGAGTTGGACGCCGTGTTGCTGAATCCCCACGGGTGGCCGTTGTCCCCGCAACGGGACTGGGTCAACCAGCCCCTGGACATCCCACCCCCCACCGACCCGGAAAACCTGGTGAACGAGGGCGTGGGGCGCTTCTACCGAATGATGATTGACCTGCTCACCCCCAGTGGCAGCCAACAACCCTGGCCCCTGGCGGAGGAGGAACTGAGCGCCGTCCAGGATCGGTTTGACCTGAATAACCTGCGGCTGCCCGCCACAGCCCAGGCCGGTTGGTATCAGCTGCAGGAGCGGAATCAGTCGGCTCTGCTGGTGAGCCAGCCCCTGTTCCACGAAGGCAAACTCATTGGCTACCTGCTGTTGTCGCAAACCGGCGAAGCCCTGATCAGCCTTACCAACGAAGCCCTGCGCCGGGTTACCAGCCTGACCCTCGGCGTGCTGCTGCTGGTCATCCTGGTGCTGGTGCTTTTTGCCAGCAGCCTGTCCTGGCGTATCCGCAAACTGAAGAAATCCGCCGAACAAGCGATCGGTTCGGACGGCAAGGTGCATCCGTTCCAGGCCTCAACGCGGCAAGATGAGATCGGTGAACTCTCCCGCAGCTACCAGCGCTTGCTGGCGCGGGTGCAGGGCTACACCAGCTACCTGGAGACCCTCAACGGCAAATTGGCCCATGAGTTACGCACCCCCATGGCCATCGTCAAATCCTCCCTGGAACTGGCGCAGGCCCAGCCGCACAACCGGGAATATCTACAGCGGGCAGAAGACGGTATTGAACGCCTGCGGCTGATTCTGTCGGCCATGAGCGAGGCCAGCCGGGTGGAACAAACCATACAGCAGAGTGAACATCAAGCCTTTGACCTGGTTCCCCTGCTGCGGGACCTGACCCAGGCCTACGGCGACACTTACCCGGACCACCGGTTCCACTGTGAGCTGAAGATGAACAGCGCCGAATTGAACGGCAGCCCGGAGCTGATGGCGCAAATGCTGGACAAGCTGGTGGACAATGCCCGCAGCTTCACACCCAAGGGCGGCCGGATCAGCCTGGGCCTGGAGCAACACCAACATCAGCGGTTGCTGTGGGTACGCAATGAGGGTTCCCGCCTGCCGCAGGACTTGTCCCATCAACTGTTTGATTCCCTGGTGTCCCAGCGCGATAAAGACCACAAAGGGGACACTCCCCACCTGGGCCTGGGGCTTTATATTGTCAGGCTGATCGCAGAGGCCCATGGCGGGCGGGTACAGGCCCGTAACCTGGAACACGGCGGCGGAGTGGAATTCTCTGTTTCACTACCGGATTAGGGTCTATGCTTAGTGATGCTCAATTGATAAAAAAACAACTAGATAACCCTGAGATAACCCCCGAGATAACGCTATGTCGAGCCATGAAGAGCGCCGCAACGCACCCCGGTCCCCCATTGAGGACACCCTGTTCATCGAGTCCGTCTCCTCCAACCAGATCAGTATGGTTGAGCCCACCACGGCCAACGCGATCAATGCCTCACACACGGGGCTGCAGGTAGAGCTGGATTTTGCAGTGCTGGAAGACGCGGAAATCGCCCTCTGGATCAATGCGGATTCCGGCGAGCGCACCCTGATCAGTGGTGCGGTGCGCTGGATTCAACCCACTGAACGGGAAACCTTCCTGGTGGGGATCGAGCTGGATCAGGCCTCCGCCCCGGCCATTTCCACCTGGCTGGAGAGCATCCAGTAACACACCTTAACGTAACTGCAGGCAAGGGATGCTTGCCTCCCCCCCCCTCCTTTTGATCAAATAGCCACAAGAATAACGATAACATTAATAACAAATGTACCTGTAACAAGTACCAAGAGGGAGTTACATGAAGACCCTAATCGCACTCACCGCAGCAGGGTTACTGCTCAGCGGTTGCAGTAGTTCTGTGGTGGAGCCTCAGGACGACCCCATCGTAACCGACCTGACCGGCAAGCCGGTGAACTACGTCCAAAAGAAGCTGGGCCTGCCCAACAAGCGTGATGAAACCCGCTCCGGCGCCATGGTCTGGGTCTATCTGGACAGGGAGAAAGGGGCCGCCGCCAAAGAATGTTCAGTAACCCTGTCCATCCGCAACGACGTGATTGAGAACGTGGTCGTGAGCAGTACCGATGAGTCGCTGTTTTCCATCATCAGCCGTTCCTGCACACGCATCCGCAAAGACCTGGGGCTGAATTCCTGAGCAACTGATTAGACCGGGGCCCGTCACAGGCCCCGGTCTTGTTAGCCCTCAACCTGTGCCAGGACCGCTTTGAAACGCTTACCATAGCGCTCCCGGTCCAGACTTCGCACCGGGCCAATCGCGGCCCACTCCACCTGCATCTGTTCCATCAAACGGGCTCCCGTCAGCGCTTCACCGCGGTGGGTCAAACCGTCATTGAGACGATTGATCTGCAATGCCATACGCTTCTGCTGGTCCTCTGCCGGTGAATCCACCCCCGCTGCGATTTCCAGTTTCAGGCAAAGTTCGTGCAGCCGTTCACCATTGGCTTCCAGTTCTTCAGGGGAAGGCTGGCTAGCGCTCTGCAACGCCGACAACACGGCCTCATAACGTGACTGCAGCAATGCCTCCGCCTCTCCGGGCAGGTTCTGTTCACTGTTCCACTCTGCTTCCGGTGCACCGGCAAACGGCTCTCCCTGGCCGGAGTTTAACAGGGTGTCTTCCAACTCATCACAAATGGCAGCCCGTCGCCACAGCTCCCTGAAAGCCTGCTTATGCAAAGCGGATTCCGCTGTGCGTATGGCCGCTTCAAACTGCTCACACACATTCAGGTAGCGGGCCTTGATAGCATCCTGCTGTTCCCGCGGCAGATTACCCAGCTCCTGAAAGCGTTGCTTCAATTGGCGGAATTCCTGGCGTACTCCCGCGACATCAGAGAGATCCCCTTCCGCCAGCTGTTCGATCTGTTCACACAGATGCTCCGCATGCACCAGATTCTGTTCCCGTTCTTTCTGGAACTCTTCCCGTTTTTGATCGCGGCGTTCGAACACTTTGTCGCAGGCGGCACGGAAACGCTTCCACAAGCGGGCGTCATCACGCCGGGACACCATGCCCACTTCGCGCCATTCCCGTTGCAAAGCCTTGGCCTGTTCAATGGCCTCCCCCAGGTTTTCCAGTTCCACCAAAGCGTCCACAGCTTCGATCAGTTTTTCACGCTTGGCCTTGTTGTTCTCAAACTCTCCATGCAGGCGGTCCCGCAATTGATCCAGCAAACCGTTAAAGCGGTCCTGGATTTTCTTGCCTTCCTTACGTTCCACCGGCGTATACTGTCGCCATTCATTTTTCGCGGTTTCGTAGACTTCGTTGACCGCCTTCCAGTCCGCGCTGTCCCAATCGTATTGCTGCAGATAAGCTTCCAACTGGTCACAGACATTGATGCGTTTTTCCAAATTAGCCTGCCGCACCTCTGACAGCTTATCGAAATAACCCCGGCAAGGTTCATAGGCCTTATCTGCCGCCGCACTGAAGCGTTCCCACAGTTCTTTGTTGCGGCCCTTGTCTGCCTCACCCAGACTGCGCCATTCATCCTGCAGGCGGCGGATCTTGTTGGAAAGCGCCTGGGGATCCATCTCCGTCTCGATCAAGGCTTCCATTTCGACGATCAGCTCTTCTTTCTTGGGTGTGGCCACAAAGCCCTGCCAGTCCCGCAGTTCATTCACCTGCACGGTAAGCTCACGCAGCTTCTTCTGGTGACCGGACGCCACCTTCATGGGCAGGTGCTTCACCAGCTGACTGGCTTCTTTCAACAGGCGATTGGCCGGTTTCAAATGGCCCTGTTCGATTTCACTGGCCAGCTCGTTGAAGATCGACCGGATATTGTTAATGGCCTCATCTTCCATCGCCTTGGCTTTGGTCTGCAGACGACTGAAATGATCCAGTGCCTGCTGGTGCAGCTTGAGGGATTCAGGCCAGGCCAATTCCTCGGGCCACTTCAATTCGCCGAGGGCTTTCTCCAGTTCTTTTTGCTTTTTCTGCAAGGTAGCCATGGTGGCTTCCTGCAAATCCAGTACTGCAGTGGCCGCTTCACGAATACGTTCTTCACGTTCGCTCAACCTGCGCACGGCATCCAACGCCCGCTGCAATAAACCGTGAATGCGGCTGAAGCGTTTGCGCTCGTCTGCCGCCGGCTCCACCACCGCTGCGGCTTCCTCCCAGCGGGTTTTCTGGGTATTCAACAGGGCTTGTAACGCCGGAATATCACCGGGCTGCAACACGGCAATAGAACTCAGCTGACGCACTGCTTCTTCCAATTGTTCGCAGGCCGCCATGCGCTCTTGCAACGCTTCCCGCTGACGCTTGGTTTCTTCCGCCAGCCGATCCTGTTCGTTATGAATATCGTCGATAGTGGCCTTGCACAATGAGTAGGCGCGATTGAAGCGTTGCACCGTTTCATTATCCGCATGGTGCTGCATGCGCTGCCACTGTTTCTGCAGATGCTCCAGCTTCGGGCCGTACAGATTGTCATAGGGAAGGCGGGACAAGGTTTCCAGGTTATGACACAGCTCTACAAGCTGCTGCTCAATGGAGGCTTCCTGCTGCTGCTCTTCCCGCAGGGCATTGAGTTTTTCTTTACAGATGCGCCATACAGATTTGTCTTTGCCTTTGCTGGCTTTGATCACCCGCTCCAGCACATCTTCCGTTTGCAGGCGTTCCGCCGCTGCCTGCCGCATCTGAGCCAGGGGCAATTTCACCGCGTGACTTTCCAGAATGCCTTCATCACGAATAGAAGCCAGGGCCAGGCAACCCAGGTCCGCATTCTGGGTTTGCTCCACAATGGCCGCCAGCGCATGACTATCCAACTCGCCAACCATGTCCCGCACCACCGGATCAATGCCGGTACCTTTTTCCGATAACACCGAAATCAAATGCTCGATGGCAGCAAAACGCACACCGCTGTCTTTTTCCTGCTTGATCAGCGTCAGCAGTTTCTCCCGCTGGGGAATGCGTTTCATGGCGGCCAGGCGCACATCATTTTCCACATCGCCCTTGGCCATCAATTCAATAATGTGGAAATCGTTTTCGTCACTCACATTCAGGTTTTTCAGGGCCTGAATACGCACCTGCGGTTTGGCACTCTGCCATTTGGGTTTGAAGAGTTTCTTAAACATTTCGTATCGTCGTGCTAGTTACGTTGATAGGTCACAATGCTGTACGCAATTGCAGAATCGGCATCGGCAGGAACGTCTTCTCGCTCGATTTCCTGCCAATCAGCCGGGTTTAGTTCGGGAAAGTAGGTGTCACCCCGGGGCGACAGATGCACTTCCGTGATGTAAAGGCGGTCAACTTTCGGCAGCGCCTGGCGATAAATTTCTGCGCCACCGATGACCACCACTTCATCGCTCTCGGCGAGGCTTTGGGCTTTCCCAATGGCCTCATCCAGCGAGTTTACGGCATAGCAGTTTTCCGGCAGCGACAGCGCACTGCGACTGATCACCACATGAGGTCGACCAGGCAAAACACGCCCCAGGGAATCAAAGGTTTTACGCCCCATAATGATGGGCTTACCCATGGTGCGGGCCTTGAAGTATTTTAACTCCGCCGGAATATGCCAGGGCATCTTATTATCAAGACCGATCACGCCGTTGTCGGCTTTGGCCACAATCAGGGATATCATAAACGCGCCCTTTAAATTGCTACCGGTGCCTTGATATGGGGATGGGGATCATAATCCACCAACTCAAAATCCTCATACACGAAATCAAACAACGAGGTGACCTCAGGATTGATTTTCATGGTAGGTAGCGGGCGCGGTTCGCGGGAAAGTTGCAGCTCCGCCTGGTCAATATGATTCAGGTACAAATGCACATCGCCAAACGTATGCACAAAGTCACCCGGTTGCAGGCCGCAGACCTGAGCCACCATCAGGGTCAACAGTGAGTAGGAAGCAATGTTAAACGGTACCCCCAAAAACACATCGCCGCTGCGCTGGTACAACTGACAGGAAAGTTTGCCGTCCGCCACATAAAACTGGAACAGGCAATGACAAGGCGGCAATGCCTGTTTGCCTTCTGCTGCGTTCTGTTTTGGGGATTTACTGACATCCGGCAACACCGCCGGGTTCCAGGCACTCAACACCAGACGGCGGGAATCCGGATTACGCTTGATCTCGTCGATCAATTGACCCAGTTGATCCACCGCCGCACTGTTGCCGGATTCCCAACAGCGCCATTGCTTGCCGTACACCGGACCCAGTTCACCGTTTTCATCCGCCCACTCATCCCAGATGGAAACGCCGTTTTCTTTCAGGTAAGCGATATTGGTTTCACCGCGAATAAACCACAACAGTTCATGGATGATGGATTTAAGGTGGACCTTTTTGGTGGTCACCAGGGGAAAACCTTCAGCCAGGTCGAAGCGCATTTGATGCCCAAACAAGCTGATGGTGCCGGTGCCGGTGCGGTCGCTCTTAGTCACGCCTGTGTCTTTGATCAGGCGCAGAAGATCAAGATACTGTTTCATTATGCAGTTTGATTTCCGTTACGTTTGCCATAGGCCAGATACAACAGGATCAGACCCACCAGAATCATCGGGAGCGACAGAATCTGCCCCATGGTGAGCCAGTTCAACGCCACAAAGCCGATGTGGCCATCCGGTTGCCGGACAAATTCCACGCTAAAGCGGAAGATGCCGTAAAACAGGGCGAACATGCCCGACACCGCGTATTTGGGACGCGGTTTGGCCGAGAAGAACCATAGTATGCAGAATAATGCCACGCCTTCCAATGCAGCCTGATACAGCTGGGAAGGATGCCGCGGCAGATTGTCCACATGGGGAAACACCATGCCCCAGGGCACATCCGTGGTACGCCCCACCAGTTCACCACCGATAAAGTTGCCGATGCGCCCGGCGCCCAGCCCTATTGGAACGATAGGCGCGCCGAAATCCAGGATGTCCCACATGCTTTTCTGGTATTTGCGGCCGAACAGCCACATGGCCAGCATGACCCCAAGAAACCCGCCGTGAAAGGACATACCACCGTTCCAGACTTTCACCAGGATAAGAGGGTCGCTCAGGAATGCCGAAAAGTTGTAAAAAAGCACATAGCCGATGCGCCCACCCAGGATAACCCCCAGGGCGCCGTAGAAAATCACATCACTCACCTGTTCCACGGTCCAGCCGGAATTAGGCCGACGCGCCCGCCGGGCCAGCAACCAATAGCCGGAGGCAAAACCGATCAGATACATGATGCCGTACCAGCGGACACTCAACGGGCCCAACTGGATCGCCACCGGATCGATTTCCGGATACATCAACATGGTGGGATTCCTTTTTAAATTTGATCTAAGAAAATGAATTTGTTGTGGGCTATTATGTGCTCATCTGCTGGCCGGCCCACTGTAGCGTTTTGCAGGGGCCCTAGTGTACACCAATCAACGGCTTTCTAAACCATGTGTCTGATCCTGATCGCCCTCCAGTCTCATCCCGATTACCCCCTCGTCGTGGCCGCCAACCGGGATGAATATTTCGGGCGCCCCACCCGACCGGCCGCGTTCTGGCCGGAGGCCCCGCAAATGCTGGCGGGCCAGGATCTGAATGCCGGGGGCAGCTGGCTGGGCATCACGCGCCAGGGACGCTTCGCGGCCCTCACCAATGTGCGGGACGGTCGCCGTCCGGAGCTCCCCGATGCCGTCAGTCGTGGCCATCTGGTGACGGATTTTCTCACCGGCCGGCAACCTCCCCGGGACTATCTGAAGCAGCTGGATGGTGCCCGCTACAACGGCTTCAACCTGATCTGCGGTAACGCCGAACAGCTGCTGTACGGCTCCAATCGACAGGCCGGTATCTCGCCGCTCAGTCCGGGCATCCACGGCGTCAGTAATGGCGCCCTCAACACCCCCTGGCCCAAATTGAGATCCGGCAAGCAGGCCCTGGGTGAGTTTCTGTCCGGCAACCCGGCTTTTGCATCCGAAGACCTGCTGCCGCTGCTGAACCATCGGCAGCGGGCACCGGACCATCAGCTGCCGGACACCGGGGTTGATCTGGATTGGGAGCGCACCCTGTCCTCCCGTTTCATTGAAGGCCCGGCCTACCACTACGGTACCCGCAGCAGCTCGGTATTGCTGATGGGGCACAATGGACAGATCCAATTTACCGAGTGGTTATGGGATGAATACGGCGAACTTGCCGGACGGCGTGATTTTGAATTCACCCGGGAGCGGGACTGACCGTTAGCGAACCTTTACCAAAGGCTCTTGGGAAGTTCCACCCTGGAACAGGGTGGGCCGGATAAAGGTGCCGAGCCCGGCCCGATCCAGCATCAGGTCAACATGACTCTTGATGACAGCGGCGTTGTCCATTTTCCAGACCTGGTCCAACAATTCCTGGGCGGCATCCATTCCAACTTTGCGCAGCACCCACTTGACGCGCAGCAGGCTGGTGGCGGACATGCTCAGCGTCTCGTAGCCCATGGCCATCAACAGTATGGCGGAACAGGGATCACCCGCCATCTCACCACAAATCGACACCGGTGTGCCTTCTGCCTTGGCCGTATCGATAATCAGTTTAAGGGCTCGCAACACGGAAGGATGGAAGGCCTGGTAGAGGTTGGCCACCCGGCGGTTATTGCGATCCACAGCCAAGAGATACTGGGTGAGGTCATTACTGCCCACCGACAGAAAATCACACTGCTGCACGAAATCCTGAATCTGGTATACCGCCGCCGGCACTTCAATCATGACGCCCACTTCCGGCATCTGCACGTGGGCCCCTTCCTCCAGCACTTCCAAATAAGCCCGGTGGATCAGGTGCATGGCTTCGTCGATCTCCATCACCGAACTGATCATGGGCAGCATGATGCGCAGGTTATCCAGGCTCTCACTGGCCCACAACATGGCGCGGATCTGCACCAGGAAAATTTCCGGATGATCCAGGGTCACACGGATACCACGCCATCCCAGGAACGGGTTGTCCTCCTGAATGGGAAAATACGGCAGGGATTTATCCCCACCCACATCCAGGGTGCGCATGGTGACCGGCGCCGGATAGAAAGCCTCCAGCTGCTGGCGATAGATTTCCATCTGCTCCAACTCGCTGGGGAAACGATCCCGCACCATAAAGGGAATTTCCGTTCGATACAGCCCCACACCTTCGGCCCCCCGCTGCAGGGAAATATTCACATCCGCCATCAATCCGGTGTTCACAAACAAATTGATGCGATGTCCGTCCGTGGTCTCACAGGGCAAATCGGTAACCGATTCCAGCTCCTTGGACAACACCGCCTGCTCACTGATGATGGCCTGATACTGACGCAGCACTTCCGGCCCGGGCTCGACAATCACCTCACCCCGGTGCCCGTCCACAATCAGGTGCAGCCCCTCAAGCCGGGACAGGGGGAATTCACCCACCCCCACCACCGTGGGAATACCCAGGGAACGGGCAACGATGGACATGTGACTGTTACTGGAGCCATGTAATGACACAATTCCGGCGATGCGCTCGCGGGGAATGTCTACGAATATGGTGGGGGTAATGTCTTCGCCAACGACGATGGCACGATCCGGAATAGGCGCACTGAGGGTTTTCGCCTCCTGCAGGTATGCCAGAATGCGCAGACCGAGATCCCGCACGTCCGAAGCCCGCGCCCGCAAATAGGAGTCTTCCATGGCCTCGAATGCGGCCACGTGTTTCAGCACCACTTCGCGCAAGGCACCCTGCACCCAGTTGCCCCGCTGCACATGAGCCCGGATCTCACCGGCCAGAGCGTTGTCATCCAGCATGCGCTCATAGACCTGGAATAGGGCCTGCTCTTCCGGCGGCAGCGTCAGGGAAGCCTTCTCACTCAGGGCACGGATATCCGTCCGCACCCGCTTGAGGGCATCGTTGAATGCCTTCAGTTCCTTGCGAATATTCTTTACCGGGCGGTCCGGCACGGACTTGAAATCCGCCGGCGGATACACCACGAAAGCGGTGCCGATGGCCACCCCGATACAACCTACCACCCCATCAAATTTGGTGGTAACGCCGCCCATGGAATTGCCGAAAATACCATCGATGGAACCGGTGGCCTCAGCGTGGGCCACCACCGCCGCCAGCTGGGCAGACAAGGTCACCAGGAACGCTTCTTCCTCCTGGTCAAAACGGCGCCGGTCACGCTGCTGCACGACGATAACGCCCAGCAGTTTTCGGTGATGAATGATGGGAACACCCAGGAAGGAATGAAACGGTTCTTCACCGGTTTCCTGCAGGTAGCGGAATTTGGGGTGACTGGGTGCATCGTCCAGGTTGATGGGTTCTTCCCGCATCCCCACCTGGCCCACCAGACCTTCAGAGAAGTGCAGGGTCGCCATGCCCACCGCTTCTTTCTTCAGACCTTCGGTGGCCATCAGGATGTATCGGTTGGCGCTATGATCCAGCAGATAGATTGAGCACACCTCGGTGCCCATGGAAAGACGTACCCGTGCCACCATCACGTTTAATGCGGAGGATAAATCCTGTGCGGAATTTACCTCCTGAACGATACGTCTTAAGGTTTCCAGCATACAAAAGCTCTCGCAGCCGACGGTCCATCCCAGTACTCCCCCTGGCATGCCCTAATCCATGGCGATCCAGGTCAAGCCAGTACAACACCGGCCACCACATTCCCGGTTATTGATTTCTTATAGTTTTGTTGTCCCCGCTGTCCCCGGCGATGGAATGCAGGGAAGGCGCCAGTTCTTTGAGCGCTTTGCGGTACACTTCGCGCTTGAACGACACGACCTGGTTAAGCGGATACCAGTAACTGACCCAGCGCCAGTCATCAAATTCCGGCGGGTTGCCGAATTCGAAACTGACCCGGCTCTCGCACCCGGTCAACACCAGCAGGAACCACTTCTGCTTTTGGCCAATGCAAAGCGGTTTGCTGCGATACCGCAGAAAACGCTTGGGAAGACGATACCGGAGCCAGCCCTTGGTGGAACTGACAATCCGCACGTCCTCAGGTTTTAAACCGATCTCCTCGTGCAGTTCGCGGAAGAGCGCCTGTTCCGGCGTTTCATTCTCCGCAATGCCGCCCTGAGGAAACTGCCAGGCATCCTGACCCACCCGCCGGGCCCACAACACCTGCCCACGGGTATTCGCCAGAATGATCCCGACATTCGGCCTGAATCCGTCCTCATCGATCACGCTAAAGGTTCCAATTCTTCACTAGGATTATAAATACCCTAGTCTGCCCGCCGGTACAACTGCGTTAAGTTGCAAGCCGGCACATCGTTATCTTATTACTATAGAACTATTTGTTTGATTTTTCTAAACTTTTAACTGTTTCTGGCGATATGCAACGTTTATTAGGCCTAACCAGCCTGATAAACTGGCGCGCACCCCAACTGAGGAAGAAGTGAACCGACTATGAGCCTGGCCATTTTTGATCTGGACAACACCCTGCTGAACGGCGACAGCGATCACGCCTGGGGGGAATTTCTGGTGGACAAGGGCATCGTCGATGAATCCTTTTACCGCAAACAGAACGACCATTTCTATGAGCTCTATAAACAGAGCAAGCTGGACATCATGGAGTATCTGGTTTTTGCCCTGGAGCCTTTGACCCGCTTCTCGCTGGAACAGCTTGGCGCGTTACACGAGCAATTTATGGCGGAATATGTCACCCCCATGCGGCTGCAGAAAGCCGATGCGCTGTTGGCCGAACACCGGGCGCGAGGTGACTACCTGCTGATCATCACGGCCACCAACGGGTTTATTACCCGCCCCATTGCCCAGGCCCTGGGGGTGGACGATATTCTGGCCACCGATCCGGAGATCGTGAACAACCGCTACACCGGCGGCATCACCGGCACGCCATGCTACCAGGAGGGTAAAGTGGCCCGGCTGCAGCAATGGCTGGCGCAAACCGATCACAATCTGGACAACAGCTGGTTCTACAGCGATTCCATCAACGACCTTCCCTTACTGGAGGTGGTGACAAACCCGGTGGTGGTGGATGGGGACGAACGCCTGTGTCGCGAAGCCCAGCAACGAGGTTGGCCATGCATCAGTCTGCGCGATTAATCCCGGCCCTGATTGCAGGAGCCCTGCTAGCTGCCGGAGCCTTGCTTTTGAGCGCCTGCGAAGAACCCAAGCCGGAGCCCAAGCCCGAACCCAGCCCTGCCCCGGTGGTGGAGAAAACCCCGGCGAGCCAGGAACAGCTGGCCGCTGTGGAACGCTTCCGCAACGGCACCGTGGAACTGCTCAAGGAACTGGAATCGTGCAGTGCCGAGCTGCTGGCACTAGGCAATCAGTTTCTGGAACAAACCAAGGAGGACAAGCTGGATGCCCTTAAGACCCAGTGGCAGCTTTGCTTCAACCAATACCAGGCCAGCACGGTATTAATGGCAACCAACCCGGAGCAGCAAACCATCCTGGCGGAAGCCCGCAGCCGCCTGGGCAATCCCCTGACCATGCCAGGCTTTATTGATAGCGTGGAAGAGTACCCCTACAGCGGCATCGTCAACGACGCCAGCCTGCCCCTGGACGCTGAAACCCTGCGCCAGCAACACGGTATTACCGACGAAGCCGAGGTGAGCATCGGTTTTGACGTGGTGGCCTTTCTGTTATGGGGCGAACACCGGCAGCAACAGGACCTGCCCCCCAGGCCGGTCAGCGATTATGAAAGCGCGACAAGCTGGGAAGACAGCACCACCGACCTACCCATCGAAGAACACCCCAATAACCGCCGCCGTCGACTGCTGGGGCTGACCCTGGAGCTGCTGGCCGCCGATTGCCAGGCATTGGTCGGCAGCTGGCAGAGTGGTGGCGTGCCGGATTCCCAGGAAGCCTTCACGGAATGGCGTCAGCATCAGTTGCAGGCCTTGGCGGATGGGCTGTCACAGCAGCAGGAGAACCCCGTGCTGCGAAAACACCTGATCAACTGGCTCCGTAATCAGATTGTGCCCGGGGTGGAATTGGATGAACTGACGGAAGACGCATCGACCGAGGCATTACTGCAACGCCTGTCCGGAGCCGAAGACATTCAGCCCGCTGCAACTACAGGGCCGGGTTAATCCGGAAGAACAACGCCTTCAGATAATGGGTTTCCGGAATCGCCGGGTGAATGGGGTGATCCGGCCCCTGGGTGCCCCTGAACAACAGTTGGGCGTGGCGATCCACATGCCTTGCTCCCGCCCGCACCGTATCCAGTAAAGCCTCTTCCGGCAGATGCATGGAACAGGAGGCGGACACCAGCAGTCCATTCTTTTCCAGCAGACGCAAACCCAGATTATTCAGCTTGCTATAGGCGCTGAGGCCGTTCTTGTAATCCTTCTTGCGCTTGATGAAAGCCGGCGGGGCCAGCACCACCACATCAAACTTCTCCCCCTGCTCCAGCAAAGCCTGCAACACATCGAAGGCATTGCCCTCGTAGCAGGTTACTTTGTCACCCATACCCTGCTGATCCGCATTGGCCTGCAACTGATCCAGGGCCTGTTCGGAGGCATCCACCGCCGCCAGGGATTCGGCTCCCGCCGCCAATGCCTGCAGCCCCCAACCACCGATATAGGAAAACACATCCAGCACCCGCTTGCCCTTCACCCACCGCATCAGTTCCCGGCGGTTCTCCCGATGATCGTAGAACCAACCTGTTTTCTGGCCGCTTTCCGCCGAGGTGTTAAAGGCAACGCCGTTTTCCTGCACAGCCAGCGTTTCCGGCCACTCACCCAGTGCCACTTTGACTTCCAGCGCCAGCCCTTCCTGTTCCCGGGAGGGACTGTCATTACGCAGCAGAATACCCTTGGGCTGCAGCACTGACTCCAGGGCCGCCAGCAGCAAAGGCAGCAGACGCTCCATACCCGCCGTATTCACCTGCATGACCAGATAATCACCGAAACGATCAATCACCAGCCCCGACAGGCCATCACTGTCACCGTAGACCAGACGATAATAGGGTTCCGTGTAAACCCGCTCCCGCAATGCCAATGCCTGCTGCAGTCGGCCTGCGATAAACTTCTGATCCAGCTTGCGTTTCCAATCCCGGGTTAACAGGCGGCCACAGATCAGGGAGTGGGGATTCACATAGCCCCGCCCCAAAGGCTTGCCTGAGGCCTCTTCAAAGATCACCTCAACACCGGGCTCCAGCCCCTGCAGGGGAGACTGCGCCGTATCCACCTCGTTACTGTATACCCACAGATGGCCCCCTTTGATCCGGCGCTCTTCCTTGGCTTTCAATCGGATACGGGGCAGGTTGCTCTCGGACACTGGTGGCGCTCCACAGGTAAATTGTCCAGCAACTGGAGCATCAATACCCTGCTGCTAAACTGATTAATATTAAGTTGGCCGCGGATTATACCGAAATGACCTCTACTCCCATACTGGACGATGAGCACATCGCCAAAATACTGCGGGGCATCACCGTGCCCCCGCAGCCACAGGTGATTGTGGATATTCACATGGAACAGGCCATGCCCAATCCCGATCTCAACCGCATCGGCAAATTGATCAGCCAGGATGTAGGGCTTTCCGGCACCATTCTCAAAGTGGTGAACTCGGACCTGTTCGGCCTCAAAAACCGCATGACCTCCATCGAGCAGGCGGTGCAGATCCTCGGACTGCAGACCATCGTGCGTATTATGGAAGGCCTTTCCATCAAGAGCCAAATGGACGACGAAACCATTGTTGCCCTCAGCAGCTTTTGGGACAGCGCCATGGACATTGCCTCCGCGGCCGCTACCCTGGCCCGGGCCATCGGTTACCAGGCGGGGGACAAGGCCTACTGTGTCGGCCTGTTTCATAATTGCGGCGTGCCTCTGCTCTACCGGGCCCATGAGAATTACCAGGAAGTGTTGGAGGAATCCTATTGTCGACCCAACCCGCGGGTCATTGATGTGGAAAACCAGTACCTGAAAACCAATCACGCCGTCGTGGGCTACTATGTTGCCAAATCCTGGGGTCTGCCGGCCGACCTGTGCGACGTCATCGCTGAACACCACAGCGTTGAGAACATCTTCCGCCACCGGGCCAGCAGTTACGACCACGGCCGCAAGACCCTGCTGGCGATCCTGAAAATGGCAGAACACATCTGCGGGTTGCCCCAAACCCTGGGTAACTGCGAGCAGGACCATGAGTGGGATGCCATTGGCGAAGATTTGTTGCTCTACGTCGGCCTCAGTGAACTGGACTTTGACGACCTGGCAGCCCAGATGGAAAACAGCGGCCTGGCGGCCACCGGCTACTACGATCAATGATTGATCACCAGCCTGTGCCTCCCGTCATATTCTGTTACCCCGCCCCCTTCTATCCCAAAGCTTGCTTAGGTAGACTCTGCCTCCTGTTTTAATTGCAACCGGAGCAAGGCATGTTTGGGAAATCACCCAGGACTGACAGACAGGGAGTAGCCCTCCGCAACCTGGCTCTGCTGATGCTTATCCCGCTCTTCAGCAGCGTCGCCCAGGCCGCGCTGATTGGCGCCAGCAGCAACCCGAAGCAGGCCCGGATCCAGGTGGAAGAAGGCCGCACCATCCAGATCAGCTGGATTGTCTCCACCACCTCGGCCCATTCCATGGGCGCGTTTTCTGCCCAGGGCGTATTGAAAGATGCGGCCACCAGTACCGTATTGAAGACCCAGGCCACCCCCTTTAATAACAGCGAGGGCGCGGGGCCCCTGCATTTTGATGAGCCCCTGGTGATTACTGCGGACGATGCCCGCAAGTGGCTGGAACTGGGCTACCGAACACTGCAGTACACCCGTCAGTTCAGCACCGGCAGCGAGCGCCCCTCCACCGCAGAAGCCAGCGTTTCCATTCAACTGGAAACCAAAAATGTTGACCTGAACGCCTCCACCCTGAACGTACCTCTGGCCATCCACAGCCTGGAGCTGAGTTTCAAACCACAGCGTTTCCGCAGCCAGATCAGCCAGGGGTTGCCCCTGCAAGCGCAGCTGGGGGTGATTTATTCCGGCCAGGGCCAGTTAAAGGGTAGTTGGCAGTTGGGCACCATCGATCCCGCCAGCGGTCAACTGGCCTATCAGGAGCTGGCTCAGGTGAGCAAAGACTTGCGGCAGGGCATGAAAGACTGGCTACTGAGCCCACAACTGGAAACCGTCAAACCGGGGCATCATGTACTGCGCTTCTGCGCTCTTGAATCCCTGGACGCTACCCAGGCCTCCACCGAGAACCTGTGCCCCAACCAACAGTTGAGCAGCACCCTGGAATACCAGGTTATTGAAGACAGCCAGCAGGAAATGGCAACCCAGCCACCGGCTTCCCTTTCCGCCAGCACCCAGCTGACCTGGCCGACGACGGCGGATACTGTGGTATATGAACTGGTTCTGAGACAGGAAAACGGCAAAGAAAGCATCAGCTCCGGGGAATACGTGGGGCGCCTGTTGATTCCGGCGCCTAAAACCGCCACTAGTCTTTCCGCCGCGCTACTGGAACAGCTGAAGCCCGGGGTCACTTACCTGTGGCAGGTGAATGCGCTGGATCAGCATGGGGACCTGATTCGGCAGACGGCGCCGGCGCGGTTTGTGTTTATGCCCTAATGGTGGCGAGTGCTGGCGGATATTCGGGAATCGCTGCAAGCACATCCCTGTGCGCTCGACAGCGGCCGTCCATGGCCGCTGACGTTCCAGAATATCCGCCAGCACTCTACCAAACTATCCCGCTTTCGCGTCCTGCTTTTTCTCTTCGATTTTTTCCGCAACCCGCTCCGCTTTGACCAGCGCCACGATCCTGGACCCCGGCGGGACCTGCTCCTGGGTGGGCACACCGGAGAGAATGCTCAAGTTCTTGCGCGTGTCCAACACAAACATGGGAATGGCCTTGGAGCCGTACTTCTCGAGGTAATCCTCCAAGGTGAATTCCTCACTGATATTGGTGGTGCGCATCTCCGCACCTTGGGCCACCAGACTGGCCAACTTGCTGTAGGTGGCATCCTCGGAAAACAAGGCAACCCCGGCCAACTCCTCCGACACGGTTTCCCGTTCACTCTTGCGTTGACTGGCCTGGGTGGGCAATGAATACACCCGTTTTTTGCCGAATTCACGGGTATAGCGCTGCACCGCCAACAAGTTCAGATCATCGTTCTGGGACAGCCCCAGCATGCGGCCGATACCCACCAGATCCAGCTCTTTTTCCGCCAGCCGGGACACCGGGTTGCCATGGAAGGTCTTTAAACCATCCATGCGGGCCTGGCGTACATTGCTGCGATAACTGTCCGCCAGCATTACCTCAAAGCCCAACCGTTTCAGCTCCTTGGCAATGGTGCGGGAAACCTGATTGGCACCGATGAACAACAATCCCCTGGGTGCCTGCTCAACCACCCCAAGCCAACCCGCCAGGGGCTTGGCCGTGAGACTCTGAAACACCACGGTACCGATAATCACCACGAAAGTTAACGCCACCAGCAGGTCCGCATTTTCAAAACCCAATTGGGAAAGACGCAGAGCAAACAACGCCGAAACAGCGGCGGCGATAATACCCCGGGGACCAATCCAGGAAATGAGTGTCTTCTCCTGCCAGGTGATAGAGCTCCCCATGGTGGCGCTGATGATTTTCAGCGGGCGCGCCACAAAGTGCACAAACGCCAGGATAGCCAGGGCCTGCCAGCTCAACTCTATCAGATCATCGAGATTGACCCGCGCAGCAAGAATAATAAACAAACCGGAAATCAGCAGGATGCTCAGGCTTTCCTTGAAATCGAGAATATTCTCCGTTTCCACCCCGCGCATATTGGCCAGCCAGATGCCCATCATGGTCACCGCCAACAGACCGGATTCATGTTCCAGGGTATCGGACAGGGCAAATACCGAGAGCACGGAGATCAGCACAAAAACGTTGTGGAGATAGGTGGGGATGACGTCGTTGCGCAACAGCCAACCACAGACATAACCGGCACCACAGCCCAGGGCACTGCCGATCAACAGAATCTTGAAGAACACCAGCATCACCGCCAGCCATTCATTACCACCGGTGGATTCCGCCACGATGAAGTTGAACACCAGTACCGCCAGCAACGCGCCCAGGGGATCTATCAGAATGCTCTCCCAACGCAGAATGTTGGTGATACGGGCATTGGGCCGCACCGAACGCAACATGGGTACGATCACCGTGGGGCCGGTCACCACCACCATCGCACCAAACAACAGGGAAAGATGCCAATCCAGATCCAGCAGCCAGCTGGTGAAGATCGAGATACTCACCCAACTGGCCACCAGACCAAAGCTCAGAATCCGCCACACCACGGACTCCATGCCCTGGATTTCCTTGAACTTGAGGGTAAGGCTGCCTTCGAACAGGATGACGGCGACGGCCATGGACACCAGCGGGAACAACAGCTCCCCGAACATGGCATCCGGGTTCAACCAGCCCCCAATGGGCCCCACCACAATTCCGGTCAGCAACAGGAACAAGATGGCAGGCAACCGCAAACGCCAGGCTACCCACTGACAGACCAGGCCCAGCAGGCCAACCATGGCAAAGCTCAGAATAAAATTGGGTTCCACCCGGACTCTCTCGTCTGCTCGTCAGATTCTCAAGATAAGCGATTTTTCTCGCAACATTTGAGCACTTTACTGGCGCTCTCCACTGAAAAGCAACCTATTGCCGGACTATTCCTCTTTACCGGCGTTTCCCGAGCTTGCGCGCGAGGTGTGCTTCATGCGCAACATGCTGGCCTCCAGCGTGCGCAATTGATCCAGTATGGCACCCATTTTGTGATGGGTCTTGAGATCCAGGTCGATTTTTCCATCCATGGCTTTCACCAGTGGGAAAATACTGCCTTCCAATGTGGACACCAATCCTTTCAAAAGCAGATCAATACCGGGCACCGGCTGATTGACCACTTCCACATGGGTGGTCATTTTCGCCATGGCATCGGCAATGGACTGCAGGGATTGCTGCAGAGCTTCGTTGTGATGACTGGATGCCTGCGTATCCGGCCGCGATGACAATGCGGCCACGGCTTTTTCGATACCCTGTGACATGGCGTTCAACTGGGACACCACGCGAACTCCCACATCGGCATCATCGCCGCCGATCTGCTTCAGGCGACGGAATTCCTGTTTGATGGCTTCCCAGCGTTGGGTTTCCGCTGGGTTCAGTACCCCACGCAATTCTTTCAGTTTAAGCAGGTTGGCTTCAGTACCTGTGGTCAACAGCTGGGATTCACCCAGATAGTGATCGTTGAGCAATTGCTCCAGCTCACTATCGGTCATCACCGGCGTCACTTTTTCCGCCAGTTTGTTCATATTGCGATAACTGCCCTGCAACTTGAAGGGTGGCTCCGTGCGGAAGCGTTCATCCTGGGCAGCGGATTCAATGTATTGCTGGTTTACCTTCAGCACTACCGCCTGTACCACAAATAATTTTTTCAGGGTTTCTACAATTTCACGGCTTTCTGCCGCGGAATACGGGTGCTTGAACTCAGACTCGTTCACCGCCCGCCCCTTGGCCATATCCACAAACAAGTAGAAATCTGCCATATCGCGGGTGGCCAGCGGAGCCAGCACCGGATTCGACGTCATACTGTTTTCGATATAACTGAGAGCAAATACTTCCTCGGTGCCACTTAACACGTCGCCGAGGTTATAGATATCTGCCCGGTTGGCCAGCATGTCGGGAATCTTGAACAGCTCACCACTTTCCGTATAAGGGTTACCGGCCATCACTACGCAGAATTTTTTGCCGCGCATATCGTAGGTTTTGGTCTGCCCTTTCCACACCCCTTCAATACGGCGGGTACCGTCACACAGGGAAATAAACTTCTGCAAGAACTCGGGGTTGGTATGCTGGATATCATCCAGATACAACATCACGTTATTACCCATCTCCAGACCCAGGTTGAGTTTTTCCAATTCCTGGCGGGCGGTGGCATTGGGTGCCTGCTGCGGATCGAGGGAATCCACTTCATGACCCAGTGAAGGACAGTTGATCTTCATAAAGATCAGTCCCAGGCGATTGGCCACGTATTCCATCAACGTGGTCTTACCGTAACCGGGGGGCGAGATCATCATCAACAGCCCCATTAAGTCGGAGCGTTTTTTGTCGCCCACTGTGCCCATTTGCTTGGCCAGGTTGTCGCCGATTAGCGGCAGGTAGGATTGATTGATTAGTTTGTTGCGCACAAATGAGGATAACGGCCGTGCCTTGAACTGATCCAGGCGCAAACGCTTTTTCTCAGATTCCACTGCTTCATGGCGCTGCGCCAGATAATGTTGATAAGCGGGAACCACCACGGTTTGATGATGTTCCATACGCAGCAGAAACTCATCCAGTCGCAACGTCAGACTGCCGTTTTCAATATTGCCATGGGACGACAGCAAACCATCTACCCTCAGCTCCAGGTTCAGCTCACGGGCTTTCCAGGCAAGACGGCCATCCACCAGAATGCGGGCCACTGCTTCCGGGATATAAGGCTGCAGGCTTTGATCTTTTTGTTGCAACAACCAGGCGCTGAGCCAGCCTTCCACATAACGCCAGGCTTTGCCCGGTGACTTGTGCAAGGCGCGGATATTCTCTTCAAATACTGACTGGGCGTTGGCATTTTTCAAGGCACGCTGCAGATTTTCCATGAGTGTCTGGCTGGCCCGGGTTACTGAAAATTCCAGTACGGGTTTGGCCAGTTCCAGAATCAGGTAACGGGCGCTGCGTCCGGAGAACTGTTCCGCATCCTGCACACCATTGCCTAGCAGGAATGATTGCAGTTGCTCAGTCACCTCCAGCCACAACTCGTTGAATGCACTGTCGCTGCCGAACAGGTTGGACATCTGCAGTGCAGACTGGGCCCGTAACGGCCACTGCTTTTGCACATTCAGCCCCTGAACTTCCGCCCAGTACAAGGTCGCCCAGGCGCGGGCCAGGGGATCGAAACGCAACAGGTCAGCCAATTCGTATTGGGGCAGCAGACTTTCAAGCAGCAGACCGGCATCGTGATCATGGATACCACGCTCATAACCTTCCTTGTAACGGGGCTCGGCGTACCGCCGCAGTAACGCCAGCAACTGCTCCCGCTCATTTCGGGCCTGCATTAATTGCGTAATGGAGAGTTCTTCCTGATTGCGTTCTGCCGCCCGCAATACGGAATAGGCCAGATATTCCGCCCGGCTCACTTGCTCTGCTTCCGAGGGCATGGCCATGGACCAATAGGCCTGGGTGCCTTGCAGCCCTTCAATCTCACAGGCCTCATAAAAATCGGTTCCGGAGAGATGAAAATACAATTCCTCACCCCGGGGCAGCAGCGTCAAATCCAGATCCTGGGTGTTGACGCTGAAACGATGGCGGGGCCCAAGTTTGATCACCTTGCCGTCGTCTTCGTAGATATCGGATTTGTCCCGCAGGGAGCGCACCGCCTGATCTTTCACCCCTTTAAGCTGGGCATCCACATCGTCGGCTTTGACGGCGTCATCCAGGTCCCGCAGTTGTTGCGACAGTTGCTTCAACTTATTCAGCAAAGGATCGGAACTGAAAAAGGTGTTCAGCTCTTCTTCGGTTTTGAATTTCTGGCTGCGTTTGCGCACCCCATCAATAATGCGTTTGGCAGCATCATGCAGGGTTTGCGCCCGACGCTGCTGCTCGTCCAACAACCCCTGCTTGTGGGATTCGAAGGATTCAAAAATCTCTTCCCGTTTTTCCAGGATATCCGCCAGAAACTCATCGTACTCACCGAACTGGCTTTCCAGTTCCTGCAGCTGGTTCATCAGCTTGGCCAGTTGCTCATCACAACGGTCCGGCGAAGTGGACATACTCAAGCCGCTGGTCATGCTCTGGGACAACAACTTGAACTGGGCGGAGAATTGGGCCAGGGCCTCGTTGTAGCCCAGGCTTTTCAATTTGTTCTGGGTACGGGCACGGGCCTGATTGAGATGGGCAAACAGGGTGGAAATGCGCTCGATAACCCCTGTGCGCACGGTGGCCTCTGCTGAGGTAATGGCACTGACCGTCTCGGTTAATGCATCCAGACCATCACTCAGGGCTTCCAGCTTTTCCAACAACGGCGTCAGTTCAGATTTGATCTCGGTTTCTGCAACCTGCTTTTCCAGGTGTTCCAGATCGTCATAGAACGGCTGCAGGGATTTTTCTTCTGCCAGAAACTCGATGGTGCGGTCAGCAATCACATCCTGCTGCTTTTCCAGATCCGTATCCAGTTCGCGGATACGATCCTGATTGATGTAGCGATATTCCAGAATGGTAAGCAGGTGGCCCCGCAACTTGCGGATATCCAGCATAGCATTCATATAGGGTTGGGGCGTGGTCCAGGCATCGGGCTGCAGTTGTTTGATTAACGCCGCTACCGATTGCTCCGCTTCCTGCAACGCTTTCTGGGAACTCTTGCGGATGCTCTGGACTTTTTCATATTCATCCAGCACCAGTTCGCCGGATTCGATAATGGCTTTTAGGGTGTCGTGAATTTCTTCCAGGGAAGCATCCGACAGCCAGTAATATTGATCAAACAAACGGGAGGCGTATTTACACAGTTCATGGTAATGGGCTGATGCCGCATTGGGGCTGCGGATCAGTTGCACCACACTGAACAAATCGGATATACCCCGCACCAATTCCGCGTTACCGATACGACCGTAAAAACTCTGGGATTGTTGTGCCTGACTGGCGTGCACGTCACTGAAAAACGGTGACTGCCATATCTGCATGGGGTGAACCCGGGTCGGTTCCTCATCGGCGGAGAACACCACCATACGGCCGTCTTCAAACAGGCCATAGCCGTGCCCGTAGACCGGATTACGCAGGGCCTTTTCGATCATGTTGTATGGATATAGGGCCACCACACCGGCTTCCGGTTGGTAGTGCACGTACAACACGTCTTCCCCATTGGGAGAACGGATAGCGCGCCGGAAACGCAAGCCCTTATGAGGCTCATCAAAGGTTTTGTACTCGCCGGTCTGCAGGTAATAACCACCGGGGAAGACGATGCCGTGATCCTCCGGCAGCTGCTGGCAGCTGTCACCGATGGCATCAATGCGCACCACCGATTCATTAAGGCGGTTAAACACCAGATGGCGCCAGTGTTCTTCCTGATAGGGTTTGATGCGCAACAGAATCAGCTGGCCGATCTCGGCAAAAAAGAAATCCGCATCGTCCAGGGACTGGTTGGGATCCACCACCGGTTCCGCGTAAATGCCCTTGCCGCTGCGGGTATTGTTTTCCACCTTGATGGTGAGATCACCTTCGATGGTGTCCACAAAAATAGTATCAAGGATGTTCACATGGGGATGGCGACCATCCACTATGGCTTCCCGCTCCACGGCCAGCCATTCAAAATCCCAGGCTGGTGGTAACTCAATGTCTCGTTCGCCCCGATTATCGATGTATTCAATCTGTTTGCCATCGGCAGAAACCGACCAACGAAACACTCGAATATCGGTAAGCCGCTCGCCGATCTGGAACGCCGCCAACAGACGACCTTCCTTGACCCGCAACTGGGTTAAGGTGGTGTTCTTGTAATAGGTATAGAGCTCATTGAAATCAGACTGAAAGCGGGCATCCCCCAGAAACGTGTTCTGGGGTGAAACCGGTTCCATATCCAATGCATCTTCGCCTTCCACCAAACGGTAGAGCGAAAACACATCTGAAACCGACGTGGTTTGTTTCAGACCGATAAAAACGTTGTAGCCAAACAACAGGTAATCACCCACCCGCACAATGTCCCGTGCCAGGCAGTTGTTATCGGTACGCACCCGGGTACGCCCGATAATGTTCAACTCGGTGGAACCGAACTCCTGCAAACGGGCCTGATTCAGGTTTTGGGCCAGGGTCTCCAGTTGGTTGCCCTGGTCACTCAAGCGTTTGCGGATGACTTCGTAGGCGGTTCCCTGGGAAACCGCCGATTCGACCTGTTCTGAGCCTTGTCCTGTCGCTGGTACTGTGCCGGATGTTTGACTTACGTCTGTCACTTACCGTCCCTGCCTTTTATGCTTCTTTGGAGGAGTCCGCTTCAACTGCCGTGGTTTCAACTGATTTGGCTTCTTCACCCAGATTCATCAGCTTGTTCAACGCCTGCTGAATCATCGGGCTTTTGCCGGTGACCGCATTGATGGCATTACCCACCGACAAGGCCTTGGCAAAGCTGTTGAAGTAATCGCCTTCACCACCCACAATTTCGATCTTCGCTTTCTGCAGGGCGGCAGACAGTACGTCAGCCTGCTCTTTGGCGATGTCCTTGTTGGCTTCGATGGTGGCCATCACTTCCTGGAAGGCCAGATCCAGACGCATGCGCAGTTCTTCGAAGTCACGGGCTTCCGGACTCATGTTGTTCATGGCTTCAAACTTGTCGGTGAGGCCTTCCGCTTCGGCGCGGGCTTTCTCACGGATGACCTGTGCGATCGCCAGACCTTTCTCACGCTCAGCCACCGCAGCGGCGCGACCAATGGCCTCATCACCAGTAGCCTGGGCATTCAGCTTGCCTTCCATAATGGCCACGTCGGACATACCAATTTCTTTCTCGCCACGGGCCTTGGCCTGCAGTTTTTCTTCCAGCACCCGGGCATCCGCCAAGCCTTGTTTCTCGTTGGCTGCCGCCTGCTCTTCAATAACACGGGCACGGGCAATACCCTGGGCCTGATCGGCGTTGGCCTTGGCCACACCTTCTTTTTCCAGTGCGGTGGCTTTGGCTTCCTGCACGCGGGCCTGGGCCAGTCCGGAGGCCGCTTCTTCCGCCTGGGTACCTTCGGCACGCTTGATCTGTGCTTCCGCTTGTTTGGCCGCCGCTTCCAATTCCGCCTGGGCGATCACATTTATTTCCTTGGCGCGGTGAGTGGCCATCATTTCTTCGGCTTCCGCTTTCTTCACCTGTTTCACCAGGTCTTCCTGGGCGCCGGCTTCCGCATCCAGCACTTTTACCTGCTTCAAACGTTCCGCTTCCGAGATGGAGCGAACATCCTTGATGCGCTCTTCCTCTTCCGCCACCTTCTTCTCAACGGCGATACGCTCGCTGATGGTGTTGGCGATGATCTTGCGCTCTTCTTCCAGCGCCTTTTCTTTCTCGATGGTTTGCAGTTCCACCTCACGCTCGCGGTTCACCACTTCGAGCTGACGGGCCTTCTCCACTTTCTCGTGTTCGATGGCCACCGCGCGCTCACGGTTCTTACCGGCGATCTCCACCTGACGCATCTTGTTTTCTTCGGCGATGGCAATGGCTTCTTCCGCCGTGATACGGGCTGCTTCCGATTTCTGACGCTCTTCTTCTTTGACCTTGAGGGTTTCCGCTTCCTCACGGGCGCGCAGGCTTTCCACTTCACGCTGCTGGCGGGCTTCCGCATCCGCCTGCTGACGTTCCAGTTCCAGCATGGCCTCTTTGGTGGTCACATTCTTGCGCTTGATTTCCAGCTCTTCGTCCCGCTCCAGGCGGTTGGTTTCCACGTTCTGGGTGGCGGTCACTTCCGTGATGCGACGAATACCTTCTGCATCCAGAATGTTGTAGGGGTCCAGTGCCGACTTCGGGGTTTGTTCCAGGTAATCAATGGCCACGTCTTCCAGCACGTAACCGTTCAGATCCTGCCCGATTACTTCGATGATGCGATCACGGAACTGAATGCGGTTTTCAAACAGTTCAAGGAAGTCCATTTTCTTGCCCACAGTTTTCAGGGCTTCAGAGAACTTGGCGTTGAACAGCTCGTTCACAGCGTCTTTATTGGAAGCGCGCTCCACGCCGACGGCTTTCGCCACTTTCAATACGTCCTGAGCGGTTTCATTTACCCGAAGGTAGAATGCCACGTTAATATCCGCCCGCAGGTTATCGCGACAGATCAAACCATCCTTGCCGCGGCGATCAATCTCCAGAGTGATGACGGAGATTTTCATCACCTCGCGTTTGTGAATGACCGGCAACACCATGGCGCCGGTAAAATACACCTTCGGCGTCGGCGACATGTCGTTCACGATCAATGCATTGCCCTGGTCCACCTTGATGTAAAAGGCCTTGAACAGGGCGAGAATTCCCACCAGCAACAGCAGGACAAAACCCACCACCGTCAGCACAGGCATAATGATTGAAAGATCCATAGCTTCCGTTCCTCTATTGAATTTCTGTAGATTGAATTTCTGTAGATTGAGTTTTTAATTTGAAATTATTACGACTAATCGTTGTTTTTAAATTCAGTGGCCGGGACAAC
This sequence comes from Pseudomonadales bacterium, assembly GCA_002708905.1. GTDB lineage: Bacteria > Pseudomonadota > Gammaproteobacteria > Pseudomonadales > Ketobacteraceae > Ketobacter. Next base: position 18,491 of record PAPM01000037.1, on the reverse strand, counting down.
CCAATAGGTGTTGTCATCGGCCCGGTGCTCTATCAGCACTACGCTATCACCCCGCGCCAGCCCTTTGGCGGCATCCGCTCGGATGCGCAGAATCAGGCTGGCACCTTCCAGGTCAACAGTTGCCTCGCCAAAGCCTTCATCTACCCGAGTGGAACGTACGGTACAGGCTCGACCCAGTAATACTTTTTCCGGTGGTGGCGTATAAGCCTTCCTGAACAGCGGCTTTAATGGCTTGATCAGTTGTGCCGTAACCGGAATGGACACCGCAATCGCCACCGGGATTACCGCCGTGCCCACCAGGTAGCTCATAAGCGATCCCACGTCCCAGAAAAAGAACAGGTGCACCGCGAAATAGCTGATCAACCAGGCCAACAGGGACAATACCGTTACCACCACCGTCACCGGCACCCCGGTTAACCCCAATGTCACCAGCAGCCCCGCCAGGCCAGTCATGCCTTCCAGATCCACGTCCACATCGGATTCCACATCCATGTCCAGATCCAGCACATCAATATCCACCATACCCAATATCGCGAAGAGCCAGTATATTGCCAGAACCAGCAAAAAAACTGTAAAAAATACAGTAGGATAGTGAAAAATATTAGAAATGAATACTTCCATTTAGATCCCCGACAGCAGACATAATATGTCAAACTAGACGCTCGGACATATTATGTCAAGATTAATGTTTGTTATGATCCTGTCTCAAAGAGACGCAAAGATAGCAAGGTTTTAATAAGTTAGACAGATTCACTTGACATGATATGTCAGGCGGGTCTAACCTTAACCCTATCGACATATTATGTCAAAAAGGAGACAACCAACGATGACCCAGATTCAGGAACTCACCATTCAATTGGGGCAGGTGAATTACGAAGGGCACACCTTTAACTGTTTACCGATTCACGGCGAACAGGAGGTGCTGCAGGTGATCGTGTCGGAACTGGATGCCATGCCCATTTTCGTCACCATCACCGAAACCCAGATTCTGTGTATCACTTACCTGTGCAAACAAGCCGAGATCCAGCCAGGCCGGATGGCCGATTTGAACAAAACCATGCTGGAACTGAACGTTGCCATGCCACTCAGCTCATTTGCCATTGTAGAAGATTATTACGTGGTGTTTGGCGCCATGGCCACCAGCAGCAATTTTGATGACATCTGTCGAGAGCTGATTACCCTGGCCTCCAATGCCTATGATGCGCTGGAAGCTTTGGAAGAATACCTGGTTTAACGAACTCACATCGGAGATAGATCATGAGCGTACTTAACAAAATCTGGACTGCATTGCGTGGTGGCGTACGCGAGATGGGCGATGCCATTGTGGACTCCAACGGCATCCGCATTTTCGAGCAGGAAATCATTGATGCCAAGAACAGCATCCAACAGGCCAAAACCAATCTGACGGAAGTGATGGCCCGCAAGATGCAGGCAGAACGCAAGGTGAGCAAACTGGTGGAAGACATCCGTACCCACGAAGGCTACGCCGGCAAAGCCCTGGATCAAGGCGACGAAGCCCTGGCCCTGGAAGTGGCCGGCAAGATTGCCACCTTTGAAGCCGACAAGCGCGAGCAGGATGCCATTGTGGCGCGCCTTACGGGCCAAGTGGAGCAATTGAAAGCGCACATCAAAAAAGCAGAGAAACTGATTGCGGATCACGAACGTGAACTGTCCATTGTGCGCACCACCGAAAGCGTGCAGAAGGCCACAGAACAGGTGGTGGAAAATGTGGCAGCCAACAACTCCAGCCTGAACACGGCCAGGGAATCCCTGGAACGCATCAAGGCGCGCCAGGAAATGAAGCAGGATCAACTGGAAGCCGGTGAGTTACTAGACAAGGAATTCGCCGGTAACGATCTGGACAACAAACTGGAAGAAGCAGGCATCAAAGGGGAAGCGGCCTCTGCCGCCGACATCCTGGCCCGGATTAAAGCCGGCAAACAGTAATCCCCTCTCCAAGCGGATTACGGCACTCTTAACGCGATACCAACGCGATACCATTGCGTGTGGTATCGCGCTTTTTGCGTGGTAAGACAGGTAGCAGAATGAACGAACGTTGGCAAAAAGAACAACAGGCGATTAAAGCAGTGCAAGTGGCATTCGACGTGTCCGCCGAGGCGCAACGCGTCATCAAGCAGGCGGCCCTGGACAGCAATCTCAACCCACCGGACCAGATCCGCAAAATCCTGGGCTTGCCTTACAACAAAAAGCCGGTGCGACCCCGGCTCACCGTGTCACTGAAAGCCGAGGACTTTGCCATACTGGCGGAAAAGTACGGGCTCGACCCGAAAGACCAGAATGCCATTCGGGAGAAAGTAGCGGAAGAGCTGTTAGCCTATGCCGTGAAGCACGATAAATAACTTCGCTATAACCAACGCCGACGCCGGAAGAATACCAGCAAGGTCACGGCCACCGTGGCCATCACGCTCAGCAAAATATAGTAACCATAGCGGGAATGCAGCTCCGGCATATTTTCGAAGTTCATGCCGTAAATACCGGACAGCAATCCCAACGGCACAAAGATCGCCGTAATCACCGTCAATGCCTGCATGGTTTTATTCAGTTGATGGGACGTCAGGGAAATATAACCTTCAATCAAATCCCCGCACTGTTCGTAGAATAAAGTACCCAAGCTGTCCAGACGCTCACACTTGTCATACACGTCCTGCACGGAGTGATAGATGGCCGCGTCGGACATATCCAGAACTGCGGTGGATTCCTTCATGATTGCAGCGAACACTTTCTCGTGATAGCTGAACACCCGATTCAACTTACGCAGCCGGGAGCGATAGGACACAAACCGCTGCATCAACTGGTCGGTGGGATCATCCAGCATTTCGTCTTCCATGCGGCTGATGTTGTCTTCCAGTTCCAGCATGCGCTTGATGTACTGGCCCAGGGACTGGTTCACAATCCGGGTAAAAAGTATGGCCGGGGTGTTTAGATAGCGTTCCAGATCCTCCGGCGCATTCCACAAACTTTCCACGCCGATGGAGGTGCCGTTACGGCGGGTGATCAGATAGGTCGCGCCGATAAAAAACGATACCTGCACATGACGCACCGATATATCTTCATCAAACTGCGAAAAGCCGCGGTAGATAACAAAGGTGTTGGTATCGAAATCCTCGAACTTGGGTGGATGACGGGTGCGCTGGGCATCCTGCACCGCCAATATATGGCAGCCTAATCCGGTCAAAAATGCTTTTTCCTGCGCCTCCGGCTCCCCTTCCAGGTCAATCCAGATCGTGCCGCCCTGGCTTTGCCACTGACTGATCTGCTCCTGACCTCCTGTCTGCACTGCACCGTTTTGCCACCATTGGGTTCGGATCATGAACACCGCCTTATTACCATATCAAGGTTACCCATCCCTATGGACGGGCGCTTTTTCTCCATGCTCACCTTTATAATTCAACATCACAGCTGTCACAACTGTTCTTTCCCCCTAAGACCAAGCCAGTAGAGAGTGAGACATGAACAATAAAAACAACGGGTTAGAAGGCCTGCCTGCACCCAGCACCATGAGCCGCAAAAGTTTTTTACGCCTTTCTGTGGGAGTGGCTGCCGCTGCCGGGCTGGGTTCCCTGGCCGGATGCAGCAACAACGGACGTGGTTTGCGTTTTGATAACCTGAATGACGCCCTGATTGAACTGGCCCAAATCGAAAACAATCTGGACACCCTGGAGATGCAGCAGGAATGGTCTCTCTATAAGGTGCTCAACCACCTGGCCAAGACCTGCGAAGGCGCCATGTTCGGCTTCCCGGAAACCGATCCGCCAGCTCAGCAAGCGGTACAGTATGTTGCCTTCCAGACCTTCATCGCCCAAGGCTTTATGAGCCACAACCTCTCCGCACCGGTGCCAGGCCCTGAAATTGCCGATGACGGCCCGCTGCCGGAGGCCTTTCTGCGCATTCGAAACGCGATCAGTGATTTCCAGAATTTCAGTGGTGAGCTGTTTCCCCACTTTGCCTATGGCAACCTGAACTACCGTGAATGGGAACTGGCCAATGCTTTCCACATGGCCGATCACTTCTCCAGCTTGACCTACTGATCAGGTTCAGGCTAAAAAAAAGGGCGAAACCATTCGCCCTTTTTTATTTCTTCGACACGCAGACACATCATGCCCGATACCATCCAAAACAATAAGCTGGTCTCCCTGCATATCACTATCCACGACCAGGATGGCGAACTACTGGAAACCACCGTCGGCCTGCTGCCCATGCTGTACATTCACGGGCAAAATCAGATGCCGAAAGGCTTTGAGCAAGCACTGGCAGGCAAAACCATTGGCGACAAGGTAGAAGCGTTGGTGCCACCGGCCTACGGCTACGGCCCACGGGATGAAGCGTTACTGCAGACCGTGCCCCGCAGTCTGCTAAATGGCCAGGAAGCTCACGAAGATGGCTTGGAAATCGGCATGCAGATCACTGCCGAAACCGAAGACGGTCCGGTTCCGGTGCGCATTGTGAATATGGATGAGCACAGCATCACCGTCGATGGCAATCATGCCTATGCCGGCAAGACCCTGCAATTCAGCGCTGAGATTCGCAACGTGCGGGATGCCAGCCCAGAGGAGCTAGCCAATGGCCCGCAGGTTTGATTCGGCGCCAGACGATACATCCCTATTCTGGTTCTTGAACGCAGTCACATCAATGCGCCAGCGTTGAATGCGGGAATACAAGGTGGTCGGCCTCATCCCCAACAAGCGGGCGGCCCCATCACGACCCGACACCTTGCCGCCGCATTGTTTTAACGCACTGATCAGGTTGGCCCGCTCCTCGGCACGACGTTGATCTTCCGTTTTTACCAACTTGCTCCCGACTTCCTGCTGCTCAGACAGGGTTTCCGAGGGTAACAGCGAGTTGGTCAACTCCGGCACATCAATTCTCAACTTGCCGGTACCGGACACGATCACCGCCCGCTCAATCACGTTTTCCAGTTCACGAATATTACCGGGCCAATTGTAGGCCTGCAGTCGACGCACATCGGCGATGGACAACGGCAGCACCGGCTTGTTCTGCTTGCGGCAGGCTTTCTCAATAAAGTAGGTGGCCAACAACGGAATATCTTCACTGCGTTTACGCAACGGTGCCGATTCAATAGGGAATACATTCAGGCGGAAATACAAATCCTCCCGGAAGCGATGATCACTCACGTCCGCTTTCAAATCCCGGTTGGTGGCAGCAATCACCCGCACATCCACACCCCGGGTCTGGGTGTCCCCCACCCGCTCGAATTGTTTTTCCTGCAACACCCGCAGCAGTTTACCCTGTAATTCCAGGGGTATTTCCCCCACTTCGTCCAGGAACAGGGTGCCGCCGTCGGCCAACTCAAAGCGGCCGATACGATCACTGGTGGCGCCGGTAAACGCCCCTTTCACATGACCAAAGAATTCGCTTTCAAACAGATCACGGGGAATGGCGGCACAGTTCACCCGGATCAGGGGGCGGGTGCGCCGCTCACTGGCTTCATGAATGGCACGGGCCAACAACTCTTTACCGGTGCCCGATTCGCCGGTGATCAGCACGTTGGCATCGGTGGGTGCCACCAATTCAATTTGGGCGATGGTATTGCGAATGGCATTGCTGCGGCCAACAATTTCACGGTAGTTGTGCTCAGAACGAATCTCTTCCTGCAGATAGGCGTTTTCCAGTTCCAAACGACGCTTGAGGCTTTCCACTTCCGATAACGCCGCGCGCAAACGCCGGTCGGCTTCCCGCCGTTCACTGACATCCCGGAACAACACCACGGCACCCACCACACGGCCCTGGTCTTCAATGGGTGTGCTGGTGTATTCCACCGGAAACGAGGAACCGTCCTTGCGCCAGAACACCTCATCCCCCACCTGGTGCACCACTCCGTCGTGAAAGGCGGCAAAGATCGGGCAGTAGTTCATCTGGTAACAGGAACCGTCTTCATGACTGTGATGAATGTATTCATGGGCATTGCGCCCCACCAGTTCCGCCGCGCTGTAACCCAGCATTTTTTCCGCAGCCGGATTGAGAAAGGTAGTGACGCCTTCGGTGTTGACACCGTAAATACCTTCCCCCGCCGCATTGAGGATCAACTGGTTTTCCCGTTCGAATTCGGAGAACACCTCTTCAATGCGCTTCCACTCCATCAAGCCACCGCGGTGGTAACGGGTGGCATCGGCATCCAGGCGCAGCTTGTGGCAATAATGGGTATCGAACAACGTGAACAGCAACAGTGTGCGGCCGTGTTCCTCAAACGCGGAGCCGTACACTTCCACCGGCCGGGTGCCATCATCGGCACAGATCAGGTTCAACTCGTTGGTGTAGCTGTTCTTCTTTTCGATACAGGCCTGGCTGAACGCCACCAGGCTGGGAAACTGATTGGCGAACAGGATGGACACCGGCATGGCGGAGATCTGGTCGCGGGAGAAACCGGTCAACTCCAACAGGGTTTCATTGCATTCCAGCACCAGATCAGCCAGCGGATCAACACACATCACCGCCATATCACTGGCATTCAATCCGCGGAACAACAGTTCTGTTTTGGTTTCCATGCATCACCCGTAAAGCTGTGTTTAGCGGGATGAATCAAGGCCCATGCCAATTACGCATTCGCGTAAAAAATTATTACGCATCCGAGTAATTTACGCATTTGCGTAAGACTTTGCTCACCTCACTCAAAAACCACAAGCTATTGTTTTTATTTAACAAAGAACCTTCCTATTCAGATTGGCACAAAGCGTGCCTTGTAACAGTGACAATGAAGGCGCCGAGCCATAAAGGCACCATTTTTTGCAACTTCTGATCCGTAATGGTGCAGGCATCACCGTTCTGCACAGTTTCACCAACCACTCCGGGGGAGAGTCAGAAATGACGGTAAAAAGTCTTGGAAACCCATACGATCCAAACACCAGCCTGACCCACGAAGCAGGATGTAGCTGCCAAAAGTGCGCCAGCGCCATCAAGCAGCAGGAGGCAACGCCCGCAGCACCCATGTCCTCAGAAGAAATGATGGACCGGGCGATTGAGAATGCCGTGGTAAGGGCCGTGTTCAATCAGAGTGACGTCAGCCGGCGCCAGTTTATGGGCTTGCTGGGGGGCGGTACGGTTGCTGCGATGCTTTCCACCTTCTTCCCCATGAACGAAGCCAAAGCGGCCCTCAAAGAATCCATGGGCAAGCTGGAGAAAACCAAACTGAACGTGGGCTTTGTTCCCATCACTTGCGCCACACCGATCATCATGGCGCACCCACTGGGCTTCTACTCCAAATACGGCCTGGATGTGGACGTGATCAAAACCGCCGGTTGGGCGGTGGCGCGGGATAAATCCCTGGCCAAAGAATACGACGCCTCGCACATGCTGACCCCAATGCCCCTGGCTATGACCCTGGGTGCCGGTTCCACTGCCGAACCCTACATCATGCCGGCGGTGGAAAATATCAATGGGCAGGCCATCGTGCTGCACGTTGATCACAAAGACAAGCGAGATCCCAAGCAATGGAAAGGCTTCAAGTTCGGTGTGCCTTTCGATTACTCCATGCATAATTTCCTGTTGCGCTACTATGTTGCTGAGCACGGTCTGGATCCGGATAAGGACATTCAGATTCGAGTAGTGCCACCACCAGAGATGGTCGCCAACCTGCGGGCGGGCAACCTGGACGGCTACCTGTCTCCGGATCCATTCAACCAACGGGCTGTGTGGGAAAAAGTGGGCTTCATCCACACTCTCACCAAAGACATCTGGGAAGGTCACCCCTGCTGCGCCTTTGCCTGCAGTAAGGAATTTGCGGAGACCAACCCCAACACCTATGGCGCGTTGTTGAAATCCATCATCGACGCCACCCAGTACTCCTCCAACCCGGATAACCGTAAGGAAATTTCCGAAGCGATTGCACCGAAGAACTATTTAAATCAGCCGGTGCCGGTTATTCAACAGGTACTGACCGGCCGTTACGCGGATGGTCTGGGCTCGGTACAGAATGTACCGGATCGTATCGACTTTGATCCGTTCCCCTGGCATTCCATGGCCGTGTGGATTCTCACCCAGATGAAGCGTTGGGGTTACATCGAAGGTGATGTGGATTACAAGACAGTGGCGGAGCAGGTTTATCTGGCATCGGATTGCGAGAAGATCATGAAGGATCTGGGTTACACCGCACCAAGTAAGACCTACGCCAACTACACCATCATGGGCAAGGAGTTTGATTACACCAAGCCTGAAGAATATGTGAAGAGTTTTGCCATCGGGAGAGTCTGATGATTCAGTCCATGCCATTTCGTGCCGCCCTGCTGTCGATCGTGATGGCCGTCCTGATGTTCGGCGTCTGGGAAGCCGCTGTCGTGACGCCCGAAAAATCCACAGAGATGACGGAATACGAAATGTTAATGGGTGGAGCCGACCAGGAAGCGCGGGTCCCCCCGCCTTCCGACGTGCTCAAACACGCCTGGGGTGAGTTGAGTGACCCGTTCTATGATAAGGGTCCCAACGACAAGGGAATCGGCATTCAGCTGGCATACTCTCTGTATCGGGTGTTAACCGGTTATGTATTGGCAGCCCTGATCGCCATCCCCATCGGTTTCGTGGTGGGCATGTCACCCCTGATGTACAACGCGCTGAATCCTTTCATCCAGATTCTGCGCCCCATTTCTCCTCTGGCCTGGATGCCCTTGGCATTGTTCATCATTCAGGATTCAGAAACCTCAGCCATTTTCGTGATCTTTATCTGCTCCATCTGGCCAATGTTAATCAACACCGCCTTTGGCGTGGCCAATGTGCGGGGCGACTGGATTAACGTGGCACGCACCCACGAGCTGTCGGCACTGCGCACGGCCTTTCAGGTCATCCTGCCGGCCGCAGCCCCCACCATTCTCACCGGCATGCGCATTTCCATCGGTATCGCCTGGCTGGTTATTGTGGCGGCGGAAATGTTAGTGGGCGGCACCGGTATTGGTTACTACGTATGGAACGAATGGAACAACCTGGATCTGAACAGCGTGATCTTTTCCATTCTGATGATCGGTTGCGTGGGCATGCTGTTGGACCTGTCCTTAGCCCGCGCCCAAAAACTGGTTGAATACAACGAATAGGAGGCCACATGTCAAAAGCATTTTTGGAAGTCAGCGGCTTGGCGAAAGTGTATGCAACTAAAGAAGGTAACGACTTCACCGTTTATGAGGACGTGAACTTTACCCTGGATAAAGGCGAGTTCGTCTGCATTATCGGCCATTCCGGTTGCGGTAAATCCACTATCCTGAACACCCTGGCCGGGCTGGATGATCCCAGTGGCGGCGCCGTCATCATGAACGGGAAGGAAGTGAAAGGCCCCAGCCTGGAACGCGGTGTCGTGTTCCAGAACTACAGCCTGCTGCCCTGGCTATCCACCCTCAGCAACGTGGAGTTCGGCGTCAAAGCGCGCTGGAAAGACTGGAGCAAAAGCAAAGTTCGGGAACACAGCACCCGCTTTCTCAACATGGTGGGACTGGAACACGCACTCAACCGCAAGCCATCGGAACTATCCGGCGGCATGCGGCAACGGGTGAGTATCGCCCGCGCCTTCGCCACCCAACCGGAATTACTGTTGCTGGACGAACCGTTCGGCGCATTGGATGCCTTAACCCGGGGTGTAATTCAGGAAGAGCTGGTGAAGATCTGGAGTGAAACCCACCAGACCGTATTTATGATCACCCACGATGTGGATGAAGCGATTCTGCTGTCGGATCGGATTTTTCTGATGTCCAACGGACCCAACGCCGCCATCGCGGAGTCGGTAAAAGTGGACATTCCCCGGCCGCGACAACGCAACACGATTTTCCAGCAACCCGGATACTACCAGCTGCGTAACTATTTGGTGAACTTCCTGGTGAACCGGTCTGCTGAAAAACCGGAAGACACCTCCGGCAAACCCAAAGAGGTGAACCCACTGTCCGGTTTGGAAACTTCTTCTGCACCCGACGCAGCCATATCAGAAGACAGTGTACAAGCACAAAACAACGAACACCCACTTGCAGTTAATCAATAAGCAACATCAGGAGAATCGTCATGAGTGAAGTGGCAAAAACCATCATCGCTGCCAAAGAAGCTAAAGGAATGAGCTGGGAAGACATTGGCAAGGCTATCGGCATGTCACCGGTCTGGACCACATCGGCCTGCATGGGCATGAACAGCATGCCGAAGGACAGCGCCGAAGCCCTCTGCGGTGTACTGGACCTGAGCCCGGAGATCTGCACCGAACTGCAGAAATATCCCACCAAGGTCTGGGATCAAGCTGTTCCCACCGACCCACTGATTTATCGTCTCTACGAAATCGTGGGCGTGTATGGGGAAACCCTGAAAGAAGTCATTCAGGAAAAATTCGGTGACGGCATCATGAGCGCCATCGACTTTTCCATGGAAGTGGAAAAAGAAGAAAACCCCAAAGGGGATCGGGTGGTCATTACCATGAACGGCAAGTTCCTGCCTTACAAAGCCTGGTAACTCGTTTACAGGTAATTCGCTGAGCCGGTGCAAACCGGCTCGTTCAACCCTCTATGCCCCCACGGTCAGGCGCTCATAGAGCTGAGCCGGGAACTGCAAACGCTGCATAATCTCCACCGTATTGGAAATATCATACGCCACCCGTTTCATCTCCAGTTGCCGGGTAGCGCTGTCATAAATTGCATACTCTGCACGACTCTCACCGCCACGGGGTTGCCCAACCGAACCGGGGCACACCAGCGTCCCCAGATTCTTCGTCAGGTCTTGATGCATCTCCAGGTTCTTGTCATCAATTTTCCCACGACGGTAATAACACATCTGCAGATGACTGTGACCATGGAAGGCCGTCGCCAGCTTGTGTTCCTGCAACCAATCCAGATTGCTCTGATAGGTCATGTGGTACACGTAAGCAAAGAAATAGCTTTTATCCACGGGCGCCCCGTGTACTGCCATCCAGTCTTCCTGAAAATAAATGGGAGGCAAGGTTCCCAACCAATCCAGATAGCTGGCATCCAGATTTTGCCGGGTCCATTCAATGCTCCAGGTCGCCAGCTTGGAAAAGCCGCGATGGGTATCACCGCAGGAGGCCGCGTAATCATGATTGCCCTGCACGATCAGGCAATCCCGTTGTCGCAACATATCAATACAGGTTGCCGGGTCCGGCCCATAGCCGACCAAATCCCCCAACACCAGAATCTGCTGAATATGGTTGGCATCAATATCGTCCAGTACCGCTTGCAATGCGCTACTGTTGGCATGCACATCGGCAATCACCGCGAAGCGCGGTTCCGTGATATTGGTGAGCAGATACCGGGAAACACCAGGCTCTGCATTTGGCACATTGGTCGTCGCTGAGAGTGACACCACGTTGGAAATAACTTCACCCGCCGGCTTATTCTGTTGCGCAGCTGCTCGCGCGGCCTTGTAACCATTGCGACTGCACACCGACAACACTTGCATAACGGTTGCTATGCAGGCTCGCTCCCGCTCACCCACCGCCAAATTATTGCGTAGCTGTCCATGCAACATATGAATCGCATGAATACTACCGGACTTTTCCATTAGCGTTCCCGCGATCACCAGCGCCAGTTGTTCACAGAACGCCTCATCCACCTGCTCCAACTGACGAATCCAGACACCCAGTACCAGCGCCAGACTGGTGTAGTCATCCCATGAGTAAAAATCATCATCCAGATAATAAATTCTACCCTGTTCATCCGCACCGAAATTCGAAAGCCCTTCGTCCAGGCGCCGGTCATGATTAAGGGCGGTGTCCATATAGAGTGAAAACAACGCGCCGAACCACGCCAGCGCCTGCTCTCTATCCACGACCAAAGCCTCCGGCATTTCCCGGTGCAATGGGTTCAATCGCGGGGCAATGTTGCCAATCACCAACTGACCGTTCCAATCACAGTGAAACCAGGTTTTGGCGGGGTGATGCACCTGCAAACGGCGCTCTTCCTGCAAGGCAGCAAGCGCCCGACGTTGCACATCCTTGGGTTGGAAAACAAAATCCGTACGCAGTTTGATTACTGCATTATCCGCCACGAACAATTGCGTTGCCGGACGCCCGGTAAAGGTAGCGAGATGTTGCAGAGCTTGCGGTTGATCCAGGGTATTCAGAATGTCATGCTCACTGAACTGCGAGGCCTGACCATCTACTGCGCCGACGATTTCAACCATGAACGTTAACCCTGAATTTCAGCCGCACACATATGTCGTGCAACCAAAAATGAAACGAGCAGAGGTTGATGTTGGTCACCAACCTCTGCAAAATTGACTTAAGGGCAGAGGGGTGCGATTTCAGGCAGGACACCACGCATCGCGGACCATCCCATACCCAGGTTGGCTTTGCGACCGGTGATCAACACCATCAGGCAGTTTTCCTTGCCGGGCACCACCGACATGAAGTGATAGGTACGTTCTGTACTCATCTGAACTTCCTTGATGGAGTTCATCACTTCAGAACCGCGCTGACCGGCCAGCATTTTTTCAACGGTGGTAATGGTTTTACCACGGAACATATCCACCGCAGCCGCCGCTACCGCGTCCAGATAACTCTGGGTAAAATAGGGTACATTGTGATGGGCTGCCAACAGCAGGCCGGAAGACAAATCCACCACCGCGGCCCCCAGAGCATCACTTACATCACTCACCAGGTTTTGACACATGCCATTTAAATCTGCCATTTTCTCTCTCCTTATGAACAGCCAGATTATTTTTCAAATACTGCTTGTTTGATTACTTCAGGTAATTTCCTGATAAAGCTTTTCTGCAGCTTGCCGGGTGGCCGATAACAACATTCCCATATTGATGGACTTGTCCGCCAATGTGGTCAATACCAGCTTACGCCCCACCCGCTTGAGCGCCAGAAAGCCATCCTGATTCTGGATAATCACGAAATCACAACCATTCTGATTGGCTTCCATGGCAATTTTTTCACCCAACGCCAAACAGGAACTGGTCATCGCCGCCAGCTTGGAATCCTCAAAATTATCCTGCGCCTGGCGAGCAATGGGATGCCCATCGATGCTGGACAACACCACAGCATAGATTGAGTCCACTGAAGAAATGAGTTCCTTCAGATTCTGATCCACCACGCTCCGTTTGATTGAATTCTCTTCTTTCTCTGCCAACATTTATGCACACTCCAACATAGCCATCAAAGCATCCATCAAAGCCACCATATCTTCCCGGCTGCGCGGATCTGCCTCTATAACAGGGCAAAACAACTCCCGACTCTCCAGATATGAGTAGTAGTCATCGATGCTCACCCGATCCGAGCGATCGCAGCGTGTCACCCCAACAACAAAACCGGTTTCCGCGATTAGCTGCTGAAAGTTATCGATATACATCATCAAATCCTGCAACGGGTCAGGGCGGCTGTTATCCACCAGAATAATCAGGCCCAGGGCGCCTTCAGCGATGATTTCCCACATATGACGGAAACGTTCCTGGCCGGGGGTTCCGTAAATACGCACCCGTACGCCGTCATCCAATATCACCTCACCAAAATCAAACGCCACTGTGGTGGTGTTTTTGATCAGGGATAATTCATCGGTGGTGTCGGCATCCGTTGCAACCGGCGGCACATCACTTAGCGCACAGATTGCAGTGGTTTTCCCGACACCCGCCGTTCCCGTAATTACAAACTTTAACTCCGCCACAACTAACCTCGGCTGCCAAATCGTGAACGCAACATCGCAAACAAACCGGCATTAGCGGGCTTATGCTCAGACCTATTCCGGGTCGTTATCGTGATGCTTTGTTCAACTACAAAATTTCGCTGCTGACAGGCATTGACAAAATCCCAAACGATATCGGCTGCCATACCAGAGCGTTCAACGGTTTGCTCGATGGTCAATGCCTCCTTCATCAACAAGGCGCACAGGCGACTTGATCCCGGATAGGCATTAAGAATTTCCTGACAGGGCCAACGCCGCAGCCGAAACCCCGCGACGGTTTCTTCCTTAATGGATTCCGCAACGACAGGCACAGCAGTTTGTTCACCGTGGCCGGAGCTGTCACCCTGATTCAGGCTATTAAGGCATTTCAGGATATTGGCGGCGCGCAACGGCTTCTGCAGACACATTTCACCGGCCGCACCCATAGAAGACAGCTGGCCAAAGCGAATCACCCGACGGCCATTGTTCTCCATGGTTTCTGCCAGACTCAAACCCTGGTTGGAATCCACATCCACCACAGTGACATCGCAGGTCTCATCTTCCACTACTTCCCACACCGCATTGGTTTTGAAAGAAAGCAATGAAAGCAAGCTGCAAAAAACAGTTTCGTCCGTGTCACGAAAACCGTGCAAAGAAATCGTACGGTTGCTGTCCATAACTATTCAAACACTTCCCAGAAATCCATCTTTGTCGTGACTCGGCAACAAGATCACGGCAAAGCGTTGGTTGAATTAAAAATCAGTTAAGATGACAAACCGCAGTCTTGCCAGCTAAATTTTTTCGTCAAAAAAGTAATCAGCCGGCGCAGGGTTCTTTGAATTTGTGCTGAATTCAAACAAGCAAATTGGAGTAACCGTCAGAGCACAAAGTTTTACAATCACTTACGCAGCACGCAGTGAGCGGGTTAGCATTTTTTTTATATTGAATCGTGGCTTTCTCTTTGGCGCTGATAACAAATGATTATCGAGTGAATGCCTATTTATTAAACCGGCCACCTCTCGATCAGATTCAGGGGCGATCAAAGCACAACCAATTTTGTGATCAAGTTCACTTAAAGCAGTTTGTTATTTTTACTCAGCGAGAGAGTCCACATTTGTATTATCACTGAGAAAATCGATCACCTTAATGGCACCAATGGCGGGTTTGTTTCGCTGCAGAAGTTGGAGATGTTTGGGATGACTGCTGTAATTGGCCAACGCTTTTTCATTGCTTAATCGGACATAGATCGCCACATCATAATCCTTGATGTGAACGGGGCGATCGGAAGCCGCTTTCCGGCCCGCCGCCACCGTTTCCACACCGGGAATTTCCCGCAACAGGCTCAGCGAATCATCGATCACCTGCTGCCTTTGTTGTGCGGTACTGCTCTCGGTAAAACTCACCAACACCAGATGATGAAGCGGCACCGCATCTATAACCGGCTGCGCCCAAACTGTTGCACCGAACAAAACCAACCCCAACAGAAACCACTTCATCACGATCCCCTTTATTGCTGTTAACTTAAATCCCGTTTTTTACGTTGCCACCAGGTGACCACCTGAACTCTGGACACATTGGCAATCACACCCAGCACACCCAATATACCAATCACATTCAACACACTGATGTCGTAGATGCGCGGACCATAGGGCGTAATCAACATCAGGGTGAACATAATCAGAAAGCCCACATCGTAGATGGCCTGGGTCTGACGGTAGGATGCATCTTCCAGGCGATAGGATAAACGATCCATCAGGTAGGCATCCATTTTTGAGCTGCTGCCCTGGCTGTGCACCTGAGGCAACTCGGAAGGCGGCTCGTAAATGCGGTCCACCAGTTTGATGGCGCGACTGCCCAGGGAGCGGGCTAACCGCACCGGATGATAGCGCTTCTTGATCAGATCCCGAATCAGGGGCTCCGCCGCATCCATCAGATTGAAATCCGGCTTCACCAAACGGCCGAAGCCCTCCAGCGTGATAAACGCCTTCGCCGCGAGGGTAATATCCGACGGCATGACCAGATCGTAATTTCGCATCAGGGCCATGCAATCCAGAATCACCTGGGGAATATCAATCTCATTCAGATTTAATCCGTAATACTGCTCCACCAGATCGGCGCAATCCCGGGCCAGCGCTTCCACATCAATGTTGTCGCTGTTACTCCACTCCACCAATACGGCCGCAGCGGTATCCGTCTCCTGGAAAATAATGGAACGCACCAGACGGATGATCTGCTCGCGGCGCTGGTAACTGAGCTTGCCCACCATGCCGAAGTCCAGCATGGCAATACCGTTGCCAGGCAACACATAAAAATTACCGGGATGGGGATCGGCATGGAACAGGCCATCTTCCAACATACACTTCCACGCCACCTGGGAACCCCGGCGGGCCAATAATTCCCGGTCCACGCCCATGCGGTCCAGTGCCTCCGAATCCTTGGCGGAGGTGCCCTGCACAAACTCCTGCACGTTCAGGGTTTCGCTGGTCCACTGCCAATAGACTTTGGGAATCTTCAGCCATTTGAATTTACGCAGGTTGCGGGCAATGCGTTCGGAGTTTTTCGCCTCGATGGTGAAATCCAGTTCCCGGCGCAGGGAGCGCTCGAACTCCCGCACCATTTCTTCCGGACGATAACGACGCAACTCCACCGACTGAATATTGATAAGCCGGGCCATGCTGTGCATCAAGCGCAGGTCTGCCTCGATGGTGCGCTTCACCCCGGGTTTGCGCACCTTCAACACCACCCGCTCGCCTTTCTTGGTCATGGCCTCGTGCACCTGGGCAATGGAGGCACTGGCCAGGGGCTGCTCGTTGATGTAACGGAACACTTTGGTGGGCGGTGCGCCCA
This sequence comes from Pseudomonadales bacterium, assembly GCA_002708905.1. Lineage (GTDB taxonomy): Bacteria > Pseudomonadota > Gammaproteobacteria > Pseudomonadales > Ketobacteraceae > Ketobacter. The sequence continues at coordinate 2,037 of PAPM01000037.1, read as the reverse complement.
GGGCCTTCTCGATCAACGGCTCGATCTCCGCATAGGGCATCACCGGTGCGTCGTCCTGCAGTTTTTCCAACTCGTGGATCATGTCCTGGCTGAACAGATCCACCCGCGTCGCCAGGATCTGCCCCAGCTTGATAAAGGTGGGGCCCATCTCTTCAATAGCGCAGCGAAACCGTTGCGGCGGCCGCATATTCAGCATCTCATTGGAAATCGGCGACCGCATCAGGCGACTGGCCTGCTCCGCCGTGTTGGCCAGCCCCATACGACGCAGCATGTCGCCAAAGCCGTACTTAATCAGAATGGAAAAGATCTCATTAAGGCGTCTCACGTCCTTAACCGGGTTGGATAGCATGCCCATGCAGCGGGTTCCCTCAAAGTCAGTTTGTTGTGTTGTTATTGCCGGGGCTTTCTGTGACCTATTGCCCTGTTTTTATAATCTTATAGATCCCATCATACACAGGAGCAGTCAGCATTTACCAGTTCATGGAGGCAATGGCAATGGGCTCCGCCATTCAAGATCGCTTACTCAAATCCGTACAGGCTTTTCTGCTGGACCAGCAGTCCAGAACCTGGTCCAGCACCCCCTGCGAGCACGCCCGCCTGATCATGGTCTCATCGCCTTTCCGAGGCCTGGAGATGGTACTGCGCCCCCAGCACGGCCAACGCAACTGGACCCTGGGTTCCACCAGCGGTGTGGACTTCTACCTGCGGGACCCAAGCCTGCTGGATTGCCATCTTAACATCGAACATCTGGACGACCTGTGGATGATCACCACCCACCCGGACAGCGGCGGCTGCATCGTTAACGGTGAGCCTGTGGAAACCGCTGTGGTGGAAAACGGCGATCGCATCGAGATCGGGGATTTCCAGTTTGTGTTCCTGGAGGCGACACCCCTCGCCGCCTGAGGCAAACCTTGCTAAGGTTTGGGCTGGATTGTAAGCCAAGGCGGCCACCATGACAGACCCCAACCCTCCTATTCTGCACTGGAAACACCTTATCATCGTCGCGGACGTGATCCTGTTTTTCGTGCTCTACCACACCCTGCCGTTGGAACCCCAGCTCGTCACCGGACTGAGCATCCTGGTGTTTGTGGGCATCCTCTGGCTGACGGAGGCCCTGCATGTGAGCATCACCGCCCTGCTGGTGCCCTTGCTGGCGGTGGTGTTCGGCGTATTCGAAACCCCCGCTGCCCTCAGTCATTTTGCCAATCCGATTATCTTCCTGTTTCTGGGTGGCTTTGCGCTGGCGGCGGCCCTGCACTGCCAGGGTCTTGATGTCGCCATCGCCAACAAGATACTAGCCATCGCCCGGGGCCGGCTGAAGATAGCCGTGATCCTGATGTTCGCCGTCTCCGCGGGACTGTCCATGTGGATCAGCAATACCGCCACCACCGCCATGATGTTGCCACTGGTGTTGGGGATGCTGCGGCAGCTGGATGCCAAACAACACCGCAACACCTACATCTTTGTGCTATTGGGTGTTGCCTACTGCGCCAGTATCGGCGGTATCGGCACGTTGGTAGGCAGCCCGCCCAATGCCATTGCCGCCGCCCAGGCCAACCTGAATTTTTTCCAGTGGATGCAGATGGCCCTTCCAATTGCGTTGATCCTGTTACCGGCCGCCATGCTGGTGCTGTTTATTTTGGTGAAACCGGACCTGAACCACCATTTCAGCGCCAAAGTCGAACCCATGCAGTGGACACCCGCCCGCATCATCACCCTGCTGATCTTTGCCTTCACTGCCTTGTGCTGGATTTTCAGCGGCCCCCTAAACAACCTGTTGGGTGGACTGGCGAAGCTGGACAGCCTTATCGCCATCAATGCCATCATCCTGTTGGCCCTGTTCCGAGTCGTACGCTGGGATAACATCGAGAGCACAGCCGACTGGGGTGTATTGCTGCTGTTTGGCGGCGGCCTCTGTCTGAGTGCCATCCTCAAAGCCACCGGCACCAGCGTGTTCCTGGCCCATTCCATCGGCGACTTCCTGCATCAGGCCAGCGTGCTGGTGGCCCTGCTGGCCATCGTCACCTTTGTGGTGTT
>PAPM01000036.1 GCA_002708905.1 Pseudomonadales bacterium | reverse complement strand
GAGTACATTCCTGAGCCAGTTCGTGCCATCGATCAGGCGTTCCTGATGCCCATCGAAGACGTATTCTCAATCTCCGGTCGTGGTACCGTAGTAACCGGTCGTGTCGAGCGTGGCATCATCAAGGTTGGTGAAGAAATCGAAATCGTGGGTATCAAAGACACCCTGAAGACCACCTGTACCGGTGTTGAAATGTTCCGCAAGCTGCTGGACGAAGGCCGTGCTGGTGAGAACGTGGGTGTTCTGCTGCGTGGTACCAAGCGTGACGAAGTGGAGCGTGGTCAGGTTCTGTGTAAGCCGGGCACCATCAAGCCACACACCCGTTTCGAAGCCGAAGTATACGTACTGAGCAAAGACGAAGGTGGCCGTCACACTCCATTCTTCAAGGGCTACCGTCCCCAGTTCTACTTCCGTACCACGGACATCACCGGTGCGGTAGAGCTGCCGGAAGGCGTGGAAATGGTAATGCCGGGTGACAACATCAAGATGGACGTAACCTTGATTGCGCCGATCGCGATGGAAGAAGGTCTGCGTTTTGCGATCCGTGAAGGTGGTCGTACCGTAGGCGCCGGCGTTGTTGCCAAAATTGTTGAATAACCTCTAGTCAAACAAAGTTGGGCCGAGTATTATGCTCGGCCCAGTTGTCTTTGTAAGAAAACAGAATTAGGCCAGTAGTTCAATTGGTAGAGCACCGGTCTCCAAAACCGGGTGTTGGGGGTTCGAGTCCCTCCTGGCCTGCCAAATTTAAGAGCAATTTCGTCTGCCTGGCTAAACGCTTTAGGGTGGGCGGTTCGGTTTAGCCCATATGACTACTAGCACTGAACAATCCAATTCATCTCCGGTCGAAGTGTTTAAATGGCTGGTGGTGGTTGTCATTATCGCTGCGGCGGTGATTGGAAACGCCTATTATGACGACCAGCCGTTGCTTTACCGCGTGCTGGGTGTGGTCGTGGCAGGTATTGTTGCCGCTCTGGTTGCTTCCTTTACAGATAAAGGGCGATCTTTTATTGCGTTGTTACAGGATGCCCGAGCAGAAGTGCGTCGCGTTGTGTGGCCTACCAAGCAGGAAACTGCCCAGACGACTGGGGTGGTGGTGCTTGTGGTTGCCTTGATGGCGGTATTGCTGTGGTTGCTGGATTTGGCGCTGGGTAAAATCATTTCCAGTTTGATCGGTTAAAGGCAAGAGGTTGCAGATGGCGAAGCGTTGGTACGTGGTACATGCCTATTCAGGCTTTGAAAAGCATGTAAAGCGATCTCTGGGTGAGCGTGTCAAGCTTGCCGGCATGGAAGACCAGTTTGGTGAGATACTGGTGCCCACAGAAGAAGTAGTAGAGATGCGCGGCGGCCAAAAGCGAAAGAGTGAGCGCAAATTCTTTCCTGGGTACGTGCTTGTTCAAATGGAAATGAATGACGCAACCTGGCATTTGGTAAAAGACTGCCCCAAAGTAATGGGCTTTATCGGTGGAACAGCAGATAAGCCGGCACCCATCTCCGATCGAGAGGCTGCGGCTATCCTTCAGCGTGTTGAAGACGGCGTTGAGAAGCCAAAACCGAAGACACTGTTCGAGCCGGGTGAAGTGGTTCGTGTAATAGATGGGCCGTTTGCGGACTTTAATGGTGTCGTGGAAGAAGTAAATTATGAGAAGAGTCGCCTTCATGTGGCGGTTCTGATATTTGGCCGATCCACTCCGGTTGAATTGGAGTTTGGCCAAGTAGAGAAAGGTTGATCTTTCGACCCCTGATGCGGAAGCCGCGTCAGGGATTTTTACTTTGCACGGGGAGCCTGACGGCGTTTGAACCCGAGGAGTAGCTGAAATGGCAAAGAAAATACAAGCTTATATCAAGCTTCAGGTAAAAGCTGGACAGGCAAACCCCAGTCCACCGGTTGGTCCTGCGTTGGGTCAGCATGGTGTGAACATCATGGAATTCTGTAAGGCATTTAATGCACAGACTCAGCCCCCTGCGTTTGAGGCTGGCATGCCGATTCCTGTTGTTATTACGGTTTATAGCGACCGTTCCTTCACGTTCATTACCAAAACCCCTCCCGCGTCGATTTTGTTGATGAAGAAGGCGGGTATTCAAAAGGGAAGCGGTGAGCCCAACAAGAACAAGGTTGGCAAGGTGACCCGTGCTCAGCTGGAAGAAGTTGCAACCATCAAGATGCCCGACTTGACCGCTGCAGATATGGACGCGGCCGTTCGTACTATCGCTGGCTCTGCCCGTGCGATGGGTCTTGAAGTGGAGGGGTTATAAGATGGCGAAGTTGACTAAAAGACAGAAAGCAATCCGCGAAAAAGTGGATTCCAACAAGCAGTATGACGTTCTGGAAGCAGTTAGCTTGTTGGCTGAGCTCTCTACGGTGAAGTTTAAAGAAAGCATTGATGTTGCCGTGAACCTGGGTGTGGATCCTCGTAAATCCGACCAGGTTGTGCGAGGCGCCAGTGTGCTGCCTAACGGTACCGGTAAAACAGTTCGTGTCGCTGTCTTTACCCAAGGTGCAAACGTAGAGGCTGCCAAAGCAGCCGGTGCAGACCTTGTTGGTATGGATGACCTGGCTGAAGAAGTGCAGAAGGGTAATCTGGATTTCGACGTGGTAATCGCTTCTCCTGACGCAATGCGCGTTGTTGGTAAGCTGGGTCAGATCCTGGGTCCTCGTGGCCTAATGCCTAACCCCAAAACCGGTACTGTTACCCCCGATGTTGCTACTGCTGTGAAGAACGCAAAAGCGGGTCAGGTGCGCTACCGTACAGACAAGGCAGGTATTATCCATTGCTCTGTGGGCCAGGTTGGTTTTGAGCCAGGCGCAATCAAGCAAAACCTGGAAGCGCTGATGGGTGACCTGAAGAAGGCCAAGCCATCCAGCTCCAAGGGAACGTATATCAAGCGCATCACCTTGTCCTCTACTATGGGACCTGGTGTTGCCATTGATCAGGCTAGCCTGGAATTCTAAAAGGTTAGCCAAAAGGACTTTGAGCCCCCTTGTTTAAAGGGGCGCGTCAAAGACCGCAGGCGCGGTCGATCAGATGTGTAGTAGGTTGATCGCTTAAAGCTGCCTGCGCAGACGCGGTGGTTCAAGATTCAGTTGCTCTGAGTCGGGCACCGCGACCTTTGTGAGGCTTGCTTCTCAAAGGAAACGTAACTTAGCAAAAGAGAGGTGTACAGTGGCCCTTAAGCTACAAGACAAAAAGGCAATCGTTGCCGAAGTCAATGAAGTTGCTTCTGGTGCTCTGTCCGCTGTTATTGCTGACTATCGTGGTTTGACTGTTTCGCAAATGACTGAATTGCGTAAGCAGGCTCGCGAGCAAGGTGTGTATTTGAAAGTTGTTCGAAACACCCTGGCACGAATCGCGGTTGAAGGTACTGAATTTGAGTGCCTAAAAGAAACCCTGGTTGGCCCGACTATCCTGGCATTGTCTTTAGAAGATCCGGGTGCTGCGGCACGCATGATCAAAGACTACGCCAAGGACCACGACAAGTTGGAAGTAAAAGCTCTGGCGGTTGGAGGCGTGATGTATGGCGCTGCTGAAATCGACCGTCTGGCCAAGCTTCCGACCCGCGAACAAGCCCTCGGCATGCTCGCTGGCGTTCTGCAAGCTCCTGTTACCAAGTTTGCTCGCACGCTCAACGACGTTCCCGGCAAAATCGCACGTGTGGTCGCAGCGGTCAAAGACCAAAAAGCAGCTTAATTTTGAAGTTATTCATCAATTTATACATATTGGAGTATTGAACCATGGCTCTGTCCAACGAAGAAATTTTGAACGCTATTGCTGAAATGAGCGTTATGGATCTGGTGGAACTGGTTTCTGCCATCGAAGAGAAATTCGGCGTATCTGCTGCGGCTCCTGTTGCCGTTGCTGCTGGCCCTGCTGCTGGTCCTGCCGCTGCTGCTGAAGAACAGACCGAATTTGACGTAATCCTGGCTTCCTTCGGTGAGAACAAGGTTGGTGTTATCAAAGCCGTTCGTGGCATCACCGGTCTTGGTCTTAAAGAAGCCAAAGAAATGGTCGAAGGTGCACCTAAGTCTGTTAAAGAAGGTGTTTCTAAAGACGAAGCTGAAAAAATCAAGAAAGAACTGGAAGAAGCTGGCGCTAAAGTCGAACTTAAGTAACAGCTTGGCAAATCTGCGTAATCTTTGCGCAATTTGCTGTCGGGCTGGTGGCTATATGCCACCGGCCTTTTGACGTTTTTATGCAAGCGATCAAAAAAGAATTTCTGGTTGTGCTGGTCTGAAACACAGCATGGCCGAAATTGAAGGGCTGTCCAATGTTGTAAGAGGCTGCTTTTCAACTGTAACCCCAGTCGGGATATAACACGAAGTTTTAACTTCGAATGAGCGAAATTATTTAATTTTGCAGAGTGACAAGCTGAGGAACTCAGATGGCATATTCTTTCACCGAAAAGAAAAGAATCCGTAAGGACTTCGGTAAACTCACTGACGCGATGGAAGTACCGTATCTACTGGCCATCCAGTTAGATTCCTATCGAAAATTCCTGCAACTCGATAGAAAGTCAGATGAGCGTATCGACGAAGGCCTGCAAGCGGCCTTCAAATCCGTATTCCCCATCCAAAGCTACTCCGGAAATGCGGCGTTGGAATACGTGGATTACACATTGGGAACTCCAGTGTTTGACGTGCAGGAATGTCAAATGCGAGGTGCCACCTATTCTGCTCCATTGCGCGTAAAGATCCGTCTGATCATCTATGACAAGGAGTCATCCAACAAAGCCATCAAAGATATTAAAGAACAAGAAGTCTACATGGGTGAAATTCCGCTGATGACGGATAACGGCACCTTTGTGATTAACGGTACCGAGCGGGTTATCGTTTCCCAGCTGCACCGTTCGCCTGGCGTGTTCTTTGATCACGATCGTGGTAAGACGCACTCTTCAGGCAAGCTGCTCTACTCTGCACGGATTATTCCCTACCGTGGCTCCTGGCTGGACTTCGAATTCGACCCCAAAGATCTGGTATATGTTCGTATCGATCGTCGCCGTAAGTTGCCTGCTACTATTTTGCTGCGTGCGCTCGGTTATGAAAACGAAGAAATGCTCGACATGTTCTTCGACACCAACACCGTTATCCTGGAAGGCGGCGAATTTAAGCTGCGTTTGATTCCAGAGCGTCTGCGCGGTGAAACGGCCATGTTCGATATCAAAGCCGGTGACGAAGTGGTTGTGGAAGAAGGCCGACGTATTACGGCTCGCCACATTCGTCAGTTGGAGAAAGCCAATATCGAGTGGATGGCAGTTCCCAAGGAGTATCTGGAAGGTCGTGTCATCGCCAAGAACATCGTGGACAAATCCACCGGTGAATTGATTTGTGACTGTAACGCTGAAATTACGGTTGGCCTGCTGGATTCGTTGGCAGAAGCCGGGGTTACGGAATTTGAAACCCTGTACATTAACGAACTGGATCGTGGTCCTTTCGTTTCTGACACTCTGCGCTCAGATTCCACCACAAATCAGCTGGAAGCGTTGGTTGAAATCTATCGCATGATGCGCCCCGGTGAGCCGCCAACAAAAGATGCGGCTGAAAGCCTGTTCAAGAACCTGTTCTTTACCGCTGAGCGTTATGACCTGTCGGCGGTTGGTCGTATGAAGTTCAACCGACGCCTTGGTCGCGAAGAGATTCTGGGTGAGGGCACGCTGTCTCGCGAAGATATTGTCGACGTCCTGAAGTGCCTGGTGGAAATTCGTAATGGTAATGGCGTTGTAGATGACATCGACCACCTGGGTAACCGTCGTGTTCGCTGCGTTGGCGAAATGGCGGAGAACCAGTTCCGAGTTGGTTTGGTACGTGTTGAGCGTGCGGTTAAAGAACGCCTGTCCCTGGCAGAAAGCGAAGGCTTGATGCCGCAGGATCTTATCAATGCCAAGCCGGTAGCGGCAGCCATTAAAGAGTTTTTTGGCTCCAGCCAGTTGTCCCAGTTTATGGACCAGAATAACCCGCTGTCTGAGATCACGCACAAGCGCCGTGTCTCGGCGTTGGGTCCGGGCGGTTTGACCCGGGAGCGTGCCGGCTTTGAGGTGCGGGACGTACACCCCACTCATTATGGTCGCGTGTGTCCAATTGAAACCCCTGAAGGTCCGAACATCGGCCTGATTAACTCACTGGCTACGTTCTCCCGTGCCAACGATTACGGTTTCCTTGAAAGCCCCTATCGTAAAGTGGTTGATGGCAAGATTACCGATGAAGTGATTTATCTTTCCGCGATTGAAGAAGGTGAATACGTTATCGCTCAGGCCAATGCCGAGGTGGATGACGAAGGTAATCTGGTGGAAGATCTGGTGCCGGTTCGTCATCGTAACGAATTCACGGTGACCACTGCTGAAAACGTAACCTTGATGGACGTTTCTCCCCGTCAGGTTGTCTCTGTGGCTGCCTCGTTGATTCCATTCCTGGAACACGATGACGCTAACCGGGCATTGATGGGATCAAACATGCAACGTCAGGCGGTCCCCACCCTGCGTGCTGAAAAGCCGCTGGTTGGCACCGGCATGGAAGGTATCGTTGCCCGTGATTCTGGTGTGTGTCAGGTGGCCCGTCGTGGCGGTGTTGTGGATCGAGTGGATGCAGCCCGCATCGTGGTTCGCGCTCACGACGATGAAATTGCCGAAGAAGGTGATGCCGGTGTTGATATCTACAACCTGATCAAATACACCCGTTCTAACCAAAACACCTGTATTAATCAGCGCCCTTTGGTGAAAGTGGGTGATGTCATTGCACGTGGCGACATCCTGGCGGACGGTCCTTCCGTTGACATGGGTGAGCTGGCATTGGGTCAGAACATGCGTGTGGCCTTCATGCCCTGGAACGGTTACAACTTCGAGGATTCGATCCTCATTTCTGAGCGTGTGGTGCAGGAAGATCGTTTCACTACTATTCACATTCAGGAGCTGACCTGTGTCGCCCGTGACACCAAGCTGGGGCCTGAGGAAATCACTTCTGATATCCCCAACGTAGGTGAAGCAGCACTGGCCAAACTGGATGAGTCCGGTATCGTTCATATTGGTGCGGAAGTAGGGCCTGGCGATATCCTGGTCGGTAAGGTTACCCCGAAAGGTGAAACCCAGCTGACTCCGGAAGAAAAACTGCTGCGTGCGATCTTTGGTGAGAAAGCCTCTGACGTCAAAGACACATCCCTGCGCGTGCCTTCCAGCACCAAGGGTACCGTTATTGACGTGCAAGTGTTCACCCGTGACGGTGTTGAAAAAGACCAGCGCGCTATCGACATCGAGAATGCCGAGATCGACAAGTTCCGTAAGGATCTGAACGATGAGTTCCGGATTATTCAGGGTGCGACCTTGGGCCGACTGCGCAAATTGCTGGAAGGCGAGAAAGTGGTAGCGGCTGGCGCTGGTTTGAAGAAAGGCGACACTATCACTGTAGAGGTGCTCGACTCTCTGGAGCCTGCACAGTGGTTTGATCTGCGCCCCACCTCTGACCAATTGGCAGAGCAGCTGGAAAACAGTAAGAACTATCTTGAAGAAGTGCGTTCCGAGCAGGAAAAGAAACTGGCGGAGAAGAAGCGCAAGATCTCCAGTGGTGACGACCTTGCGCACGGTGTGCTGAAGATTGTGAAAGTGCATCTGGCGGTTAAGCGTCGTATCCAGCCCGGTGACAAGATGGCTGGGCGTCATGGTAACAAGGGTGTTATCTCTGTAATCATGCCGGTGGAGGACATGCCTTACGATGCCAACGGTGAGCCAGTGGATGTGGTTCTGAACCCGCTGGGTGTACCTTCGCGTATGAACGTGGGTCAGATTCTGGAAACACATCTGGGAATGGCGGCACACGGTATTGGCAAGCGCATTGAAGCGATGCTGAGAGCCAAAGAAGAAGTTACCAAGCTGCGTGAGTTCCTGGGTCGTGTTTACAACGAAATCGGAGAAAAGGCCGAAGAGCTGGAAACGTTCACCGATGAGGAAATCATCGAGTTGAGTGGAAATCTGACCCGGGGCGTGCCGATGGCAACGCGCGTGTTTGATGGTGCCAAGGAGCACGAAATCAAAGCCATGCTTGAGCTGGGCGGTATCCCTGAGAGCGGTCAGATGGTGTTGCATGATGGTCGTACCGGCCAGCAGTTCGATGGCACGGTCACCGTAGGTTACATGTACATGCTGAAGTTGAACCATTTGGTTGATGACAAGATGCATGCTCGTTCTACCGGCTCTTACAGTCTCGTTACTCAACAGCCATTGGGTGGTAAAGCCCAGTTCGGTGGACAGCGTTTCGGGGAGATGGAGGTCTGGGCGCTGGAAGCCTATGGTGCCGCCTACACCCTGCAGGAAATGCTGACGGTGAAATCGGACGATGTAAACGGGCGAACCCGCATCTACAAGAACATCGTGGATGGCGATCACCGCATGGATCCCGGCATGCCGGAATCCTTCAATGTGTTGGTGAAAGAGATTCGCTCGCTCGGTATCGATATCGAGTTAGAAAACGAGTAACACGACTAATACCTGGCGGGCTAAGCACCCGCCTTACTGGCTCCGAGTGGAGGAAATTCAGTGAAAGATTTACTGAACCTGCTGAAAGCACAGGGACAAGACGCAGAATTTGATCGTATTCGAATTGGTTTGGCGTCCCCCGAAATGATTCGTGCCTGGTCCTTTGGTGAAGTGAAAAAGCCTGAGACCATTAACTACCGTACTTTCAAGCCGGAACGTGATGGTTTGTTCTGCGCCCGCATCTTTGGCCCGATCAAGGACTATGAGTGCTTGTGCGGAAAGTACAAGCGTCTCAAGCACCGTGGCGTTATCTGTGAGAAGTGTGGCGTTGAAGTAACCCTGTCCAAAGTGCGACGTGACCGTATGGGGCATATCGAACTAGCCAGCCCGGTTGCACATATCTGGTTCCTGAAATCACTGCCATCCCGTATTGGTCTGTTGTTGGATATGACCCTACGTGATATCGAGCGCGTGTTGTATTTTGAATCTTTCGTGGTAACCGATCCGGGGACTACTACCCTGGAACGCGGTCAGATGTTGACCGATGAACAGTACTACGAAGCTTTGGAAGAGTTCGGAGACGAATTCGATGCCAGCATGGGTGCGGAAGCCGTACAGAAACTGTTGCTGGATATGGATCTGGAACAGGAAATTCGCGAGTTGCGCGAAGAGCTGCCGAACGTTAACTCTGAGACCAAGATCAAGAAGATCACCAAGCGTCTGAAGTTAATGGAAGCTTTCCACGATTCAGGCAATGATCCCACCTGGATGATTCTGAGTGTACTGCCGGTTTTGCCGCCGGATCTGCGTCCTCTGGTGCCCTTGGATGGCGGTCGCTTCGCAACCTCCGACCTGAACGATCTGTATCGTCGCGTGATTAACCGTAACAACCGTTTGAAGCGTCTGCTGGACCTGAACGCACCTGACATCATCGTGCGTAACGAAAAACGCATGCTGCAGGAGGCAGTTGACGCCCTGTTGGATAACGGCCGTCGCGGGCGTGCCATCACCGGCTCCAATAAGCGTCCTCTGAAGTCTTTGGCTGACATGATCAAGGGTAAGCAGGGTCGTTTCCGTCAAAACCTGCTGGGTAAGCGTGTTGATTACTCCGGTCGTTCTGTAATCGTGGTAGGTCCCACCCTCAAATTGCATGAGTGTGGTCTGCCCAAGAAGATGGCGTTGGAACTGTTCAAGCCCTTTATCTTCGCCAAGCTGGAAGCTCGAGGTCTGGCGACCACCATTAAAGCCGCGAAGAAAATGGTGGAGCGCGAAACCGCTGAGGTATGGGATATTCTCGCCGAAGTTATTCGCGAACATCCTGTCATGCTGAACCGTGCGCCAACATTGCACCGCTTGGGTATTCAGGCGTTCGAACCCCAGTTGATTGAAGGTAAGGCGATTCAGCTGCACCCTCTGGTGTGTGTAGCCTACAACGCGGACTTTGACGGCGACCAGATGGCGGTGCACGTACCGCTGACCCTGGAAGCTCAGCTGGAAGCTCGTGCGTTGATGATGTCCACCAACAACATCCTGTCCCCGGCGAACGGTGAGCCTATCATTGTTCCAACCCAGGACGTGGTATTGGGTTTGTATTACATCAGTCGTGAGCGCATCAATGCGAAGGGCGAAGGCATGGTGTTTACGGACACCAAAGAAGTGTCTCGTGCCTTGGTCAACAAGGCGGTAACGGTGCACACCCGCATTAAGGTGCGTGTCACCGAAACCGTGAAGCAGGAAGATGGCAGCCTGGAAACCCGCACGTTTATTGCGGAGACCACGGCTGGCCGTTGTATGTTGTGGGATGTGTTGCCGACTGGTTTGCCCTTTGAGTTGATCAATCAGCCCATGACCAAGAAGACGGTTTCCCGCCTGATTAATGCCTGCTATCGTCGCCTGGGCATCAAGTCCACGGTAATTTTTGCCGATAAACTGATGTATCTGGGCTTCCATCAAGCGACCCTGTCCGGCTCTTCAATCGGTATCAACGATATGGAGATTCCGGAAGAGAAAGCGCGCATCATCTCTGAAGCGGAAGATGAAGTGCGGGAAATCGAAGACCAGTTTGCTTCCGGTCTGGTTACCCAGGGCGAGCGCTACAACAAGGTTATCGATATTTGGTCGCGCACCAACGACATGGTTGCCAAGGCCATGATGGAGCGGCTGTCTGTTGATACCGTAATCGATAAAGAAGGTAACGAAGTTCCGCAGAAGTCCTTCAACTCCATCTTCATCATGGCGGACTCCGGCGCCCGGGGTTCGCAGGCTCAGATTCGTCAGCTGGCGGGTATGCGGGGCCTGATGGCCAAGCCGGACGGCTCCATCATCGAAACGCCCATTACCGCGAACTTCCGTGAAGGTCTGAACGTACTACAGTACTTCATATCAACTCACGGTGCTCGTAAAGGTTTGGCGGATACCGCATTGAAGACAGCAAACTCCGGTTACCTGACCCGCCGCTTGGTTGACGTGGCACAGGATCTGGTAGTGACTGAAGATGACTGTGGTACCACTCAGGGTATTACCATGACTCCGTTGATTGAGGGCGGTGATGTGGTTGAGCCCCTGGGCGAGCGAGTGTTGGGCCGGGTTGTTGCTCAGGACGTATTGAAGCCTGGTACCGATGAAGTGTTGGCACCAGCCGGTACTCTGATCGACGAACAGTGGGTTGAGTTGCTGGAAGCCGAAGCGGTGGACGAAGTTATCTGTCGTTCGCCGATTTCCTGTGATACGCGTTACGGTGTTTGCCGTATGTGTTATGGACGCGATCTGGCTCGGGGCCACTTGGTGAATATCGGTGAAGCGGTTGGTGTCATTGCCGCCCAGTCCATCGGTGAACCTGGTACCCAGCTTACCATGCGTACCTTCCACATCGGTGGTGCGGCGTCCCGAAGCTCAGCGGTGAGTAACGTACAGGTTAAGAATCAGGGTACTGTTCGCCTGCACAATATCAAGTACGTAGAGCAGGCCAACGGTAATCTGGTAACGGTATCCCGTTCTGCGGAATTGGCGATCGCAGACTCGAAAGGTCGTGAGCGCGAGCGTTACAAGATCCCTTATGGTTCTGTTGTGACTGTAAAAGACGGCCAGGCAGTTGAAGCCGGTCAGGTGGTGGCCCAGTGGGATCCCCATACTCACCCGGTTATCACAGAATTGGCTGGTCGCGTCAGCTTCGGTGATTTCGAAGACGGCCTGTCAGTGAAGCAAACAACGGATGATCTGACTGGTCTGACCAACTATGAAATCCTGGATCCCAAGGATCGTCCCGCGTCCGGCAAAGACAAGCGTCCTGTGATACGCCTGGTTGGTGAAGACAATGAGTTGGTCACCATGCCTGGCAGTGATACCCCGGTGCAGTACTACCTGCCGGCCGGATCCATCGTTCAGTTGGATAACGGTGCCAAGCTGGATGTGGGTGATGTTATTGCCCGTATTCCTCAGGAAAGCTCGAAAACCCGTGACATCACCGGTGGTTTGCCGCGCGTAGCGGACTTGTTCGAGGCCCGTAAGCCGAAAGAGTCCTCTATCCTGGCGGAGAAAACCGGTGTGGTCTCCTTTGGTAAGGAGACCAAGGGTAAAGTTCGCTTGGTAATCACTCCGGATGACGGTGGTGATGTTTATGAAGAGCTGATTCCAAAGTGGCGCCAGCTCAACATCTTCGAGGGTGAACGTGTGGAGCAGGGTGAAGTTATTTCTGACGGTCCCTCCAATCCCCATGACATTTTGCGCTTGAAGGGCGTAAACGCTGTAGCCAGCTACATCGTTAACGAAGTTCAGGACGTTTATCGCCTGCAGGGCGTAGGCATCAACGACAAGCATATCGAGGTCATTGTTCGCCAGATGCTGCGTAAGGTCATCATTTCCGACGCCAATGACTCTTCCTTTATTAAAGGGGAGCAGGCTGAGCTGGCACGGGTTCTTGACGAAAACGAGGTGCTGGAGAAAGAAGACAAGTTCGGCGCCAAGTACGATCGTGAACTGCTGGGTATTACCAAGGCCTCGCTGTCTACAGAGTCCTTCATTTCGGCGGCTTCTTTCCAGGAGACAACCCGTGTCCTGACCGAAGCAGCGGTGACTGGAAAAGTGGACGATCTCCGTGGTTTGAAGGAAAACGTGGTAGTGGGTCGCTTGATCCCTGCTGGTACCGGCTTTGCCTACCATGCCGAGCGTCGACGTCAGCGTGAACAGGAAGATACGCTGCAAGTGCCTGAATTTACAGCGGATGATGCTGAGCAGGCGCTGAGTGAAGCGCTTAATTCTCCAGAAGAATAAGCTCGATCTGGCCGGTGCCGGGGGATTTTGAATGCCCTGGCGCCGGTTACTTGACTTACTGGTAAAGCGCTCTTAGAATCTCGCATCCCTGAAAAAGGGTTGACGGGTTTTTTTGCATTAAAAAACTGGGGCAAAAAGTGATGCCTCAAAAATCATTGGAGAAACAGCTACATGGCAACCATTAACCAATTGGTGCGTAAGCCACGTCAGCGTAAGGTAGCAAAAAGCGACGTTCCGGCGTTGCAAGCCTGCCCACAACGTCGTGGTGTATGTACTCGTGTATACACAACCACTCCCAAGAAGCCTAACTCGGCTTTGCGTAAAGTGGCTCGTGTGCGTTTGACCAACGGTTACGAAGTGACCTCTTATATCGGTGGTGAAGGCCACAACCTGCAAGAGCACAGCGTAATCCTGATCCGCGGCGGTCGTGTAAAAGACCTGCCAGGTGTGCGTTATCACACTGTGCGCGGAACCCTGGATACCGCCGGTGTTGCGGATCGTAAACAAGGTCGTTCCAAATACGGAGCCAAGCGACCTAAAGCTTAATTGCAGCCGAGTATTCATTCGGCTGTCACTTAACCTGCCTAAATTATGGGCGGGAGTAAGGCCAAGCCAATGTCTTGGATTAACCTGAAATAGGAAAAGATATCATGCCAAGAAGACGAGTCGTCGCGAAACGCGAAATTCTTCCTGATCCGAAGTTTCAAAGCCAGGTTCTGGCTAAGTTCATCAACCATGTGATGGAAAGCGGTAAGAAATCTGTAGCAGAGCGCATTGTGTATGGTGCTCTGGATAAGGTTGCCGAAAAAACCAATGAAAACCCCGTCGAAGCGTTTGAAAAGGCGCTGGAAGCTTTGCGCCCCATGGTTGAAGTTAAGTCCCGTCGAGTAGGTGGTGCCACCTATCAAGTGCCAGTAGAGGTGCGCCCGAATCGACGTACTGCGTTGGCTATGCGTTGGATGGTAGATGCTGCGCGCAAGCGTGGTGAAAAATCCATGCCTTTGCGCCTGGCAGGTGAAATCCTCGATGCAATTGAAGGTAAAGGTTCAGCGATCAAGAAGCGTGAAGACGTTCACCGTATGGCGGAAGCCAACAAGGCGTTCTCTCACTACCGCTTCTAAGAGACATAACCTTTCAATAAACCAGGACAAGCTGAGGTATTTACTGTGGCACGTCAAACCCCTATATCCCGATACCGTAACATCGGTATATGTGCGCATGTAGACGCGGGTAAAACCACCACTACTGAGCGTGTGCTTTTCTATACGGGTGTGTCTCACAAAATCGGTGAGGTGCACGATGGTGCGGCCACCATGGACTGGATGGAGCAGGAGCAGGAGCGTGGTATCACCATTACTTCTGCGGCCACCACCTGTTTCTGGCAGGGTATGGATCAGCAGTTCGA
Source organism: Pseudomonadales bacterium (assembly GCA_002708905.1). Taxonomy (GTDB): domain Bacteria; phylum Pseudomonadota; class Gammaproteobacteria; order Pseudomonadales; family Ketobacteraceae; genus Ketobacter. The sequence continues at coordinate 2,340 of PAPM01000036.1, read as the reverse complement.
CAAGTATCGTATTAACATCATCGATACTCCCGGGCACGTTGACTTCACCATCGAGGTGGAGCGTTCCCTGCGAGTGTTGGATGGTGCCGTAGTTGTTTTTTGCGGCTCGTCCGGTGTTCAGCCCCAGTCCGAAACTGTATGGCGTCAGGCAGACCGTTACGGGGTTCCCCGTATCGTGTTTGTGAACAAAATGGATCGTGCTGGTGCGAACTTCCTGAAGGTTGTTGATCAAATCAAGGATCGCTTGAACGCGCGCCCAGTGCCTATTCACATGAATATTGGTGCAGAAGACGAGTTCAAGGGCATTGTAGATCTGCTGCGTATGAAGGCCATCTACTGGAATGAAGAAAACCAGGGTATGACCTATGAGCTGGCAGATATACCGCCTGATCTGCTGGACACCTGTAACGAGCTGCGTGAAAAGATGGTCGAGACCGCAGCTGAAGCTTCAGAAGAGTTGATGGAAAAGTACCTGGAAGAAGGCGAGCTGAGCATTGATGATATCAAAGCTGGCTTGCGTGCTCAGGTGCTCAATAACGAAATCGTCTTGGCTCTCTGCGGCTCTGCCTTCAAGAACAAGGGTGTGCAGGCGATGCTGGATGCGGTGATCGAGTTCCTGCCGGCGCCTAACGAAGTGCCTAACATCAAGGGCATAACTGAAAAGGGTGAAGAAGAAGAGCGTCCCTCTTCTGATGAGGCCCCGTTCTCCGCTTTGGCATTTAAAATTGCAACCGACCCCTTCGTTGGTAACCTGACGTTCTTCCGTGTGTACTCTGGTGTGTTGAATTCCGGCGATTCTGTAATGAACTCGGTTAAGGATCGCAAAGAGCGTGTTGGTCGTATTTTGCAGATGCACGCCAACAGCCGTGAGGAAATCAAGGAAGTTCGCGCGGGTGACATCGCTGCAGCGGTAGGTCTGAAGGACATCACTACTGGTGATACCCTGTGTGACCTCAAGAGTGTTATCGTTCTGGAGCGTATGGAGTTCCCGGATCCGGTAATTTCTGTGGCGGTTGAGCCAAAATCCAAAGCGGACCAGGAAAAAATGGGTCTGGCGCTTGGGCGTCTGGCGCAGGAAGATCCCTCTTTCCGCGTTAAGACCGACGAGGAAAGTGGGCAGACCATCATCTCCGGGATGGGTGAGTTGCACTTGGATATCATCGTTGACCGCATGCGTCGCGAGTTCAAGGTTGAAGCCAACATTGGTAAACCTCAGGTGGCCTACCGTGAAACCATCAAGAAGGCTGTGGACGTTGAAGGTAAGTACGTCAAGCAGTCTGGTGGCCGGGGTCAGTATGGTCATGTAAAACTGAAGATCGAGCCGATTCCGGACATGGAAGAGGACTTTCTTTTTGAGGAGACCATTCACGGCGGAACAGTGCCCAAGGAATACTTCCCTGCAATCGAAAAGGGTTGTAAGCAGCAGCTGGAGTCGGGTGTAATTGCCGGATATCCCATGTTGGGCGTTAAGGTAAATCTGTACGATGGATCCTTCCACGAAGTGGATTCCAACGAAAATGCGTTCCGAATGGCCGGTGCGATGGCCGTTAAGAAAGGCTGTATGGAAGCCAGTCCGGTGTTGCTAGAGCCTGTCATGAAGGTTGAGGTGGTTACCCCTGAAGACTACATGGGTGATGTGATGGGTGACTTGAACCGTCGCCGCGGTATTCTTCAGGGAATGGACGAAGCTAATGGTGTGCGTCTGGTAAATGCCGAGGTGCCTCTGGCTGAGATGTTTGGTTACGCAACTGACCTGCGTGGTATGTCCCAGGGTCGTGCAACCTTCACTATGGAATTCCTGAAATACGCTGAAGCGCCTGCGAACATTGCAGAAGCGATTATCAGAAAAGGTTAATTGATTTTAAGATCATACATTTAGAGGTACATTAAAGTGTCAAAGGAAAAATTTGAACGAAGCAAACCGCACGTAAACGTAGGCACCATTGGTCACGTAGACCACGGTAAAACCACGCTGACAGCAGCGCTGACCCGCGTATGTTCAGAAGTTTGGGGTGGCCAGGCGGTAGCATTTGACGGCATTGACAAGGCGCCCGAAGAAAAGGCACGTGGTATCACTATCTCCACGTCACACGTTGAGTACGAGTCCCCGACTCGCCACTATGCTCACGTAGACTGCCCCGGACACGCCGACTATGTTAAGAACATGATCACCGGTGCGGCGCAGATGGACGGTGCGATCCTGGTGTGTTCTGCAGCTGACGGCCCGATGCCTCAGACTCGTGAGCACATCCTGCTGTCCCGTCAGGTGGGCGTGCCCTACATCGTTGTATTCCTGAACAAAGCCGACATGGTAGACGACGAAGAGCTGCTGGAGCTGGT
>PAPM01000035.1 GCA_002708905.1 Pseudomonadales bacterium | reverse complement strand
TATCTCGAAGCATTGAAACTCAGAGGTTCACCCCTACTGGAATACGCATTGAAAAACTAAATATTTGGCTTGTGGTCCACCTCAGGGCGTGTTGTTATACGATTTTATAGAACCCATTTAATGTCACCACTAAACGAAAAGCAAATTGAGCCCGTATTTTTGAATGCATCAGGGATAAGCGGGCTTGGATCAGTAAAAACAAACGTGAAATTGTTATTTAGTTTAGGTTCATTTTTGGGATGAGTAATAACCTTGCCGCACAGATAATACTCACCTCCATAATTTAAAACGCCATCATGTAAATCCGTGTAGTGGTAAACTTCAGCATCCTTATAAATATCTATTCCGGACTTATTGAAGAAATCTAATATTTCCGTCGGAAAGGAATCAGGTATCGACTCCTGATAATTTTTACAATATGCACACCCACACTCAACACAACCACCAGATTGGATATTCTGGTACGTTTCTCTTGTTTTGTTCTCGTCAATTTCAAGCACGTAGCCGAATAGTTCTGCTTTCATCTGACCTTCGTATAACACTTAATGTATCCCTTCCCAGAAATACCCAACTTACCAAACCGAGGCAAATTTCCAGATCTAGGATAAATTCAGATCTACCTGTCGTTTACTGGGAATAAATATATGAAGGGATGTGCAGCAAGATTGTGCTCAGGCCTTCAGGCACGCTACCGCCCCACCCGTCATGCCTGAGCGTAAGAAATTGCCTTATTGTTGACCCATTGTAAAAATGAAACTTTCCAGAAAAAAGTGAATATTACCACTTTTGACCACTTTCTGAGCGCTCACCCCTGCCTGAGTCGCTCAACCATCCCCATCTTGACGACCTTCCCCAGCGGGAGCCGCCACAAATCGGCTAACCGGTCGTATACCCCGCCGGCCTCTATCACCAGTTTTCTGGTGGCTAGATCCCCTTTGGCGATATACACGCCAACAGACAACGAGCGTTCTTCAGGGGACAGTCGATACAGCTTATTTTGATCTACAGGCCCTTCGTCCACGATAAGCTCTATGGTGGTGTAACGCCTTTTTTTGGCTTCATCCTTTCGATAACGCACACACACCAAACGATCACCGTAGCGCTCGGTCAACTTCTTGGTACCACTATCGCCGGGTCTGAGGGTCTTGATGACTTCCATTGGTCGCTCCATGACAACTGTATGAATATATAGACAGCGGAGCGTTAAATAAGATGACGGGAGGAGAAAAGATGGCGTCCCCTAGGGGACTCGAACCCCTGTTACCGCCGTGAAAGGGCGGTGTCCTAGGCCACTAGACGAAGGGGACGCAACGTGGAACTGCGTCGAAATTTGGTGGAGCTAGGCGGGATCGAACCGCCGACCTCTACAATGCCATTGTAGCGCTCTCCCAGCTGAGCTATAGCCCCGTTTCCGATAACCATCTGATTTTGAAGCTGAATTTGCTTCGTTCCAGAGAATCACCTGAAGAGGCTGCGAATTCTAAGGACGATCCGCAGACCTGTCAACAGTTTTTGACCGATTTTATAAATCGATGTTTCTAAACTCCTTTTCCCAGGCTTTTGCCTCTTTTTTGCTGGGCCCACCCAGCAAATCAAGGGCATGGCGTAGACGTGCACGGGTCATATCCGAGCCCAGGATGACCATCGCATCCATAATGGAAGGGGCTGCCGCCCGGCCTGAGATGGCCACGAACAGGGGCATCATGAAATCCTTCATTTTCAGCTCCATAAACTGTGACAACCCACTCAGTGTCTGGCTGATGGTATCCCGATCCCAATGCCGGGCAGCCTCAAATTGCCATAGACTGTATTGCAGAATCTTTCGGACCTGGACGGATTCCAGTTTCGGGAACTCGAACTGATCCGCAGTAATAGACAGCTGTCCAGCCACGAAAAAATCAGCCAGTTTAACAATATCAGAGAGCACTTCCAGGCGAGTCTGGATCAGGGGCAGAATAGGCATGAGGTAATCTTCATTGAATGCCCACTCTTTCAGCTTTTGCGCCAACTGTTCCGGAGTGCACGATTCTCGGATCCAAAGGCCGTTGAGCCAGCTCAGCTTGGTAGTGTCGAACACAGGACCACCCAGAGATACGCGCTGAATATCAAAATTCTCGATCATTTGTTGCAGCGTAAACTTCTCGCTTTCATCCGGCATGGACCAGCCCATGCGGCCAAGATAGTTCACCACGGCTTCCGGCAGAAATCCCATGCGCTTGTAGTAGTTGATACTGGTGGGATTTTTGCGCTTGCTGAGCTTGCTTTTATCCGGATTACGCAGCAATGGCATGTGGCAAAGCACCGGCATTTCCCAGCCGAAATACTCATAGAGCAACTTATGTTTCGGCGCGGAGTTGATCCATTCTTCCCCCCGAATAACGTGGGTGATCGCCATCAGGTGATCGTCCACCACATTCGCCAAATGATAAGTGGGCATACCATCGCTCTTCATCAGTATCTGCGCATCCACCTGGCCCCAATCCAGCTCAATGGCGCCGCGCAACAGATCCTGGATTTCGCACTTGCCGTCGCCTTCCGGCACCATCATACGGATCACATAAGGTGCACCGGCGGCTTGACGTTTTTCGACTTCGTCGGCGGGTAACATGAGATCAGAAGGTTTTAGGGCAGTGTGTTTGCCCTCCGCTTTGCGGGCCTCGCGCAGCTGATCTAACTCTTCCGGCGTGCGGTAACAGATAAAGGCATGCCCACTTGCCAGCAATTGATCCGCATACTGTTTATAGATTTGAGAGCGTTCGCTTTGACGATAGGGGCCGTACTCCCCGCCGACATCCGGGCCTTCATCCCAGTTCAAGCCCAACCAGCGCAGGGAATCCAGAATCATGGCTTCCGATTCAGGTGTACTACGAATCTGGTCAGTATCCTCAATGCGTAGGATAAACTTGCCTCCCAATTTGTGGGCAAACACCATATTAAAGAGCGCGATATAGGCTGTGCCTACATGGGGATCGCCGGTGGGAGACGGTGCAACTCGGGTTCTTACTGACATTCGAGGTATCCTGTTATCGGGGTTCAGGGGCGCCATTATAGCCACTCAACACCAGGGTAAAAAGAGCTGACTTAAGTGGTATAATCTCTGCCCTTTGCCCAAATGGCTGCTCCAGTAGATCAACTATCTTATTGAAATGACAGACAAAACCATAGACAGACGCTTTTGCATCGCGCCCATGTTGGATTGGACTGACTCCTATTGCCGTGGGTTTCATCGATTGTTGACGCAAAAAGCTGTCCTTTATACCGAGATGGTGACCACCGGTGCCCTGATCTATGGTGATGTGGATCGGCATCTACGCTACCAGCAGGCGGAACATCCTATCGCCCTGCAGTTGGGCGGCAGCAACCCGGAACACCTGGCACAGAGTACAAAGCTGGCTGAAGAGTACGGCTATGATGAGGTGAACCTGAACGTTGGCTGCCCCAGTGATCGGGTACAGTCCGGACAATTCGGCGCCTGCCTGATGGCAGACCCACAACTGGTGGCCGAATGCACCAAAGCCATGCTGGGAGCCGTCTCCATTCCAGTGACCGTGAAGTGTCGAATCGGCATCGACCAGCAGGATGACTACGCCGACCTGCAACGCTTCGTTTCCACCGTAGCAGAGAGCGGCGTGGAAACCTTTATCGTGCATGCCCGCAAGGCCTGGCTGGATGGACTCAGCCCCAAGGAAAACAGGGATATTCCCCCACTTAACTACGAACGGGTGTACTTGCTGAAAAAGGAGTTTCCGCAACTGGAAATCATCATCAATGGTGGTATTACCTCGCTGGCCGAAACTCTGCAACACCTGCAGCAAGTGGACGGCGTGATGATGGGACGAGCAGCGTATCAAAGCCCTTACCTGTTGAAAGAAGTGGATCAACGCATCTACCAGGCGGAGCGTCCCGTCATCTCCGATGCCGAGCTTCTGGAGCAGATTTATCAGTACGTGGAGCAACGTTTGCAGGAAGGGGCGCAACTGAAATACATATCCCGTCATATTGTCGGCCTGTTTCAGAATCGCCCGGGTGCCCGCCAGTGGCGACGCTATCTGAGCGAGAACGCCTATAAATCCGGTTCCGGAGTGGAAGTGATAAAAGCAGCGGCCGCCCTGCTCCCGGATTTGTCATATGCCTGATTTACAATATGATAGGGAAACCTTCGAATAAACCGTTTCAAGTGCAAGGCAGTCTTATGACCAACAAACTGGAACAACTGAAAAACATGACCACTGTGGTAGCGGACACCGGCGACATCGAAGCCATTCGCCGTTATCAGCCCATCGATGCCACCACCAACCCATCCCTGCTGTTGAAAGCGGCTGCCATCGAAGAATATCGCCCCTTGCTGGAGAAAAGCCTGGCAGATACAAAAGACGCTCATCAAGACCAAAGAATCGCGCTGGCAAGTGAGCATCTTGCGGTGAATATCGGCCGGGAGATCCTCAACATCATTCCCGGCAAAATATCGACCGAAGTGGATGCCCGGCTGTCTTTCGATACAGCGGCGACCATCAGCACTGCGCGCCGCATTATCCGCCTTTATGAGACGCTGGGCATCGGGCGGGAGCGGATTCTCATAAAAATCGCCTCCACATGGGAAGGAATCCAGGCTGCCAAGCAACTGGAGCTGGAGGGTATTGAGTGCAATCTCACCCTGCTCTTCAGTTTTCACCAAGCGGTTGCCTGTGCTGAAGCGGGAGCCACGTTGATATCGCCGTTCGTGGGACGAATTCTGGATTGGTACAAGGCCAACACCGAGAAAAAAGAATACAGTCCGCAGGAAGATCCCGGCGTGCAGTCTGTTAGCCGAATCTATCAGTATTATAAACACCACGACTACCAAACTATCGTCATGGGCGCCAGTTTCCGCAACACTGGCGAAATCGAACAGCTTGCCGGTTGCGATCGCCTCACTATCAGCCCGCAGCTAATGGGCGAACTGGAAGCTTCCAACGGTTCACTGGAGCGCAAGTTAAGCCCGGAGACAACAACCAAAGCCGAAGAAAAAATTTCGCTTACTGAAAAAACTTTTCGCTGGTTTATGAATGAAGACGCAATGGCAACAGAGAAACTTGCGGAAGGCATCCGCAACTTTGCCAAAGATCAGGTAAAACTGGAAGACTTGTTACGCCGGGAATCTGCAGGTTAAACAATTAATTGAAACGATGAAACTTGGTGTCACCACAACAGAATTTGGAATCCGGTGACACCCCATCATCCATCGGTTTTTCCAGAGCCGCCACCACGTCTTTAAACGTTTCATGGTTGCGCTCGTTCATATCCATCAGGACACGGTGGGCCTCCAACACTTTCTCAAAGGCATTACGCTCGTCACACGGCACGTTGGGCATTTCTGTCATGGAAGGACTTTTCACCGGTTCTTCATGGACGATATTGAAAACCTTCTCAAAACCCATGGTATCGAGAATGCGGGTGACATCAGGCTCAGTACTAATGATAAGTGGTTTACGCCGAAAACGTTTACGGGTCTGGATGGCTATTTTAGCTAATAACCCCAGTGCAGTACTGTCAATAATCTGGGTCTTGCTGAGATCAATGAGAACGGAATTTAGTTGTGGGTCCCGAAACATGCCTTCTATGAAGCTGTCGAGGGTGGCACAGATTGGCACCCGGATTTCACCAATGAGCTTCAACACATAGGTACCCTGATGAACCGCGTACAGTGCTTTTCCGGTGTTGGATTCAGCCATGGATCTACTAACTGCCCTGCTGTACCCGCATCCACGGGCCAAAATATAAGTCTACCCTGCCCCCTACCTTGGTGAGCAAGAAACCGTCATAAGCGCAATATCATCGGGAACCGCGTCTTTACTGCGTAAGTCCAGGTGATCTAGGAGCTGCCCTATATTATGAATCCCCTTGGAAACTATTTCCATAAGGTATTGCTCTTTTTCTGCTACCGAATGTTGCGGCATCACTTCCAGGATTCCATCCGAGAATACGACCAAATCGAAGCTGTCTCCAAGGCTAACCTCTTGATTCTCATAGACGACCTCCTCAAACAGCCCCACCGGGAGACCGCTGCCCTCCAGGGCAAGTGCACCACCGTTGGTCACCAGTATGGGAGGTGGGAAATGGGCTGCGCTGCAATAAACCAGTCTGCGGGAAGCATAATCGATGTAGCCACAGAAAACCGCAAGGTGCTTACCCAGGCCAAGAGGCAATAATTCATCATTGGCCCGTTTTAGTATCTCCGCTGGCCGCAATGGCTCTGGTTGGTCTTTGCTGAAATGCTGTTTAACCCGATTTGCCATGGTCTTAAGTAGCACCGTTACGAATGCCGATGAAGCCCCATGACCGGATACATCCGCCAGATAAAAGCCTATGCGATCCTGCCCCAGGCTAAAATAATCCACAAAATCCCCACTTAAATAGAGAGAGGGAATAATCCGGTACTCAATCTCAATATCACCATAGCGTTTTTTTGGCTCCGGCAGCATTTTCAACTGCACTACCCTGGCGGCTTCCTGGTCTTCTTTCAACAGACGCAAACTGTTGTTCAATTCGCGATTGGTCTGCTCCAGTTGCTCACGATAATGACTGTTCTGAACCTGCAAACCGTGCTCATCCAGGGCTCGCTTCACCGCATGCAGCAGGACCTCAGGATCTGAAATCGGTTTTAACAGAAAATCCGTAGCCCCCAGGCGCAGCGCCTTGACCACGTCATCCATCTCCCCTGCATCAGAGATCATGATTACCTGTGTACTGTATTCGCTGGCAGTGATTTCACTAAGAATGGAAAGGCCGTCAATATCAGGCGAGGCCACATCGCAGATCACCACTTCCGGGTGATGTTCGGCCCAGAAACGCAAACCGGGTTCAGATTCGCTTTCGATATGGACATGAAAGCCCTCATCCCGCAAACAACCGGAAATGTGCGCCTGCAGTTCTGACAACTGATCGATCAACAGGATGGTTACGTCGTTACCCGGTGTTTGGGGGGACTTCATACGTTAGGAATTAAACCCTTACTCATTAGGGACATTTAAACAGTGTCCGACATTCCTTTTGTAAGATTAAAAATTACTCTCAATGCTGTTACATTGCAACCAGGGGCACAACAACAACGCCTCGAATAGTGCTAAATAATTTAGCAGTCTAAAAGATAGCGATATCTGGACGCTCTGATATACTGAACGGGACTTGCATGAGCTACATGCCCTAAAAACACAATAATAAGGCTGAACATAGCGAGAGAGGACGCATGGCTTTGTCAGAAAGATCTTACGAAGAGAAACGCGGCTTTATCCGCATGAGGGTGGACACTATGGTCACCTTCACCAAGTTGGAAGGAAAGGAGCGCTATGAAGGGCGCTGTCGCAATCTAAGTGGCGCCGGGATGCTGCTGGAAACTGAGAAAAAACTGGAGATTGGTGATCGTTTACGAGTAACCATCCCCTCAGAGGGCCCCGACTTCTCCCCCCTGGATGCGGTAGTGGAAGTGGTGCGGGTCACCCCGCTCCCCGACCTGCATTTTTTCAGGCTCGGTGTGGTGATTAAGAAGATTTGTAATTAAAAAGAAAGGCCCGGAAATCCGGGCCTTTCTTTTTTGAATTACTGCGCCAACGAATTCGCCGCCAGCTTACGGCTGCTGGTTACGACTTCGAATTCCTTCAAATCCGATGCGAATGCTTCCTGGGTTTCAAAGATCAGACGATTGATTTCCTCTGATACATCTTCGTCCGGCAGCACCCGGTTGTTGACAATGCCCATGCCGATTCTGACAAAGAAATTATCCAATCCCTCAAATGCCGTTTTGAACGTCACCTTCGAACTGGCACCCGTTTTGGATTGTTCAAACTGGGCGCCCATTAAAATGCCTTTGCCCTCGTTCCCCTTGCAGGCCACGGCCATAAATTCTTCGATGATCTCATCAATGTCCTTCGGCATAACCACATCGATCATCGCAGTTGGCATAATGCCGAGCGCTTTGCCCTGTACACGCACGTCCGGCACGTCAGAGAGCTGACCCACCAGCTTGGCGCCGTCTTCCGTCGACATAAACTGAACCCGGGCCTTGGCATTATCGATATGAGTAACCACTCCAAGAATGTTCATGGTGCTGTTCATATGAGCGGTAAAGTTCCAGGGTTTATTATCTGCAATGGGTTGCGCGTCCAACACAACTTTATTGCCTTTTACGGGCAGGATTCGCCCATCCGCGATAAATGCCTGGAAACTGCCACGCATTGAAAGGCTGTCGAGTTCCGCCGTAAACAGCTCTCCCCTTTCATCTTCTAAACGAATCGTGCCGCGGAACAAACGATTCATGCTCTGCAGATGGTCGACAATGTTCGGGTAAAACTTTTTCATCCTGTCTGGATCGATAACAAAAGAGATATTCAACTGTCGATAGGGTTTATTCAGATCGTGATAGACCACATCTTCGATGGAGCCCATGCGTGACAACAGCTCCCACATTGCGGGGAAGGACGCCCATAACGGGGCGATAATGTCTACGTCTTCAGAACCGAGTCGGGGACTCATACGAATCACCTGGTCCCGATATTGCTGCTCAATGGAGCGATTGTTGCTGCTCTTGAACGAGGGTGCTCCGTCCACCACCACACGGAAGGTTTCTACAGCAGCATCCTGCACAGAAGGCCAACGCATATCACCGACAGCCATCTCCATGGCAGCCCGCATCAGGTAATGCTCACCGAGATTGCCATCGATTTTCTTGGCCTGAACGAGCACAGATACATCACCCAGGGTATCCGGCACCCCATCTGGGCTGATTGTTTTGGGATCGGGACCAACAGAGTAATGATTGCCGTTACGGGCGCCATAAACTCTTAACTGACGCCATTCACCGCTCTGTTCCGGCAACATGTCGTAAAAACGGCTCAGATTAAAGGACTCAAGATTGTCCCACATCTGGTCCACGAAGCTTTGGGTCTGCTGATGGAACTGCATGGAGCCAAACACAGCCCGGTTCAAATCCGCCATTTCATGCATGCGGGCAATCGCACGGTCGGGGTCACCTTCACCGGTCAGTTCGACCGAGGCAGCCCAGCTGCGATCCACTACTTCCGGTGGCACGGCCCACACCGAGGACGCCAGAATCAATGTGGGCAGTGCGCCCAGAAAACCTCTCACTCTCATAGTCTTTCCCTTAATCGTTTTTGTTATTTCCGTTGGGAATCTGACAATAATCCAATAACAGGCCGGACAAGTCTAGGTGATTGGTACTCAAGCCGATTGGCGTTTAGGCCCACACAGGACTAGAGAGGCTCCTCGCTGTCTTCAGGGGCGCCCTCATCCCAGCTCTCTTCATCATCAAAATCTTCAAATAAATCATCATCTTCCAGAAAATCGTCAGCCATCTGACCGTCATTCACCAGAAAATCCCGGCGCTGCAGGTAGGCATCCCGGAAGAAGCTGTAGCGGTCACCGGCAATCAGGCTTTCTGCCTCCAGCAGGCCGGCACGCAGGTCCACCACCTGCAAGGCCCGAATGCTATAACGGGTCAAGTCATGGTCTACAGCCTGATAGGGAGAGATATAGTCATCGGGTATCAGACCTATGCTGTCACGAACCGTATTGGGACCCAACAGGGGCAACACCACATAGGGACCGGACCCCACTCCCCAGTAACCCAGGGTTTGCCCGAAATCCTCGTCGTGTTGTTCGAGGCCGATACGGGAGCCGATATCAATGAAACCGAAAACACCTACCGTGGTATTAACCAGAAACCGGGTTGTGTCGAGACCGGCCTGCTTGAACTTGAATTGCAGCAAGCCGTTGAAGATGGTCCTGATCTCACCGATATTGTTGAAGAAATTACTGACACCGTCCTGCAAGGGATCCGGCATCGCTTTGTCGTACCCCTTGGCGACCGGCTTCAACACATAGAAATCCAGGGTGTCATTGAAGCCAAACATGGCACGATTGAAGCCTTCCCACGGATCTCTGGGATGCCCTTCACCTTCTGTCTCGGTTGCCCAGGCAGTCCCGGCCATCCCGAACGCCATAGCCACCCAGAATACGTAACCCAGCATCCGGCTTGTCATAATTGTTGTCATTTAGGAGTTCCCGTCAGAAACACAAGCGCTCGATTTTACCCTTTGAGATCAGCTAAGACAAAGCTGGAGGAGGAAAATCCCTATCGGGCATTACGGTATTTTTTTGCAATCCAGTAATCGCAGCTTAGATAGCGCCCTGCCCCAATGAAAAACAAGGTCAGCAACATCACCAGGTAAGTGGCCGCGAATTCAATGCCGTTGTTGAGAATAACCACGCTTCCTTTCTCTGTCAGCCAGGAGTAATTGCCGTACTCCCGCAGGATATCCCGGGCGCGATCCAGCCGTTGGCCCACTTCCACGCTGTTCTGCAGGCTCTCAACCGCACCTGGAAAGCCAATGGGCGCCAACACTTTCGCTACGCTGGTGTTCGGGTCGGATGGCGCAATAGCGAACCAGCCATTGTCCCAATGAGCGGAAAATATGGCAACCAACATGGTGATGATCAATGGTATCGATACCCAGCGCACGGCGAAACCAAACAGCAGGGCGAATCCGCCAACCAGTTCTGCAGCGGTGGCCAGGAAGGCCATTAATTGCGGTAAGGGTAGTTCCAGAGAATATTCAAACCAGGACACAATATCTGCAAAATGTGTGGCTTTATGTAAGCCTACGGCAATGAAAACGGGCGCAAGGTACAGGCGTAAAGCAAGGGGAGCAAGAAAATCAATCTTACGGCAGGCATCCAGTACATCCTGCAATTTATTCAGCACTGCAATCACGGGTTCATCCTTTCAGAGACATTATACGGGTTTCAGTTCAGTCCCTAATATGATGCCGCTGAGTTGTAAATGTTTCAGTGCTTCTTCACCACCTTGCAAAACAACGTTCTTATCAAGATGGGCAAGTTCATCCGCCACCACCCGTACTGCATCGGCACCGGTGAATTCAGGATTTTCTTCCAGCAACATCAACAGGCGTGCAGTAACGCCATTAATTTCCATGAAACGGACTTCGTCTTGTCGATCCCGATACACGATAAGGAAAGTTGCCACAGCGGGTGGTTCTGCAGGAATAAAATCAACGCTAATCCGATGCACCGGATACTGGTAACTGACGACATACGCCAAGGGGGAAACCAGTGGCCTTCCCTGCATCAAATTGCCTTCAGGGTTAAACCCGGTAGCAGGAATTTCGTCGACATCAGTGTCAGCCGCCAGTTCAACCCACTCATAATGTGCGAGTTCCAGCATAAACGGATAATCATCCGGCTCGGGTTGCCGTGAAGTCTGCAGATAACTCAGGAATTCCTGACTGATTTCCAGAAAGTAAGGCGATTGACAACGATACGCTGAGAAAAAGTCCCGCACCATTCGATGCCATTTTTCATCACTAATCAAACTGCGCAAAACGGGAAAACCGTTGCTGATAAAGCCTTCCACGTTGTTGTAAAACAAATCCCGGTAGATCTGCATGCGGCGATCTTCAATTCCCTGAGGCGAAGGAATCTCGGCTGGATTTCGCAGGTGGGACGCAAATTGATATTGCAGGGTTTTAAAGGATCCGGTTTCACCCATAACAAAAGCCTTTAAGCTGTTTTCTCATTGGCTAACTGATTGCGGGCCTGGAGTTCGCGAATGATCCCCACTTCCTGCAGTAATTCGGCTACGGACGGTATATTGAAGTCGCGTTCCAACAGTGTTGGTTTTACACCAAACAGACGGTAGGTTTCGTTCAGCAGTTGCCAAACCGGATCGATAACATCCGCGCCATGGGTATCCACGATCAGGTCTTCTGCTTCGTTGAAGTGGCCCGCCACATGAATGTATTGAATGCGGTCACCAGGGATCTGTTGCAAAAAGCTCAGGGCGTCGTAGCCATGATTGACACTATTCACGTAGATATTGTTAACATCCAGGAGCAGACTACAGTCCGCTTCCTGCAACACCGCTTTCAGGAATTCGATTTCCGACATCTCCTGGCCGGGTGCCGCGTAGTAGGAAACATTCTCGATGCCCATCGGACGCTCCAGAATATCCTGCACCTGATGAATCCGTTTCACCACATGATCAACGGCTTCAGAGGTGAAAGGGATGGGCATAAGATCGTACAAATGGCCGTCGTCACTGCAATAGCTGAGATGCTCGGTGTACACATCAATGCCATGCTCATCCAGGAATTTTTTGATGGATTTTACAAATTCAACATCAATGGGTTCCGGACCTCCCAGAGACAGGGACAAGCCATGGGTCACGAAGGGATAGGCCTCGGTCATGGCACGAAACTGCTTACCAAAACGACCGCCCAGATTGATCCAGTTTTCCGGGGCCACTTCCATAAAATCAATTTGACCGGGCTTTTGCTCGCTAAGCGGGCCGATAATGGCCCGCCGCAAGCCCAGTCCGGCACCTTGAGGGGTGTTTGGACTGAGTATAGTCATGGCTTATTTACCACACTTACCTTCGCCACACTTACCTTCTTTCTTGGCTTTCATGCCTTCGCCGCAGTTTCCTTCTTTGGCTTTCATGTTTCCACCACAATTACCTTCCTTGGACTTCATGCCTTCGCCACACTTGCCTTCTTTGGCTTTCATGCCTTCACCACAATTGCCTTCTTTTTTGGCCTTCTTACCTTCGCCACACTTGCCCTCACCACACTTGCCTTCGTGGCCGTCAGCCAGCTGATAGCCCGCAGACAGTTGGGTAGTGGCAAATGGATTTTCAGCCGCCTGTACCGTGGTGGTGGACATCGCAGACGCTACCAACGCAGCACCAACACCAGCCGCCAGGGGTTTCAGGGATTTAAACTTAGCCATGATCTTCTCCTTAGATATTCACTCTCTGGTTTAAAATGGGCATTCACCCTTTAATTTCACCTGCGATGACAAACAGCCAATCACACAGTTACTGCATATTAAGACTTAGGTAAATTGTGGATGTTTCAACCAAACTCCAAATTTTTTGTTATTTTCTTAATTTTTGGTAATTATTCACAGTTAAGCACATGTAGCACAAACAAAAAAGCCACAGTGACGGACTGTGGCTTTGTGGTCGGGGTATGGCCGGAGATCTAGCACCTTTTAACAATAACACTGCCAGCTGAATAGCCCGCCCCGAAGGAACAGATAACCCCGATTTCACCGGGCGCCATATCCTGGCGGTATTTATGGAATGCAATGACGGAACCCGCAGAGCTGGTGTTGGCATATTCGTTCAGGATAACCGGCGCTTCCTCAACAGAGGCATCCCGGCCCAGCACCTTTTTGGAAATAAGCAGGTTCATGCTCAGGTTTGCCTGGTGCAGCCACATGCGTTTCAGCTGACTGGTTTCAATACTTTCATCAGAGAGATGGCTTACGATCATCTCCGCCACCATCGGCACCACTTCCTTGAACACCTTGCGGCCGTTCTGGCGGAATAATTTGTCGCGGGCACCAATACCACTTTCATCAGCACGATTCAGAAAGCCAAAGTTATTGCGGATGTTATTGGAAAACTGGGTTTGCAGACGGCTGCCCATGATTTCCCAGTTTTCAGTGCTGGTACTGGTTTCCAGTCGTTCTACCACCGCAGCGGTACAGACATCGCCAAAGATGAAGTGGCAATCGCGATCCTGCCAAGCCAGATGGCCCGAGCAGATTTCAGGATTCAACATCAATACGGATCTGGCAGACCCGGCTAAAACAGCATCCTTGGCCGTTTGCAGACCAAAGGTGGCAGAGGAACAGGCCACGTTCATATCAAAGCCATAACCTTTGATGCCAAGGGCATCCTGTACTTCGATCGCCATGGCCGGGTAGGCGCGCTGCATGTTGGAGCAGGCTACAATGACCGCGTCGATGTCATCCGCCGTTTTATTGGCCTGGGCCATGGCTTCCTTTGCTGCGGCAACCGCGATTTCACACTGGATTGACTGCTCTTCATCAGAGCGCTCCGGAATACTGGGGCACAGTCGCTTGGGGTCCAATACGCCGGACTTGTTCATTACATAGCGGCTTTCAATACCGGATGCTTTAATGATGAACTCGACACTGGAAGGAGCCAGAGCCTCAAGTTCGCCAGCCTCTATAGCTACTTTGTTTTCTTCATTAAACAGATCAACGTACTGGTTAAAACTTTCAACCAATTCGGCGTTACTGATGGATTCTTCGGGTGTATAAAGCCCCGTTCCGCTGATGACCACTGTAGGGGTCTGTGTAGAATGCGACACTGCTACCTCCGGCATTGTTATCTTTATCGCTGTTACCGTGTTTCTGCGCTATATACAAAAAAGGCTAAAATGTTCAATCACTTACCGCTGGCGGTAGAGTGTCCCTGACTTTTGGGCTCCGGGTCGTCCCCGCTCCGTGCCTCTTCCCTCAATTTATTCATTTCGAGCATCCAGTTTACCATGAATGGGAAGTGATCATGCACTGCATCCGGATGGGTAAGCATGCTAATCTGTGAGTAATTGTGCCGGTTGCCCAGATTTTGCCCCAGCACCACCAAACGGCCATTGTGGTGACCAATCTCCCGCATAAAGCCTTTGACATCAGCCGCACTGCATCGTGCCAAATCCGCGCTGGGGGCGAAATAGAGGGCCGGAGGGAAACTGAGGCCTTTGCTCAGCGCCTCCCCGTAGTCAAACTGGTCCACCGGATCAATCCAGTCCTCACCACGAAACCAGTTTGAGCTGTCCTGCTGAATGCCGAGGAACTCATTCTCGGAGCCGATTTTCAGCCCCCGCCCGGGGATGAAGCCTTTAAACTTAGCTACCAGGCGTGCCAGCCAGCCCCAGAGTCCGTCCAGCCAGATATAACGCGCCAGGCTTCGATTTACCGCCACCCGGTGACTACCAAAATTAATTAGGCCGTTGAGAGAAGAACGAGCCTCCGGATAACGCGCCAAATAGCTGCTGGCAAGCACCCCACCCCAGGCATGGGTAATCCAAAACACCGGTGCAGAGCCTTTGACGGATTGGATCGTATTGAGAATGGCGGGGATATCCTGGTTGACCGCATCGCCCACCCGATAGGTCGCCCAGCCGCTTACCGGTGGCCAGGAACGCCCTTTGCCCCGCAGATCCGGGATATAGGTGTCAAAGCCCCTTGCAGCCAGATAGTGCGCCAGCCCCCGCCCATCGCGGGAATAGAAAATCGTACCGTCTTCCAGCAAGCCGTGCAGCAGCAACACGGCCGGGGCGTCCGGGTTGTCAGTCAAACGACGCAAATGCAGTTGCTGGCCTCCAGGAAGGGGCACCATCAGGGATGTTTCGATTGTTCTTATCGACATAGCCGCAGTCCTTGCAGATCGTGCGCGATCATGAGGCCACGTTCTGCCACATTTTTTGCAATCGCTTATAGGATACAGGATAAGGGGTCTTTACGCCCTGGGCAAACAGTGAAACCCGGTATTCTTCCAGGGCCCAACGCCACTGCTCCAGGTGCTGATCCAGGACACCTTCTTTCTGGTGTTTGTGAAACCGGTTTTGATATTGCTCCCACAACAACGCCAACTCATCAACCAGCTGTTGATCACGATCAATTTTGCCCTGCAACCGCTGCCAGCGCACCAGGATGGCATCCAGGTAACGGGGATAATTCAGCAGCGCCTGAAACGGGATATGACGCATCCAGCCCTGGGGGAACAACCGTGACAGCTGTAATTTGATATCTTCCCGAGTGACTTTTTTGGCGGGGGATTTGTCTTGCCCCAAAGCCGCCATGACCTCATGGTGCCGTTCCAGAATGTCAGCAATGAGGTGCTGTATTTCCATGGCCGCACTGGCCAGCTGGGCCGTTCCGGATTGTAACCGTTGTTGGAATTCCTGTTCTGAGCGAATCAATGGCTGGTCTGCGATAAAAGCGCGATAGAACGCCATCTCCACCAAGCCATCGGTCAGGGATTTACGGTCGCCAAAGGGCGCATATTTAATAGCGACCGCCTCTGGGAGTGCATGCTGTTTTTTCAGATAGCGTACCTGTTGCGGCAACGCCAGAATGCACAGGCGCAACAACCCCTGCTCCATGGCCAATTGCGCGGCAAAGGGGGTATCGAAGAGCTGCAACGCAACACCTTCATCTTTTACCGCCAGCGCCGGGTAGGCTTTCACCAACGCGCCACCCTGTTTCATCTCATAGACTTCGGGTATCGAGTCAAAAGCCCAATGGTCGTAAACCGACTCATTCAAACTGTCCTGGGTCAGGTGTTTCAGGGATTGCTGGAATTCCCCCTGCAGAGAAAGCTTGATCTGTCGGATATCCCGGCCTTCCTCCAGCACTTTTCCCTGGGGATTAAGTACTTTGAGATTGGCCAACAAGTGCAAAGGCAAGGTGGATTCATCAAAACTCTGTTCTGAAATATCCACCCGCTTCCTGTCCCTCAGAAAATTCGCCAGTTGAACCTTCAGAGAACGCTCCCGGTCGGGCTTACTTTGCAGAAAAGCAGCGGCAAAATCCGGCGCCGGCACAAAATGTTTGCGCAGGGTTTTAGGCAGGCTTTTAATTAATGCCACGCATTTTTCTTTTTCCAGACCCGGTACCAACCATTCCAGTTTTTCTTCTTCAATCTGGTTGATCAGGGTAACCGGCACCACAATGTTCAAACCATCCTGCTTCTTGCCCGGTTCAAACTGGTAGTCGATTTTGATACTGCCGCCTTCCACCTGAACCTGATCGGGAAATTCCCACTGGCTAATCGCGTCTGTATCGGTTTTGATAAGCTGTTCTTTCTGCAGAAAGAGAATATTCGGATTGTTTCGCTCGGCCTGTTTACGCCAGCTCTCAAAGCTTTTTCCATTAACAACCTGAGCCGGCACCACAGCATCGAAAATCCCATAGAGGGTCAGGTCATCAATCAGAATATCCCGGCGCCGGGATTTTTGTTCCAGATACTCCAGTTCTTCTATCAGTTGCTGATTGTGACGGGCATAGGAAGCACGGGTTTCATATTCATGCAGTACCAGGGCATGTTGGATAAACAGCTCCCGGCAGCGCTGTGGATCGATGTTGCTGTAATTGACCCGTTTGCGGGGATTCACGATCAGGCCGAACAGGCTGGTCTGCTCATAGGCCACCGTACAGGCCTGCTTTTTCTCCCAATGGGGCTCAAAGTAGGTGCGTTTGAGTTGGGCTTCACCCACCTGCTCCACCCACTCCGATTCGATTCGTGCGACAGTACGACCAAACACCTTATGGGTTTCGACGATTTCGGCACACATGATCCATTTGGGCTTTTTCTGACTAAGTGCAGAGCCGGGAAAAATCGACAGCAACCGATTACGGGCGGCTGTGTAACCTTTCTGATCGTCCTTAACCGCCACATGGCTCAATAGCCCGGACAAAATGGAGCGATGTAATTCTTCATAACGGGCGGGTTCTGAGTTCTCAGTCCATTTCAGCTGATGCACTACCTGCTTGAGCTGGCGGTACACATCCTGCCATTCCCGAATGCGTAAATAGCTGAGGAAGTTCTCCAGCAACCAGCGTCGATAACGGCTGTTGGTGAGATCGGTTTTTTGCTGCTCACAGGTCTGCCAGATCTTAACGAAGGTCAGAAAGTCCGACTCTTCATGCTGGAACCGTTTTAACGCCTCATCCGCAGCCCCCTGCCGGTCATGGGGACGCTGCCAGGGCTCCTGCACACTGAGGCCGCTGGCAATGATCAACATTTCCTGCAGGCAGTGCTGTTCCCGGGCGGCCACCAGCATGCGGGCGATGCGCGGGTCCACCGGGAACTTCAACAGGTCGAAGCCCAGCGGTGTGATCATCCGTTTTTTGTCCACTGCCCCCAGCTCTTCCAACAATCGGTAGCCATCGTTCACCAGCCGTTGATCCGGTGGATCAACGAATGGGAAACGGGAGACCTCCCCCAGTTTCAGCCCCTGCATCTGCAGAATGACCGAAGCCAAGTTGGTGCGGAGGATTTCCGGCTCGGTGTATTCAGGACGATTGCTGAAATCCTCCTCGGAATACAGTCGAATGCAGATGCCCTCCGCCACTCGCCCACAACGCCCGGCCCGCTGATTGGCACTGGCCTGGGAAACCGGTTCAATGGGCAGCCGTTGCACCTTGGTGCGATAGCTATAGCGGCTGATGCGGGCGACGCCGGTATCTATGACGTAGCCTATATTCGGCACGGTAATGGATGTCTCAGCCACATTGGTGGCAAGCACCACCCGCCTGCCGGTATGGGATTGGAAAACCTGGTTCTGCTCTGCATTACTCAGACGTGAATACAACGGTAATACTTCAAGATGCTTAGGTCCCTGACGCCGCAAGCGCTCGGCAACCTGACGAATATCACGCTCCCCGGCCAGGAACACCAGCACATCACCCGGGCGCGATGGGTTGGGCTGAGCGCGTTCCAGCTTCTGAATTTCCTCCAGAGCGTTGAGGATTCCGCTCTCGATTTTACCTTCATCGTCGGACACCTGGTCCTCTGAGTCGGGCTGATCTTCGTTCAGGGGTCGGTAGAGAATATCCACCGGATAGGTTCGACCAGACACTTCGATGACCGGAGCATCATTGAAGTAACGGGAGAAGCGCCAATGGTCAATGGTGGCCGAGGTAATGATGATCTTGAGATCAGGCCTTTTGGGCAGCAGCTGCTTGAGAAAACCCAACAGGAAATCAATGTTCAGAGTTCTCTCATGGGCCTCATCAATGATGATGGCATCATAGTGGTTGAGAAAACGGTCCTGGGCAATCTCGGCCAACAACATTCCGTCGGTCATCAACTTGATATGGCTGCGCTCTGAAACCTGGTCCTGAAAACGGATTTTGTAGCCAACCTTATCGCCCAGCTGGGTTTCCAGTTCATCCGCGATCCGCTGTGCCACCGTGCGGGCTGCCAAACGGCGGGGCTGGGTGTGGCCGATGTAGCCGGTAACCCCTAACCCGGCTTCCAGACACATCTTGGGAATCTGGGTGGTTTTACCTGAGCCGGTCTCACCGGCAATGATGATGACCTGGTTTTCCCGGATGGCTTTGACGATTTCCTCATGACGGGAGGAAACCGGCAGAGATTCGGGATAGCGCCATTCAGGTAAGTTATTTGCCCTTTCCTGAACGGCCTGCAGCGATTTTTCCAGCTCCTCATGCAAACGTGACAAATCCCGGTCACAGGGCTTTTTCTGGGCAAGGCGGCGCTCTATCGTTTGCAAAGAACGAGTGAAACGGTAGCGGTCTTTACTCAGACAACGGTTGATCTGCTGTCGAATGGTTGATAGGGAATCGGATGTCACGCCAGAACCTCATGAGTCATGGCGCCGCATTGTACCGGAGTTGATCAGGAAAATGCAGACCAGCGGAGACTGGTCTGCATGAGGATGTGGTGCTGAGGAATCAGCTATTATGCGGGAAAATTACTGGCCGCGCAGTTCCCGGCGCAGAATCTTACCCACGTTGGTCTTGGGCAGATCGGAGCGGAACACCACCTGCTTGGGCACCTTGTAGCCGGTCAGGTTTTCCTTACAGTAGGCAATCACCTGCTCCGGGGTCAGGCTGTCGTCAGACTTGACCACAAACAGCTTGACGGCTTCACCGCTCTTTTCGTCAGGCACACCCACTGCGGCACACTCAACGATGCCGGGATGTGCACAAGCCACGTCTTCCACTTCATTAGGATAGACGTTGAAACCGGATACAAGAATCATGTCTTTCTTACGATCTACGATACGCAGGTAACCGTCTTCCTGGATCAAGGCAACATCACCGGTCTTGAGCCATTCACCGTCTTTGGTCATGGTTTCCCTGGTGGCTTCGTCCCGTTGCCAGTAACCCTTCATTACCTGAGGACCTTTCACGCAAAGCTCGCCGCTTTCACCCAGCGGCAGCTCGTTTTCATCTTCATCCACAATTTTGACATCGGTTCCGGGTACAGGAATCCCGATGGTGCCAATCTGGATAGCATGAGGAGGATTTACGCACACCACAGGAGAAGTCTCGGTCATCCCAAAACCTTCCGCGATGCGGTTTTTGGTAATGGATTCCCATTGATCCGCCGCGGCTTTTTGTAACGCCATGCCCCCGGCGATGGTCATTTTCAGCGTACTGAAATCCAGCGACCGGAAATCCGGATTATTCATAAGTGCGACAAACAACGTATTCAAACCGGTAAAGCAGGTAAAGCGATGATTGCTTAACTCTTTCACAAACGCTGGAATATCCCTGGGATTGGTAATCAGGACATTGCAGGCACCGTGGGACATCATACCCAGACAGTTCACCGTGAATGAGAAAATATGGTAGAGCGGCAATGGCGTAATCGCCACCTCCTGACCGGGACGCAACGTGCGCAGAATGAAATCCATCTGCAGCATGTTGGACACCAGGTTTTTGTGGGTCAACATAGCACCCTTGGCGACCCCGGTTGTGCCACCGGTATATTGCAACACGGCAACGTCTTCGCCCTTGGGCTCATCAACCGGTTTTAATTTGGAAGCCGCCCCTTTCGCCATAGCGGACGTAAATGAAACGGCACCTTTGATGGAAAAATCCGGCACCATTTTCTTGATATGCTTGATCACAAAATTCATCAGCACCCGTTTCAGGGTTGGCTGCATATCTGCAACCTGGGTGATGATGACATGTTTGATACCGGTCTTAGGGAGCACATCCGCAACGGAATCACCAAAGTTAGCCAACGCGACAATCGCCTTGCAACCTGCATCATTAAACTGATGCTCCATCTCGCGGGTGGTGTACATTGGGTTGGTATTCACAACCACCAATCCGGCCCGCATGGCTCCGAACACCACAATGGGATACTGGATCAGGTTGGGCATCTGTACGGCTATGCGATCGCCCTTCACCAGGCTGGTGTGGTTCTGCAAATAGGCCGCAAAATCTGCACTTAATTTATCAAGTTCACCATAGGTGATGCTGACACCCATATTGTGGAACGCTGGCCGATCAGCGAATTTCTTACAGGCATTTTCAAACACGTCCAGCACCGACTCGTAGTCGCCGTACTGGATTTCTGAAGTGACGCCTTCGGGATATTTGTCCGTCCAGATTTTGTCTACCATTTTATTATTCCCTGATTCTCAATGAGGGTTACAGTCTCGGTTGCTATCTTGGGCTAGCTTGAGTTGTGTCCATGCGAAGCGCGCAAAAGATTATCAGTTTTGGCGAAAATGGGCCAGACAAACACCGATTCTTTGCCGGATATTACGGAGAATTCAGGCTCCAATCGTAACGGTAGTCGATATCACCACTGTGACCAGACAGTCTCCTGACTAAATCCGGTTTCGCATATTTCAGCAGATGCTGAACGACGCCTTCTTCATTGCCACCAAAATCAACCTGGTACCAATCGTAAATAGACGACAACACCAGTTCATCCTCCAAAACTTCAACGCCACGGGGATGGTTCACGTAATCAATCGCACCCTGCTGCAGTAATTGCTGTGAATTCGCAGGCGTGTACGCTTTGGTGGCGAGATTAGGGCAACCCACGCTGGCGCAGTTAATCGCATAGTGGATTCGGTTGTCCTTCCAGATGGGGCGCAAAATACGATGTTCTATATCGTTTAGGCTAAGGTCCTCGCCCTCCACTTTTAGGAGTTTTTCGTTCCAGGGACCAAAGGAAAAAAAACCAAACTTGATATCGCGAATACTCTCCACCGGGTAACGATTCAATATGAGGTTCACGGTTGCCGCGTTGTAGAGGTTCACCCAATAGGCAAATTGCTCTGCGCGATTGAACGCCAAAATCGGTGTCGCCTGCAGCTGAGTCAGGTATTCCCGTAACAGTGCCTTATCTTCTGCTGTTACCTTGGCGTAATCAAAGCGGGTCACTTCAGGGTCGCCTGATGCTTGCAGATAACGATCCAGAATCTGCTGCCAGTGAGAATGATCAACGCTTGCCTTACTGGATTCATCGCTGGCTTCCCACTTGGGCCATAGTTCTGCCGCAGGCGCAGACTGGGCCGATAGGGGAACGAACGCGAACAATATCGAGAAAAGAAACTTGGCTAGTTTAGGTCCTGATTGCGGTGTGAGTTGACAGTCCATCTGCATGTTCCATAGTTATAAGCATATACCCTTTGAAGGTGAGCCTTATGGTAAAGACTCAGGGCGATTGTCTGGATGTATTCATCGTAGGTGGAGGCATTAGTGGAGCCGCCACCGCTGCTGAATGTTCCCTCAGGGGCTTATCGGTCACACTTTGCGACCGTGGCGATGTCGGCGGTGCCAGTTCGTCTCAATCAGACCAGATCCTGCCGGGTGCCGTCCACTTCCTGCGCAATCACAACTTACCCTATTTCAATAAGGTGATCAAAGAGAAAGCGTTGCTCAAACTAAGAGCTCCCCACCTCTACCGGGAACGGGCTTTTGTAATAGTACCCGCGCCAGGCCAACGTCAATCCCCCATCAGCCGCATCTGGCTCTGGTTGTTTCAAAACTGGTTACAGGGGGGCCAGGGTTCGCAGATTGCAAAAAGGCATGCCGACCGCCAACAAACCGCCCCCCTCCGCACTACGGCCCCGGCACCCTGGGTTATGGAAGAATGCATGGTAGACGATGCCCGCCTGGTCATTGAAAACCTCATTCTAGCCCGCCGACACCACTGCCGTGTTCTCCCCCATCATGAGTTTGTGTCGGCGCAACGGGACAGCGGTAAATGGCAGATTCAACTGCGTGCAGCCAACGGTGATGACATCACGATTCACAGCCGATGCATCATCAATGCATCCGGTGTGCGGGTGAATGAGGTCCAGAACCGAATCCGAAATTCGGAAAGCCGCTGCTGGGTGGAACTCAAGCGCAAGTTGTTTGTGATCATTCCCAAGTTCTACCAGGGCGACCATGCCTACCAGATAGAAACCGGCACCGGCCCGGTGAGCATAACCCCTTTTCAGGAGCACTACTGCCTAGTCTCGCGGGTAACCGGTGTCAGCACTCAGGCAGAACCAGGTGAACCGTCCAGACAGGAACAGGCGGATATCATCACCCTGATTAACAAGCACTTTGATATTCAGATGAACGCCGGTAGTGTCGTGAAGTGCTACTGCATTCAACAGCCTGTCTACAGCGACGATCGCGAAGCCTCTGCGGAGGGGGTTGAAGACTATGCCCTGGACCTGAATTGTACTGACGGGCGCTCACCGCTTGTCTCCATTTTCGGCGGCAGCTTCGCCACGCACCGAGCAATGGCGGAAGAAACAGTGCAGATGCTGGGGCAATACTTGAAACTCAGTGAAGAATCAGACACCTTGGCGCCCCTGCCGGGAGGCGATTTACAACCAGCGGGCTTTGATCAGTTCATTCTTCACGTCAGCAGCCGGTTTCCGTGGTTACCCAGTCACCTGTTGAGCCACTATTGCCGGACCTATGGGGCCAGATCTGTACAACTGTTAGAGAAGTGCAAGGACATTGGCGATTTGGGGCAACGGTTGTGCCCCGGACTCTATGAAAGAGAAGCGGCGTTTCTACTCCAAAATGAGTGGGTTAGTTGTGCAGAAGACATTCTGTGGCGGCGCACGCGATTGGGCCTCTACGCCGAAAACGACGATGTGGAGCGGTTACAAAACTGGATTGATAAACATTTGCACTCCCCATCCAGCAAGCATGAGTATACAATGTGGTCCAACCCCGTAACATCAGGCCGACTGCACTGAAAGGCCCCAATACATGGAGACCACCATGCTCGCTGAAAAGCACTTTCTTACCAGCATCGATGGACACAAAATCTTTGTCAGAAAGTGGAGCAATCCAGAGCAGGCGACAGCAAAAGCCGTCATCCATATCAATCACGGCATGGCGGAACACGGCCGACGTTACGAGCCCATCGCAGAACAACTGACTGCCGCCGGGTACACCGTTTATGCGCACGATCATCGCGGACACGGACATTCGATTCCACAGGGCGGGCTGGTAGGTCATTATGCGGATACCAATGGCTGGAACCTGGTCCAATCTGACGTGTATAGGGTCAACCAGTTTATTCGCGAATCGGAGCCAAGGTTACCCGTGGTTTTGTTGGGTCACAGCATGGGATCGTTTATTGCCCAAGCTTACTGCATCAAGCATGGCGACACCGTAGACGCCGTTATCTTATCCGGCTCCGGCTTCAGCTCCCCCGGCGCTCTCCGAGCACCCCGCATGCTGGTCAAATTGGAAAAACTGCGCAGCGGTCCAAAAGGTCGTAGCGCGTTAATTGATTACCAGACTTTCGGCACCTTCAACAAGAAATTTGGCCAGACCCGTACTGAAGCGGATTGGCTGACCCGGGATCAAAACGAGGTGGATAAATATATTGCTGATCCACTCTGCGGATTCCTCTGTACCAATCAAATGTGGCAGGATTTTCTTGGTGGACTGGACTCGTTGAGCCGTCTGCGCAATCTGCAAAACATTCCCAATGAATTGCCCTTCTATCTGCTGTCCGGTGAACGGGACCCCCTTTCCTATCACGCCTCACACCATGGCATACACAAACTGGCCAACCATCTGCGCTCAGCAGGTCAAAATGACGTTTCTGTGAAACTGTATGAAGATGGCCGTCATGAGATTTTCAATGAGCTGAATCGCGGCGAAGTAATCGATGATTTGTTGCAATGGCTTGATACACGGGTGCCGGAGCCTGTTGCCCCCCGCAATAAGGCTACTGCCAGCGCCTGATACCACCGGTCAGCAACTGATCAGTTACTAAAAATCCGTTACATTTAATCGCTGTCCACATTTGGTGCGGATGGATACTATCTCTGCAAACCCACGAGGGAGCAGAATATGTCCGGCCTGGAAAATACCCCATTCGACGAGTTGGTGGTTGGCATGACCGCCACCTATACCAAAACCGTTTCTGAAGAAGATATCAAACTGTTTGCCATTTTATCGGGTGACACCAACCCCATTCACCTGGACGAAGAATACGCGAAGACTACGCCATTTGGTGGCTGCATTGCCCATGGTGCCATGTGCGCCGTAATCATCAGTGCCGCTGTAGCAACAAAATTCCCGGGCCCTGGCAGTATCTATGCCGGCCAGGAAATGCGTTTCAAGAAACCAGTTCGACCCGGCGATACGCTGACGGCACATCTTGAGCTGGTAGAGAAGAAGCGCCGTGGCAATATTGTTCTGATCAATAATGAGATCAAGAATCAAAACGGGGAAACGGTGTTTCTGGGTGTTTCCACTGTAGTTGCACCAACGGAAAAGGTGGTGGCCAAACCGGTGGAGCTGCCGCGAGTAGAATTGTTCGACTAATATTTTCTCAAACTAAAAAAGGCGTGAATTCATCACGCCTTTTTTAGTTTCGCGAATCGCCCCACCCAATCAGCGTGAAAGGTAACGCATGCTGTCTTCGAGACCTTTCAACGTCAGTGGGAACATCTTCTCTTCCACCAGCTTCTGCGTCCAATTGACCGACGTTGTGAACTCCCACGTATTCTCGGGTTCCGGATTCAACCAGATCACTTTATCGAAATGCTCCTTAACGCGGCGCATCCAGGTTTCACCGGACTCTTCATTCCAATGCTCCACACTGCCGCCCACAGAGCTGATTTCATAGGGTGACATGGTGGCGTCGCCAACAAAAATCACCCGATAATCACTGCTGTAGGTGCGTATGATATCCAGGGTATCCGTGCGCTCGGTCCAACGCCGATGGTTATCCTTCCAAACGCCTTCGTAGATGAAGTTATGGAAATAGAAATATTCCATATGCTTGAACTCTGCACGACAGGCTGAGAACAACTCCTCGCAGGTGCGTACATAGGGGTCCATGGAACCACCCACATCAAAGAATATCAGCACCTTCACTCCGTTGCGGCGTTCCGGCACCATTTTGATATCCAGATAACCGGCATTACGGGCGGTGGAGGTAATGGTATCGTCGATATCCAACTGATCCGGCATACCTTCGCGGGTAAACTTACGCAGACGGCGCAACGCCATCTTGATGTTACGTACGCCCAACTCAACCGAGTCGTCCAGATTTCGATATTGGCGCTTTTCCCAAACTTTTACCGCTTTACCGGTACGCCCCTGCCCTGCCATCCGAAAACCCGCCGGGTTTTGACCGTAAGCACCAAAGGGTGAAGTGCCCCCGGTACCAATCATCTTGTTGCCGCCCTGATGACGTTTCTTCTGTTCTTCCAGGCGCTTCTTGAACTCTTCCATAAGCTTATCCAGATCACCCATTTGCTGGAGCTTATCGAACTCCTCCTTACTCAGGGTTTTCTCGATTTCCTTGCGCAGCCACTCGTCGGGGATCAAGGCTTCAAACATATCGTCCATGACTTCCAGGCCGTCAAAATATTTCTTGAAGGCACGGTCGAACTTATCGAAATGCTTTTCGTCTTTTACCAGCACAGTGCGCGACAGATAGTAGAACTGTTCCATGTCCGCATAAACAGTTCGCTTCTCCAGTGATGCAATCAGATCCAGAAACTCGCGGATACTGACCGGCACCTTGCCCTCGTGCAGTTCAAAGAAAAAATCGATCAGCATAATCAGCTCTCACGTCGATGCATGAATGCCAAGCGCTCCAACAGATGCACATCCTGTTCGTTCTTCACCAACGCACCGTACAAAGGAGGAATGGCGCTCTTATTATCACGATTCTTCAAAACGTCTTCGGGGATTTCATCCGCCAGCAACAGCTTCAACCAATCAATCAGTTCTGAAGTGGAAGGCTTTTTCTTCAGGCCAGGCACTTTACGCACATCGAAAAACACTTCCATGGCTTCCTTCACCAACGACTGTTTGATGCCGGGGAAGTGAACTTCCACGATTTTTTGCATGGTGTCCTTATCCGGGAAGTCGATATAATGGAAGAAACAACGACGCAGAAACGCATCGGGCAGTTCCTTCTCGTTGTTACTGGTGATAATGACGATGGGACGCTTTTCTGCCTTGATGGTCTCCTGTGTTTCATACACATAGAATTCCATCTTATCCAGTTCCTGCAGCAAGTCGTTGGGGAACTCGATATCCGCCTTATCAATTTCGTCGATCAGCAACACCACCTGTTCATCGGCTTGGAAGGCTTCCCACAGCTTGCCTTTCTTGATGTAGTTCTTGATATCGTGAACACGATCGTCGCCCAATTGGGAATCCCGCAGACGGGAAACCGCATCGTATTCGTACAAGCCCTGATGGGCTTTGGTGGTGGATTTGATATGCCACTGAATCAGCTTGAGACCCAGGCCCTCAGCAACTTCTTCGGCCAGCATGGTCTTACCGGTGCCAGGCTCCCCTTTGATCAGCAAAGGACGTTGCAGGTTAATGGCGGCATTCACCGCAAGCCGCAGCTCGCCGGTGGTAACGTATTTGTCGGTTCCTTGGAATTGCATATTGGTTGCCTTGAACAGCTTAAATTTGCGACATTATAAACCAAACGGCTCCCATAAACAGGGAGCCGCACTGGCCAAAACATCTACTTTAATCACCGCGTTCAGGCTTGAACATGGCCATAGTCGCCACAAAAGTGGCAGATTCGATCAGATCAAAGACTATTATCCGATATTTGAGAAACTTCCTGACCTTGCAGAACCGAAGTCTGGGCAAGGGCCTGTTCCTCCAGGTGCTGTTTTATAGCGTCAACAGCCGCCACAATCTGACCTTTACAAGCCGAAACCCGGCCCTGCAGATGCTTCAGGTTTGCCGCATCCGCCCCTGAGGACAGCGTCTTAACCAGGGCTTCCCCCTGGCTGTTGTGGTTATTCAACTGGTTGAGCACCACTTCCAATGAAGAGATGGTGGCTGCGCTGGGCTTTTGCTTATTGATAATGGATTCGCCCGTCTCACAACTGGCCAAAGCCTTATCGAAATAGCCTACTGCGCGGGTACTGGTTTGCAGTTCCAGTTGGCGCTCGGCTCTGGCCAGGGAGATTTTTTCCACCAGGCGATCACACACCCGCATACGCACTGCTACCGAACCAACCCGCAACACTGTGGGCGTGATAGCCAGAGCCTGATCCCGTAGCTGTTCAAACTGAGTGAAAGCTTGTGCAGCGGCTTTGAGGTTGGCAGCATCCAGTGATGATTGTGCTGCACTGCATTGCGCCAGACTTTGTTCTACCAGCGGCATGGCTTCAGCGCGGGCAATATTGTCCTCGATTAAAGTACAACGTTTGTTTTCACGTTCAGCAAAGCTGTTGGTTTCAAACAACGCTGGATCAATGGCCCGGGCGCGCTCGAGGTGGGAACGATACTGATCAAACTGCTGCCGGGCCTCGGTGGTATCCGTGCGACTGAGTTTGGAGGCCTGATTACAGAACACAACGGCTTCTTTAAAAAGCGTATCCGCCGAGGGGAGGCCACCCTGGTCCTCGGCATGAAGCTGAGTAAATGGAAAAAGGCTGATACAGGTGAGGGTCAACATCCAATATTTCATAACACTTGTCCTGGTATCCATACAAATCTACTTAGAAGGCTAGCAACGATTTCCGTGGACGTTGGAATAAAGGTTGATGAAGCGCACACTCCCGGGGGCACTGGTTTCCAATTCTGACATTCCAACTCTGCATTGTGAGAAAGCGCACAAAAGCACTGTGATTGAAAATGCATTTCAGGGGTGTAGAATCAATTGCCATCATCACCTATGGAACACCTACCAGGAACAAGTCATGGCGAAAATATACGAAGATAATTCCCTTACCATCGGCAATACCCCGCTGGTACGCTTGAAGCATCTGACCAAGCACAACGTGCTGGCCAAGATTGAAAGCCGCAATCCGGCTGCTTCGGTAAAATGCCGGATCGGAGCCAACATGGTGTGGCAAGCTGAAAAAGACGGTTTGTTGAAGCCCGGTATGGAATTGGTGGAACCCACCAGCGGCAACACCGGCATAGCATTGGCCTTTGTCTGCGCTGCCCGCGGCTACAAGCTGACCCTGACCATGCCCGCCACCATGAGCCTGGAGCGCCGCAAGGTGCTTAAAGCGTTGGGGGCCAACCTGGTGCTCACGGAAGGTCCGAAAGGCATGAAGGGCGCCATCGAGAAAGCCGCAGAAATCGTTGCGCAGAGCGGTGGCAATGCCATCATGCTGCAACAGTTTGAAAACCCGGCCAACCCCGCCATTCACGAACAGACCACCGGTCCTGAAATCTGGAATGACACCGACGGTGCGGTGGACATTGTAGTGGCCGGCGTGGGCACCGGCGGCACCATCACCGGCATCAGTCGTTACATCAAGAACACCCAGGGCAAAGCCATCCAAACGGTTGCTGTGGAGCCGGTGGATTCCCCGGTGATCACCCAGACCATGGCCGGCGATGAGCTGGCTCCGGCCCCCCACAAGATCCAGGGTATCGGCGCAGGCTTTGTGCCCAAGAACCTGGACGTCAGCCTGGTGGACAGCGTGGAAAAGGTCTCCAATGAAGAAGCCATTGAACACGCCCATCTACTGATGGAGAAAGAAGGGATTCTGGCGGGCATTTCCTGTGGCGCAGCGTTGGCAGCAGCCTTGAAGGTCGCCGACAAACCGGAAAACGCCGGCAAGACCATTGTGGTGATTCTGCCGGATTCCGGCGAACGTTATCTCAGTTCTGTCCTGTTTCAGGAAATGTTTACCGATACGGAAAACGTACAGTAATCTCAACATCCGGCATTGATTAACTGGATGTTAGTGCAGAAAAAGAAGTAAAGAAGCAAAGAAAAAGGGAGCCTGGGCTCCCTTTTTCTTATTTGATCTGCTTTAAAGATCATCAACTTCTTTTGCTTCACGCCGTTCAATCATTTGCGCCCAGCTCTCATAATCCGTATTGTCCGCCTCAAAGATTTCAAAACCCGCAAAATACCAACCGTCATCTCCGCACGGTGAAATCCATTTGACTTCGGCCGTCAGAAAGAAGCGCCCATCCTCCCCGCTGATCTCCACCAACACGTCCGAGATCAAGCCCTGCTCCACCGCTTCACTCATGTATATCTTCAACCCCTTGGGAGAAAGATCAACCGTTTCGCAGGCGATCACCTTCTGGATATACCCTTGCTCGCCATCCAGAGTCAGTTCCAGATAGGCATCCGCCTTACGTGTGTGGCGCTTTTGGCTACGTTGGTCTTCCATCCTGCTGCCTCTTCCTCTGCATCTGTTCCTTGACTCTATTTTTTGTCTCTATTTGTTGTCCCTTTGCAGGGTTCTTACAACCCGTTCCAGGGTGCTGTCAAATGCCGCCCCGGTATCCAGGATCGTCACGGCGCCATGCACCAACAATCGGGCCAGGTCTTGTCGGGTTATATCCAATACTTTTATGCCCAGACGGTTAACAAACACCAGCTTTTCAGAGGCCCGAATCTTAACGGCCAATTTACAGCGCTGCTCGCCCTCCGAGGTTTCCTGCGATACCCAACCCCCTACCTGCAGCGAATCCACAGCACTGAGAGCCGCCGCCAGCTCTTCATCGCTGATGGTACGGGGTTCCAGGAATTCAGCTTCCACCTCGCCGGTACTGTCGGGGTCAACCAGTGACAAGGACGAATTTTCCAGCACCTCATCAATGCGAGACCCAGACACAGACGCCATTGATACTTCGCTCTCAAGCGGCACATCAGGCTCTGACTGCGCGGGAGACTGTGAGGATTTCTGCAGATCCTCGTCTTCCGTACCGGCTGCCCGGCCCAGTTGCTCCCGCATGGTTAACCACACTTCCCTCAGTTTCGTCAGGCCGGCTTCCAGCTGACGATCCCAATAAAGGGTTCGATGCACCAACTGCAACACATCCCCCTCCAAAGCCTGCGCCAACTGTCGCGCCGTTTTCTTAGCCACTGTTTTACCACTCTGACCAACCAAAACCCAGGGGTCATCCGCATTTGCTTTCAGGACGATTTTGCACAACTCGAATTGACCGTCCTGAGTCTTGAACCTGAGCCAGTCGTCTTCCTGTAACAGGGAGATGGTTTCCAATGCTTTGGGGCTGACGCGATCAATCTGCGCTTCCGCGACATGGGACACAGGCATTGCCAAAGTTGGAGTTTCTATTAAAACCGGCGAAGCACCACTGATCATCGCGGTCAGAATCAACTCCACAGGTTCCAGGGTCCTCTCCAACGTGGATTCATCATCCTGTACGCTGACCAGTGTGGCACGCAGATTCTTGATGAGAATCTGGTAGAACCCCTTGTAATTGTCCCGGCGCCCCTCATCCAGGCACCCCTCGCACATCTCCACCAGGGATTCACCGGTTCGTAACTGCCGTTTCCAGTCAGCACCTTCCACACCTTCCCGCATCGACAACATCAGCATGGAACGCCGCCACTCACCATGCAGGAATGCCACCACTTCCTCCGGCAGGGAACGACCCGCAGCCATCCGATTCAGTTCCTGAACCACGCGGGGTTCCGCCACACGCTCCCGCTGCCGGGTCACTTCCAATAAACGCAACCGCTCTTCAATTTTCTCTACCTGTTCGGTCTGCCCCGCTATCCAGGTCTGCGCTTCAATACAGATACTATTGACACTGCCCACATTGCCAGTGAATTCCGACAACATTCGGTTGGCAAACTCGTTGAGCTTGGACCAATAAAGCTGGCGGCTTTTTTCCGTACTGCTGAGCAATATCAAATAAGCCTGGTTCAGGAAGCGACGCAGGAGATTTTGGGGAGCGAAAAAAAAGGAGTAATCCGCCAACGAATACCGCACCACCAACAGACGCAGCTTTTCAAACCAGTTGCGGGCGTCCTTGTCGCCTGCCAACTGCTCACTCAGTTCATCGTACAACTGGTCCATTAACAGTATGCCACCCCAATCCGGAGCAGAAATGGGCAGCGGGACTTCCAGCGCAGCACATTCCGCCACCAGCGCATCGCTTACCCGACAATGGGAGCCGGTTTTCAACAATCCCTGTTGGATGCTCTGCATCATATCACTGAAGACCGCCAGGCCGTGACGACTGCGCTGGGGTGTGAGGCGAATCCTGTCTGTAGCCGGTTCTTCAGAATTGATCCGGAGGAGCTCCACCAACAGGCGAGCCCCGATGCGGATATTCTCCTGTCCCGGCACGGTTGACATATCAGGGCCGGACCCGCTGGGACATATGCCGGGCTATTCCGGCAGCCATCTCATCCAGGCGCTTGCGATGGGCAGCCTGGCCAAAATAATTGGTGTAAAGCGTGGCAAAAGAGAACACGGCTTTGGTGAGATCTCCCTGTTTGCGCGGCAACACATGGAAATGAACATGCGGAACATGTTGATTGGCAGCGGGGCCGTCGTTCAAGAACACATTATTACCGTCACAGGGTACGCCTGCGGCTTTCTGGGCTTTGATCACCCAATGTGCCACCTCAATCAGATGTGCACGCAACGCCGGGGTAAGCTCTTCAAGATAGATAGCATGCTGCCTGGGTATTACCAACACATGACCGGGGCGCATGGGAAACAGATCCATGAACGCAACACAGTCTTCGTCCTGGTAAGCGATACTGGCGGGCATCTCACCTTTGAGAATGGAACAGAAAATACAGTCGGACATAGACAGTCATCAGATTGCTGTTAATTTTTTGAAGGATTATCCAGCATAAATTCATCATTATCAAAGCCAGGATACTTCTCTTCGATGCTGCGGGAATCCTCTTCCTCATCATCGGCAGGCTTTTCCTTGGATTCTTCCTCGTCCTTTTGTTTGGCATTGTCCGCTTTATCCGGATCAGGGAACACGGTTGGTTGCTCCAGCATCTCATCAATGGCCTGGTTCAATTGCTCTTCGGTCTGTTCCGAATTTTCCTGCTCGCTCAACATCATGTCCAGATCGTCGAGACCATCACCGGAACCGAGATCATCATCAAAGTCATCATCCACTTCAATCAGTTCATCGTCTTCCAGTTCCAGCGGGTCCGCTTCATTCACATACGCCTCTTCCGGTTCGGCGGGAGGCGGCGGAGCTGCAGGCACGGGGTCAGGGGCTGGCTCCGGCGTACGAATCTGGGTCGCTTCATCACCCAGGTCAATGTCCGTGCCGGCATCAAAATCCACCCCCAGATCGGCAGCAGCCTGCCCGCGCTTCTCGGCTTTCTTCTGCTGGATCTGGGTAATTTCTTCTACCACACGACTCTGTTCTTCATCGGTTTTACGGACAATTTTGATGTACAGATAAATGCCGCCACCAATGACCAGCACATTACCGATGATGAACACCCCGGCCAGCAGCAACCAGTTTGAGCCGTCCTCTGCACTCTCTTCCTGCTCCACCGGAACCTCCTCACCCATGAGTACCGGTTCCGGCACCGGTGCCGGTTCCACTTCCGGTAATGGAGGGATGTCATCCGGGGGCAGCTCTTCCACATCCAGGCTGGGTATTTCCATGGCACTGGCATCAAAGGTTTCAGAGGGCAGCAAAGGTTGTTCCTCAGAGTCCGGGCCGGGTTGCTCCGCCACCATTCCCAACGGGGTATAATCCACTTTGTAGGGGCCCTGTACCAACTCGAACGGTTTGTCATTGGCGGAGGTTCCCGTTACTTTGATCAACACTTCGTATTCACCCAACGCGCCATAGGGTGGAACATCAATACGATAACGTCCGTCCCCTTCCGCGATGCCCTTCTGGATACTTTTCTCCCCTTTGGGATCGGTGATCTGGGCGACAATATCGATATCCTCGG
Organism: Pseudomonadales bacterium; assembly: GCA_002708905.1. Taxonomy (GTDB): domain Bacteria; phylum Pseudomonadota; class Gammaproteobacteria; order Pseudomonadales; family Ketobacteraceae; genus Ketobacter. Next base: position 315,842 of record PAPM01000035.1, on the reverse strand, counting down.
GATTTACCAGTCCTGCCACGGGTTCGGTTATCAGATAGCGCAACACCTGACCATCCTGATCACGATACTGGGTTTCCACCTTCAAAACTTCGCGATGCACCGTCATGCGCACCGACTTTTTACGCTGGAATGTTTTCCCGTCCACCATTACGGAAAACGTATGCTCTCCTTCGGTAATGGTGCGGCCCAGACGCGCCGTATATAAACCATCTTCCGGCACCACTTTTTCGCCATCAGATCCCTCGGACAATTTGCCTTCAAAGCTGTCGCCGGAAGAGGTGTCCTGACGGAAGGTGATATCCATCAGTTCAAGGAAATTGGGATTGGTAATCACCCGGCCGTACTCGTCCAACGACAGGGTCATGGTCAGGCGCTCTCCTTCCAACACGTTCTCAGGCAGGCCCTCCATCTTCAGATTGAGATCCGATACCACGGTCACCCGATTCGAAGGATCCAGATCAGCCACCACTTTCCAGGTGCCCGGTGCCGGGTTATACACCGTGATCAGGTCATATTGCTTGTCCGCAAACCAGCTGACATTGCGGCTGCCCTTGGACAGGCTGTAATGAACGCCATCGGGACTGATTAGCTCGGTTTCCTTGAGCGAAGATTTACGGTAAATCAGAGCGGTAAATTCCTTGACTGAGTCGTCAATGCTGAAACTGTCACCAACGATCGGCACCTCTTCCGGCTGGTTCACCTTGTCGGAGGCTTCCACAAAGGCATTGAGCAGTTCATCCGCGCTGCGGGCGAGGGAATAAGCACCGCCGGTACGCAAGGCCACGGCTTTGAGGAATTCCTGGTCCGCGCTGTCCGAGAGAGCAACTGAATGAATCCGGAAACCCGCTTTCTTCAAACGGGGAATGACCTCGGTGAGGATGCGATCCTTCTCTGTGGCGTTGACCGCCGGATCTTTGGAGATATCCACCATGCCATCAGACAACAACACAATGGTGCGCTCCCAGTCCGGATCTGGTGTCGTCTGTCCCATGGCTGCCCGCTCCAGGGCCAGGCCGATATTGGTGAACAGGCCGGCGGAGTTGATGGCTTCCAGTTTGCCTACGGCCGCCTTCTTCCAATCCGGGTTCACCGGGGCAACCGGCACCAGGTTATTAACGTATTGCCCGAATGCCCAAACACCGAATCGGCTGTCATCTTTTGCAAGGTTTAACAATAACTTGGCAGCAGGAACCCGGAGGTTTTCCGGATCGGTTTTCTTCATACTGCCGGAGATATCAATCAACACGCGCATATCCGGCTTTGGTTCAGCCGCGTAAACGCCCTGGGCAGCAAAAAACGCTGCCCAGAGCAAAACAATCAATACCAACCCGGGAAGAGGAGGTAATTTCACACTGACTCCGTCAAAAACTACTCGCCGACATGATTTAGTTATAGCAGCTTTGGCGGTATTTTCCTGACATGAGGGTGAAAAGTTGAGGGCAACCTATTGAATTAAAATGCGGCTTTTTTATTGCGCCAGTAGCGGAACAGGCCATCCGCAAACAGGGCCAGGAGCCCCAGAATCAGGCCGTAAAGCAAGAATGGAACAGCCCGCATGGTGTCGGCTTCCTTAGCCACGGTGGAGTCCAGCAACAAAACAAACAGGGCTGGGGCCCAATCTGCACTGCCGTAAATTACCGGTGCCGGCATCAGAATCGCAGCGGCCACCACAACCCGCAGTACCTGCTTCAACGTATGCCAGGGAATAATCCGGGTCAGACGCCACCAAACCGCCATTAAGCCCACGGCCGCGGCCAGATAAACCGCCCAGGTAATGGTGTATTCGACGTAATCCAACATAATCTGCGAAATCCTGTATCTGTTTAGTAGTGAACCCAATGGATAATGTGTTCTTCGAACTCTTCCCCGGGAATACCATCCTCAGGGATGGCCCGCCCCCGCACCGAGATGCCGGCCTGGTGTACCGATTCACGGCTGCCGCTGATAAGCGGGTGCCACTCTTCCAGTCCCCGCCCTTCATGCAGCGCACGATAGGCACAGGAATAGGGCATCCAGTGGAAATATTCCTTGTCTTCCAGGCGCACCTTTACGCAATCATCCACCAGCTTGAAGCGATTGGGATAATTGCGACACAATCCACTTTGGATATCCAGCAGCTTGCACGCCAGGCGGGTGTAATACACGTCGCCGGTTGCCTCGTCTTCAAGCTTCTGCAAACAACAAAGCGCACAGCCGTCGCAAAGGGATTCCCACTCCTCAGAAGTCATCTCCTCCAGAGACTTCTGCTCCCAGAAGCGGTCGCCCATCTCAGAACTGGCCTTCCAGCGGAGGCATCTGCAAATAATAGCCGTTTTGTTGAATACCCTGTATGACCTGCCTCACATCCACCCGAGCCAGGGTTCGGTCCGGGGTAAGCATCAGATCCATTACATGACCCGGAGTGCCAAAGGTCTGCAACAAGGCCTCCGGTACATTTTCAAAGGGCTCCTGCTTGGGCACGTATATGTACATGCCTTCTTTCTTATCACTGCGATACACCGAACACATAATTTTTGGGTCAGTCATCAGTTTCATTGTCCTGATTGTTATTGTTTGCGTCGCTTGAGTTGGACGGTAACTCATATTCATCCAGCCAGGGTTGTAACGCGGTTGCCCGCCAGCCACCGATGAACGGGCTGTCCTGGTCGATGGTGCCGGCAAAGCGGGCTTTGAGATAGCTTACCAGTTGCGCCTTGCTGGCCAGAAGGTCTGCAGGCACGCCCAACGCTTCCGCCCGTCCGCCCACCACCTCGCGCAGGGCCTTATAGTCTTTTTGCTGCGCTTTGGTAAGCGGGCGAGGTATCAACACCTCCGGAACGGGTGCCTCCAGCCCGGCATCAAGCTGTACCAGTAACTGATCACCATAGCGGCGAATCTGACTGCCCTGAAAACCCAGCTCCGCCAATTGCCCCCTGTTGCGGGGTTTCTTTTCCACTAATGCGTATAAATTAGCATCCTTGGCGATAAAGGTTTTGGGAATGTTGCGGTCGCGGGCGGTCTGTTCACGCCACTGGGCCAGGTGCCGCAGTGCCGCCTGTTGTTGAGGCTTCAGTTTCCAGCCGCCACCAAAGCCGAGATAAAGCTGGTCATCAGGAGTCTTATTAAGGTATTTCTGCACCAGCTGGCTGCACTCTTCTTCAAACCAGGACATGCGCCCTGCCCGATCCAGCTTCTCGCGCAGAATGTCTGCGACCTGATGCAGATACTTAACGTCCGCCTCAGCATAATGAAGCTGCTTTGCAGTCAGGGGGCGTTGCAACCAGTCAGAGCGGGTTTCTTCCTTGGAAAGCTCAACACCGATCATCTCAAAGAGCAGACGTTGCAGCCCCATCTGGCGGTCATATCCCACCAGGCTGGCGGCAATCTGGGTATCAAAAAGTCGTGTGGGAAGCTGATTCCAGAGCGCCAGAAAAATATCCAGGTCCTCCCCGGCACTGTGCATGAGCAATTCGGAATCGGCGGCAAACAGGCGCTGCCCCAGGGGTTGCAACTGCTCCGCGCTGAAAGCTGTGGGGTCCACCAGATACACCTGTTGATCCGGGCCCGCGATCTGCAGCAATCCCGGCCTGGAATAATAGGTGTTGGTGCGGACGAATTCGGTATCCACCGCCAACCGGGAGCAGTTTTGCAGCTGCTCCATTACAGACTCAAGTTGGCTGTACTGATCAATCCATTGGTAGCTCACTGGACATACTCTGCAGGTAAAGCCGGGCATTATAAAGAGGATGGCCAGAAATAACTATAAACCCAGCTGTTTGGCAATAACCTCGTTCATGATCTCGTAGGTACCTCCACCAATGGCCAGAATGCGGTTGTCCCGATACAGGCGCTCCACCAGGGTTTCCTGCATATAGCCCATACCTCCGAAAATCTGCACTGCATCGTAGGTCACCTTGTCACTGACACTGGTGGCAAAATTCTTGGCCATGGAAACTTCTTTCACCACCTCTTCACCCGCCGCGATGCGGGCGGCGATACGATAGGTAAATTCAGTAGACGCCTCGGTTTGAGTCGCCATATCCGCCAGCTTGTGACGCAGGGTCTGGAATTTGGATAAGGTTTTGCCGAAGGCTTCCCGCTCTTTGACGTATTGCAGACAGGCATCAAGGGCCATGCGGGAAGTACAGTTTGCCATTACCGCCAGATTCAGACGCTCCATCTGGAAGTTGGTCATAATGGCGTAGAAGCCGGCGTTTTCCTGGCCGATCAGATTAGCGACCGGCACCCGACAATCCTCGAAAAACAGTTCGGCAGTGTCGCTGGCCCACCACCCCATTTTCTTCAGTTTCTTACCCACACCGAAGCCAGGCATACCCTTTTCCACCAGCAACAGACTGATCCCACCATAGCCTGCCGCTCCGGTGCGGACCGCCACAGTGTAATAATCTGCGTTCACACCACTGGTAATGAAGGTTTTGGCGCCATTTACGACGTAATGATCCCCCTCCCTGACCGCGCGGGTACGCAGGTTCGCGACGTCAGAACCACCCCCCGGCTCGGTAATAGCCAGACACTGAATCTTCCTGCCGGCAATGACCTCTGGACATATACGCTGTTTCAGCTCTTCACTGCCCCAATTCACCACAGGAGGCAGACCGATATCAATGGAGCCCAAACTGGCTGCGACGCCACCGGAGCCTGCCGCCATGATTTCTTCACTGGCGGCGATTTTGGTGAACATATCAAACCCTGAACCACCGAGTTGCTCCGGATACCCAATTCCCAGAATACCCGCAGCCCCGGCTTTCTCGTACAAAGATCGTGGCAACTCACCCGCCTCCTCCCATGCATTCACGTTCGGGGCAATCTCCTGAGCAACGAATTTACGTACCGTTTCCCGCACGATGTTTTGGGTTTCGCCGAAATAGCGCTGGCAGTCTGTCATGGGTTCCCTCTGTCGATTTACTGGAATATGCATGGACTATATATGAGGGAAGGCCAACCAAGCAAGCGCTTGGTTTTCTGTCGCAAGGTCTAGTGCCCGATTAAAATACTGCCTATCATTCCCAGCAAAAATCCGAACACCGCCCCCATCGGGGGTAACCAGAAATTACGCATGGTGGACTGAGGGGCAATGTCCTCAAACAGCAGATAGAGAATTCCACCACCGGCAAATGCCATCAGAGAAGCCGTCACCTGGGGATGATCCTGCAACAGGAAATAGCCCCCGGCTGCCGCCAGCGGACCAAGAAAAGCAACGAGAAACAGGGTCAGTAAGATTGTTGCGGGACGATTTGAGGTGGCCCGCAATTCACGATAGGCATTGAAGCCCTCCGGCAGATTCTGTATTCCGATAAAGCCAGCCAACAAGAGCCCCAGTTTGCGATTCTCGGAAAATACTGCCCCCAGCGATAATGCTTCGGGCACGAAATCCATCAACATTGCCAGAAACTGGGCCATGGAGCCGCCCCGGCGACTGAGGTAGGCGTCCAGCCCGCAAAATACGGCGCCACCACTGGTAAACACCAGTCCCAACAGGATGGGGTCAAGGCGCTTCATCCCTTCCGGCAGCAATGCAAATACCACCGCCGCCAGCAGAATACCGCCGCCAAAACCGATCAAACCGTGCAAAAAACCTTTGACAGGAGTACTGTTCCCAAGCGGAAGCAGCCAGGCAATTAATCCGCCGATGAACGCCATTGACCCGGAAGCCCAGGCCAGCAGCATAATCACCGTCAGTTCATTCATGTCAGGACTCAATCACCTTGCGTCCCTGCAAGGCCAGACTGAGGGTATTACTGTCCACATACTCCAAATCGCCCCCCATAGGCACGCCATGAGCGATCCGGGATGCCGTCACGCCGTGACGCTTGGCCATCTCCGACAGGTAATGGGCCGTGGCTTCGCCTTCCACCGTGGTACCGGTGGCAATCACCAGCTCTTTCACCTCCCCTTCGGCCAAACGCCGATCCAGCACATCCGCCCCAATGTCTTCAGGGCCAATCCCATCGATTGGCGACAGATGCCCCAACAGGAGGAAGTAATAGCCACGAAAGCTGCCCGACTGGTCGATAGCTATAACGTCTGCTGGGGTTTCCACCACGCAGAGCAAAGCGGGATCGCGGGAAGTTTGGCAACAGGTATGGCAAACGGGTTCTTCGGAAAAGTTGCGGCAGCGCTGGCAGCGGCCGATTTTGTCGATGGCCAGCTGCAAGGTATCCGCTAACTGCTGGGCGCCTTCCCGGTCCCGGTCCAACAGGTAGAGGGCCATACGTTGCGCGGATTTTGGCCCAACTCCCGGTAAACAGGTAAGGGACTCAATCAACCGCTGGGTAAGAGGGCTGAAGCTCATTAACCACCAATTATCAGAAGGTTAGAAAGGAAACTTAAAGCCAGGTGGCAAGTCAATGCCGGCCGCCAGACCACCCAACTTATCCTTGTTGGCTTGCTCTACCCGACGCACGGCATCGTTCACGGCGGCCGCCAGCAGGTCTTCCAGAATCTCTTTCTCTTCGCTAAGCAGGCTGTCGTCGATGGTTACGCGTTTCACATCGTGCCGCCCCGTCATCACCACCTTGACCAAGCCAGCACCGGATTCACCGGTCACCTCGGCATTGGCAATTTCTTCCTGCATTTTCTGCATGCGCTCCTGCATTTCCTGCGCCTGCTTCATCAAATCTCCAAATGGACCTGACATGGTTTCACCTACTCGTTAACAGTTAATCATCATCCACCGGCGTGACCGAATTCAGATCCAGCGTCGCGCCGAACAGCTTCTGTAGATCCTGGACAAAAGCATCCCCCTGCATCAGGGCGATAGCCTCCTCTTTACGCTTAAGTTTGTACTGGGCCAGCAACTGGTCGGGCGTGGGCTTACCCGGTTCCGTCACATCCACCCTGAGTGTAATGGATTGGCCGGCATTTTCCGACAACGCCTTGGCCAACAGATCACGGTTCTCTTCCTTGTACAGGGCTTCAAAGCGAGGGCTGATCGCCAGAACCCAGCGTTCGCCATCTTTGACTTCAAGGGAACAATTGCGGGCAAAATTCCGCACCGGGCCGTCAAGTTCCAACACACCGACCAAATCGGCCCACTCATCGCCCAGTCTGATAACGTTGGTTTTGACCTTTGGCTTGGAGTCCGCATTCTGCGCCGGCCGGCCCTCTGCGGCCTGAGGTTCAGCAGAGTGAGGTTCTGTGGACTGGGGCTCAGCGGGCTGTGCAGTTGGCTCTGCCCCATTCCCGGAGGAGTTTGGGTGCGGGGCTGAACCGCCCCGGATGGAAGCCTCCGGTCTGGTTGCGGACTGCTGGTTTTGAGGTGCGGGTTTGGCTATTTGCGGGGTTTTACCCTGGGTTTTATTCTGAGTTTCATTCTGAGCTGTACTCGCAGAGCTGTTTGCTACAGCGGGCTGCCCCGGAGCACTTCCCGCCGGGGAATTCACGCCCAGAGTCGCTTTCATCTTGGACAGATGATCATTGGCACTGCCCAGCGCGCGGGCGGGAATATTCTCGTCAGTGGGCGACCGGGTTGCAGGGGTGCTGGAGAGTTGCCCTGCTGCCTCAGCAGGGCTAGAGGGCTTTCCCGGCTGTGGCCCTCCCACTACACCCACTGGAGCGGACTTTCCTGGAGCGGACTGCCCTGATCCAACACCACTGGGTAAAGCCCCCACCGGTTTAAACAACAGCAGCCGCAACAGGGTCATTTCAAAACCGCTGCGGGCATCCGGTGCCAGGGGAAGATCCCGCCGCCCCACCAAAGCCGTCTGGTAAAAAAGCTGTAGTTGTTCCGCTGCAAACTGGCCGGCATAGTCCAGAACGCGGGCACGATCCCCGTCGCTGTCGTCCACCGCGTCGGGCGCAATCTGTGCCACCGCCATGCGGTGCAGCGTACTGATAAGGTCGGCCAACACACCCACATAATCCGGGCTCTGTTCAGACATCTCAGCCACCCGTTGCAACAACAGCTCGGCACTGTTTTGCGCCAGAGCATCGACAATGCCAAATACATATTCCCGATCAATGCTGCCCAGCATGGCACGCACATCGGACTCGATGACCTTGCCACTGCCGAAGGCGATGGCCTGGTCAGTAAGGCTCATGGCATCCCGCATACTGCCATCCGCCGCCCGCCCCAATTGCCACAGCGCCGGCTCTTCAAACTCCACCATCTCCGCTTCCAGCACCTTTTTCAGATGGCCAACGATACGCTCAGGCGTCATGGCTTTGAGGCTGAACTGCAGGCAACGGGAGAGTATGGTGATCGGCAGTTTCTGCGGATCCGTGGTCGCCAACAGGAACTTCACGTGTTCCGGCGGTTCCTCCAGGGTTTTCAACAGGGCATTGAAACTGTGCCCGGACAGCATGTGCACCTCATCGATCAGGTACACCTTGTAGCGGCCTCGCGTCGGCGCGTATTGCACGTTCTCGAGTAGCTCTCGGGTGTCTTCCACCTTGGTGCGGGAAGCCGCGTCCACCTCGATCAAATCAACAAAGCGGCCTTCATTGATTTCCTGACAGGCACTGCACTGGCCACAGGGTTCAGAACTGATCCCGGTTTCACAGTTAAGGGATTTCGCCAGAATACGGGCGATGGTGGTCTTACCCACACCCCGGGTGCCGGTGAACAGGTAAGCATGGTGCAGGCGACCATGGTCAAGGGCATTGATTAGGGCTTTCAGTACGTGTTCCTGCCCCACCATTTCGCGGAATGTCTTGGGGCGCCACTTACGTGCAAGGACCTGATAACTCATGTACTTATGATTCTACTGTGTCGGTATTAGGGGCCAATCCGGCCAATAAAAGACGCTCAGTGTAATACGGGAGAAGAGATTGATAAACCAATGAATTTGCTTATCAATTTTGCCTGGAAATTGGAGGCGACTCTATCAGCCACACCCCGGCACACGAGTCGCCTGCTACCGTTGCTCCCTTCCGGGCCTGGCGGGGTTCACAGGTTATCGTTGCGAGGGGACCAATAGAGCCACCATTGCAAGGGGGGCGATTATTCCTTATTTCGTGACCCATTTCAAGGCAAGCATTTGAAGTCACAGTATTTTGTACAAAATGAGCTAAGATATGAAAAAGCCTAATTGGAGGGCATCCCTTTGAAAGCGCCGCTACAGCAGATCCTGTTCCCCTTTCCAATACTGGTGGTACTACTGGTTTGCAGCGCAATGGCGCAGGCTTCCGGGAGCTGGACCAACCAAACCATCGACGGCAAAATGGTGGCTGTCACCCCCAACTTCAAACTGCAGGTTTATCAGATTGACCGCCCCAACGAATCAGTCTGGGGCAAAATTATCGTACCCATTAATGCCGACCAGCTACCTGAACTGCACAAGCGCCGCAAATCACCGAATTTTCCATTCATCGATGTAGGTGTGGAAGTGGATAAATACTACCGCACCGCCCAGGGCCACATCCACGACGATCAAAATCTGGTGTCCGTAGAAATCGATCGACGCCATTGGGACGGGCTCAAAAAAGGCAACCATCTCATCATCCGTCTGCCAGACGGAACCGAGTTGAAGGAAAGCCTGCGAGGTTCCGGCGCAGCGCTACGCGCCATCGAACGCCGCTAGCCAACAAGCATCGACCAGCATGAGACCGAACCTATTCGGTCACATGGGACTCCACAAAATCCAAAATTGAATTGGCCACCTGATTCTGATGCAAGCTCGGTACATTCACCGTCGCAAACATCGGATCCAAATGGGACTGCCCTGCCAGATCCACCACCTCCAGCAGCCGGTCAGGCTCGTCTTTCATGGGAAAGGAAAGCCCCCCGCCCTTTGCCATCAGCAAGAGGGTAGGCACCTGCTTGTAGGCCTCCTTGAAATAGGTATTGAGCCCATACTGTGGCGCGAATGATTTGCTGGCAGCATCAATGTCCACCACGATACGCACGGGGAAATACCATTCGGTCAGATTGGTTTCGCCAATATAAAGAGCGCGCACGAAGTCTTCCATGCGCACCATTTCCTCGCTCAGGCTGGTGTATTGATAATCTCCCTCGACACTCGTGTAGACCGGGTCGTCTGCTGCGCCGATCTCATCCATATCCGCCCAACTGTAGAGTGGACCCTGCCCCAGATGAGCTCTATCCGGCCCGGCGTCCGCCGCGATATGTTGCAGCTTGGGACCAGACACGGCATTCACCAGATCCCCCACCACCGGAATACTTCGCATCAGGTTGAAAAACGGAGACTTGGGTACAACCGCGCCACCATGAAGGTGGCCCAGACTGGTCTGCAGGAAACTCAGAATGGAAAAGTGATCGTCGAACATCAGGCCCACCTGAGCTTCATTGGTATAGCGAAAGTCTTTGATGAACGGGCCCCAGGCGTAATTATTGGCATCACGGGTGTGGAAGAATCGAAACAGGTTTTTCAGCACCGGCGACATGGGCAAACGATCCAGTACGAAGCTTTCCTCATCCGGCCCTTTCGCCGCCAGAATGCCCACGGCTTCGGGCAACGCAATGGCTTCAGCACTAAACACCAGCGGGATATTGATGTTTTTTGGCAACACCCCGGTTTCAATCCAACGTAACTGGCGGCGATACCCCGCATCCTCATCCGTATCCCCATCGGCGTTAGCCTCAGCCGTGGCCTTATCCAAAGAACCCTGGACATCCATCATCGGCACACTGGAAGAGGAGGCCCCCACTGCGTCGGACACTGATCCAATACTGGTATCAAAACCAATGGCTCCGGCCACCAGATTGGCGCCCTGATCGTCCGTGGTTCCCGGATCACCATCCAGGTCCCAGGCCAGGAACAGGGAGGTATGCGCCCCGCCAAGGGAATGCCCGCCCACGAAGACCTTCCTGCGACTAACGGCCGGGTCGGGAATCATGGATTGGATGATGGCGTACATATCCTGGGTCGCCTGCTCCATGCCGAAGTTCAGCATGAAAGGCATATCCTTGCTTTTCAAGAACCCCTGGAACGTCTTGCCATCAACAGGCTGATCGAAATAGTAGTAGCCCAGGATCAGGTCTTCTGCTTGCTGGGCCGTGCCGGCCTGCTCAGCCGCCTGCATGCCGGTCAGGTCTTCCAGGCAGTTGGCGCGACGATCCATTGCCCAGACCTCGATGGTCTGGTCGCGCAAGGTTTTGGCCATATACACCAGTTGCCGGCCGATGTACTCAAAGCCATTGGCGCCTTCTAGTATACCGGGCACCAAAAGAATCGCGGCATCGGCTTCCGAGGGAATCTCACTCTCCCGGGTTTTGAAGCGGAGGAAGTTAACATCCCTGCACTGCTCCGGCATCAGGGGGTCGTCGATCTGGTGAATGGCGGGCACCGACTCGTAGGTAACGGATACCAGGGCTTCCACCTGCTCGTCACTCCATAAGGGCTGTACTTTTTCTTGCTTGGCTTCCGGTATCGGTCCGTCCGGACTGTAACATCCGGGCAGCAGTAAACTGAGACAGCAAAAGGTGGTTAGGACCCAGTATTTGGCAGGATTCATCCCTGTTCTCCTTTGAAGACGCTGATTGATTTCTTGTTATAGGCTCTTCTGCATCAAGTCCGTTTATACGCAATTTCGCCGCCGTTGGATTGTGTAATCCGGTCACGACCAATTTGGAGCCGCCACAAAAAAGCCGCCATTCCGAAGAACAGCGGCTATCGTTGGGCCATCTCAGGCCGGAGTTTACTTATTTACTTTGGCCCAGGTATCCCGCAACGTGACGGTACGGTTAAACACCAATTTGTCGGCACTACTGTCCACCGCATCCAGCACAAAATAACCTTCACGTTCGAACTGGTAGGGCAAATCGGCTGACGCATTGGCCAATGACGGCTCCGCATAGGCCTGGCTCTTTACAGTTAACGAATCTGGATTGATATGGTCCAGGAAGCTGGAGCCATCCTTGGTGGCATCCGGGCTTTCATGATTGAACAGGCGATCATAAAGCCGCACTTCCACCGGGAGCGCCTTGGCCGCGGACACCCAATGGATGACGCCTTTTACCTTGCGGCCTTCCGGATTCTTGCCCAGGGTCTGGTCATCGTAACTGCAGCGCAGCTCAATCAGGTCGCCCTGCTCGTTTTTAATCACCTCATCACAACGGATCACATAAGCGCCCCGCAGACGCACTTCCCCACCGGGAATCAAACGCTTGAAGCCCTTGGGGGGCTCTTCTTCGAAATCACTGCGATCGATGTACAGCTCCTTGCCAAAGAAGATCTCGCGTACACCCAGTGATTCATCTTTGGGGTGTGCTGCTATGCTCAGTGCCTGCTCTTCGCTCTGGTTCCAGTTTTCAATCACCACTTTGATGGGGTCCATAACACACATGGCCCGCGGCGCGTTCTTATCCAGATCGTCGCGAATAGCGAATTCCAGCATGCTTACATCCACCACGCCCTCGCTCTTGGTGACGCCAATCATCTCACAGAAATTGCGAATAGACGCCGGGGTATAACCACGACGACGCATGCCGGCGATCGTAGGCATACGGGGATCATCCCAACCACTGACATGGCCTTCGTCCACCAGCTGTTTCAATTTTCGCTTGCTGGTCACTGTGTAGTTCAGGTTGAGCCGGGCAAACTCGATTTGCTGCGGATGGCAGGGTACATCCAGCTGATCCAAAACCCAGTCGTACAAAGGGCGGTGATCTTCGAATTCCAGGGTGCACAGAGAATGGGTGATTTCTTCCAATGCGTCCGAAATACAATGGGTGTAATCGTACATGGGATAAATGCACCACTTGTCACCGGTTTGGTGATGATGGGCACGACGCACACGGTAGATCACCGGATCCCGCATGTTGATATTGGGCGACGCCATATCGATTTTGACACGCAAGACCGCCGCGCCGTCAGCGAACTCACCCGCCCGCATACGCTCAAACTGCTGCAGGTTCTCCTCCACACTGCGGTCACGATAGGGGCTGTTCTGCCCGGCCTCGGTGAGGGAGCCGCGCATGGCCCGGATTTGCTCCGGGGTGGACTCGTCCACATAGGCCTTGTCCTGCTTGATCAGTTCGACCGCAAACTGATACAGCTGATCGAAATAACCGGATGCATAGCGTACCTCACCATTCCATTGAAACCCCAGCCAGGTCACATCGCGCTTGATGGCCTCAATGTATTCCTGGCTTTCTTTCTCCGGGTTGGTGTCATCAAAGCGCAGGTTGCAGGTACCGCCAAACTCCTCCGCCATGGAAAAGTTCAAGCAGATTGACTTGGCATGCCCCACATGCAGATAACCATTTGGCTCCGGAGGGAAACGGGTGGCCACGCGGCCCTCGTTCTTGCCGGCTTCCAGGTCTTTGGAGATGATCTGGCGGATGAAATGGGCAGGTTTCACTGGCTCGGTTTTGCTCATAAGGTCTCATTAATCCCGTCTAATGCACCGGTACGAAACCGGCGGCTACACTTCTGCCGCGTAGTATAGGGGATTCAGCACGACAACCCAATAAGGCTGTTGCTTAAGCTATGGCCGGGAAACACGCAATACCAGCGCCCTGGGGTCGCGCGGTATTGCGGAGCGGTCTTTTATAAACGGTTATGAGCGGTCAAATTCGAATGGACAGAATAGGCCGGACTTAGCCCTTGACCGGGATTCGCACGACAACACCGCCCATGGTGTCACCGATCTTGAAGTCGGTTCGGGGCGAATCTTTGTGCTTGTTGTGGCAATCCACACAGGGCGTGGCCACGGCAACATCCGGATAGACAGCGGTGTAATACTTAACCCCACCCAATTCTTCCTCACCGTAGTAGTTCTTGCCTGGATTATCGACGATGTACTGAAGCCCGGTTTTCTCTACCTCAGTTCGCGGCGCATTCTGTTTGTTGATAGGCCAAAGGGACTGCAAAGAATAGGTAAACGCATCCGTGCGCTCCGCTACCGCTTCTGCGCCGAAGCGGAACATCTGGGCCGGCAGAGGCGCACCATTGTCCAGATCCTCCCAATGCTCATCAGGCTTGATGAAACCGGCTTCGCCGCCCAGTCGCTTGATGATCAATTTAGTATAGTTGGCCCGGTCAGACGCCATTACGGCGAACAGGGCATCCGCCATAACCTGAGGATCAACCCCGGCTGCCTTCTCTTCACCGCCACAGCCCGCAGTCAATGCTACAGAACCGGCCAACAGTACTGAACCCCAAAGTTTAGTTGCTTTCATGGATCACTCCTTCACTCTCTGTATTGCCATTTTTATGGAATCAATGGAAACCTTGGACTGCCCCTGGAAGTTATTGTCAATCAACGCCGGATCCGCCAAGGCATCCAACGCAAATTGCAATCCGTGGCAATCAAGACATACGGTTCGAATCATTTTCTCATTCGGTCTCAAATTATCGTTCTGGTTATGCAAGGTCCGGAACACGCCGGGCTCCGCCTCACTCTCCAGTTTCGGCATATGGCAGGTCGCGCAGGTCACCCCGCTTCCGGCCGGCAATTCTCCAGCGGCTTCTCTCAGCACCAGCGCATAGTGGGGCGACGCCTTGTATTGATTGGTGTGCTCATCATCGTGACAGCCCATGCAGGCATCCACTGAGGCACTAACGCCTAAGGTATACTCGTGAGCGCCATGACAACTGTTACAGGTGAGTTCTGCACCATGTGACTCGGCCTTGAAAGGCAGTCGGCCCTGCTCCGGAGTCATTGGTGTCAACAGACGCTGCTCCGGTTTCATCAGCGATTTAACGGATGCATTCAGGGGGAACGATTCCACCGTATCACGCTTGATCGCCAACCGCATGCCATGCTTGCCAATCAGAAAACCCTGCGCCTGTGGCTGATGACAATCCACACATACCAGCGGGTCCGGTTGAGCAGTAAAGGCTTCGCCTTCACCATGACAGGCCGAACAATTACTTTCCTCGGTGGCATGAGCGCTGTGCAACCACTCCTGTTCGATCTCACCTACCTGGAAGGATTGCTCCGGGTAATCGGGTTGCGGAGCCACTTTCTTCACCACTGGTTGATTCACATAATCTTTAAGAGCGGCAATCACCGGTTGCGCCGCAAAATCCGGCTCATCCACATGCTGCAGCAAAAAGTCTTCGTACAGAGCCCGGTTGTCGTGAAAATTGTGGCAACCGGCAGAAGCGCAGGTATCGAATTCCATGCCTTCATGGGACGGTCTGTCTTCTGCAATATCCAGGTGACAGGCCACACAAAAATCCGTGGCCAGGGTCACGCCCATCTCCCGGGTAATGTCCGGTTGATGCTCCCGGTGACAGGCGATGCAATAACGTGCATCTATCTGCTCCAACCGATCTGCATTTCGCGGATCGGTAAACTTCGACTTCGGATGAGAATCATGGGCTGCCTTTAATTCTTTGGCATGACACCCCATACAGGCATCCTGCAAAACTTCTCCTCCACCAAAAGGAGATTGGTGACAGGTTCCACAGGCCAGTTCTATCTGATGATGCCCGTCTGAGGTCTTCCCTATCAGGAAGGTCTCTTTTTCCGGTTGCACAAATAGTTCATAACCCCAAATGCCTGCCATCGCCAAAACCACTATTGTCAGCAGGGAATAAAACAGGGTTACCTTTTTCACTCCCCCCTTAACACCTTTTTTCACAGCGACCCCTCAGTTAACCTTCTACATCCAGCCATCAACAACAAACCATCAGAAGAAATACACGCTCAACACATGAAAGCCCAACAACACGGGCAAGGGCCAAAACAAGATAATGTGAGCATGGGTGAACCACTGTCGCATTTGCTTTCCGGTATAACCCATTTTCGTATAGCGTTCCCCACCAATCACCAAACCGGCGAAGGCCCCCACCAACGCCAATAACAGGAAATCCAGCATCAGATACTGATTAATGTTATCGCCGAGGGAGAAGCCGGTGTGCAAATAGAGAATGATCAATGCCAAAACACCCAGCACGGTATGAACAAAACGCCACCAGGGGAAGCCGCCCAATGTGAATTTTTTAACGCGCTTACGCAAAGAAATAAAAATACCCGCCACACTGATCCCCAACATGGTAAAACCGGTGATCTGTTTTAACAGGGCATCGGTCCAGAAGGACTCAAGCCAGGTGGCGGATTGAAAGCTTTCAGAATAAACCGGTGCCGGCAACAGGAAATGCGCCACCACCAACAGCAGGCTTATTGCGACGATGGCGATCAGCGGCTTGCCGGATGCAACCACGGGCTCCGGTTCGAATGGAGCGCCAGCCAGATCCGCCAACAATGGTTTGCAGGAACCACACACCGTTGAAGCACCAGTGCACTGAGCCAGTGCCTCAACGGTTTGACACCCTTGCAGCTGCGCTTCCACCAGGGTTCCCTTGTCCACAGCCCGACAATTGCAGACTATGGCAGATGCAGGCCATTCCCTAACGTGTTCAGTGTCTTCCTGGGGCCAGATGCGACCTTCCTTCTTGAAGCGGGCTATTTGCCAGGGATAAATGCGCTGTTCATTCACCACCGCCTGCTGCAACCGGCTACGCTCGTCACAACGCCCAACGGCAACAAAGCCTTTCAGGCGATTGCGTTTCAGAAAGAGTTTGCGGTAATCGCCGTTCTCGTTGTGGAACGTGAGCGTCTGATCAATCTGATTTTCGTATTCATCGCTGATCCAACCAATAGTAAAGATCGGCAGATCCAGAATTTTTAGTTGCGTTGCTGCAATGGAGCCCTGATAGGTTGCGTTACCCTCACACAAACGATCCGCCAGGATCGCCGCCTGCTCCAACCCGGGTGCCAACAACCCATAGATTTCACCGCGATGCTCTGCACACTCCCCCACCGCGAATACGTTTTCCAGATTGGTGCTCAAATCGTCATTAACCTGAATGCCCCGCGCTACTTTCACGCCGGAACTGCGGGCTAATTCCACATTTGGCTGTATGCCGGTGGCAAAGATTACCGTGTCGCATTCGATGGTTTGGCCGTTACGCAACTCCACCGCATTCACATTGCGCTCACCAACCAGGTTTCTTACGCCGGAATTAAGGAACACTTCTATGCCATACCCTTCCAGGGTACGTTTTAGTATGGCGCCGCCTTCCACGTCCAACTGCCGATTCATCAAGCGGTTGCTTTGATGTACCAAGACCACCTGGGTGTTATTGCGTTGCATGGCGCGGGCGGCTTCCACACCCAATAAGCCACCCCCCACCACCACCGTACGCCGGGTACGCACACTGCGCGCCATCAACAGCTGGGCATCATTCAGGTCACGAAAAACATAGACTCCGGGAAGCTCGATACCTCGCACATTCGGGATCCAGGGATTGGAGCCGGTGGCAAATACAAGATGGTCGAATCGATGGGTGACGCCCTTTTCATCCAGCAGCGCACGCTTGTCGTGATCGATTTGCACCACACGACGATTGAGAAAATGAAAATGGTCACGGTCATCCCGGATTTCCGGAAACAGAATATCGTTGTAGCGGACTTCTCCCGCCACCAAAGAAGACAATTGAATGCGGTTGTAGGGCCGCCAGGGCTCGTCGCCAAACAGCTTGATGATTCCCGGATAACCCCGGTTAATCAACTCCTGCGCAAATTGCACGCCCACCGGACCGCTGCCGATGATCACCAATACCTTACGGTGATCCAAACCAACAGAAGCAATGGGATCTGATACAGATTCTTCAGCCCAGGGCGTTTTCAATTGGGGTTCGGCCATGACAACTCGCTATCGCTTGTAATTGGTGTTCCCTGTACAAGAGCTGTGCCAAAATCAAAAACCCATTAAAAACGCCAGCAAAAGCGGCTCATATGCACCGATTAAAAGCGGCATGCACCACAACAATCACCAAATCAGTTCACGATTGAACTAACACCGTAAGAACCACGTGAACACTACGCATCAATTTTGAATCACCAAAAACACAAAAGGCACCTTAAAGGTGCCAACCAGATGATCAAAAGGTGGATCGAATGCTGATTTCGCCCACTACAACCGTAAGCTCCGTTTTCATATCGTAGCCGGCGTAGGGGTTATAGATAAAGTTATCTATGGCCGTCGAAGTTGCGTTGGTGCTGCTGTTGGACGGAATGTCCTGTTCTGAATGAATAAAGCCAAGCGCGCCTTCTATAAAGGTATCCTGCGACCAATGATAGGAAAAGCCGCCCGAATACAATTTGGTATCACCCAACGGGATGAAAAGGTCCCGCTTATCATCAGGAATGGAGTCACCCCGAGGCTCGTACCCCAAACGGAGTGCCAAACGGTTGCTGTATTGATATTCGAAACCAATCGCCCAGGTCCAGACGCTTTCATAACCACGGGGCAGCAGCAACCCGTCTGCACTGATATCACCACCAGTGGTACCCTGATCCAGCAGATCAACGATACTGCCTAAGACACCAAGGAATTGGGCGGGCTTTTCAAACTGGATATCCCATTCGTCCCACACGGCCGTATCCGTCCACTTGATATCAATATTGGTTTTAAGCCGGGGCGTGACCTTGATGGAAGCCCCGATGGAAAAATGCTGTGGATATTCCAGCACCAGGCTGGCGGGCGTTTCATCCACCGCGATCTCGTTCACCCCGATACCGCGGGCAATCATTCCGACAATTGAAGAATCCTGCGCCAGATTGTTCACAAAGCCCTGCACACCGGGGGAGTACTCAATTCTCACATCCCCCTCAATGCGGTCCCGCGCCCCGCTCATATACACCGCCCCCAGGCTCAACCATGGCTCCACCTCCCACAGCACTCCCACATTGAAAGTGGTGGACAGAGGTCGTTCAAATTCAGATTCGATAAAGGCCATGGCCTGAAACGGAGACAGCCGCGACGGGTCTGCCAGATCCCTGGGACAAATAATATCGTTGAGCGGGTTACTGATGATGTCACCGGTATCGGCAAAACAGCCACCCTGCTGCAGGGTATCAAATGCACCGAAGGTAAAATTGGGCAAGCGCATATCGAAATTCAACCCGACCCCCACGTAAGAGAAGTTTAGGGCTGCTCCCACGTAGACCTTATCGCTGATCCGATAACCCACGGATGGTGCAAAGTAGGTTAGGCGGGTAATTCCCACGTCTTCCCCGGAATAGATGCCTGGATCATTCTCATCCCGATTGAGCCCTAACAACATTGGGGCAAAAACGCCGGTCGCCAGCACCATATTCTGTTCCTCCACCTCATAACTGGCTCCCCCCAGCGCCGCCACCAAAGCGGGCAAGTCGGTAAGTCCAAAGAACGGCAGCATGACGGACGTACCTGAGATTTCACTGGTTTGCCCATTAACGACGGGGTCAGACAGGATATCGGGAAACTGCTCGAAGGCAGACTGGAGTTGGGGGCCCGGTTGGAATTCGGCCTCGAGAGAGATGTGCCCGGCAATACCCTTGATCTCGTATTGACGGCCTTTCAATAACGCCAAACCCGCAGGATTGAAGTGAATGGCATCAATACCGGGGGGATCCGCGGTAACGGCGTTGCCCAAAGCCAACGCCTTTGGGTTACCGATGAAAATATTCTGCGCCAGCTGGGCCTGGGCGTGACTGGACAAAAAAGCGCAAACCCCAGCCAGACAAGAGGCGCGCAGCAAATTTGGGCTCATAAGGAACTACTCGGTTATCGCCGGATGCGAGACACGAACACAAAATATTCGATTCAAGTCATTTTCGAACATTATATTTTCGTTTATAGTTTCACCACAATGTATTTTTAACTAATTGGGTTCAACAAGAGCGGGCAACACCCACTGAACCACCAAAGCGAACATATACGAAAACAAAACACAGAATTCAGGTTTTATTGCCCATGTCAGCCCCAACCAGACCGTATCAGATGCCGCTACCGGATGATGGCTCATTCAGGACGAATCCCGGCTTCCTCCGGTTTAATTCGACAAAAATCAGAAAGTTACTCCTGGCACTATGCCTGATCTGGCTTTCAGCCTGTTCCAGCATTCCAGCTAAAGGCCCCGACTACCTGAGAGAAACCCGCTCCATTTCTGCGGATTACTACGATGTCTCCATTACCACCCACGACGGCAAGCAGCTGCGCGCCACAGTGTTCCAACCGGCCCTGAAGCCTGGCCAGACAGCCCCGCTGCTGGTACACAGCCATGGTTTCGGTGTCTTCCGCATGTCCGGCCCCATCAGTGTTTACGGACAATTGGTTTTCAGCGGCGAAGCCGCCCTGGCGGCCTGGCACAGGGGCTATTGGGTGGTGAGCTACGACCAAAGGGGACACGGCGACAGCGAGGGTACCAACCGTTTGATGTCACCGGATCATGAGGTACGGGATTTGAGCACGGTGATCGACTGGTCGCTGGAAAACCTGGTGCGCATCAGCCGGGATCAGGACGAGGACCCGTTAATCGGCACCATAGGTGAAAGTTACGGCGGCGGCGCCATGCTGCTGGCCTCCCGGGTGGAACCCCGCATCGATACCATGATCCCCATTACCACCTGGTTCGACTTTCCCTACAGCCTGGCACCCAATCAGGTTCCCAAGAGCGGCTGGTTATCCACCCTGTTGCTGGTGAACAACGTACTCAACCCAGGCTCCATGGACCCCATCATTAACGAATCCTACTGGCAGGCGCGGGATGGCAGCCTGGGCCCAAAGATCGAAACCTACCTGAAGGCCAGATCCCCCAAGACCTACTGTCCTGAGTATCAAAACACCAAGGTGGACACCCTGCTCATCCAGGGCTTTCGGGATGTGGCGTTCCCCATCAATGAAGCCGTGGGCAATATGGAATGCCTGAGCAAAAATGGCGGGGATATACGGTTGATTGGAACTCAGGGCGGACATCTACTGCCGTTTACCCAATGGTCTTTCCCTACCCCGGGCTACGAGGTGGAGGCCGAAGTCCACTGTGATAACACCACACTGGACCTAAACCTGGCGGTACTGGACTGGCTTGATGAAAAGCTCAAACATGAAACCGATAAAGCCCACTACATTCCGGGCATCTGCCTTACCCAGGACTACCGGCGCGGTATTGTCCTGGATCGGATTCCCCGCGGCGGCCGCGAATTCAGAATCAACCCGACCCGGATCAGCTCCGGTTTTACCGGTTTCTTTGAAGCACCACTCTGGCCCCTGGAGCGTTTCATGGGCTGGTTCATCCCCACCAACCGCACCCCCGAACTGGTCAGCACTGGAGGTTCAAGTGCCTTGCGGCCGGCGTTCACCCCACTGTATGTGGCTGAAACAGAGCAGGACCTGGTGGGCATACCCCTCTTCAACGGCCATTTGCAGTCGACAGAAGCTGACCCGATGGTCTTTCTCGGGGTAGCGGTTAAACGGGCTAACGGACGCTATTACGAACTCATCAGCGACCAGGTCACCCCCTTGCGTGGCAGTGGCGACCACAGCACGGATTTGATGGCCATCAGCACCCGCCTGGAACCCGGCGACATTGTGGGCACCTGGCTTTTCGGCTACCACAACCAATACCGTTTCAGCCATACCGGCTGGTTTATGGATGCCACGCTGGAGGGCCTGATCGAGCTTCCGCTTCGTGAAGAGAAGCCAAAGCTCATTAGTTCCCGCAACTAAATGAAACATTGATTTCCGTGCAATGCGTTGGTTTTGTTTTACTTCTCTCCTATAATACGCCCGTTTGAATTAGCGGGCGCCCCCTTATCCAATATATTTCGATCCAATATATTTCGGGGCCATCCAGATTGGGCCAATTGCTCGGCCGCCCTACCTGAATTTATCCATAGGCTTGCCAGAGGAGACACGCTATGGAACGTGAATCGATGGAATATGATGTAGTCATCGTGGGGGCGGGTCCCGCCGGACTGTCGACTGCATGCAAACTGAAACAGCTGAACGAAGAAATCACCGTTTGTGTGGTGGAAAAAGGTTCCGAAGTGGGAGCACACATCCTCTCCGGCGCCGTCATCGAACCTCGTGCCATGGATGAGCTGTTCCCCAACTGGAAAGAATTGGGTGCACCCCTGAATGTGCCTGTTAAAGGTGATGAAGTTTACTTCCTTACCAGCGACACCAAGGCCTCCAAAGTACCTCACTTCGGCATTCCCAAACCCATGCACAACGATGGCAACTACATCGTGAGCCTGGGCAATGTGTGTCGCTGGCTGGGGGAACAGGCTGAAGGTCTGGGTGTGGAAATCTATCCCGGCTTCGCTGCGGCTGAAGTGCTGTTTAATGAAGATGGCAGCGTCAAAGGTGTTGCCACTGGTGACATGGGCGTATCGCACAACGGCGAGCAGAAAGCCAGCTACCAGCCCGGCTTTGAACTGCACGCCAAATACACCATCTTCTCCGAAGGTTGCCGCGGTCACCTGGGTAAAGAGCTGATCAAGAAATTCAACCTGGATGCCGGTAAAGACCCACAGCACTACGGGATTGGTATCAAGGAATTGTGGGACATCGATCCAGCCAAACACCAGGAAGGCCTGGTGGTACACGGCGCCGGCTGGCCGCTGGCGGAAAACGGAGCCACTGGTGGTTTCTTCCTGTACCACACTGAGAACAACCAGGTGGTTGTGGGTCTGATTACCGACCTGAACTACGACAACCCTTACCTGAGCCCCTTCGACGAATTCCAGCGCATGAAGCATCATCCGCTGTTCGCTGGAACTCTGGAAGGCGGCAAGCGTGTTTCCTACGGTGCCCGTGCGGTTATCAAAGGTGGCCTGCACTCCCTGCCCAAGATGACGTTCCCGGGTGGTTTGCTGATCGGCTGTGATGCCGGCACCCTGAACTTCAGCAAGATCAAAGGCACCCACACCGCCATGAAGAGCGGCATGTTGGCGGCCGAAGCCATTGCTGAAGGCCTGGCTCAGGAAACAGCCCCAAGTGAACTGACCAGCTTCACCACCAAGTTCGAAAACTCCTGGGTGTTCGACGAATTGTTCCGCAGCCGTAACTTCGGTGCCGCCATGCACAAGTTTGGTACTTTCATCGGTGCGGCGTTCAACTTCATCGACCAGAACATCTTCAATGGCAAACTGCCAGTGAACCTGCACGACACCACTCCGGATTACGCGTGCATCAAACCCGCTGCCAATTTCTCGCCGATCAGCTACCCCAAGCCCGACGGCAAACTGAGCTTCGACAAGCTGGGGTCGGTGTTCCTGTCGAACACCAACCACGAAGAAGACCAGCCTTGCCACCTGAAGCTGGCTGATGCGGATATTCCCATCAAGGTGAACCTGGAAAAATGGGCCGAACCGGCACAGCGCTATTGCCCTGCCGGTGTTTATGAAGTTGTGGACAAGGATGACGGCAGCAAGCGCTTCCAGATCAATGCCCAGAATTGCGTACACTGCAAAACCTGCGACATCAAGGACCCCAGCCAGAATATTACCTGGGTGGTTCCGGAAGGTACAGGCGGCCCCAATTACCCTAACATGTAACGGGAATGGTGAAAGAAAAAGAGCAGGCTTTGGCCTGCTCTCTTTCTTTCAGAGATATATTCAGAGACAGGCTGAAACCCGATAAGCTAGAAACGCCCTAAACTGAACTTCTGTCCATCACTGACAATAAACAGCTCATTGCTGGTACCTTCCTGCATCTCCGCCTGATCGACCAATTGATAAAACACATTTCGGGAAATCAACGCTTCCAGGTTCTTGCGTACCAGAATATACGGCGCGGGTTCACCGGTTTCATCATCCACTTCCACCCGAATGGGATGTTCTGGGCCAGCAACCACAATATCGCCGACATTGGTTTCGAACCTGAGTGCAGGGCCTCTCTCGCCTTCCACCTGCTCAACCAACACAGCCACAAAGGGAGCATCTTCCACCTGAATGCGGTACTTTTCAACCGGGGTAATCAGGAAGTATTCATCCCCTTCCCGCAGCAAAATAGTGGAAAACAAATTTACCAGGGCCTGACGCTTGATTTCAGAACCCAGGTAAAACCATTTACCGTCCCGCTGGATGCGCATATCCAGATCGCCACTGAACGGCGGGCTCCACTTCTCCAACGGTGGCAGTTTCTTCTCGCTTTGACCTGACTGCGTCACCTTGCCGGCCAGGTCATTCAGATTAATTTTGTCTTTCATGACGCTCCTGTTCGATGACGGTCCTGCTTGATGAGGGCCCCGTTCCACATTATCGCTTTAACCATCGTTCCAATATAGATTTTAATTCTGCTGTCCTGAAGGGCTTGGAGACATAATCATCCATCCCCGCTTTAATGCACTGTTCCCGGTCTCCGGCCATAGCGTGCGCAGTCATGGCAACAATGGGTATTCGCCTGCCACTGCTCCGCTCCTCTGTTTCCCGTATCCGGCGAGTTGCCTGATAGCCATCCAGCACCGGCATCTGGCAATCCATAAATATCAAATCGTAGTGTTCCCGGTTAAGCATTTCCAGAGCAGCCGCGCCGTTCTCTGCAACGTGAACATCAAAGCCCATTCGCTCCAGACGACCGCGGGCCACCTGTTGATTTACCTTGTTATCCTCCACTACCAGCAAGCGACGGTTCTGTAGTGGAATCACTTTACCGTCACTGGCCTGAACGGAATCCCGGGTGACTTTCTCTCCCACGGCATCCTCCAACGCGGAAAGCAATCGCTCAAAGCGCAGGGGTTTCACTACATAGGTGTGCTGTAGACGCTCCTCCGCTGACAACAACTGCCGTTGATGAGTCGTCCCGCTCAGCAAGATCTGGGCATTACTGAAGCGCTGGGTCAACAGACTTGCCACCAACATGGAGCGTACCACCTCCACTCCGGCATTCAGGCTCAGAATTACGCCGTGGTAATCGCGTTCTCCCGATTCAATGCGGCCGACAAAACTTTCAATATCCGATACCGCATCGGTTTTGGCCCCCATAGAGCCGAGATACGAAGCAAAACTGGATTGCGAAGCACGGCTGGGCTCCAGCAACAGAAAACGGGCAGAGTCCGGTTCCATCCAACGCTTTGCATCCGCAGAACCGGATTGTTCCTGAAAATAGACTTCAAACCAGAAGGTGCTGCCTTCCCCATACTCGCTGTGAACACCGATTTGCCCTTCCATTAGACGGGTTAGTTGCTTGCACAGCGCCAACCCCAAACCCGTGCCGCCAAACTCCCGGGTGGTGGAAACATCAGCCTGGGAGAACTTCTCAAAAATCAGGCCGGCCACTTCGTCTTTAATACCCACTCCGGTATCACAAACTTCAAACCGGTACCGTTTGCGGGTACCAAAATCCCCGACCATCCGGAACGTCACCAACACATGGCCACTTTGGGTAAACTTGATGGCATTGCCCACCAGATTCAACAACAACTGCTTAAACCGAACCGGGTCACCGATTACCTTGGTCGGCGTGGAGGGCGTCCAGTCCAAAGCCAGTTCCAATCCCTTGCTTTGCGCTGACTCGGCTACGATGGTAAACACTTCCTCCAGGCTGCTGCGCAAATCAAAGGGAATGGCTTCCAGAATCAGCTTGCCCTGCTCAATCTTGGAAAGGTCCAGCACATTATTGATCAACTCCAACAGGACATGGCCGGACTCATAGGCCACTCCGAGATACTCACGCTGCTCCTCATTCAATTCCGTGTCCTGCAACAGGGACAACATTCCCAGCACTCCATTCATGGGGGTACGAAGCTCATGACTCATATTGGCAAGGAAATGGGCCTTGGAGCGGGCACTGGCTTCGGCAATGCGCTTGTTTTCCTCTGATATACGAATAGCCCGATTGGCCTGCTGCAGTGCTTTTACGGTTTTCTCAAGATTCTCGTTGGTGATGCTCAGTTCGTGAGTGCGCTCCTGAACTTCCACTTCCAGCTTGAGGTGCTGCTTGCTGATCTCCGCATCCCGATCGCCGATGGCCTGCAACATCTCATTGAAGGCCTCCGCCAGCTCACCCAGTTCGTCCTCGGTATTACCCTCAACCCGAACCGCATAGTTACCTTCATCACCGACCGCTTTTACCGCCCCCAGCACCTTGTGAATGGGCTCGGTGATCAAGACAATCATGCGCCGGATAATCAGCAGGGAGACCAGTAAAGCGCACATAAACACGCCGAAAAAAATCCAGGTACCATGCCCCTGACTGGCAGCACTGCCTTCCAGGGAGGAATGGACGAACAAACCACCCTCCAGGCCGTCACCATAAGGAATCCGCACGAACAGAAACACACCCTGACGGGAAAACACGACTGAGCTGTTATTGTCATCCGGCCATTGCAGGCGCCCACCGTAAAGATAGGCATATTCAGTCTCTTCCAGCGGGCGGTTATCACGATTGTAATACGCCAAGACCCGTCGATTTTGGTCAAATAGAATAACTTCAATAATCCCCTGACTGAGAGCATTGGCCGCAAGAATTCGTTCAGCCTGAACGATGTCATCGCTCTCCAGGGTGGGCGCCAGAATGGATGCCAGCACCTGGCTGTGCTCACGCAGGTCTGCAATAAAATGATTTCGATGCTCTGTGCGCTCGGAGAATATAAAAAACAGGAAAGCAGAGCTCAGGGCGGAGATAACCACTACCAGATTAATCAGCACCAACTTATTGGCTACCGACAATCGATCGAACAGGTGCTTCACTCCCGTTCCCCCGTTCGCCCGGAGACACGAATAGTCGCTTTGCGCCTATATATGATGTTCGCTGTGTACATCCCTGACACCTAATGTGGTCGCTTACGTAGTCGCTTGTTTGTACGTAGTCACTTGTTTATTTTTATATTACTGCAGGATTTGTATTACTGTAGGACAACTTAATCTTAACATCATTGAATGTTAAAAGCACAACGTTCAATAGCCATTCGAGTTTGAAGTCAAACGCATCACGATCATGCGGCTTAACTCATCCAGCTCCTGGTCACTGTTCTCAAACAGATAGGAGGCCATCCCGCGCCGGGAGCGGGCGTGAATAGAATCGAGGTGCATGCCGGAAAGCACATCATAGATGCCGACGTTAACCACCAGCTCATCTGAATCCGACTCTTTGGTAGGCTCACATTGACCCACACTGGTCTTCTTGTTTCCGTCCTTATCCTTACATTCCTGAACCCGAATGGGCTCAATGTTGGGCCAATTTTCCACCCTCGGGTACATCAACAATTGGGCGCGCTGGGTTTTGGCATGCTGCAGCGCCTGAGCGAGGGATTGAGCCTCCTCGTCAACCCGGACATGGGAGAAATAACGCTTCATATGACGGGCAAGGCTGTCACGGGCACTCAAATTGAGATCCTTGATGAACTCCGTTGAGCGTCCGTCTGCAGCATAGGCAATCTGAATATTATAATGGCTGGCTAACACCAACTGCTGCTCACGGGTAACCTGCCGGCTTCCCACCGGTGACAGGTTGTCAAACGTCGATGTTGACGATTGGGCAAGGTACGAATCCGATGAGCAGCCGCCCAGGCCCAGCAACATCCCGGCGAACAATCCCGATATCAGGTATCTGGTCAGCACAACCATGCTCCTTAAAACACAGATACCCAACAGTATAGTTGAGGCTGGGCTTACTTGCGGCGGTTGCCCATGCGAATCCCCACATCCGCCAGAAAGTTGAAAAAGCCTTCCTTGTCCTCAATGAATTCCTGGTAAAACTTGGAATGGTAGAGCGCCACGGCGCCATGAACCAACGCCCAGGCGGCAAAGATATGGAAATACGGCGGCACATCCTCGAGGGTGCCGTCGTCGATCTTGGACTTGATTTCGCTGGCCAGCTTGTCCAGGTTGCTGGCGCGGATTTCATGGAGCTTGGAGACCAGATCAGGACAGGAGGTCCGATTGGTCAGTTTATGTTCAAGTCGATCAAACAGGGCATACTTCTCCGGATCTTTCATGCGGAAGGAAAAGTAGTCCTTCGCCAGCTTGGCGCGATCCTTGGTGTCGCCTTCATTGAGCCGGTCGAACATCTCCGCCAATTCTTCCTCATACCGAATCATAAGGCGCAGATAAATTTCATCTTTGGTTTCGAAATGCTTGTAGATCGTGCCTTTGCCAATATTGACTGCATCGGCAATCATCTCAACGGTGACTTTGTCTTCCCCGTTGGCGATGAATAATTCCTGGGCTCGCTCGAGGATCTCCTCCTCACGCTTGCGAAACTCCTGGGCTTTTTGGCTGGCTTTCTGCAAATCACTCATCTACCTAAACTCCGATACCGCAATTTGGTGCGCAATTATGCGCAATTTGAGCGCTATTTCCTATTACTTGAAGGCCATAAAGTGTTTTTTTGAACACATTAGCCTTATAGATCAGCTGGTTGTCGGACAACCACGTCAATTCATACAGCGTGACCTTTGAGTCACGCTCCTTCACACTATAGACTATCCTGACGCAACAATGAGGATTCAAAGCCGTGCCCAAACTATTGCTGGAACAGGAATTTCCCCTAGACCCCGCAGTTTACTACCTGAATCACGCGGCGGTAGCACCCTGGCCAAAGCGTACGGCAGAAGCCGTGCAAACATTCGCCGACGAAAATATGCATCGAGGCGCCAGGGACTATCCGGTCTGGCTTAAGACTGAAAACGCGTTGCGGGCAAAAATGGCCCAATTGATAGGCGCCCATTCCACCCGCAATATTGCTCTTCAGAAGAACACCTCAGAAGGATTATCCGCCATTGCCTATGGTCTGGACTGGCAGGCCGGGGACAAGATCGTCATTACCGACCAGGAATTCCCCAGCAACCGAATTGTATGGGAGTCCCTTAAAAACAAGGGGGTAAAGATTATCGAGGCGCCGCTCAGTGGCGA
Organism: Pseudomonadales bacterium; assembly: GCA_002708905.1. Taxonomy (GTDB): domain Bacteria; phylum Pseudomonadota; class Gammaproteobacteria; order Pseudomonadales; family Ketobacteraceae; genus Ketobacter. Next base: position 287,306 of record PAPM01000035.1, on the reverse strand, counting down.
ACAACCTGAGCAGAATATCATCGCCGCGCTGGACAGTTCAGTACGCTTGGTTTCCGTCAGTTCTGTTCAATATGGGACTGGCCTGGTGCTGGATCTCGAAGTACTGGGTCAGGCCTGCCACGATCGAGGCATCCTGTTTTGTGTGGACGCTATTCAAAGTATCGGTGCCCTGCCCTTTGACGTGAACCGTTACCAAGCCGATTTCGTGGTGGCCGATGGCCACAAATGGATGCTCGGGCCGGAGGGCCTGGCACTGTTTTACGTCAGCGATAACGCCCTCGAACGCCTGTCATTAAATCAATTTGGTTGGCACATGGTGAAAGATCGGGGCAATTATGATCTAAAATCATGGGAGATCGCCGATGATGCCAAGCGCTTTGAGTGTGGAAGCCCCAATATGCTGGGTGCCTATGCCCTCAATGCCAGCCTGAGCCTGTTGCTGGAGTATGGCCTGGATCAAGTGCAACAGGACTTGATGGGCAAGGTTAAGGTACTGGAAGACGCCCTCCTCACCAGAGACGACATCCAGCTGATCACCGATATACATCGCCCACAGCGCTCGGGCATTATCACTTTTCGGCACCGCAAAATTGAGCCAGAATCCCTGTTCACCCACCTGAAAGAACAGGGCGTTGTCTGCGCATGTCGGGGCGGAGGAATCCGATTCTCACCCCATTTCTACACACCTGAAAGCGTATTGACCACAGCGGTTGAACTTATTCCGGCCTGACTATGGGATCGGGCGATTACTGGAGAAGGTATGCAGGTTTTTAAACAGTTTATTGCATTCATACTGGAGTGGCTGACCCGCACGGGGGAAGCCAAGGAACATGGTCTCAGCGACTTTGACCGCATACGCGCCGAAATCAAACCCTGTGATGTGGTTTTGGTGGAAGGCAGCAGCAAAGCGGATAAAACCATCCAGACAGTGACGCAATCGCCCTGGAGCCATGCGGCACTGTATGTGGGTCGTCCCCTGGACATCATTGACAGCGACCTGAAGACCATCATCGGCCACTTTTTCAATGGTGCTCCGGATACGCCATTACTGATAGAAGCCCGCTTGGGTGAAGGTATCGTCGTCACTCCCCTCAACGAATACGAACAGGACCATTTACGGCTTTGCCGTCCCAAAAGCCTCAGCGAGAAGGACGCCAACCAGGTGATCCGGTTTGGGGTGAATCGCCTGGGAGCCCATAAAGGCGGTGGTTTTTTATTTGATCTGCTGCGGTTCTTCTTCCCCTGGAGCCTGCTCCCGGTGGGCTGGCGAGGCAGTCTGTTCCGTCGCTGGGCCGGTCGACACACCAAAAACGTAACCGCGGCCTTTGTGGCCGAGTGCTTTGGCTTCATTCAGTTTCCCGTCTATCCATTGGTGAAAATAACAGGGGAGCAAGGGGTCCAGTTGCTGCGCCGTCACCCAGTGCTTTGTATGCCCTATGAGATCGATCAATCACCCAATTTCGAGATCATCAAATACCCCTTTATCGATTTCAAACTCTATGAACAGGAAAGATTAATTCCCTGGAAAGGCAGCGGTGTGTATTCAGGTGTGGAGCAGGATCCCGCACTTGTGTTTAAATCTAATCAGGTCGAATCGGATGCGGGTGAGTCAACTGTGAATGTCCAGGATAACCCTGACAACGCAAAAGAAGACAAAAAGGTGACACCCATTAACTCGCGCCAAGACCAATAGGACGTTAAGTACGGGTTACATAACCTTATTCTCAAAGCTTTTGAATTGCTTTTTTTTAATTGCTAATAAGTTTAAAAGCTTTCTGGATGTTTTCGTAAGGTCGACAATACTTATCATTACTGATGTTGCTCACTTCCCCCCAAACGTGAGAATGAACATTGGTTGGGTCACCTAGTGTGGTCCAGGTACCGAGGATCGAGTACCGCATATTTAACTCCTATTGGTCTTAACCCGGTTCCCCCCCCAGGATACCGGGTTTTTTTTTGACCCGAACTGAGATATGGAAGTTAAAGCCGGAGAAAAATAAATTGAAGCAAGCCCTTAGTGTATTAGCGTTGCTGTTGAGCACTTTGGTTAACGCCACAGCCCAGGAAAAAGGGATCCAACCCAATCTTCAATGCCTGGGACAAAAAGTCAGTGAATTTGCCAAAGACCCCACCATTATCGCCGGGGTAAATAACTACAACAGCTCTCCTCCAGACCCACAAAAGCTCGATAGAATCTGGCCCGCATTAAAGCCGGGAGAGATCTATCTTGACAGTGTCATCAATAACCCCTCGGCCGATTCGATGCGCGATTGGATTAAACGTATATCGATTCAAGGGGAAGGGTTGCTCATGGGGCGCAATGGCGGGTTGGTTGCCGCCACGGAGAAAACCACGGATTTCTGGCAAGGCGACGAGGCTCAGTTTCTGCAAGCCATCACGTTGCCGGCTGGCAATATTTTTGTTCAGTCAGAAATGCTGGATGAAAGCACGCACCTGATGTTGATAAAAATCTCCACCCCCATCTACAACCCACGTTCCAAGCATGCCGTTGGTGTACTGGTCATTGGATTTGATCAGTTTGTAATTGATTTTTCCGAGCCATGTAAGGACAAGGATCATTAAGGTTGCACAGAGCGGACCACGCCTTGCCCTTGGTCGCGCCGATCAGAGATCGTCAGTCGATTGCGCCCCTCCCGTTTAGAGGTGTACAACGCTTCATCGGCACGCTGAATCAGTTCATCTTTTGAGTCAGTGATCGCGTCATACATCGCCAAGCCAGCACTGATCGTCACCCGCAGCACATTGCCATCGTGGATGACTTCATGGTTTTGAATCATCAGCCGCATTCGTTCTGCCACATCACGAGCGTGAGGCATGGGTGTAGATGGCATTATCACAACCATTTCCTCCCCTCCATAGCGAGCCACCACATCACAATCCCGGCTGTTGGCACGCAACAATTGCGCAACATCCTTCAACACCAGATCACCCACCTGGTGACCCCAGGTGTCATTAAATTGTTTAAAATGATCGATATCGACTAACAACACCCCGAGCTCCTGCTGATACCGTTTGCTGGCCGAAAATTCTTTAACCAGTACGTTTTGAAAGTACTCGTGGTTGAACAGCCCGGTAAGCCCGTCAAAGGATGCTTTGCGGGACAACTCAAGCCGACCCGCTGCAGACATGGTAATGATCTCCAGCGTACTGAAACGTTCTTCAGTAAAAATCCCGGTTGCCAGCTCATGCTCGAGATACAGCAACCCGATCACCTCCCGGTCCTCCCCTGCGCCAATGACAATCGGCATACAGAGTAATGAGCGTACCTGACTACTCTTTATTATTTCGTCTCGCTCCAAACCTGGCACTTCCTCACATCCCTCTTGAGCATCATGCACAACGAGTTTCGATTGGGTTCGTATAACATAATTGACCAGCGTAAGAGGCAAACCGGACTCAGACAATGGTATGGATTGCATGACCTTCGTCTCGTCGGAATCAACACTGGCCACGCCCTCCACTTTGAAGTCCGAATCTGAGCTTCGCAACACCAGCGTTCCCCGCTGCGCGCCAGCGAATTCCAAAGCCGCATTCAGAATCATCTTGATCATGTCACCATGACTTTTTACTTCTGCGATCGCCTTGAGTGCTTTCATCAACGCAGAAATGTCGATATTGGCCAAATGCTCTGTGCGAGTTGTTGCCGAGTCGCCAACATGAACTTCCGTTGGTTTGCGGACCAGGTTGGGAAACGCTTCCAGCAAGTGCTGACATTTGGCGCTGGCGCCCCATCGATGATAGCAATGAAACGCTCGTTGCAAATAAGGCCCGGCCAACGTTATGCGGCCAGCAGCCAGATGCATACGCCCACAGCGTTCTGCTGCCAGGGCTTCATCCTGTAAAAAGCCCTGCTCAACGCTGGCTTCTATTGCTTTGTCGAACCAACTGTTGGCATCCAGACCATGTCCGAGCACACCTAAGTGTTCGGCTTTGAGCAAACAGTATTTACCAAAAAAATTATCCGGATTCTGCACCGACCATTGCTTTAGCTTTCTCTGATTCTTTGCCACCTCACGCAACAGGCGGCGCCTTTTTGAACCTTGGCTTAGTGGCACGTTGGCCAGTCTGACGAGTGAATCCATAAGGTATAGGCGTGCTATCAGATAAAAGCTACCGACATTGGCCGCTTCAAGCGAGAGCGTATTTACCTGTTCCAGTGCTTTTTCGTAATGCCCGAAATGGTAGAGAGCCATAACATTAAGTGCATGACCTATAATAACCAGGCTCTTATCGCCAATCTGTTCATGAAGATGACGCTTTTCCAACACATTATAGTGTTCACCTACCAGCAATGCGGGATCGTCGGCTTGCCCCATAAAATTACTACAGAACTGAAGATGGCTATCCACATAATCGACAGAATGCCCTTGCCGCAATTGCTTGATAGTGAGCCTTAATTCCATCAACTGCTGATACCAATGATTGAGATCCGCTCCCACTTCAAAGGTATTCATCATGTGCACGACCAAAGCCAGCATCGCATATTCAAAGTCACCGTTTTCCAGCGATATGCGATAAGCCTGCTGCAGCGGTTCCATAGTATTGCGTAAAGGTTCCGCCCAATGGCGAACAAGGGCGTTGTAAAGATGTATCGACCGGCCTTCCATGGGACGCGACTGGAAACGTTGCGCCAATGTTAAAGAGAGATTCCCATAGGCAAGCCCCTTTTCTGGTTTATTCATCTGGCCGGCGAGAATCATGCCGACCACAGCCCATGAGTTCAATCCCAGCTCACAGGGACCGCATTGCTGCTGAATACGCACGGAACGTAGCGCCATCATCGGTAGCAGTTCAGGCTGTACAAACATGGCAGGCGCGCCAATTCGCCCACCCAGTGCGTGGGCAGCCAGATGATTGGGGTCCGTCATCTGCGGGAGTTTACTGATGGCGTCCGGATCAGCCTTACGTAGACTCCATAATGTTTTGAACAGCTCTGTTAGGACATGCCGTTTTCCGGGGTTGGCTGGATAGCGATGACCGAATTTAGCCATTACAGGTTTCGCCAGATCTAAAGACTCTTTGAGCTTACCCTGGGCAATCAACGCGGAGACTTTTACCAGGTAAAAATCCACTTTTAACAGCAAGTCACCAATATGTTCGAAGGCAGAGTCCAGGTAACCGTCCATGGCAGAGTACTCTGCACACAAATAAGCGGCCTCCGCCGCTTCGAGATACAGCTCTCTGGTTTGTTCAAAAGTGCTTTCCCATGCATCTGCGTGCTGCAGCTCTAGTGCGCTGCTTAAGTAATGTTTTGCAGCCTGGTAGGCAGTTGAAGATTTTGCGCGGATGCCGGCCCGTAGGTTCAGAGCAAGCAAAGCGTCCTTTTCTTCTTGTTGGGAAATCAGCGGTAAGGCCAAATTCAAATGATTGCAAATATCAAAAACTTTCTCTTGTATTTTTTCTTCGTTGGTGGACCGAAGCAGCAGGCGGCCTACCCTGAGGTGTATGGCCTGCTTTTTGCCTTCATCCAACATGGCATAGGCTGCCTGATGCACCCTGTCATGCGCAAATGCAAATTCCAGGGTAGTCACCTCACCTTCCAACTCTGTTATTTGATAGGCATCCCCTACGGGTGCAATCAAACCCAGCCTCATCGCCAACTTCAGGTTCTGTTCCAGTTGCGCTCGGCTGCTTTCCCACACCAGGTTGAGCATCGCAAGAGGAAAACGGTTGCCAATGCACGATGCTATCTGAACCAGCTCGCAGGCTGCTGGCTCCATGCGCAATAGCTTCTGGGTAATAAGATCAACCACATTATCGGTGATTTTCTGCCGCTGTATTTGCTCCAGATCCCACTGCCAACGACCTTGCTCCAGGTCATATTGAATCACTGCCTGCTGATACAGCTCTTTCAGAAATTCTTCAATAAAGAAAGGGTTTCCCCCCGTTTTCTCTGTCAACAAACCAGCCAGATTGACTACCGACAGCCGATCCAGATTGAATGTATCCATCAACAACTGGATTATGTGCTGGGATTCAAGAGGCTGCAGGTTAATTCTGCTAACCGGGCAGCCACGGGCTTCGCTGGCTTTAATACTCAGTAATAAAGGATGCCCCTCGGCCACTTCATTGTCCCGATACGCACCAACCACCATCAGATACGGCACTCGCGATTCAGGGTTGTTCAATAATTCGAGTGCATTCAAGCTTGCGTTATCCGCCCACTGCAAATCATCCAAGAACAACACCAAAGGATGGGTGCTCTGGGAAAAAACGCCGATTAAAGACAGAAAAACATGCTGAAATCTTTGCTCTGATTCCAATGGAGCCAGTTTCGGCACGGCGGGTTGCGGCCCGATGATCAACTCCAATTCATGGACCAGGTCTATCATCAACTGGCCATTATCCCCCAGTGCGGCAAGAAGGTCTGATCGCCATTGCGCAAGGCGTGCGTCACTCTCCGTTAAAATTTGCCTGCACAGATCGCGCAAAGCCACGGCCAAAGCACTGTACGGTACGTCCCGGTGCAGCTGGTCAAACTTGCCTGCGATGAAAAATCCCCTATGTTCCGTGATTGGTTTGTAGACCTCACGAATCAGGCAGGTTTTTCCGATTCCGGAGTATCCGGACACCAAAACCAGTTCATTCGCACCCTGACTGACCCGCTCAAACCCATCAAGTAAGTTTTCGACATCCCGCTCACGGCCATACAAACGCTGAGGGATTTGCATTTGCCGGCAGACATCCTGTTGTCCCAGAATAAAGTCCGCAATAGTCCCTGAGCTCCGCAACTGATCCAGACAGTTCTGCAGATCAGCGGCAATGCCCGTTGCGCTCTGGTAACGATCCTCAGCCATTTTCGACATCAGCTTTAGAATCACATTGGACAATGCTCTCGGCACTTGAGGATTAAATTCATGAGGCGAAGGCGGAATTTTTGCAATGTGACAATGGAACCATTCAATGGCTTCATCCACCTGAAACGGTAACCTGCCGGTAAGCAGTTCAAACAGGGTGACACCCAATGAGTAGTAATCTGATCGATAATCAACGGACCGGTTCATGCGCCCGGTTTGCTCCGGCGAGAGATACGGCAAACTGGCTTCGACCACATTGACGTTGGCGATCGCCGCCTGCTCACGAGTGAGATAGGAGGAAATACCAAAATCGATGATCTTCAACTCGCCGCTGTCAGGATTAAATACCACGTTGGATGGATTGATGTCTTTATGAATAATATTCGCGGCGTGAACCTCTCCCAAACTGCAAACCAACTTGATGCCTATGTCCAGCACCTGCTCTATGCTGAACTGCTGCTGCCGCATTAAAATACTGAGCGCCGAACCACCGAAATCTTCCAGCACCACCACGGGATGCTGTTGGATATACTCAATCCCCAGGATCCGAATAATTCCAGGAGATTGAAAAGCACTCGCTATCTCGTATTCGTGCTTCAGAGCAGCCACGGTATTAGCCATCGCCTGATCGTTGCGCACAGCCTTCAGCATCACTGGTTTATTGTCGGACAGGCGCCGGGCTCGAAACACCCTGGTGGTATAATGTTCACACACTAATTCTTCGATCAGGTAGCCTGGAAGAGAATCGATAAAATGAGAATCCGGTATCATATGCTTCAGACAGCCAAAACGGGGAGGCAATCAAATACCCCCTCAAAATAATTCTAATGAGTTAACAAGAACTATAGACCAGATTTATCAATTGACAGATTGGGACAAAGCCCTTAGATCTCTTCTTCCGGGTCCAGCTTGAGAGATTCCGGAATGGATTTTCGCGCCTTGGCGCCCAGGGATTCCAACTGCCCCACCCGCCTAACCAAATTTCCTTTGCCTGAAATCAAGCGTTTATGGGCGGTATCGTAGGCTCGCTGCGTTTTACCGATATTGTCCCCAATCTCTTCCAGGGACTCCACGAAAAGCACGAATTGATCATGCAGCGCCCCGGCCTGACGGGCAATTTCCAGGGCATTTCGATTTTGATACTCATAGCGCCAGATATTGTGAATTGTCTTTAAAGTCACCAGTAAGGTCGACGGCGAAACCAGAATAATGTTTTTATCAAATGCGTCCACGAACAACGTACTATCCACTTCCAGAGCTTTCAAAAAGGCCGGTTCTATTGGTACAAACATCAATATGTAATCCAATGTCGTTATACCGTACAGATCCTGGTAATTCTTGGCGCTGAGGTCTTTAATGTGAGCACGAATGGACTCAATATGCGCCCGCAGGTTCACGTCCTGCTGTTCGCCGACCTCGGCACAAAAGCGCTCCCACGCCACCAGGGACACCTTGGAATCAATCACCACATGCTTGGCTTCCGGCAGATGCACCACTACGTCCGGGCGCAGGCGTTGCCCCTCTTCATTGGTGAAGCTACCCTGGGTCTCGTATTCCCGCCCCTTCTGCAACCCCGAGGCCTCCAGCACTTTTTCAAGCACCATTTCCCCCCAGTTACCCTGTGCTTTGTTATCACCCTTCAGCGCTCGAGTCAGGTTCAGGGCATCGGTACTCATGCGGGTGTTCAATTCTTTGAGGGAAACGATTTCCTGCAACAGACTGACCCGGTCACGGCTCTCCTTGTCGTAGACATCCTCTACCTTCTTCTTGAATTCAAAGATCTGTTCTTTTAGCGGATTCAGGATTTCACCCATATTGGTTTTGTTCTGTAGGGTAAATTTCTCGCTTTTATCCTCAAACAACTTGTTGGCGATGCTCTGGAACTCCAGTTTCATTTGTTCCTTGGCTTCCTGCAGCAATTGCAGCTTTTCCTGGGTTTCCCGTTGGGCCGATTCCAGCCTGGCCTTGAGGTCTTTCACTTCCCCATGCCCGCGCATCAGCTCATGCTGTTGTTCCACCACCAGCTGTTCTGTGGCCAACAATTTTTCACTCAGCAGTTTTTGCTGCCGGCTCTGTTCCTCTGCCGTGGCCAGCCGTTTTTCGGCATCATTCAGCTGCTTGCGCAACGCGTCCAGCAGGCTGCTCTTCTCGGACTCACTGCGTTCCAGTATCGCCAGTTTCTGGGTTTGCTGGTCCATAGCCTGCCGCTGAAGCGCACCTTCCCGCTCTGCATCCGCTTTCAGCTTTTCCAGGCGCGCCAAAGAACGAAAATGTACCGTCAATGCGCCCAGCAGCCCACCCAAGAGCAAACCAGCAAATACCAGCAGAAGTTGTGGTAAATCCATTGTCATAGGGCGGTTCCACCGGGTTGCGCTTTGGGAAAGATGCTAAAGAAGTTCTCAGTCGTCACCCTCGCCACCTCTTGCAGGCTCACAGCTTTGATTTCAGCCACTTTTTCCGCCACCTCCAATACGTATTGGGGTTCGTTCTTTTTGCCCCGGTGGGGCACGGGGGCCAACCAGGGCGCGTCCGTTTCCACCAACAATCGATCCAAAGGCAAGGCCTTTACCACGTCCCTCAACTCCGATGCATTGCGAAAGGTGACTATGCCGGAAATGGATATCATAAAACCCATATCCACCGCTTGCTTGGCCATGTCCAGGTCCTCCGTGAAGCAATGCAGCACCCCCCGGACCGCTCCACCCCCATGCTCACGCAGATAGTCCAGGGTATCCTGCTTGGCGCCACGGGTATGAATAATCAGGGGTAACCCAGATTGACGGGCTGCCTCGATATGTATCAGAAATCGATCCCGCTGCCACTGCAAATCCCCTTCGCCGTAGAAATAATCCAGCCCGGTTTCGCCAATGGCCACCACCTTAGGGTGGCTGGCAATGTTCAGCAGTTCATCCACGGTGGGTTCACGGCTTTCCCGATACAGTGGATGCACCCCCACTGACGCAAATACCGGCTCGTAGCGCTCTGCCAGCTGAACCACATCATCGATATTCTCCAGGTTGATACCAATACAAAGAATATGACTGATTTGTCTGGCATAGGCCGCCTGCAGCGCAGTATCGAGGTCACCGCCATAGGCACTCAGGTCCAGCTTGTCCAGATGGCAGTGGGAATCAACCAGCATACATAAAGATTCCTGTTGTTTTGAGTGAATAGAAATGGGCTAGGGGAATGATTTTACACAGATCGGGGAGGTGATTCGAGGAGGCCGGAGAACCGGCCCGGATATTTGGCTGCGACTACATGGTATGGGTGGGACGGTCAGATTCCAGCGCCCCTGCCAGATAGGTTTCGATTTTGGAGCGGGCGCTGTCATCCTGGTCGTTAAACTGCACGCCGATACCGGCAGCGCGGTTACCCTGCGCACCTTTGGGTGTGACCCAGATGATCTTGCCGGCAACCGGAATCTTTTCGGTTTCTTCCATCAGGTTCAGCAGCAGAAACACCTCTTCGCCCAGCTTGTATTGCTTGTTGGTCGGAATGAATAGGCCACCATTCTTAATGAAAGGCATGTACGCCGCATACAGCACCGCCTTGTCCTTGATGGTAAGGGACAATATACCGCTTCTGGAGCCACCTATTGCCATAGCTTAACCGCCATAATTTCATAAAACCAAAATCATTTATGTTGTTACGAGTTTAGCACCTGCCCCATTCAATGCCAGCTAGCGCAATCGGGCCTGTGACCATTTCAACAAAATTTCTTCTAATAATAACTGAGGGTTAGGATTGGCCTGGCTGTTCAACATCCGCTTAACCTGCAACAGATGATCATGGCAGGCAAACAACCGGTCCAGGTTCACTATGGCCGCAGCCATCTGCAGGTCCTGGCGCAAGTCCTCGTTCATGATGACGGGAGCGCAGCCGCTGGCCAACTTGGCAAGATCAATATGCCAGGCAAGTAACCAGGCCAGCACGTCCAGAATAGGGTATTGAGTCCAGGCCTCAGCCGTTCTCACCGGATCCCGTTTTCCGCTTAATACCGCCAGCCAATGCTGCAGCACCGTAGAACGCTCACCCAACCACTCACTCTGGTTCAGCTCCAGGGCCCGTACCGGAGCGCCCCCGGCCACATTCAGCAACTTGTCGGACTTGGCGGGGTCCCCCACCAGGGTGTTCAGCCAAGCATAGGCCTCTGCCCTACCTGGAATGGGAAAATCCAGAACCTGACAACGGCTGCGGATGGTCGGCAGCACACCGGTGATCTGGTGCGACACCAGGATCAGCACCGTGCGCTCCCCGGGCTCTTCCAATGATTTCAACAATGCATTGGACGAATTGACGTTCATGGCCTCTGCCGGGCTGATGATCACCACCCGGAATCCGTCCAGTTGCGCTTTTTTGCTGACGAAATCCACCACCTGCCGTACCTGGTCCACTTTGATGGCCTTACCGGGATCCTCAGGTTCCAGAATCGCCATATCCGGATGGGAACCGGCCAGATTGAGCTGACAGCCCTTGCATTTGCCGCAGGCCGTATTGGCCACCGGCTTGGCGCACAGCAGGAATTGCGCCAGCGCCAAGGCAAATTGGTTTTTACCGGTACCGGCTTCGCCCCGCAGCATCAACGCATGAGCCATGCGCTCGTCCTGCAGCCGGGACATCAAGCCATCCCACTGGGTCTTTTGCCAGGGCAGTGCCGCCTGCACGTGGTTGATTTCCGCCAGGCTCATGACCCCCAATGCTCCTTCAGTTGCTTCAAGATAGCCCCCAAATCGGTCTGCACCTGCTCCAGAGATTGGCTGGCATCCACCAGATGATAATGGGCGTTGCCCTGCGCTCTGTTGCGATAAGCACCACGCACACGCTCAAAGAAAGCCACATCCTCCTGTTCGAAACGGTCCAGATCGCCCCGATCCCTGGCCCTGGCCAAACCTACTTCTACCGGCACATCCAGAAGAATGACGGCATCAGGGCGCAGCTCCCCCTGCACCAGGGACTCAAGGCTGGCAATCAATGCGGTGTCCATCTGACGCCCTCCGCCTTGGTAGGCATAGGTGGCATCGGTAAAGCGATCGCACAACACCCAGGTACCCTGCTCCAGTGCGGGCTTGATCACTTGATTCAAATGCTGGGCCCGGGCGGCGAACACCATCAACAATTCCGCCGTTTGGTCCACAGGCTCCTGCCGCGGCTGCAGCAACAGCTCTCTCAACTGTTCGGCCATGGGGGTTCCACCCGGCTCCCGGGTGCTGATGAAGTCGACTTTGTGTTGCTGCAACCAATTGCGGATAAACTCCAGGTTCGTGGTCTTACCCACCCCCTCGGTACCCTCAACCGTAATAAACTTGCCACGCTGGGTCATGAGTTGCGTCTTGTTGTTGGATGTCGGTTTCTACTTTGGGCTGGAGCGATAATCAGAACGGCGCTTCCATTGATATTGACGCACCGCTTTTTCATGCTCCTGCAAGGTCTCTGAAAAGTGATGGCTGCCATCACCTTTGGCCACGAAGTATAACGCTTTTGTGGTGGCGGGGTGCAATGCCGCTTCGATGGCAGGCAATGCGGGGTTGGCGATGGGCGTAGGCGGCAACCCGTTTATCCTGTAGGTATTGTAAGGCGTGTAGGTTTTGAGGTGGGTCCTGGTGATATTGCCCCGATATTGGTCACCCAGGCCATAGATCACCGTTGGGTCCGTTTGCAAACGCATTTTTTTGTTCAGGCGGTTCACAAACACACCGGCAATCAAGGCCCGCTCTTCGCCGACTGCCGTCTCCTTTTCCACAATGGAGGCCATGATTAAAGCCTCGTAGGCATCCTTGTAGGGCAGGCCCTCTTCCCGCCTTTCCCAGGCTTCCGCCAGCAAGGATGCCATCCTGTCGTAAGCCCTTTGCAGGATATCCAAATCCGAATCACCGCGGTGAAAATGGTACGTATCCGGGTAGAACAAACCTTCGGGATGCTTACGTTCCTCCCCCAGCGCCTGGAGTATCTGTTCAGTGGTCATGTCTGGAAGACGCTGGACCAACACCGGATCGGCCTGCAGCGCCAATCTGAACTCTTTAAAGGTATGACCATTGATCAGGGTAACGGAATACTTGATGACATCGCCGCGCTGAATCTTGGCAATTAATTGCTGCGGTGTCGTACCCACTGGCACATCGTATTCCCCGGCCTGAATAAAATGTCCTAGCTTGTTCAACTTGATATACCAGCGCAAGTAACGGCCCTGCTCGATCAAACCAAGTTGCTCCAACTCAATGGAGAGTCGATACAGTGAAGACCCCGTCGGCACTTCAAGCACCTGGTCCTGCTGCAACGACATGGGAGACTCCCCCCACTGGTTCAACCAGGTCACAGCAAACACCACGGCACCGACACCCGCAGCGCCCACCATGAAAACAGCTACCAAAAATTTTTTCAGAATTGCCAACGATCTTTAATCCACTGCTGAGCCTGGCGGGTTATATTACCCACGATCCAGGTCCTGTCTTCCCATTGGCGCACAGGCCATATCCCATAGACACTGTTGCAAAAAAACCACTCATCAGCAAGCCGGATGTCCTGCAACGTGACCTGGCCGACATCCACTTGATAGCCGCTTCCCGCAAAGCACTCCAACAGCCAGCGCCGCATCGTGCCTGCCACTCCGGATTGCTTAAGATCCGGCGTCAGTAGCGTTCCTTTTTGAACGACAAACAGGTTACTGAAGACACCCTCAATCACATTACCTTCGCCATCCAGCATCAGCCCCTCTTGATAATCGTCCCCCCATTCCTGTCGCGCCATTACCTGCTCCAAGCGGTTCAAGTGCTTCAAGCCCGCTAACGATGTGTTCGCGGATAATGACTGTCGACAAGAGTAAACTGAGATCCCATGGGTGTAGTGTGAATCGGGATAAACCGGCAATTCATGCCAGGAAAAAACTCGAGTAGGTCCCTGGATATTTTGAGTTCCATAACCCCGGCCGCCCTGGCCACGGGTGACCAGCAACTTGACCACACCGTCCTGCTGGCAACCGGGATACGCCATGATTTCGTTTTCCAGCGCAGCCCAGTCGTGCTTGATCTGCAAACGCTGCAGCCCCAACTGCAATCGCTCCAAATGATAGTCAAACAACACAGGCCTGCCCTGCACCACCCTCAAGGTTTCGAAGACACCATCACCATAGGCAAGTCCACGATCAGAAACGGGCAGCCTGTCACCAAGCTGCCCGTTTATCCATTTGGGAATGGCTGCGAAATCAGGCACGCTTAAAAATCAGGGTACCGTTAGTGCCGCCAAAGCCAAAGGAATTGGATACCGCCACTTCGATCTTGCGTTCCTTGGCTGTATGCGGAACATAATCCAGGTCACACCCCTCATCCGGGTTGTCCAGGTTGATGGTGGGCGGTGCAACCTGGTTCTGCAATGCCAGCAGGGTAAAGACCGCTTCAACCCCCCCGGCTGCTCCCAGCAGGTGGCCTACCATGGACTTGGTGGAACTCACAGATAGCTGGTAGGCGTGATCGCCAAATACCGACTTGATGGCATTGGTTTCCGCAATGTCCCCTGCCATCGTGGAGGTGCCATGGGCATTCACGTAGTCCACCACAGAAGCATCAATACCGGCATCGCTGATCGCGTTCAGCATGGAATCCGCAGCACCGCGACCATCTTCCGGTGGTGCGGTAATATGATGTGCGTCGCTGCTGGCACCGAAACCAATCAATTCTCCATAAATTTTGGCACCCCGTTGTTTGGCATGCTCATACTCTTCCAACACCAGTACCCCCGCGCCATCCGCCAGCACAAAACCATCCCGGTCTCGGTCCCAGGGACGGCTGGCGGCCTGAGGGTCATCATTACGACAGGACAGCGCCCGCGCCGCCACGAATCCGGCCATACCCAGTGGTGAAGAACCGCATTCTCCACCACCGGCGATCATGACATCCACGTCGCCGTATTTGATCATACGGGAAGCGTAACCAATGCAGTGGGTCGCCGTAGTACAGGCCGTGGTAATCGCCCAGTTCGGCCCTTGCAGCCCGAACATAATGGACAGGTTTCCGGAAATCATGTTGATAATGGAGCCGGGAACCAAAAACGGACTGACCTTGCGAATGCCGCCCTTATCGAGCAACTCTTTGTTGCGCTCGATAGTGCCGATTCCGCCAATGCCTGAGCCTACTGCGACCCCGATCCGTTTACGGTTGGCATCGGTCACTTCCAGGCCGGAATCACGTATTGCCTGGATACTGGCCACTAAACCGTACTGAATGAAAGGATCTATCTTACGGGCCTCTTTTGCCGACATGTATTCCGTGACATCCAGTCCTCGAACCTGTCCCGCGAACCTGGTTGCGTAGCTGGAGACATCGTAGTTTTCGATTGGGGCTATTCCACTCTTTCCTTCCAACAGACCCTTCCAGGTCTCGTCAACGCTGTTACCCAGGGGGGTAACAGCCCCCATCCCAGTGATCACCACTCTGCGGCTCACAATACATCCTCCAAACGGCTAATCTGATTCCAAGTATATCCACTTGGCACGCTAGTTTACCCTTGTTACATATTTGTTATATAGATGAAATGTCTTTCAAAAGATTTCGTAACCAGACATTATAGACAGTCTAAAAATCGTGCAACAATGCAACAACATTAACAGCAGGCAAAAAAAGCCGCTGAAAAACAGCGGCTTTACTAAATCGAGAACGGGCTTACAGATTAGCTTGCACGTAATCAATTGCTTCCTGAACCTTGGTGATTTTCTCAGCTTCTTCGTCAGGAATTTCGGTTTCAAATTCTTCTTCCAGAGCCATTACCAACTCGACGGTGTCAAGAGAGTCAGCCCCCAGATCTTCGACGAAAGAAGCGTCATTAGTGACCTCTTCCAGTTTTACGCCAAGCTGTTCGGCCACGATTTTCTTGACGCGCTCTTCGATATTGCTACTCATTTGACTCTTATCTCCTGTGCATGATCCCTATAATGATTAGGGTTTTATAGTTTATCAAAGCGTTGTGTCTGTAAAGCCTTTCCCCAGAGTGGCTTGGCCCCGGCAGACACCATCAAACCAGTGCGGCAACTATATCACATATACATACCGCCATTAACAGGAATTGTTGCCCCTGTAATGTAACCAGATTCTTCACTGGCGAGAAAGGAAACCGTTGCCGCAATCTCTTCCGGCTGCCCCAATCGGCCTGCCGGAATTTGTGCCAGCATCAGCTCTTTATTGGCCTCCGGAAGTTCCTTGGTCATGTCGGTATCGATGAAGCCAGGGGCCACTGCATTGACAGTGATATTACGGGACCCAATTTCTTTTGCCAGGGAACGGGTAAAACCCTCGAGACCGGACTTCGCTGCGCTGTAATTAGCCTGGCCCATATTGCCCATCAAACCGACTACCGAGCTGATGTTGATAATACGTCCCCAGCGCGCCTTGGTCATACCCCGCAGGCAGGCTTTGCTCATGCGGAAAACAGACGTCAGATTGGTGTCGATGACCTGATCCCATTCTTCCTCTTTCATGCGCAGCATCAGGTTATCACGGGTGATGCCTGCATTGTTTACCAGCACCAACGGCGCCCCGAATTCCTTTTGAATATCATTCATTACCACATCAATGCTGGATGGATCTGTCACATTAAGACAGTACCCTTTGCCGTTCCCCCCAGCCGCTTTGATGTACTCAGAGATTTTCTCTGCTCCGGATTCCGTTGTCGCGGTACCCACAACAACAGCCCCCTGCTTAATCAACGATTCAGCGATTGCCCTGCCTATGCCTCGGCTGGCACCCGTTACCAGTGCCACTTTACCCTCTAGGGACATGTCGCGCTCCTTTATCACTTGGTCATTTTCAGATAGTTTGATGTCGTTATTAGTGTGCAAGTTATGCTTTCAGGGCGGCCAATGTAGCGTCAAACCCGGATTGATCCTGAAGGGTTGAAACGTTCATCGATCGCACAATCCGCTTGCTCATACCACACAGCACTTTGCCGGGACCACACTCAACCAGGGAGGATATACCCGCTTCAGCCATGGTGTTGACCGAAGCAACCCAAAGCACCGGACTGTACAGCTGAGCAATCAGCTTGTCACGGATTTTGCCGGGCTCCATCTCGATCCGGGCGTCAATGTTATTGACCACTGGAATGGCCGGCACTTCGATTGTGGTCGCATTCAGCTGTTCGGCCAACTCTTGCGCTGCAGGCTTCATCAAGTCTGAATGACAAGGCACACTCACCGCCAACGCCATGGCCTTCTTCGCACCCGCTTCCTTCGCCAGCATAATGGCCCGGTCCACAGCAGCGGCATGCCCTGCAATAACCACCTGGCCGGGCGAGTTGAAATTTACTGCCTGCACAACCTGCCCTTGGGCCGCATCAGAACAGACCGCTACTGCGGCTTCAT
This sequence comes from Pseudomonadales bacterium, assembly GCA_002708905.1. Taxonomy (GTDB): domain Bacteria; phylum Pseudomonadota; class Gammaproteobacteria; order Pseudomonadales; family Ketobacteraceae; genus Ketobacter. Next base: position 270,140 of record PAPM01000035.1, on the reverse strand, counting down.
CATCCAAGCCCAGCAGCGCTGCCATTTTACCCTGCCCGCCCGGACAGGCGTCCCGCATCAACTCACCCCGACGCTTCACCAGTTTCACGCCCTCTTCAAGGGAAATGGCACCGGCACAGACATAAGCGGAGTATTCGCCCAAACTATGACCCGCCATCAGGGCAGGTCTTACGTCGGTGGCTTCACACCAGGCTCGCCATGCCGCCACTCCGGCCACAAACATAATGGGCTGGGTGATTTCAGTCTGGCCCAGCAGTTCTTCCGGGCCGTTTTGAGCCAACGCCCACATGTCCTGACCAAAAGCTTCTGATGCTTCATCAAAGGTCTTTTTGACCACCGGATGGGCCTCATTAAGGTCTGCCATCATGCCCACTGACTGGGATCCCTGGCCGGGGAAGATAAATGCGAGATCTTTGCTCATAGAACACCTTGATTTCTTAAAACAGACTGCCTCGTGCAGCATACCCGAGGGTAATCAAACCATCATAACCGTCCTAGACAAAGGCTGCTCGACGGAAAAGTAACAAAATTTAGCGACATCATCTGAGTAGATTTTCTATCTTTTCGGGAAGTTTTTTATCCACGTACTGGCGGGCGGCAGAGATTGCCTGATTAAACTCAATGGCGTCAGCGTTACCATGACTCTTGACCACAACCCCCCTCAAACCGACAAAAGCTGCGCCGTTATAACCGCTTGGATTGATACGGCTTTCCAGTTTGCGCCACAGGGGAACGACCAACATACCCAGAATCCGGCTCCACCAGTTTCGCGAAAACTCTCGCCGCACCTCTGAAATGATGTAACGGGCCAAGCCTTCAATGGTTTTGAGTGCCACGTTACCCACAAAGCCGTCGCACACCACCACATCCACTTTATCGCGGAACAGATCAGAGCCTTCAACGTAACCCAGATAATTCAGCGTTGTATCGGCCCGCAACAAATCGTTGGCGGCTTTAACCTGATCATTACCCTTTATTTCCTCACTACCGATATTGAGCAACGCAACTGAAGGTTTACGGCTACCATCCAGAACCTGGGCCACGGCCTGCCCCATGACGGCAAATTGATAGAGTTGTTCTGAATCACAACCCACATTGGCCCCCAGATCCAACACAAACGTATGTTTGCCGTCTTCTCTGGGTAAGGCCGATATAATGGCGGGACGATCGATGGATTCGGTGGTTTTGAGGATATGTCGGCTAAGGGCCATCAGCGCACCGGTATTACCCGCACTGACGCAACCATCCGCTTGCCCTGCACTGACGGCATTCAGCATCATCGCCATGGATGACTGCTTTTTGGTACGCAAGGCAACTGCGGGTGATTCTCCCATCCCGATGATTTGTTCTGAGTGACAAATTGTGAGGCGATCCACGTTACGCGGCCCCACCATAGACTGGAGTTTTTCCTGGTTCCCAAACAACAAAACCCGCAAATCCTGCTGCTCCGAAAGCGCTCGCAGGACTGCGGGTACTGTCACATCGGGACCGAAGTCCCCGCCCATTGCGTCAACCGCAAGGGTAACCATACTGGCGTCTTGGCTTACTCGTCGTCTTTGCTGGCGATGACCTGACGACCACGGTAAAAACCGTCTGGAGTAACGTGGTGACGACGGTGAACTTCACCAGTGGTCACGTCTTCAGACAACGTGGGACGAGACAGGCTGTCGTGAGAACGGCGCATGCCACGCTTGGATCGGGTTTTACGGTTCTGTTGAACTGCCATTGTATGCTCCTGAGTTACAACTTGTGCTTAATCGGGTTTCTTCAAATTCCCCTTGAGCTGTTCCAGCACAGCAAAAGGGTTAGGCTTTTCATCTGCCACCGCTGCCTCGGCTTCCTCTTTACCCTCGTATGGATAAGGTTCACAGGCATCGTGATACGCAACAATAGGCAGTGCCAAAATCAGTTCTTGTTCGAGCAGCTCAGCGAGCGGAATTTCCTCTTCCTCAAGCACAAACGGCTCGAGGCTTTCCGGCAATTCTGCCATCTGGGTTTCTGTCTGTACGAAACCCAAGGCAATGTTCACTTCGACCTTAACGTCCACCGGCTCCAGACAGCGCTGGCACACCAGCTTGACAGCGGCGTTGGCCGAGCCATGCAATTCCGGACGGGACCGCTCCATCCTCAGTTCCAGGTCAGCTTCAACCCGACCCTCATCAGAAACACAGTCCGCTGCAAGATTAACCAGCTGCTTTAACGGCATAAACCCGGTAAGCTTGCCTTCTTGACGGGCAAGTTTGACAGGTTTGATCGTTAATGGCAGTGGGTGCTCAAACATAAGCGCGCAATTCTATGGTCAAGGTTGCACTCTGTCAAAGGCTTTAACAGGCTTTTTTCAACTGGATCAGGCATTTTGCCTGTGCGATTATTGCGCTCCCTCAAAGATCACCCAACACAAACCCTAAATAACTTAGTTTTTTATCTTTGTGTCGTTTAACCCTCTGTTATTCAAGTGGCTTTTGGAGACTATCGTGAGAAAGATCGTTTTGGGTTCCAGCTCCCCTTTCCGGCAGGAATTATTACGCAAATTGATTACCGATTTCGAAACCTGTTCTCCCGATATTGATGAAACCCCACTTGCCGGAGAGCAGCCCGAAGCACTGGTCTCCAGGCTGGCGGTTAAAAAAGCCGAAGCGGTCGCATTACAGTACGGTGATGCACTGATTATCGCCAGCGACCAGGTCTCTGTACTGCAGGGTCAAATCAACGGCAAACCCGGCAGCCACGAACGGGCTTTTCAGCAACTGAAAGCCAGCAGTGGAAACACCGTCACGTTTTTTACGAGCCTGTGTCTTTATGATTCCAAAACGCGCCAAAGCAATTTAGTGGTGGAACCATTCCATGTTCACTTTCGAGAACTGGAAGATAGGGAAATTGACCGTTACCTGGAAAAAGAGACGCCTTTTAACTGTGCGGGAAGCTTCAAATCAGAAGGTTTGGGAATAGCGCTTTTCAGCAAATTGGAGGGAGATGATCCTAACGCTTTGATTGGCTTACCCCTAATAAAATTAGCTGAAATGTTGAGGAATCAAGGTATACAAATTCCGTAATTTTTTTTGCCAAATTCTGAACAAATTTCATCGGGCGTCTACACTTATATTGTTAGGTGCTACGGCGTGCGTGAGCTGTAAGTCGCGCACCCTGTGTTACGAGGCGAAAAACAGATGGCCGATGATATTCAAATCAACAAACCAAGACGCAGAAATACCAAAGAGAAGATAATCGACGAAGCCGAAGCATTGGCAGCGTTGCACGGTATTGAGCATTTAAAATTGCAGGATGTAGCCGACAAAATCGGGATCAAACTACCTTCCGTCTATGCCCACTTCAGTGGACGGGAAGATATTCTGGCCGCCATGGGCGGTCGCATAAGTAAAGGCTTTACCCAACTTTACATTGCCAAACCCGGCGAGTCCCCCATTGAGACACTGAAACGTGGCGCACAGGAAATGTTGATGTTCCTGGGTGATCATCCGGCCTACTTCCGATTGATGTTGCGTGACCAATCCGTACCTTTGGGATACGACCCTTTGAACCACCGTGCTGCCGTCAATCAAAATTTCAGTCTTCCCTCCGAAATTAACGACATGCATAACCGGGTGCAAAGCCTGATCGACCGGCATTGCGGCGAGGACAACAAAATCACGGCTGCGGACTTCACCGCCTGCCTGCATGGCTTCATGCTGATGCGTTTAAGTTGGTTGCCAACCCGCAACAATGAGGAAGGTGAGGTCTTTATTGAGTACCAGCCCATGCAGTCCACGGTAGATACGATTATTAATCGGCTGTTAAACGTCAATTAAGTCCATCGCCACACCAAATAAAAAAGGCGCTTTTACCAGCGCCTTTTTTATTTCCGAGCTCTCAATATCATTGCAAAGAAACAGTACCGATCCCCAGCACGGCCATCGCTCGATCAGCCATCGCCACGCCCAGACCTTTGGTGAACGCAGCCAGAGGGCTTACACCGGGCGTGTAATCGACAATTTTTTCCTCGCCGATAATTTCCCTGGCCACCTGCCCCGGGCTGGCAAGTCCATCGACCAAGCCAAGCTCCAGCGCTTGCCGGCCAGACCAGAACAGACCGGAGAAAACCAGATCATCATCTTTGATGCGATCTCCCCGCCCCTCTTTCACCGCATCAATAAACTGCTGGTGTACATCCGCCAGAATGGTAGCAAAGAACTCGGTCTGCTTCGGATCTTCAGGCTGGAACGGATCCAACATGGCTTTGTTGGTTCCGGAGGTATAAACCCGGCGTTCCACACCCAATTTCTGCATGGTTCCAACAAAACCAAATCCATCACTCACTACACCGATAGATCCAACCAGACTGGCAGGGTCCGCATAAATCTCGTCAGCAGAGGCGGAAATGTAGTAAGCGCCGGATGCGCCGATATCCGTAATAACCGCATACACTTTCTTTTCCGGGTATTTCTTTTTCAGCCGCTGAACTTCGCGATAAACCAACCCGGACTGAACCGGACTGCCCCCCGGACTGTTGACACGAATGATAATGCCTTTGGAATGCTCGGCTTCAAAAGCATCGCGCAATCCCTTCACCAAACGATCAGCACTGGCGTCCTCATCGTCTGAAATCATACCCTTCAATTCCACCAAAGCCACATGGGAATCGCCGACACTCACCCCGGATGGGCTCCAGTTGAACATCATGAGCACAATAAACAAGTAGAGAAAGGTGAGGGATTTAAAGAATATCCCCCAGCGACGGGCCTTACGATGCTCATCCTGGGAGGACATCACCATCTTCTCAAGGAGCTTCCATTCCTTACTGGAACGGGGACGGTTGAAACGCCCTCGATCGTTGCGTTGCTGATAGTTTTTATTGCTGTTTTGGTCTTCGGTCATCGAATACTTTCCTTACACTGCTTGGTGCAACCAATCTGATAGCGAGGCAACGCTATCCACACAAACCTTTGGATTATGGCGCAGGAGGCGAGTTATATCATGGGCACCCCAGGTAACGCCAACGGAGTCCACTCCAGCACGATTGGCCATTTCCAGATCAAATTCAGTATCGCCCACCATTACCGCCTGGTCTTGTTTCAGGCCGTGAAATTCCAAAATTTCCAGTAACATGTCCGGCTCCGGTTTGGAGCGTGTCTCATCGGCACAACGGGAGCTGTGGAAAAGCGCCCCCACACCATGAGCATTAAACACCCGGGACAAGCCTTTTCGGCTCTTGCCGGTTGCCACACTCAGTAAGGTTCCCTTTTCGCTCAAGCTCTGCAGCATCTGCGGGATGCCTTCATAGAACGGGCTGGGAGCAGCTTCTGCAGCCACGTAATGATGAGCATAACGCTGCCTCATCAATTCCACCTGTTGGGTTTCCAAAACCGGGTGCAACCGTTGGATAGCAATATCCAGTGCCAACCCCACTACGTCATGCACCTGCTCATCCGTGGCGGGATCAATCTCCAGGTCGACGGCGGCCGCCTGCATACAGCTGGCAATACGCGCGAGCGAGTTCATCAGGGTACCATCCCAGTCGAACACTATTAATCTGTAATCAGCCATTACTTCGACAACCCGTTCAAAATGCTCTGTAGTGCTTCCGGAAGCGGTGCGTGAAACACCCTTTTTTGTCCCTGCGCATCTTCCAACTCCAGACTCGCAGCGTGCAGGAACAGGCGTTTGAGACCTTTGTCCTCAAAATAGGCCGCTTGTTCCCGGTGCAGGTATTTGTCATCCCCGGCGATGGGGTGACCGGCATATTGGGCATGAACCCGAATCTGGTGCGTGCGGCCGGTAATGGGCTTCGCTTCCACCAGGGTGGCGTTGTCATACAACTCCAGTTGCCGGAACAATGTCAGGGATGGCTTGCCCTCAGTGGACACCCGAACGATGCGCTCACCGGAAGCCAGGTGGAACTTGCGCAAAGGCGCCTCAATCCGATGTTCCAGACCATTCCAGCGCCCCCACAAAAGGGCCAGGTAAGTCTTCTGCATGTTGCTGTGACGCAGGTCGTCATGGAGCTTCTTCAGCACACTGCGTTTCTTTGCCACCATCAGGCAGCCGGATGTATCTCGGTCAAGGCGATGCACCAATTCCAGAAAACGTTGGTTGGGCCGCAACTGACGCAAGGCCTCAATAACCCCCAGGCTGACCCCGCTGCCGCCATGGACCGCCAGCCCACTGGGCTTGTTGAGCACAATCAAGCCATCGTCTTCGTACAAAATGGCGTCTTCGAGCTGACTTTTCAAGCCATCTCCCACGAAAGGCTCGGTTTCTGCAACAGACTTGGTCCTCGCCGGCGGTACCCGCACCACATCCCCGACATTAAGCTTGTAATCTGGCTTGGTACGCCCCTTGTTTACCCGCACCTCGCCTTTGCGAATCATGCGATAAACCGCTGATTTTGGTACACCTTTCAAGCGGCTCATCAGGAAATTGTCTAGCCTTTGGCCGTTCTGATCTTCTGTTACCGTGACCATGGCTACGGATGGGCGCTTATCATTACTGCTCATGAGGAATCAAGGACTTATAGCTATCTGTTTGAAGAGGTTAACATTTCCTGCTATATTGCGGTGAGCCTTAAAAAGCGGCGGGCACGGCATAGCCAGGTACTTTCCCTGCAGATCCCTGCCATTTGCAGCCGAGATCAGGAGGGGCCGCATATTCTAACCAGAATAGTGGCAATCACCTAATTATCCTCCCGCTCCGCTCCAACAGGCCACAAGACGTCGTGCAGCTCCCTGCCTCGCAGTTTGAGATGTAAACCCGAAGTGCAGCGCACACGACCTAAAAAACCATTATCCAACGTGAGTGCTTCAGCTAAAACCGCGGTCAGACGACCGGCTGCTGACCCTCACCAGAAGATGATCGCTGCATTGCAGCAACCAGCCAACACGGTGGAACCAGTAACCGACACCCGAGTGTTTCGAGAACGTTCCTGAACGCATTGGCGCAAGCAAAAAGTAAATGGTACGCAGTGCTCCTCCCGACGGTTGAGCCGCGTGAATGTTAAACACGCGTTTAACAGTGAATGAGACAAGATTATTTGTCAGGCCTGATTCAAACAAACGCTCGATTAGTCCATTGCACAGACGCTATCACACAGTGCAATCAAAAATAGAGCATCACGCCTGACGAAGGTTACGAGAACAGCCCTGGTCAAAAGCATTTGCAGGACTGTTCAACCCGGCGAAAAAGTAATTAACCGGTGATGGATGCAATAGATTCATGCCGGACACAGCGTGTGCCGCAACGCATGCATGGAAATAAGACATCGCGTTGTCACAATTGCCTGCCATTATGATGGGTCAGGCCGCTGATCTGCAGTGAAGTTGCTCAGATCGGTTGATACTCCGCTTTCCCGCCCGTAATCCGTCTTCAGAGCTGTTGATCGCATTGATTGCTGGATAACAATCTGCATGAAAAGAATGCTGATTAACGCAACCCACTCGGAAGAGTTGCGTGTTGCTTTGGTCGATGGCCAACGTCTTTATGATCTGGACATCGAACACCGAACTAGAGAACAGAAAAAATCCAATATCTATAAAGGTCGCATCACCCGCATCGAACCCAGTCTGGAAGCCGCATTTGTGGATTTCGGTTCTGAGCGCCACGGTTTCCTGCCTTTAAAGGAAATTTCCCGGGAATACTTCACCAAGAGCCCTAAAGACGTCCAGGGTCGTTTTACGATTAAGGATGTTATCAAGGAGGGTCAGGAAGTCATCCTGCAGGTAGGCAAGGAAGAGCGTGGGAATAAAGGAGCTGCCCTTTCCACCTTCATCAGCCTGGCCGGTCGTTACCTGGTTCTGATGCCGAACAACCCCCGTGCCGGTGGTATTTCCCGTCGCATTGATGGTGAAGAACGTGCTGCCCTGCGGGAAGTGATGAATGCCCTGAATATTCCCCAGGATATGGGTGTGATCATCCGTACTGCCGGTATTGGCCGCAGCGTTGAGGAACTGCAATGGGACCTGGATTACCTGCTGACCCTGTGGAGTTCCATTAGCGAAGCAGCGGAAAAGCGCCAAGCCCCCTTCCTGATCTATCAGGAGAGCAACGTGATCATCCGTGCCGTTCGCGACTACCTGCGTCAGGATATCGGTGAAGTTCTGATCGACACGCCACAGGTTCATCAGGAAGCGCTGAATTTCGTACGCCAGGTGATGCCCCAGTACGAAAACAAGATCAAGCTCTACAGCGACAATATCCCGTTGTTTAACCGCTACCAGATCGAGTCCCAGATCGAAACCGCCTTTGAGCGGGAAGTGAAACTGCCCTCAGGCGGTTCTATTGTGATCGATCCCACCGAAGCGCTGGTGTCTATCGACATTAACTCTTCCAAGGCCACCAAGGGTGCGGATATCGAAGAAACCGCTCTGATGACCAACCTGGAAGCGGCCGATGAAATCGCGCGCCAGCTGCGTCTGCGGGACATCGGTGGTCTGATCGTGGTGGACTTCATTGATATGAACGCCAACCGCAATCAGCGGGAAGTGGAAAATCGCATGCGCGACGCCCTGGAGCTGGATCGGGCGCGGGTTCAGGTGGGACGCATTTCCCGCTTCGGCCTGATGGAATTATCCCGTCAGCGTTTGCGTCCTTCACTCGGCGAGACCAGCGGACACATCTGCCCACGTTGTAACGGTGTCGGCTTCATCCGCGACCTACACTCCCTGTCTCTCAATATCATGCGCCTGATTGAAGAAGAGGCCCTGAAAGAGAATAGCAGCGAGATTCACGCCAAGGTACCGGTCAATGTGGCCACTTACCTGCTGAACGAAAAGCGCGACAATATCGTGGCCATTGAAGCCCGCAATAAGGTGCGGGTGCTGGTTCTGCCCAGCCCCAACCTGGAAACTCCGCATTTCGAGGTGAGCCGTTTCCGCAGTGATCAGGTGGAAGGCGAAGCAACCGCGAGCTATGACCTGATCGACGCTGCCGACGAGGTGGAAGAAAATCTGCTGGCCCCTGGTGAAAGCCCGATCCATCGCCCGGAACAGGCCGCGGTGCAGATGATTCAGCCGAATACCCCGGCACCTGTGCCGATCGTGAAGAAAGATCCAAGCTTCTTCTCCCGTTTGTTTGCCTGGTTTATTCAGCTGTTCAGCGGCAACGAACAGGAAGAGCAGAAACAGGACCAGAAACGCGATCAGCAAAACCGGAATCAGCGTAATAATCGCAACAACCAGCGCGGCAACCGCAACCAGAAGAACCGCAATAATCGCCGCGATGAAAAACGTGATGACAAGCGCGAAGACAAGCAAGGGAAGGATGACAACAAAGAGTCCGACACCCGCAACAAGCGCAAGGAATCCACTGACAGGGATTCTGGCAAGGACAACCAAAACCGCGATCAGAAGCAGGGTCGCGGCCGTGGTCGTAACCAGAAGAAAGATCAGCAGGATAACCGTGAACAAAAGACTGAGAACAAGCAAAAGCCAGCTGACAGCGGTGATGATGCTCAGGATTCCGGTAACGCACGCAAGGGCCGCCGTCGCAGCCCCAATGACAGTCGCCGTCGTCGCCAGAACAAGGCACAGGCTGCCGAGCGAGAACAGAACCCTTCGGAACAGACTGACAGTGCTCAAGCTCCTTCGGACGTAAAGCCTCAGCAGGGTGAGAAGCCGGCCCGCGAAAGCAAACCTGTATCGGAAAGCAAACCTGAAACCGGTAACAGGGCGCAACCCAAACCGGCTGAGACCCAGGGTTCAGGGCAGAAGCCGGCTCCCGCGGCAGAGACTCAGGAGAAACCGCGTCAGCCACAGCCGGAGCAAGAGCGGGCTAAAACGCAGGACGCTGAAGCAAAACCGCATATAGCGCCCCAGGGAACTGATCAGCCAGCTGCCGCGAAACCAGTGGAATCAAAGCCGACTGAAGTGAAACCGGAACCTGAAAAGGCAGCAGCACCAGTGGCCCAGGCTGCCAAGCCACAACCACCCAAAGAGGAAGCGCCTAAGCCGGCACCGGCCGCTCAGGCTGCGGAAGCGAAATCTACAGTGGTCGAAAAACCAGTGGAGAAACCAGCCGCGCCTCAGGCACCCAAGGCAGCACCAACGCCTGCACCTGCAGCCAGCGTACCGCAGCCTTCAAAACCTGAAGCCAGGCCCGAACCCAAGCCTCAGCCTCCGGCGGCTCCCAGTGCGCCAGCTGCGGTGACTGCAAAACCCGTTGCAGCAACTCCGGCTGCTCCGAAACCCGCTGCGGAAAAAACGGCCGCGGAAGCGGAACAACCGGCACAACGGGCAGCCAACGACCCTCGAGAAATTCGTCGTCGCCAAAAGGAAGAAGCCAAAGCGGCATCGTCCAATGAGGCAGTGACGAAGAAGGAAGACTAGTAGGCAAAATAAAAAGCCCACCCTTTAGCCGGGTGGGCTTTTTAATGCAGCATTTTCATTTATACAATACTGGGTTCAATTTCCAACTCAACCCCCCAGCGATCTCGTACTGACTTCTGAATTTGATGGGCCAGTACCATCACATCTTTGCTATCAGAGCCTTCATTGACCAGAACCAGAGCCTGGCGATCATGTACTTTCGCCTGCCCCAGCCTTTTTCCCTTGAATCCCATTTGGTCGACCAGCCAGCCAGCCGCCAGTTTCACGCCATCCTCTTGCTGATACGCCACAACATCAGGATCTGTGGATCGGATTTTTTCAAACTGAGCCCGAGACACTACAGGATTCTTAAAGAAACTCCCAACGTTAGGCAAATGTGCGGGGTCCGGCAACTTTTCTGAACGGGTTCGTATAATAATTTCGCGTACATCCACCGGAGTCATATTGGTACAATCATAACCCCAGTGTTCGGCGTTTTTCCGGATCTCACCGTAATCCAATTTCAGCCTAGGTGCTTTCGATAACCTAAGCCGGACAGCAACGATGACCTGACGCCCCTTCTGTTCCCGTTTGAAAACACTATCACGGTAATCAAACCGACACTGCTCGCGAGTAAACACATGCCGAGATAAATCACTTAACTGCACAGTCTCCACCTGTACCAGTACATCCTTCAGCTCGACACCATAAGCACCAATATTCTGGATCGGCGCCGCTCCCACCGAACCAGGGATCCAGCTCAGGTTCTCAAGGCCAAACCAACCCCGGCCCACACAGGCGACTACCAGGTCGTCCCAGTTTTCCCCTGCTCCCACCTGCAGCAGGACACTGGCTTCTGTTTCCTCCAGCACATCAACACCACAGATACGATTGTGCACCACGAGCCCGTCAAAATTGGAGGTTAATACCAGATTGCTGCCTCCACCCAATATCAACAGGGATTCATTTCGATGGCTTTGCAACACCTGCTGCAACTCATCTACCGTACTGACCGCACAGAATATTTTGGCCTCAACATCCACGGCCAGAGTGTTGTAGGGTTTCAGCGAAACATTAAACTGAAGGGGGATCACAACTCATCCTGCAAACGTTGCAGCAAACCATCGCAGGCGTCTTCCACCAGATCAAGCACATAATCAAAACCCTCGGCCCCACCATAATAGGGGTCGGGGACTTCCCGCTCATCGGTGGAGCTGTACTTGAGAAACAATTGGATCTTCGGATGGTGATGTTCCGGCGCACGGCGCTTAAGATCAGAGTAATTGGAACGGTCCATCGCCAGGATGTAGTCGAACTCTTCAAAGTCCTCATCGCAAACCTGGCGCCCCCTTAAATCCGACATGGGATAACCACGTTTCTGTGCGGCTTGGGTGGCTCGACGATCGGGAGCCTCACCAACATGATAGCCAGCAGTGCCGCAAGAATCATGAACAATCACCTGTTCCAGCCCGGACTGCTTAACTTTGGCCCGGAATACAGCCTCGGCTGTTGGCGAACGGCAAATGTTGCCAAGGCATACAAACAATACTTTCTTCATGGTTCCCCTCTACCCCAATCCGCTACCCCTTAGCGGGAAAACAGGGCCCGCACCCGCTCTAAATCCGCCGGCGTATCCACACCGGCGGGAGGTGTAACAGCCGCTTGCTCTACGTGAATCTTCACGCCGTGCCACATGGCTCGCAACTGTTCCAAACACTCGGTTTTTTCCAACGCGCAGGGGCCCCAGCGCACAAAATCATGCAGCAAACTGACCCTATATCCGTATATACCAATATGCCGCTGTACCGCCATCAACTCAGGCAGATGTCCGCTGCGATTAATTACATCATAATGGTCACGACCAAAAGGAATGGGGGCGCGGCTGAAGTACAGTGCGTAGCCATTGGCATCTGCCACCACTTTCACGGCATTCGGATCAAACACTGTTTCGATGCTATCAACCGGTTCACTCAAAGTTGATATGCCCGCCGTGGACCTAGCTAGATTATTGGCAACCTGATCGATAAGCTCAGGCGGAATAAGCGGCTCATCCCCCTGCGCATTCACCACAATATCATCGCTCCCCAGGCCCAACTTGGCGACCACTTCCTGCAGGCGATCTGTGCCGGACTCATGATCCGCCCGGGTCATCACCACTGTGGCACCGAATTCAGCTGCTGCCGCTTCAATTCGCGTATCGTCAGTCGCAATAATCACTTGCTTCGCCTGGCTGCGGCAAGCCTGCTCGTAAACCCGCTGGATCATGGGTTTACCGGCAATATCCTGCAGCGGTTTCCCGGGCAGGCGGGTGGAAGCATAACGGGCCGGAATAATGACGCGATAATCTGTCATGGCAATCTCTAGTTATCTCAATACAGGTGGCGGCGATGTTGTTTGAACGCTTCAAGACGCGCCATTATAACATCGATCAGGCTGGACCGAAGCTGTGGGTCAGTTGGATCAAATTGCGCATCCATCGGTAAATAGGCACCCCGTAAGCGGCCAAAGCGACGCAGTTTGACGGCGTCTTTTTCCGTGGTCAGCACCAACCCCGCTTCAAAGGGTTCCAGATCCAGTTCGGTATAGTCAAAATGATCCGGAAAACTGTGGGGCTGATGCTCGATGCCCAGCTGCTTCAGGGTATCGAAAAAACGCTGCGGATTACCGATACCTGCGACGCCATGGACGGTGGATGCATTACCACTCCCGAGCTGCTCCAATGGTGCTTCTGAATCGGAATTGAGAGGCACCCAGGCCCCCGGCTGCAAGGAAAAGGAAAAGGTTTTGCTATGGAGGCTGCTTAATTGACCCAACGAAACATGGCCGGGATCACCGTTGACCAGAATGGCATCCACAGACCGCAGTCTGTCAATGGATTCCCGCAACGGCCCCATAGGCAACAACTTGTTGCTGCCAAACCCGCGTACGCCATCCACCACCACCAGTTCAACCGTGCGAGACAAACGATAGTGTTGCAGACCATCGTCGCTGACCACCACGTCCACCTGCTCATTCTCAATCAGGTGGCGCACGGCCCCCGCACGATCCGGGTCCACCACCACAGGCACGCCCGTACGCAAACGGATCATCAGCGGCTCATCCCCCGTCACTGAAGCGCTATCAGATTCGGATACTGAATAGGGATAATACGGAGCCTTGCCGCCATAACCTCGACTGACCAGCCCGGGGCGAAAGCCCCGCTGTTGCAGCGCCTCGATCAGCCAGATACTGACCGGGGTTTTGCCGGTTCCTCCAATACTGATGTTTCCCACCACAATGACCGGGATTTCGGGATGATAGGCTGGTTTTTTTCCTAACAGGTATTGATTGCGGCGTCGCTCAGCAAGCCAGGAAAACAAAGCTGAAAGCGGCCAGAATACCCAGGCGAGGGGATGCCCCTGATACCAAAGCCTGTTGAAGAAGCGATGCAACACCGTCATGACAACCGGAGCGGTTATGGCTCCGGCTGCTGGGCGGTAAGCCTTAATTTGGTGAAGCCCAGAGCCCCCGACACATCCATGGCCGTCATTACCGACTGGTGAGCAGCATGGGCATCGGCGGTAATGATCAACGGGATGTCCACGTTACCATTGGATTCCTTTTTTAGCGCTCGCTCCAGGGTTTCCCGCTCCCGGTTCACCAAGCGTTGTTCGTTAATGGCGTACTCGCCGTCTGCACTGATCTGGATCTCGATATATTTGGGGGCTTCCGTCGCCGATTCACCGACTGCTTTCGGCAGTTCCACGGTCAGCTCCCGCTCCCGGGTAAAGGTGGTGGAGACCATAAAGAAGATCAGCAGCAGAAATACCACGTCAATAAGGGGTGTCAGGTTAACATTGACCTCTTCCACCGGTTGGCGTTGGAACTTCACTTTTTGTCACCCTCAGCGGTTTCCGCTTCACGGTCGCCGTGGATAACATCCACCAGCTTCACCGCGTCCTGCTCCATCAACACCGCAATTTCATCAATACGCCGGGAGAAAAAGCGGTGGAAAAAGAGTGCCGGGATCGCCACTACCAGGCCAGCGGCGGTAGTGTACAGTGCTTCAGAAATACCGCCCGCAAGTATTGCCGCGTTGCCAGCACCTTCCAACACGATCGCATTAAACACCTTGATCATGCCGATTACCGTGCCCAGCAGTCCCAGCAAAGGGGCAACGGCGGCGATGGAACCCAGGAGATTAAGGAAGCGCCCCATCTCGTGGATTTCATGGGTGGCAGTATCCACGATGGCTTCCTTCATGATTTCGCGGCCATGCTTGGCATTGATCAACCCGGTTGCCAATACTCTGCCCAGCGGAGAGGAATCCCGCAGTTCTTTGACTTTCTTGCCATCCAGCTTGCCATTCTTAACCCACCCCCACACCTGGGCAATCAGATTACGGGGGCTGATTTTGTTCACCCTTAGTGCCCACAAGCGCTCAACAATGATGGCCAATGCCAAAATGGAGCACAAAATTATGGGGTACATTACCAAGCCCCCGGACATAATCACATCAAGCACTCGCACGCGCTGTAATCTCCTATTTTTTAACTGATTTTTACTCTAGCACACTGTAGCAGCTTTTCGTAACCGGAGCGTTGCCTGGATCTCATTTTGATCCAAATTTGGACAACCCGCTCCAGGATACCGAATCAATCCGCTCCATCCGTAAAAGGCTGGTAATAATAACCCTCCTCCTCAATCACATGAACCGGAATTGCAAGGTCGGCGACCCGTCTGGACATAGCTTCTGACAGGGGCTTTATCGATATGACTTTGCCATCAGGGACCAATAGCGACAGTAAAGCAGGTTCGACAGGTTTGCCTTTCCCCACATCCAGTAACAGCACGTCAAAACGCTCGGTAGCCATATCACTCAGTACAGCAGCCTGGTCCCTGATAGTATCCAGCGGCCAGTAGAGCCAGCGGGATTGCCCCCACTCCATCGCCAGGGCACAGCGCTCCTGCCTACCCTCGACCTCATAACGAGTAAATTTCACAGCGGCTGTTTGCCAATGCGGTCTGTCGCACAAATGGCTATAACTTGCAGTACCCAAATGCCTGGCACCCAAAAAATTCTTGTGCAAATTGAACTCGGACAACACCTTTTCCGGGGCGAGCCATAGCTGCTTGGTTGCATGTAATGTCAGGCTTTCAGGGGGAATCATCACTCCCCAGTGGGTCAACAGCTGCGCCTGCCAGTGGGCAACGGGCTCGGGCCAATGGGATTTCGACAGCGACCAGACCGCGTGTTCGGACTGGAACAGAATGCGGCCGGAGCCAGCCCCCATTATATAAAGCCCCTTACCTTGCACCTGGGGCAGCAAAATAGGCAACAGCAGAACCATGCCCCAGGCCCGCCCGGGCAGACCGGCACTCACGAGCCACAACACCCCCACCATGGCAAGCAGCAAGCTAGCCATGCTACGCTCACCCACGCTCCAGGTGCTATAACGCCAACTGCTGAACTGGTGTAGCAACCAGAGCAAGCTGTCGGTGAGGTATACGATCCCAGCCAACAGGGAAGCGACCTGTTCCCCCAATATGGCCCAAAGCGCACACCAAACCAGAGCCAGGGGCACCACCACAAAACCAATCAGGGGAATCGCCACCGCGTTGGTAAATGCAGAGACCAGGGAAACGGAATGCACGGACCAGAGTAAAGCCGGCGCCAGCCCAATAAAAAGGCCAAGCTGCACCGTCGTCCATTGAGAGATTTTCGAACGGGCGGAGACGTTACCGCCAATCAACCAGAGGATCAGATATACCGCGGAAAACGACAGCCAGAACCCTAAACTCAAACAGGCCACCGGGTCCCACACCAGGACGATACAAAGTGCCACCAACAGACCAAACCAGAGGTGCTGAGCTCGCCCTGTCAGTTTCAAAGCCACATACACGCTGAGCATAATCAATGCCCGCTGAGTGGGAATGGCGAACCCCGCCAAACCGCAATACACGAGGCTGGCCAGCCATGCCAGTACCAACGCACCATGGCTCGCCGGGTAACGATTGGTAAACCAACGCCAGCGGCGAAATAACGGCATAGCAAGCAAAGTCACCATGGTCGCCACCAGCCCTACATGCAATCCGGAGATCGCCACCAGATGGGTGGTTCCGGTTCGATTGAACAACGCCCAATGCTGATCCGTCATCAAACTGCGGTCCCCGCTTAACAGCGCCAGAATGACCGGATAAGCGGAGAGATTGTCAGCTGATCCCGAATCCCGGGATTGGCTGAAGTAAGCATTGAGACGGGCGCGGACTCTATCCATGGTAAACCACGCTTTCCCGGATTGCTGGATCGTACTACCCCGTTTCAGCTTCAGCCGTGCCACGATATGACTTGAGAGCAACCAGCGCTCAACATTAAACGCGCCGGGATTGGTATTAACTCGAGACACTCTGTTCTGAACCTGGATCTGCACACGCTGGCCCGGAATCAACACCGGCTTTCGCTGGGAAGAACTCACCTCCACCAGCACCGGCCAGAGCACCGGAATCCGGTTATGGAAAACACTGCAATCCGTCTGCGTCCGCCCCAGACAGTCTGCTTTCAAGCGATATCCTGTACTGAACCGGTTTGCCCGGGGAATGCCTGTGACTTCCCCACTTAAGTAGTAAGTGGAACCGGTTTCCAGCTCCCACGGCGATAATCTATATTTAACCCATCCACCGATGGCCAACCCTACCAGCGAGGCAAGCATGACCACCAGGGTGACCCGGTAAGGTCCGGGCTTCAGGCGAGACCATGACAACCCAGTTACAACGGGGAAAAGTGCCGCGAACACCAGCAAAGTTGTAGGAAATGGCTCCGTAAGTGCAGGCAACACCAGGACCGAGAAGATTATTCCAATGGCAACGCCAGAGACCCACATCCACATCTAGTGTTATGCCTCTATTGGCGGCATAATAAGCGCGCTGTGGCAGGAACCAGGTAACCGTCGGCCTTGAAAAATATATTCAAAAAATACATTCCAGCGCCCCATACCATTATCGAGAATCGTTGGATTTCGAAACTTGGGCCGAGAATCAAAGATCCCAATCTGTGGCACCTGAACCGGCGCTCTGTGTCGGCAGGGATTTTCGCCGGCGTCCTGTGTGCCTTTATTCCCCTGCCCATCCAGATTTTCGTCGCCATCTTTCTCTGTTTCTTCATTCACGGCAATTTGCCTATCTCCGTGGCCTCCACCTGGGTCAGCAACCCCTTCACCTACATCCCCCTGTACTACTTCTGCTACGAAGTAGGCGCCTGGATTGTAGGTGTGCCGGTAAACACGCTGGGTCAACCCATCAGGGTGGATTTCAATATCATCCTGTCTGATTTTGATGGCTTCCTGAAACAGTTGGCGGAACTGGGCTGGAAAGCGATTTGGCCACTGTTTTTTGGTTGCACCATCGTCGGTGTGGTATCAGCCACCCTGAGTTTTGTCGCAATCCGGTTACTGTGGCGCATGCACATATACCGCTCCTGGCAGCACCGCCGGGAACGGCGGCTCAAGAAGCACTCATAAGCGGATTGGATGCATCCAAAAGTCAAACAACATAGACAGTCTTGGGGTAAATAAAGAAACCTCCAAGCTGGTTCAGAGTGAGGCCAAGCCTTCCTTGTCGGCTGCCATCAGGTGCCCATCCTCCATTTTAACCACGCGGTCCACCTGACTCGCTAGGCCCAAATCATGGGTAACGATAAGAAAGGATGTCTTCAAACTTCGATTGAGTTCGTGCATTAGGGCCTGGATCTCACGAGCAGTGTGCACGTCCAGATTACCGGTGGGTTCATCCGCCATCACACAGGAAGGCCGGGTGACAAGGGCCCGCGCTATAGCAACCCGCTGCCGCTCGCCGCCGGAAAGCTCCGCCGGTTTATGGCCGATGCGATGCCCAAGCCCAACCTTCTCCAACATTTCCGTCGCCTGGCGTTTAATGTCGGCAATGGAATCCTTGCGCAGCATGAGCGGCATGGAAACATTTTCCAACGCGGTAAATTCAGGCAGCAGATGATGAAACTGATAAACGAAGCCGATGTGCTGGTTGCGCACGATGCCACGCTGTTTGTCGTTAAGCGCACTGAAGTCCTTACCGCCGATCAGAACCTGTCCCCGGGACGGCACATCCAGCCCGCTCAACAGGTGCAATAGTGTGGTTTTGCCGGAGCCTGAGTTGCCGATGATAGCGACAAACTCGCCTTCTTCCAGGGTAAAATCCACCTGCTTCAACACCTGGACTTCAACCGGACCCTCATCAAAGCTCTTGCACAACTGACGACATTCGAGGATGGCTTTACTCATAGCGCAATGCCTCCGCCGGTTGTACTTTGGACGCCTTGCGCGCTGGATACAACGTTGCCAAAAAGCTCATGAGAAAACCCATTCCACTCACGAACAATACGTTTTCCCAACGCAGCTCGGAAGGCAGATAATTGACAAAGTACTGGGCGAACAATTTCTTGTGCAGTACCTGTTCCAACCAGAGCGCAAAGTCGCTGATGTTCAGGGCCAGAAAAACCCCCAGCGCAGTACCGGCCAAGGTACCGATGACTCCGATAAAACTACCCTGAACCATAAAAATACCCATGATGGTATTGGGCGAGGCGCCCAGGGTACGCAGAATGGCGATATCGGATTTCTTATCCGTCACTACCATCACCAGGCTGGATACGATATTGAATGCCGCCACCGCCACAATCAGCAACAGCAGCAAGGCCATCATGGTTTTCTCCATTTTGATCGCCTGGAACAGAGTGCCATGGGTGCGGGTCCAATCGCTGGCGTAGAACTGGCCTTCCTGTTTTGCCACCAGGTCCCAAGCCACCTGCCCCGCCTTGAACAGGTTATCCACCTGCAGACGTACGCCTTCCACCTTGCCCTTGATACGCGCCAGACGGGCAGCATCTTCCAGGTTGATAAACCCCACCATACCATCTAACTCGGCCCCCACTTCGAACGTACCCACCAGGGTGAAACGCTTGAAACGGGGAATGACACCGGCAGGGGTCAGGGCGGCTTCCGGCAATACCATGGTCACCTTGTCGCCGATCACCAGTCCCAGTTTACGCGCCAAAGCGGAACCCAGAATGACATTGAATGTTCCGGGCTGAAGTTCCTGTAAGGAACCGGACTTGAGGTGATTGGGTAAGATGGACACCCGGGTTTCGTAATCCGGATGAATGCCGCTGATGAAAGCACTGTCGACCGCACCCTTATTGCTGAGCAGACCCTGCAGTTGAATGAAGGGCGCTGCGCCAAGGACCTGCTCATCCTGTTCGGCCATCTCAACCATGCCTTGCCAATTATCAAACGGCTGATAACCGACAATACTGGCCTGGGGCACCATCCCCAGAATTCGGCGCTGCAATTCCCGGTCGAAGCCGTTCATCACAGACAAAACAACGATCAATACCGTCACCCCCAGAGTTAATCCCAGGATGGAGGTAAGTGAAATAAAGGAGATAAAGTGATTACGCCGCTTGGCACGGGTATATCGTAATCCAACAAACAGGGAAACCGGTCTAAACATGGGGCGCCATTAAACCACAGGGTTGATAGTAAAGCTACGACAAGCTCAGGGGTTAGAGGCCCCTTTCAGCATCAAGTTCAACGCCAGTTCCAACGAACTTTCGAATTCAATCTGGAACGGGGCCAACTCCGGTCTGGACATCACCCGCTGCACCGCTGGAGGCGGATTCCCCAAGGGCCAGAGGCCGGCAATCAGCGCGAATAACGTTTGCCCCAATTGCATGAGGTTTCCGGACGGCAAGCCGGGCAGTGCCCGCTGCACCGTATTCATGATGCGCCCCCCCAATGCCATGGATTCAGTTTTAAAGGTAATGAGGGCCTGCTCTGACAGGTTCTGCTCCAGCACCGAAGCCAGCACACTAACCAGCTCGCACATGCGCGGCGAAGCGGCTATGGTTCGTGCCACCAACGCAGAAAAGCGGCCTATATCATCGCTTCCCTCCAGACCAACCACCCCTCGCTCAAGCTGGACCAACCACTCATCCCAATCCTGCCGCAATAAGGTCAGAAATATTTCTTCCCTGCTTTCGAAATAACGATAAACGTTGGATTTGGCGACCCCGGCGCTGCGCGCGATGGCATTCAGGCTCACCTGATCAAAGCCCTTTTCAGCCATCAAGGTCGCCGCCGCATTGAGGATATCACGCCTGCGCTGCTCAATTTGTTCAGGCTGACGAGCCCGTTTGAAATCAGATACACACTTCATTGCCGCAATTCTATCACGACCACAACGTTAAAAATCATTGCCTTACCCCTTTCTGTTTGACACAAGACCGTTGGTCTTTTATTTTTGAGACCACTGGTCACTTATTTAGAGTGTAAACCGTAAACCGATACCAAGACCACAGCCCGCTGATCCAAGGAGGATGCCATGCACTGGTCCATTGATTCGATCCCCAACCTGAACCATAAAACTATCCTGATTACCGGCGCCAACAGCGGCATCGGCTTTGAAGCCGCCAGGGTATTTGCCGCCAAGGGCGCACGACTTATCCTCGCTTGCCGAAATCAGCAGAAAGGCCAAGCCGCCATTAATCGAATCTTACAGGAATCGCCCAGAGCCCAATTGACCCTGATGAGCCTGGATCTATCGAGCCTGGATTCCGTAAAGGCATTCAGTGCGGCCGTTACAGAGCAGTTCGATCATATCGATGTGCTGGTGAATAACGCGGGTGTGATGGCGCCGCCTTACAGCAAAACAAAAGACGGCTTCGAGAGCCAGTTTGGCACCAACCACCTGGGACACTTCGCGCTCACCGCTCGCCTGCTGCCTTTATTGGAGAAAGCCGAAGCCGGGCGGGTTGTAGTGGTAAGCAGTGTTGCCCACCGACTCGGCCATATCCGTTTCAAGGATCTCAATTGGGAAAACCGCTATTCCCGCTGGCAGGCCTATGGCCAAAGTAAACTGGCCAACCTGATGTTTGCCAAGGAATTACAGCGTCGCTTGCAAGCACGAGGCTCCAGGGTCATTGCGGTTGCGGTACACCCCGGGTATTCCAACACTAACCTGCAACAGTACATGCCGGTGAACCGCCTCCTTAACTCACTGTTTTCCCAGTCTCAGGAAAAAGGTGCTCTTCCGACACTGTGTGCCGCCACACAACCGGATCTGAGCGGTGGCGAGTATATCGGTCCAAATGGCTTTCTGGAAATGCAGGGCAAACCGGATCTGGCCTATTCCACGCCACGATCCAACGATAAAACCATTGCCCGGCGTTTGTGGGATGTTTCAGAAAAAATGACGGGGGAATCGTTTTTGAGCGTCGCCTGACGGAATCCAGCCCCTGAACAACCGGCTCCAAAGGGTCTACACTTAATTAAAAATCCCTTAGGAATCAAAACATGGAGCGACGGGACTTTTACCGTATCGAGGATCGGGTTCACCTCATCAAAACCCCCATAGAGAAACACCTGCTATCGGATGACCCCTATGGGGAGGCCTACCACATTCCCCGCCAGGCGCTACTCGTAAGCCAATTGCAGGCCATCGAGAACGAGAGCCGGGAGCTGCTGCGCCAGGTCAGCGACAGCAACCGCGCCCTGGGCACCTATTTGCGCTACCTGGATGAGAAGATCGACATGATCGCCAAGTACCTGGTAAGCCACGATAAGCAGATCAGCCAGAAGGAATCCATTAACCTCAGCGAAGGGGGCATCTCGTTCTATCACGCCACAGCGCTGCCTCTGGACAGCTATCTGCACGTAATTATGGTGTTGTTCCCCAGCTATGCCACCATCGCCGCCATTGGCATCGTCAAGAGCTGTGAAAAAATTGAGGAACAACCTTCAATATACCGGGTGGGTGTGGAGTTTGAAGTGCTGCTGGAACCGGATCGAAAACAGATTGTGCGCCACATCCGGCGGCTACAATCCCGGGAGATTCGTGACCAATCCCATACTTCCAATGAAAACAATTAGCGAAAGCAAAGATTTATCTGCTATAACTAAAAAGATACTCAAGGCAAACCGCCGAAAAAAGGTCTTTACCATGACAAATAAGATGAAGCCCCTGATCGCCAGTTTTCTCTTGATTTGCGGTGCCTCCGCCCTGGCTGAAGAAGTCAGCATTCCGGTTCCCGTAGGTCAGCAAGGCAGTGATTACTCCAACGAAGCCCGCCCCAGAAGCGGCATGAGCATGGATCAGGTATCCAACCAGTTTGGTGCCCCCGGTCAGAAAATAGCGGCAGTGGGTGAGCCTCCGATTACCCGATGGGTGTATGATCATTACACCGTTTATTTCGAGTACGATCACGTCATCCACAGCGTACTGCATACCAACTAGCACCTCAGATCCCTCTTTAATCCGGGGCGGTATTACGTTATTTTACCGCCTCGTTTCCACTACCTTTATCCACCGACATGACCAAGCATTTTCAACTGCTCCCGGAATGGGCTGAGCAGGCCTCTGTAATGATGGCGTGGCCCCATGCCTCGACCGATTGGCAACCCTGGCTGGACGCAATCGAACAGGATTATGTTGCCCTGGCAAGCGCCATATCCCGGGAGGTTCCGCCATTAATCCTGTGTCAGGGTGAAGCCCACCTTGACCATATTCAGCAATTGTTGGAAGGCCACTGTGAGCACCAACCCGACCTGGTGATTCAACCCTACAACGACACCTGGTGCCGGGATTACGGTCCGCTCACCTTACAAGGTGAAAACACCTATAAATTACTGGATTTTCGCTTCAACGGCTGGGGTGACAAATACGAGGCCTCGCTGGATAACGGCATCAACCAGCGGCTTTCCGATCATTGGCAGGTGGCATTGGATGCCATGGACTTCGAGCTGGAGGGCGGCAGCATCGAGACCGATGGACAGGGCACCCTGTTGACCACAGAGCACTGTCTGTTGGGCAGCAATCGCAACACCGACAAAGATCGACAGCAAATCGAAGCGCTGGTGCTGGAAAAACTCGGCCTGAACCGAACCCTGTGGTTAAGCGAAGGCGCCTTGATTGGTGACGACACCGACAGCCATATCGACAACCTCGCCCGTTTCAGTGACGCCGGCACCATTGTCTACGCCATATGCAATACGGAAGATGATCCCCACTTTGCACCGTTAAAGGCAATGGAGACTCAGCTGAAGGCGTTCCGGCAGCCCGATGGGACGCCCTATCAGTTGGTGCCCATCAATATTCCGAGCCCACAGTTCGATGAAGACGGCAAACGCCTGCCGGGAAGCTACATTAATTTCCTGATACTGAACCAAAGCGTGATTGTTCCGGTATTCAACTGCGAGCAAGATGAGCTGGCCGTAAAGACCTTGCAAACATGCTTTCCCGGCAAAAGGATCGTTACCGTGCCCGGCAACAACCTGATCAAGCAATATGGTGGCCCCCACTGTGCCACTATGCAGTTACCCAAGGGGATCCTGAAATGAGTAACAGCAATGCCATACGCGTGGCCGTCATTCAACAGCCGGCCTGGCCCGATAAAGACAAGAGCCTGGCGGAGACCGAACGCCTGTTACAGGAACTGGTGGATGCAGCAAAACCGGATCTGGTGTTGCTGCAGGAATTGCATTGCACCCATTACTTTTGCCAGACGGAAGACACCTCGTTATTTGATCTGGCCGAACCGCTGGATGGTCCCAGCGCCCAACGGCTGAGCACCATGGCAAGCAAATACAATGTGGTGCTGGTGGGTTCCCTGTTTGAAAAACGCGCCCCCGGCGTATTCCACAACACCGCCGTAGTCTATGACAAAGACGGCAGTTTCTGCGGATCTTACCGCAAGATGCATATTCCCGATGACCCAGGTTTCTACGAGAAATTTTATTTCACGCCTGGCGATGCAGAAAAGCTCAACGGAGAAAGTGGCTTTACCCCTATTGAGACCAGCATCGGCAAGCTGGGCGTACTGGTCTGTTGGGATCAGTGGTATCCGGAAGCCGCCCGCCTGATGGCGCTGGCCGGAGCCGACCTGTTGCTCTACCCCACTGCCATCGGGTGGGACCCTAACGATACGGATGCGGAGCAAGCACGCCAGAAAGGCGCCTGGACGTTGATTCAGCGCTCCCATGCCGTTGCCAATCACCTACCGGTTATTGTGGCCAACCGTGTCGGCCATGAGCTGGACCCATCCGAACAAAGCGACGGCATCCAGTTCTGGGGCGGCAGCTTTATTACCGGACCCCAGGGCGACATCCTGGAGCAAGCCGACTCCCACAGCGCCCAATACCTGTTTGCGGATATCGAGCTGGAGCGCACCGAATACCTGCGCCGGATCTGGCCCTATTTCCGTGATCGCCGCATTGATGCCTATGGTGGTCTTACCAAACGTTTTCTGAAGCCCTGATCACACAATTGCCTGAGCACTCTTTATGATTCTGATTGGTCATCGCGGCGCACGCAAGGAAGCACCCGAAAACACCCCGGCAGGATTCCGCCATTTACGCCAGCTGGGCATCAACCACGTAGAACTGGATGTGCGTTTATCCAAAGATAACCAGTTGGTCGTGCTCCACGACACCACCGTAAACCGGACGACCAACCACAAAGGCAACGTGCTGGATTTTACCGCTGCCGAGCTGGCGGAGATGGACGCTTCACTGCCCCTGCCCCATTGGCCGGAAACTACCGGGATTCCCACCCTGGAATCTGTCCTGGCGGAATGGCCCGATCTGAAAAGCATCCAGCTGGAAGTGAAAACCGCTGCCAATGATATCCTGCTGAAAATCGGCCATGGTCTGCTGGGGCTGATCCAGCGCCATCAATTGCAACACCGGGCCATTATCACGTCTGCAGACCAGAACATGCTGTCCATCATGCATCGGCTGGCGCCGAGAATCCGCCGTGGATTTGTGGCGGAACGATTCACCCGGGATCCCGTGGACGTTTGTCTCAACCATCATTGCAGCCACTTGGTCATTAACCATCACCGCTGTACGCCGGAGATGATTGATAGCGCACATGTTGTAGGTCTTGAGGTATCCACCTGGACGGTGAACGAGGTCAATATTGCCCGCCGTTTGCAAAACTACGGCGTGGACAGCATCATTACCGATGTACCCAGCACCTTATTGAAACACCTGCATGTGGAAGCCCAATAAATCTGTCCTCTGCGTAATACTGATCGGCATCAGCAGCCTGCTCGCCGGCTGTGATGCATCCTATTACTGGCAAGCGGTTCATGGGCACTGGGATCTGATGCGGCACAAGCAGCCAATCACAGAGCTACTCGCCGCTGATAGCACGCCAACTGAAACCAGGCAGTCCCTGACTTACCTGTTGCAGGCAAGACAGTTTGCGCTGGAACAACTGGCCCTGGAAGACAACCAAAGTTATCTGGAGTACGTGGAACTGGAGCGTGACTACGTCACCTGGAATGTGTTCGCCACGCCGGAACTTTCCATGCAAAACCATACCTGGTGTTACCCCATCGCTGGTTGTGTCAGTTACCGTGGTTACTTTGCCAAACAAGACGCAGAACACTACGCCGAAAAAATGCAACGGGATGGATATGACGTCTATGTTGGAGGGGCCGGCGCCTACAGTACACTGGGCTGGTTTGCCGATCCGGTTCTCAGTACCTTCCTGAAACGGGGAGAACTGTCGCTGGCGGCATTGCTGTTCCACGAGCTGGCCCACCAGGTACTCTATGTTCAGGATGACTCCGTGTTCAACGAAAGTTTTGCCAGTACGGTGGAAAGTATTTTGCTCCAGCGTTGGGTGGAACAACAAGGCATGCAAAACCACTGGCCAGCCTACCAAGCGGCAGAGGCCCGGCATCAGGCATTTATTCAAATGGTGCTTGCCAACAAGCAACAAAGAAACGAACTGTTTGAATCAGATCTCAGCGACACGGAAAAGCGGAAACAAAAAGCAGCCTTAATCACCGCGCTCAAGGCCGACTACGAACAGTTCAAACTGAGCTGGAACTTTTCCGGCTATGACCAATGGTTTGCCTCCGACCTGAATAACGCCCAGCTCTCAACAATCGCTACCTACAACGAGCTCAAACCCGGGTTTATCCGCCTATTCACGCAAACCGATCAAAATTTGAACGCCTTTCTGGATGCCTGCCGCCAGCTTGCCGACCAGGAAAAAGATCAACGTCATCAACACCTTCTGCAGCTTGCCAGCGATAACCGTCTATAATCAGAATTAATCTTCTGATTTAAAGGCGTTTACGTACTCATCATGTCGCAAGTGGCCAAAAAAACCATCGCTCCCTTCACCCAGTTGGATAGCCTGATTCCGGTGCTTTCTGATTTGTACACTGCCATCAAGTCCAATCATGAGAAGGCGGCCGCCATGATGGACAAGCTGATGGCCACCATCACCAGGGTGACAGACGGCAATCCGGATGCCGCATTAGCCGCTATTCACCTGTCTAAACAGACATCGCCACTGAAGCAGCCAATCTACTGTGCCGTCATTGCCCATCTGTTCTCGCAACAGCAGCAGCTGGATCCGGCGAAAGCCAAGGCATTGATGCAGGCCGTATTGTTCTGCAACATCACGTTCTATGAGTTTCAGGTGCTGTTGAACCGGATGGATGGAAAACTGACAGATGCTCAACGGGCCAAGCTGGAAAAACACCCACTGCAGAGCGCCACGATTATGGAAGCGGCCGGTTTTATGGACCCACAAATGATCAAAGCCATTCGCCAGCATCATGAGCGACCCGACGGCAGCGGGTACCCTAACCGGCTGCCCAGCCAAGACATTTCAGATCTGGCGTTGGTGGTGTCCATGTGTGAAGTCTACACCGCCCGCATTGATAACCGGGCCCATCGCAAGCCGGTGCTGGCACGGGAAGCGCTTTCTCATTTCCAGAACGATGAGGACCCCCGCATTAAAGGCCTATTGTTGAACTTTGCCAAATCCATCGGACTTTATCCTCCCGGCACTTGGGTAAAACTGGCCAGTGGAGAAACGGCCATTGTGGTGCAGCGCCAGAAGAACAGCCCGATACCCATTGTGCGCGCTCTGTTCGACCCGAAAAACATACCTTACATGGGGCCAGTCGCCCGGGATGCCAAAGAGCCAAATTTCAAAGTTGTGGGCGCCACTTCCCCGCCGGCACGCCCCTCAGTGGATTTGTCAGCGCTCTTTGACTGAACGCGGTACCACTGTCACAGATTCTCATCCTTGCCAGCCCGTAACAAATTGCGCATGGGATTACGCACTGCCCAATAACATGCAATTGCCACGCAATCCGCCAACAGGTCCCAACCCGATATTTCCCGGCCCGGAATTCTGCTTTGGACCAGCTCTATAACCACGCCATACAAAACCAACGGTAACAATTTGAAAATCAAAAAACGGTGGTCAGGGAACCCCCGATCAATGCAGTAGGACAACACGAAAAAGGCAAAAAAATGATTCACCTTATCACTGAACAGATCCGGCACGACCTTCCAGCTTTGGGTACTAAACGCCAACCAACTGATCACGACCAAATTGATGAGCAGAGCCAGGCGGAATAACCAGGTAATCTGCTTGGCACGCAGCGGTATGTTCAGCATTCAGAAACTTCTCACCCGGTATAAACCGTTTAACGCCGCGACCCGATAAGCTTCCGCCATGGTGGGATAGTTAAAGGTGGTATTCACGAAATATTCAATGCTGTTGGCCTCGCCCGGCTGATTCATAATGGCCTGACCGATATGGATAATCTCTGATGCCTGGTCACCAAAGCAATGAATCCCAAGAATCTGCAGGGTTTCACGGTGAAACAGCAGCTTGAGCATACCCACCGTTTCCCCTGTGATCTGAGCACGAGCCACGGTTTTAAACGCTGCCTGCCCCACCTCGTATGGGACCTTCTGCTTTGTCAGTTCCTGTTCATTCAAACCCAGGGAACTGATTTCAGGAATGGTATAGATTCCGGTGGGAACATCTTCCACCAGATAGAAGTCATCCAACCCGGCAATGCCCGCTCCAGTGGAACGCCCCTGATCGTAGGCTGCGCTGGCAAGGCTGGGCCACCCAATCACGTCTCCCGCAGCAAACACATGGGACGCTTTAGTCTGATATCGATCGTCCACTTCCAGCTGGCCTCGGTGATTGGCCTCCAGCCCCAGCGCAGGCAAATTAAGTGCATCCGTATTACCTGAGCGTCCGTTACACCACAAAAAGGCATCGCCGCGGACCACTTTGCCGGATTTCAACTTGAGAATGACATCAGTCTCCCGGCAGACAACGTCTTCATACTCCTCACCATTGCGTATCAATACACCGATATCCCGCAGATGATAACTGAGGGCATCCGAGATCTCATGATCCAGGAAATCCAGCAGCCGGTCTCGGGTGTTAATCAGTTCCACCCGAACGCCAAGCCCGCAAAAAATAGAGGCGTATTCGCAACCAATAACCCCGGCACCATAAATCACAATCTTGCGAGGGGTGTGCTGCAATTTCAGAATGGTATCGCTGTCATAAACTCTAGGATTGTTGAAGTCCACATCCAACGGCCGGTATGGGCGGGAACCGGTGGCAATCACAAACTTGTCGGCGATCAGTGTTTCGATGGAACCGTCACTTTTTACAACTTCAAGAGTGTGATCGTCAGTGAAGCGCGCCTGCCCACTGTAAACACGAACCTGATTACGGGAATAGAACGTTGTACGCAGTTTTACCTGCTTGGCAATGACGCTCTCTGCGCGCTTCAAGACCTTTGGAAAAGAGAACGTCCTGGGCTCACCAATGTCCCGAAATAATGCATCCGTGTTGAAGGTGATAATCTGCTTCACCGCATGGCGCAAGGCCTTGGAAGGGATAGTACCCAAATGGGCGCAGTTGCCGCCCACCATGGGCTTCTCATCCACCATAGCCACGTTCAAACCGGTTTTGCTGGCCCTCATGGCAGCGCCTTCTCCCGCCGGCCCGGCTCCGATCACCACAACTTCATAATGCGTTGGCATAACTAACCTTCTGAATTCCTGTTCTTTTTCAGTATAGAAAAAGAAAAGCCCCGAAGAAACGCGGTTGGTTCCGTCGGGGCTGTTTTTTTGGTGATTTGGCTATTGGCTAGCGTTTGGTCGCGTCGTAGCTCAGCTCCCCTGCTGTCTCGTTGGTCTTCTGCACTTCTTCACACTTATCCCGGTTCCCACCGCAGATCTCGCAATCGCCATCCAGGCCGATATTGTTCAATCCACCACAGGACCCTTGTATGGGCTTGTTGGAGAAGATTACACCCACCGCCATCGCGGCAATAATCAACGCAAAAAACACAAAAGCAACCAGAAAGGTGGTCATAACCGTTTCCTCACTACAATGTCATTTCAGTTTACACCCCTGGTGCAACCTAAACAAACCAGCTCAATCTTTCCCCTGAAGATATTCTCCAAAAGCCTTGGTATAGGTGGTTTTAAACCCCTGCTCTTGCTTCAGGATCATGTACACCGCCAGATTATTGGCTTCCGCCACCTGCATGCCCAGATCAGGGCCGAGCACCATCATGGCTGTTGCCCAGGCATCCGCATCAGCACAACTGGGCATAATAACGGACGCCGATACCAACTGATGCGCTATCGGCTGACCATTACGTGGATCTATGGTGTGGGAATAGCGCTTTCCATTTACCTCAAAATAATTACGATAATCACCCGAAGTGGCCATCGAGGCATTGTCCAGCTTGATGATCTGATGGATCTGGCGACGGTCAGTCACCGGTTCTTCCACCGCCACCTGCCAGGACAAACCCTGAGCCTTGCTGTTACCGGCGCGGATTTCACCACCCACCTCCACCAGGTAGCGGCGAATACCCACATTCTCCAGAGCTTCAGCCACCCGGTCTACCGCATATCCTTTGGCGATGGCGGACAGGTCCACATACAGGTCTTTACGCTTAACCAGTTCCAGATCATCCACGTGTAAGGTTAAGCCGTCGGAGCCCACCTTGTGCCAAGCCTTCTTCATATCCACCTGGGACGGGATTTTTTCCGGTCTGCCATCAGGACCAAACCCCCACAGATTAACCAACGGCCCGATGGTCACATCAAAGGCTCCCTGGCTCAGCCGCCAGATTTCCAGCGATCGGGTCAACACTTCAAAGGTATCAGCAGACACCTTGAATGGCTCACCCACAGGGGCCTGGTTGAAACGGGACAATTCAGAATCAGGCTTGTAGGTGGACATCTTGTTATTAACGTTGTTCAGCTCAGCCTCAATCACCTTGGCGATGGCTTCGGGATTCGCCGTCACAGGGAACTCTGCAACCTTAACGGTGTACCAGGTACCCATGGTACGGCCACTGAACTCAAGAATTTCAGGCCCATCAGAACGGGAACAGCCCGTAATTAACAGGCTGATCAGAACCAGACTGATAATTACGGGCTGCAATGGTTTCATAGTCAACGTCTCGATCAGCCGCCGAAGTCATCCAGATGGATGTTGTCTCGCTCAACACCCAGATCTTCCAGCATCTTCAACACAGCGGCGTTCATCATCGGCGGTCCACACATGTAGTATTCGCAATCTTCAGGTGCTTCGTGATCCTTCAGATACTGCTCGTACAAAACGTTATGGATAAAGCCGGTGAGTCCATCCCAGTTGTCTTCCGGTTGCGGATCAGACAACGCAATGTGCCACTTGAAGTTGTCGTTCTCTTCCGCCAGTTGATCGTACTCTTCTTTATAGAACAACTCACGCAAGCTACGGGCACCGTACCAGAACGAAATCTTACGCTTGGACTTCAACCGCTTCAGCTGATCGAAGATGTGTGAACGCATGGGGGCCATACCGGCACCACCACCGATAAACACCATCTCGTTATCAGTATCCCTGGCAAAGAACTCACCGAAGGGTCCGTATACCGTCACCTTGTCACCGGGTTTCAGATTGAATACCCAGGAAGACATCTGACCACACGGAATACCATGGGATCCAGGAGGCGGCGTTGCGATACGGATATTGAACTTCAGGATGCCGTACTCTTCCGGATAGTTCGCCATGGAGTAAGCACGGATAACCGTCTCGTCCACTTTGGATTCCAGGTTGAAGAAACCAAACCGTTCCCAGTCACCGCGGAACTCTTCTTCAATATCGAAATCCTTGTATTTTACGTGGTGCGGAGGACACTCCAGCTGGACATAACCACCAGCACGGAAGTTAACCACTTCCCCTTCAGGCAGCTCCAGGCACAGCTCTTTGATAAAGGTCGCCACGTTGGGATTGGAACGCACCGTGGTTTCCCACTTTTTCACACCGAAGAAGGCTTCATCCAGCTCGATCTTCATATCCTGCTTTACAGCTACCTGACAGGATAGGCGCCAGCCTTCTTTTACTTCACGTGGTGTGAAATGGCTTTCTTCGGTCGGCAGGATATCGCCGCCGCCATCTTTGACAATGACCTTACACTGGGCACAGGTACCACCGCCACCACAGGCGGAGGATACGAATATGCCTTTATCCGCCAACGTGTTCAGCAACTTGCCTCCGGCCGGCACGTCAATGCCTTTCTCCGGGTCGTCGTTGATGTCCAGGTGTACATCACCCGTGCTCACCAGACGCGAACGTGCCGCCAGTATCAACGCAACCAGCGCCAATACTATGATCGTGAACATGCCCACGCCTAAAAAGATAGTTGATTGATCCATTACTCTACTCTCCCCGTCCG
This sequence comes from Pseudomonadales bacterium, assembly GCA_002708905.1. Lineage (GTDB taxonomy): Bacteria > Pseudomonadota > Gammaproteobacteria > Pseudomonadales > Ketobacteraceae > Ketobacter. Next base: position 238,277 of record PAPM01000035.1, on the reverse strand, counting down.
CTTACAACTGAATGCCAGAGAAAGACATAAAGCCCAGTGACATCAAACCAACCGTGATAAAGGTAATCCCCAAACCACGCAGGCCCGCTGGAACATCACTGTACTTCATCTTTTCACGGAGGCCGGCCAACACGACAATCGCCAACGCCCAGCCAGCTCCGGAACCAACACCGTAGACCACGCTCTCACCGAAGGTATAGTCACGCTCAGCCATGAACAGGGAACCGCCCAGAATGGCGCAATTCACTGTAATCAGAGGTAGAAACACACCCAGTGCGTTGTACAACGCCGGTACGTACTTGTCCAAAAACATTTCCAGAATCTGAACCAGGGCGGCGATAACACCAATGAAGCTCAACAGGCTGAGGAACGTCAGATCAACCCCTTCAATTCCTGCCCATGCCAACGCGTCTTCCTTCAGCAGCCCGTTCAAGATCAGGTTGTTGACCGGAACCGTGATGGTTTGCACTACAATGACCGCAATACCCAAGCCCAACGCTGTTTGTACCTTCTTGGAAACAGCAATAAAGGTACACATTCCCAGAAAGAAGGCCAGCGCCATGTTTTCTACAAAAATTGCCTTCACCAGGAGGCTTATATAATGTTCAAACATATTCCGAACCTCCGTTAGTGGGCCAATGCTTTGGATTGCGGTGCCATTTGGAACTCTGCCTTCTCAACCTGCTCAGGCTTGGCAGAACGCAGTGCCCATATCAGCAGACCGATCAGGAAGAATGCACTGGGAGGCAGCAACAACAAACCATTTGGCACATACCAGCCGCCGTCATTTACAGTGGGTAGAATTTCAATACCAAACAGTTTGCCGGCACCAAACAATTCACGCACCACACCCAGGCTCAACAGCACAGCACTGTAGCCCAACCCGTTACCAATACCATCCAGAAAACTGGGGATCGGCGGATTCTTCATCGCAAACGCTTCCGCCCGCCCCATCACGATACAGTTAGTGATGATCAAACCCACGAACACTGAAAGCTGCTTGCTGATTGAATAGGCATAAGCTTTGAGAAACTGGTCTACCACGATTACCAGAGACGCAATGATCGCCATTTGCACAATGATCCGGATACTGGAAGGTATCTGCTTGCGAATACAGCTGATAAAGAAGTTGGAGAACGCCGTAACTGTGGTCAATGCAATACACATGGTCACAGTGGTATTCAGGTTGCTGGTCACCGCCAGGGCAGAACAGATCCCCAGGATCTGAAGTGCAATGGGGTTGTTGTCGAGTACTGGTCCAAACAGGACTTTTTTGGTTTCAGATGCCATGTCTTACACCCCCTGCTCTTTTACTTTTTCCAGGTAAGGGCCAAAGCCGTTCTTACCCAGCCAGAATTGCAACAAGTTGGTCACACCGTTACTGGTCAAGGTCGCGCCAGCGAGGCCATCAACTTTATGTTCCGCATTTGCTGTGGATGAATCAACCGAACCCTTGATCAGGCGAATGTCCACGTTGCCTTCATCGTCGAAGACTTCCTTGCCGGGCCACAGGGATTTCCACTTGGGGTTATCCACTTCGCCGCCCAGTCCCGGAGTTTCTCCGTGCTCATAAAAACCCAGGCCGACGATGGTGTTGGCATCCGTTTTCAAAGCCAGGAAGCCGTACAGCGTTGACCAAAGTCCATAGCCGTGTACCGGCAGGATAATGGTTTCCACTTCTCCCGACTTGTTTTTGGCCAGGTACACTGTCGCATACTTGGCCTGACGCTTGATGCTGGCGGTATCGATGGCTCCGTCAAGAATTTCGTTTTGACCCGAAGTCTTGGCAGCCTTGCGCTGATCATAGGCAACCGGATTTTTAAGAGCGGCTTTCTGCCAGTCTTCGGTCGCGTTCTCTTCCGTCAGGTACTCACCGGTATCCAGATTGACCAGTTTAACCTCCAAACGCTGTTTGAAGATTTCCTGAACGGATTTACCTTCTTCCAGCATACCCGCTGCGGCAAGAATATTCTTATTCTTGTCCAGCAGTTTGTTTTTCACTTGTTCCCCTTTCAGGGCCACTGCAGCGGTCGATACTACGATTGAGCATACGATACACAGCAGTGACGCAACCAGCAGGGTTTTTCCGGTTGAATCGTTACTGGACATTGCGTGCTAACCTCCGCTTGATGTTGGCTTGAATGACGAAATGGTCAATGGTGGGGGCAAACAGGTTACCGAACAGGATCGCCAGCATCATGCCCTCCGGGAACGCGGGGTTAACCACACGAATCAAGGTGACCATCACACCGATCAGGATACCAAACACCAGTTTGCCTTTATTGGTCATGGCGGCGGACACGGGATCCGTGGCCATAAAGAAGGTACCCAGCGCCCATCCACCCAGCACGTAATGCCAGTAGAAAGGAATTTCAAACATGGGGTTAGTGTCGCTGCCCACTGCATTGAATATCAAGCCCATGGCCGCAGTCCCCAGGAATACCCCCAGAACAATGCGCCAGGAAGCGATGCCGGTGACCAACAGGAATGCACCACCAATCAACAACGCCAATGAAGAAGTCTCACCAATAGAACCTTGCATATTGCCGAAGAAAGCATCGAACCAGGTCAAGCTGCCCTGCAACGCTTCCATACCACCATTTGCAGCAACGCTGAGCGCAGTGGCGCCGGAGAATCCGTCAACTGCAGTCCAGACTGCATCGCCGGACATGGAAGCTGGATAGGCGAAGAACAGGAACGCACGACCAGTCAGTGCCGGGTTGAGGAAATTCTTGCCGGTACCACCGAACACTTCTTTGCCCAAAACCACACCGAAGGAAATACCCAGAGCCACCTGCCAAAGCGGGATGGAAGGCGGACAGGTCAACGCAAACAGAACCGAAGTTACGAAGAAACCTTCGTTAACTTCATGACCGCGCTTAACAGCAAACAACACTTCCCACAGACCACCGGCAATCATTGTCACTGCGTAGATAGGTATGAAGTAAGCCGCGCCGTAGATGAAGCAATCCCAAATGCTGTTGGGGTTGTACGCGATCAACAGATCGGTAAAGAAGAAACGCCAGTCACCGGATGCCGTGATATTGTTCTCCGCCATATAAGTCAGTGCCTGGGCACCCACGTTATACATACCAAAGAACATGGCTGGGAACGTACACAACCACACAGTAATCATGATGCGCTTGAGGTCGATACCATCACGGACATGGGATGCCGTGTGGGTTACGGAAGGCGGACTGTAAAAGAAGGTGTCCACCATTTCGTACAGGGCATAATACTTTTCGTATTTGCCACCCTTCTCGAAATGTGGTTCCAGTTTATCAAGGAAATTACGCATAACCGGTTAACCCTCCTTCTCGATACGTTCCAGATTGTCACGCAGAATCGGACCGTACTCGTATTTGCCCGGACATACGTAAGTACACAGGGCAACATCGTCTTCATCCAGTTCCAGACAACCAAGCTGCTGGGCGGTTTGGGTATCCCCAACAATAAGGGAGCGCAGCAATTGGGTGGGAAGAATATCCAGCGGCATCACTTTCTCATAGGCGCCGATGGGCACCATGGCACGGGGGCTGCCGTTGGTTGTGGTGGTAAAGGAGAACAATTTGCCGGGAGAAAGGGAAGACAGGAAAGTGTTCATCACAGAATGCTTGTCCTTACCCGCCCACAGATACTCCAACATACCCCGATCACGACCTTCTTTGACCACAGTTACCTGAGTATGGTATCGCCCCAGGAACGCATAAGGTCCGTGAGCATGAGTGCCGGACAATACGGAACCGGAAATCACTCGATTGTCGCCGGGTTCAACCTGGCCCGCGACGATTTCGTCGGTACTGGCACCCAACAGAGTGCGCACCAGTCGTGGATTGGAAACCTGCGGTCCGGCCAATGCGATAACCCGCTCACTGCTTAACTTGCCGGTGGTGAACAGTTTGCCGACGGCGATGACATCCTGATAATTGATATGCCATACGGTTTTGGTCAAGGAAGCAGGATCCAGGTAATGGATATGCGTGCCCGCCAAACCGGCCGGGTGAGGGCCGTCAAACTCTTCTTCCTTGGCGATACCATTCCCACCAATGCCCGCACCTGCTGCCTTGCACAACCAGACCTGTTTGGTGAGGTTGGACAACACATCGAGCCCCTGCTGGAATGCCACTGCATCTTCTTTGATGACAACGGCAGGATCAGCAGCCAACGGATTGGTGTCGATCGCAGTAACAAATATGGAGCTGGGTTCGGAGCCGAGAGCCGGCACCTTGCTGAATGGGCGGGTGCGGAACGCTGTCCACAAACCGGATTTGACGAGGTTTTCTTCAACCTTGTCCCGACTGATGCTGCTCAGCTCAGTGGGTGCAAAGGCGTCAAAGCTTTCTTCTTCATCACCTGCCACGTCAATTACTACAGACTGCAGAACCCGCTTGTGACCGCGGTGAATCGCAGAGATGGTGCCCGAAGCCGGTGCGGTAAAGATCACCCCTTCGGTTTTTTTATCAGCGAAAAGCGCCTGGCCTTTCTTGACCTGATCACCTACCTTGACATGCATCGTGGGTTTCATGCCCACATAGTCACTACCCAGAACGGCAACAGTCCTGATCGCAGGCCCATCTTCGATGGTCTGCTTGGGTGCGCCGCTTATGGGGAGATTCAGACCTCGCTTGATCTTGATCATAGCCCCTAACCGTTTCTGTTAAATTTACGCTCCAGTGAATTGCCATGCCTTTTGAGCCGACAATCCCGTTCAAATGTAGATGCTTAAACTTAAGGCAGAGGTTCAGAGACCACTCAAGATCTGAGCTCCGTCAGACAACAGTGTAGTACGGATACCGTAAACCGAATGTACAAAAACCACGCAGCAAATTATCTGTATGGGCTTTCTGCTCATTCTTGTTTGTCAGTGATCGAAAGAGAGACAACTGCGTCCACTCTAGTTTGAAATCGTACTTCTGTCGGCCAACTCTCCGATAACTTCAGGAAGGTGCATTCACGAAAATCTGGACGAATCCAGTCCCTCAACCCTAAATTTGCGGGCGGATTATAATTTGTATCGCCCTTATTGGCTAGTTGAGAACCGAATTTATTGTAAATAGGCAGGAATATATTTCTGTAAGGCCTAAAAAACGAACAGGGGTGGCCTGAACCACCCCCGCTTGTTTTTCAATACCTTAGCGAAATAGTTAACTTATTTCGGGAAGGCTGGGTAGGTCACGCCTGCCATTTTCTGCAGCAGACGAACCACCTGACAGCTGTAACCAAACTCGTTGTCATACCAGACGTACAATACACAACGATTACCATTGACGATGGTTGATTCCGCATCAACGATACTGGCATAGCGGGAGCCCACGAAGTCGGTAGACACCACTTCCGGAGAGTTGACGTAATCAATCTGCTTGCGCAGCGGCCCTTCCAGAGACGCGTCACGCAACTGCTTGTTGATTTCCTCAACCGATACTTCCTTGTTCAAAGTCAGGTTCAGAATCGCCATGGAGACGTTCGGTGTCGGCACCCGGATGGCATTACCGGTCAGCTTGCCTTTCAATTCAGGCAGCGCCTTGGCCACAGCTTTAGCCGCACCGGTTTCCGTGATAACCATGTTCAGGGCAGCAGAACGACCACGACGGTTACCTTTGTGGTAGTTGTCGATCAGGTTCTGGTCATTGGTGTAGGAGTGAACCGTCTCAACATGGCCATTTTCAATACCGTAGAGATCATTAACAACCTTGAGCACAGGCACAATCGCATTGGTGGTACAGCTGGCGGCAGACAGGATTCTGTCATCGCTGGTGATCAGATCGTCATTCACACCCATTACGATGTTCTTGACGTCACCTTTGCCTGGCGCGGTCAACACAGCCTGGGAAACGCCCGGACATTTCAGATGCTTGCCCAGACCTTCTTCATCGCGCCATTTACCAGTGTTGTCCACCACAATCGCGTCTTTGATACCGTACTGGGTGTAATCCACTGTCTCGGGGTTGTCTGAGTAGATCACCTGGATGTAATTGCCATTGGCGATAATCGCCTGGTTTTCTTCATCTATAGAGATAGTGCCCTGGAAGGAACCGTGGACGGAATCACGACGCAACAGACTGGCACGCTTTACCAGGTCATTTTCAGCGCCCCCCTGGCGCACTACGATGGCTCTCAAACGCAATGCAGCACCGCCACCGGCTTTTTCAATCAGGATACGGGCCAGCAGTCGACCGATACGGCCAAAACCATAGAGCACGACGTCCTTTGGCGGGGCGATAGAAGATGCACTGGGATCCAGGGCATCGGCAACTTCAGCCCGCACGAAATCAGCCACATTCTGGCCTTTGCCTTCGGCGCGATACTTAACCGCCAACTTACCGATATCGATACGAGCAGGCCCCAGATTCAGGCCAACCAAAGCTTCCAGAACCGGGAAGGTCTCAGACACATCCAGCGCTTCAACCTGCAGTTGACGCACAAAGCGATGGGCTTTGATGATATCGATTACAGAGCGGTTGATGATGGGCCGACCATAAACGGATGTGACCACATTGTGTTCACGATACAGTTTACCGATCAACGGGATCATGGACTCGGCGAGCGCTTCACGATTAATCCAGGATTGCAAATGTTGAGTAGACTTGTCTGCCACGGCTAATACCTTTTTACAATTGCTTGGAGCTATGTTGCTTTTACCGGCTGTTTACCCTGGTTTAACCAGAATTTACTGGAAAAATGCAGCCTGCCGGCTCATCGGGGCGCCTATTATCTTTTTAATGGGCGCAATTATCAATCTGACTTATTCCCGGTTCGGGACTGACACTGCCCTAAATCAAATTTCACTCTTAATTTCAGCGACTTAAACCCAAAACCAAGAATTGATGGGATGACTTGATGCGCACCCTGGCGTATGCTTATGGCTGAAATGGGGGCTTCGGCACGCTGACCAAGGTTGTTTAGGGACAAAGATAATCATCAATGAAAACACGTGACCGCATTCTGGTAACCAGCCTGGAGCTGTTCAACCTGTGTGGCGAACCAAATGTCACCACCATTGATATCGCCAACGAGATGGATATCAGCCCCGGCAACCTCTACTACCACTTCCGTAACAAAGACGAAATCATCTCTGAACTGTTTCAGGCATTCGAAGAGAACATGCTCGACGTTCTGCAGTCCCCGACTGATCCGGGGCTCGATATGATGGACTATTGGATGTATGTCCATATGATCTTCGAGCGCATGTGGGACTACCGCTTTCTGTACCGGGATCCGGTCACCATCCTGGAAAGGAACGAAAAACTGCAGAGGAAATTCAACCGCATTCTGGACAAGAAACAGGACGCGGCCCTCAGCATCATCCAAGTCATGGAAGGCCAGTCGCTTATCAGTATCAGCCGTGAGGAAGCGGAGCGTTTATCGACCAATATTGCCCTCACCGCCACTTATTGGCTGAATTTCCAGCACATTCGCCACATGGGGTCCAACAGCGAACCGGATGACCTGGAAGCCGGGGTCTATCAGGTGATAAGCCACATAGCACCCTACCTGCCACCAGAGGGTCGCGAGCTGCTGGATGCTGTGGCGGATACCTATTTGGGCGCCTCGTCCTCCGGCGGATAGGCATAATCAACACAGGTCACAATGCTGGTCAGACGCTGTTGCAGTTCCTCATTGAACGCATCCAGATACTGACATACCGCATTGGCAACCCGATGACAGGCCTCCGGACAGGAACCAGCCGAATCCAGGTCCGGAACCTCTTCCCGCACCACGTCGCCGACCGTTAACATTCCTGCATCGTTGTTATCTTGTACCGTTCCCCGGAAACTGAAGCCGCCCAACGGATAAGCAACGCCTGAGAAAATACGCACCAGGGCATCCAACTCAATCATCATGTAACGCTGATACCGATTGCTCATATCCACCAGTGTAGGATTGACCCGGGTGTCAGCCCCTATTTCCACCAACAACTGACCGAGCACCTGGGTATAAGAACGCAAGCGCTGGATAGATTCAAAGCTGCGATGCAGAAAACTCAGCGCATCCACCAGGCGCACAAAATGGGAATGCAGCTCCTGGCGACTCATTTGCAGCTGCTCCTGCACCTGGGGCGTTTCCAGAGCCAGGCTCAGGGCAATAGCGGCTTTACGGGAGAAACTGGATTCGTATCCAGCCAAAATCCCTTTGAATTCGCTCTGGTCCTTGATCAGGGTGAGCCACTGAACCTCAAGATCCCTGAGCACCATGCCATCGGCGCTCTTGCACTCTTCCAACACCTTTCGGGTGTGAAGCAGGTTTTTACGAAACTCCAGTTCACGAATGATATCCGCCTGGTGGGCGATCTCCGGTTCATTAACCCGCAGCTTCTCAGACAAGATACGGTAGTCCACCAGCTGGGACTCCACGGCATTAGCCCGATAGTGCTCAAAATCATCCACCCGAACAATTCGACCACTGCGCTCCAACCCCAGAAACACCTGATGGCGCTTGGCTTTTTCCCGCTCAGCCTTCTGGATGGACTGCACTTTCTGGGTAGAGTACACATCAGGGTGGCGTATACCGATAAACCGATAATGGGCAAGCGTCACCGCTTTACTGACCTTGGCCGGTTCTCGCAGCAGGGAAATCGCGGCCCCCAACAGGAAACAAGCACCCTCTTCCTGAGTATGCTCAACATTCACTATGCGCCCCAGATCCACAATACGACTGCGGGTCAGCGGCGTAACCAACTCTTCCATCTCCTGAATAAGTCGTGGGCGCAAAGACAACTGCAGGGTATCCGCATGATCCACCACCAGCGCAGGGAAATTGTCTGAAAGCTTCTTGGTGCGCCAGCTTCCAACCAACTCCTGATTGGCATTTACTTGACCATAGTGCAGGGAACGCAAACGGAACTGGGTGGAGCGGAATTCGGTCGATCCAGCCACACGGGCACTCAGCAGATCGCCCGCCATGTCCACTTTACGACTGACTTCAAAGGTCATGGAACTGACGACTCTGTAGACCACATAGAATGTGCCTTGAACCAACACATCCCAAGGCTTGAACAAAGTATCGAGGTAGGTCCGGGGTTTAACGTCAAAATCAGACCGGGTTGGTGCATTCAAACGCCCTAATCCGGTCTGGCTGAATAGCCAACGGTCCACTGAACTGAGTACCGGATAGCCCTGGATTCTTGCCTCGCGGGAATATCCCGCATAGGCATGGGCAATCACACCGGACAACTGACGGGCACTCAAACCGTAGAGCAGGGGTAACCCAATTACCACTTCCGGCCCTTCCCCGGACAACGCTTCCCGCAATGACGTCGGGCGCAGGATCAGGCCAACCTCGGCATCCAGCTTGACACGCTTCGGCGCGGGCGCCCCCAGCATCTCTGCAATATGGCAGATAAACGCATGAAGCTCAGGCTGGGTCTCCGAGGTTACGGTATAAAACGTTCTGGATTGCCGACGTGTGAGGGAAAGCCGCCGATAAAGGGCATACAGGAAGCCAAGCAGAAACAGATCACCTGCCACAAATACGCCTAGAGCGAGGCTGTTGATCCCTTCCGGAGCCGTCAGTGTCTGCCAGGTCAGACTCAGCCAACTGCCGGTAATAAACAGCAGCGTCAGCAGGAATAAAACCGGGATCAACACGGAAAACAGGGCCGCACAGCCCATTTTCAGACGATCGCCAAGGGGCTTTGGTGTCAACGAATCAACCCGAAACCCATTCTTGATATCATCCTGACTGTAGCCTTCAGTGAGCACCGGCCCATTCCCGCTTTTCGAGCGCCCAGCCCCGTGCCACCTGAGTGCCAGATCCGGATTTTGAGTTGCGCCCTGCAGCATTGGTGAAAACTCCGTCGTTCAAACTGTAACGGTCTGAAAACATGGTCATTGGGTTGGAAAAACAGGTATGGAATACTCTTATGACTAGGACTATAGCAAAGGACTTTCAATAACTACGTGGACATCCGTTGGGGATTATGTGAAGAAATGTTGACCTTTGTAACGGTGCGAATTTTAAGGCTTTTTGCCCTGATGATGAGAGCAAAAAATGTGCACCAGGTCATAGTTTTCAGACTCATCCAGGTCGGGAAGTGTGCGCACCTGGGACTGACCTACCAACTGCAACTGGGGGAAACGCTCTGCAAGGTTCCGCAGGCGGGACTCCGCTACAATCACCTCCCCCCCAGAAATCATGTGACCTATGACACCGCTATAGCCCTTATCCTCATAACAAACATCGGCGGCCAGCAACAGCTCCCCTTGATGAAGGGACATCGTTGTGGCGGTTTCTAGCTCCACGCCATTCAATTGAGCGTTGCGGTCACAGGCAATCAAGGCATCACCATCTGTATCCACACACAACACATGTGCAGCACCCGCCATGGCCGCAGCGATGCCCGCAACGCCTGAACCAGCCCCAAAATCCACTACCCGACGGCCCCTCACCGCATGGGGGTTATCCAGGATCCAGCGTGCCAACGCCTGTCCCCCACCCCAGCAAAAGGCCCAATAGGGCGGAGCCTCCATCAGGCGCTGATAGTCCGTTTGCTGGAGATTCTGTTCCGGATACTCATCCTGCATCAGCAGTAGAGAAATCTCCGGAACCTGAGGCAGCTTGCGTGGCTCGATCCGAACGCCATCCAGAACAAACGGCAACCCATCCATACTGTGATTTCCCACTCTCCTGAAATCAGTCAAAACACTGCTTGTCGATCGCCTGCAGGAAAGCTTCCCCCAAGCGCTCGGATTCCGCGACGGTCCGCTGCCAAAGCACCATACGTTGGTGGTTATCCAGTTTAAAAAAATCTCTTCGATCAGGAATTCGCCCACCGGGCAGTGCGGCCACAAATTCAGCCGCCGGGGACACCAACACCAGATTCCGCCATACGGGATCGACATGATGCCTGACTTTCAACAATTTATCGAACCAGCCGGGAATACAGTACTGATAAAAATGCGGGTAAAACACCAGGCGCCGAGAAGCAGTAAGTGGTTCATCAAAATGATAGTCGGTGACACCTCCATCCCGGTAGATCCCTCCCGGCGCTCCGGGAATGTCTTTCACTCCGGCAAGAACGAGCGGCACAGCGCCGGATGCACGCAAGGCCAATTCCAGGTTATCCCGGGACAGGGCAACATGCCGGGTAGGCAACGGATCGCCAAACTCGATCATGGCGTCACGGGGGTCACCGAACACAGCCCGCTCGCAAAACCAGCCCAATCTGGAGCGACCGGTTAAATTAGCCAGGAAAGTGGTGGCCAAACCACTCATCAAACGCACCCTCCCCTCGGAGCTCAACAACGGACCGCTGCGGATGGTAACGATATGATTTCGATACACAGGGTGAGCCAATATCTCGGCTGCGCCTGTCGGCCCCAGCAAGTGAGTCAGCACCTCATCCAATACGCGGGACACATCATGAACGGTAACGTTCTCGGAGTAACTCTGGGCCAGATAAGCCTCAAGAAAACGATCCAGCGCTTTGATTGGATCTCTTTGCGCCATGACAGCAAAGCGCCAGCTACCTATGCTGGATGCGACGGTGGTTAAGGGAGTGGTTCTGGTCGGCAGAAAATCGTGGAACAGAACCCGGTCCAGCCCCGCCAACACCAACCACTTGGGTCCTCCGGAGGCACCAACCAGCAGGTCGATGTCATCTGCTCCAAACCCGTTCTGTTCGATATAACTGCGAGCCTGGTCTCCCAACGCCCATTTCAAGACCGGTGTTTTGATATGAATTGCAGAGGTCATTACCCGATAAATCTAATCCAGTTTGAGTTGGTGCGCGATTATGACGCGTCTACCTCGAATTAGAAAGCGAGCCCCGGCAGATCACTGATCCCGTTTGACATTCCCAACCGTTAATTGGGCCACATTGGCAATTTTATCCTGGTTGTACAGAGTGACCTTATTGCGCCCTGTTTCTTTTGACTGGTAAAGCGCGAGGTCAGCGGATTTAAGCATGTCATCCACCGAGCCTTTTTTCGGCTTACCAACGCACACACCCACACTAATGGTGACGCTGAAAGTGACATCATCGGCCTCAATCAGATCACCTTCCACTGCCGCCCTGATCCTTTCCGCCACCACCCTGGCCCCGTCTTCCCCTGTTTCCGGTAATACAATGCAGAACTCTTCCCCGCCATAACGGGCCAACTGATCTGAGGGCCACCGTATGCATTGGCTCACCAGCTCGGCTACTCGCTTCAAACATGCATCTCCTGCAGGGTGACCGTACTGGTCGTTCACCTTTTTGAAGAAATCCACATCCAGCATCATAATGGCAAAGTCACGTTCATAGCGTTTGCAGCGCACCCACTCTTTCTGCATCACGTTTTCCAGGTAACGACGATTCTTGAGCCTGGTCAATTGATCCGTGTTACTCATTTCCTCCAGTTTTGCATTTAGTTTTTCAAGCTCCAGAGTTCGCTCCCGCACTCGTTCTTCCAATTGTTCATTGAGTCGGCGGGTTACTTTCAACGCCTCATCCTGGGCAGCAAAGCGCAGTCGACGCTCCACGTTAATTCGCTCAGCCATGGCGAACGACAGTAGCACCGCCTCCAGCACTGATCCGATTTGCACCGAATACTCCGTTATAAAATTCTGCGGCATAACACCCAGTTTATTCAGCGCCAAAAGCACCCCACCAGTGAGGAAGGACAACCAGGCTATGACATAGAAACGTGCATTGTTGACGCCCTTGTACCAGGACATCCCACCCACCAACATTTCGAATATGCAGGCAAACAACCCTAACGGAACCAGCACATGAATACTGATGCGATATGGAACCACGAAAGAAAGGATCAGTGTTGTAAAGGCAACGGCAGCCACCCCAGCCAATCCAAAGTTGAGAAAACGGGACCATTCTCGCACCTGTAAAAAGCGCCGCGTGAACAACGCTGAAGTGCCGAATGCCATCGCCAGAAAGAATGGGATACTATGATCATTCCACAATACAAAGTCAGGCCACAGGTAGTGATAAGCCTGCCCGCTCATGGAAGCGATAAAGAGTGGCAGCGACATCACGAACGCAACGTAATAGAGGTAACTGCGATCCCTCACCACAATAAAGATAAGAAAGTTATAGATGGCGATCACCACCATAGCGCCGTAATACAACCCCTGGGCAATATTCGCCTGATTTTCACGGCGCTCAAATGCATCCCGGTCCCACAGCGTTAACGGTGCCTGTACCGCCGTGCTGGTTCTGATGCGAAAATACAGATCCAATGCCTGCCCGGCTTCCCAGGTCACAGGGAAGACAAAAAAGCGATGCTCCAAAGGACGAGCGGAGAATGGAAGCTTATCGCCCATCTCAAAGAATCTAACCAGCTGGTCGCCGGAATAGATCCACACATCCACGTAATCAAGAACGGCGTAACTCAGTTCAAGATAACGCAGAACTTCCTTTGCACTATCGTTATTGAGACGGGTATGCAACCACCATGTGGAATCGCTGTAACCCTGATTAAACGCTTTTCCATCCTGCTGCCTGGACCAATCGGCATCCTGGTTGCGTACGGTATCAATGGTAAAACGGTCAGCAGCATCTTCCAGGAAATAGACTTGGCCATTAATGGCCTCGAAGGGTTTATCAGCGGATATGGAAGCGTGGGAAACCAGCGGCAAGAACAGAAGAAAACACAAAAACAAAGGACGAAAAAGCCTCACGGCTAGCTACCTCATTTCACACTGGAAAGATACTTCCAACATCCTTGTTTAGTGTATTATCAATCTAAGGGTAGATAGGTTCATTGCAAACGCAAACCAGCGAACAAAAAATAACCTAAATTGGTTATCATTCGTTGTGCTGGACGCAGCCCGCAACAGGCAGACTGCGTTCTGGGGGATTAAATTGCGGTTTTTTTGTCAGTAAGGTGATGGCAGCGAACGCTGGCATCATACAGTGCCTGCAATACATCGGACCGGCTGATAATACCTACCAGCTTGCCCTCTTCCACGACGGGATATACCTTCGGTTTGTTTGTAGTCAGCTGATCCGCCAATTCAGAGATGCCCATATCCGGGTCTACCGTCAGCACCTCTGTTTTCATAACGTCTCCCGCATTCGCCGTCAGATCGCAGTAAAACGCGGTGTTCAGCATTTCCTTGATGCAGTCCTGCTCGGATATAAATCCAATCACGTTTTTGTTTTCGTCCAGTACCGGAGCCCCCGTGATTTTATGCTCCAGCAACACGGCAACAACATCCCCAACATCATCCTTAATGTCAAAACTCACTACTTTGCGGCTCATACAATCCCGAACCACTGTAGACTTAGCCACCATAAGACCTCCTCACCCGCGGGTGAACCCTGTCATAATCATTTATCGTTATGGGGTGGATGCCCTGAGCGCGGAGCGTCACCCTTGCATCAACAATGTCACAGCTTTTGTTTAAGCTCAACTAAATATCTTCACCAAAAACCGCTGGATCCGCCATCGACCATGACCTGGAGCAATCCTTTTATATATTAAAATTGTCGCTTCAAGCGCTTGAAACGGGTAATTCAATCAGCTTACCCTAAGCACCAATTTTCATTGTGATTTTGACTACTTACAGGGGATGAGCATGACCACTCAGACCAAGGATACTGGTTCCCAACGGCCTTTTGACATCGTGGTTTTTGGTGCAACCGGTTTTACCGGAAAACTCACTGCAGAATACCTGGTAACAATTGACAACGCCGACAAGCTGAAACTTGCCATCGCCGGGCGCAACAGCGCCAAGCTCAAGGCCTGTAAGGAAACCCTGCTGGCCAAGAACAAGGACGCCCGGATTGAAATTATTGAGGCTGACTCCAATGATTACACCAGCCTGGTGAATATGGCTGCGCAGGCAAAAGTGGTCATCACCACCGTGGGGCCTTATTTGAAGTATGGGGAGCCCCTGGTGAGAGCCTGTGTCGAAGCCGGTACGCATTATGTGGATCTCACCGGAGAACCGGAGTTCGTCGAGAATCTTGAACACGAATTCCATGAACAAGCGGCCGAGAAGAAGATCAAAATCGTTAATTGCTGCGGTTTTGACAGTATTCCCCACGATCTGGGCGCCCTGTATACCGTACATCAACTCAACCAAATGATTGGCAAAGAGCGTACCGGTAAGGTACCCATGAAAGTGGAAGGCTTTGTTGAAGCCAAGGGTACGTTTTCAGGGGGTACCTGGCATTCTGCTATTACCCAGTTTTCCCGCATGAAGGAATACTACGACAAGCGCAAGGAATGGCATAAAACCAAAAAAACCAAGCCTACCGATCGCAGACGTACCCGGGTGATGAGCCCAAAGGTGTTCTGGGTTAACCCTCATAAATCCTGGGCCTGCCCATTGCCGACCATTGACCCACAAGTGGTAAAACGCACTGCAGCAGCGCGCAAGGAATACGGGCCCGACTTTATTTATGGCCACTATGTGCTGGTCAAAAAGCTACCCAATCTGATTGCCGGGGTCATTGGTGCCGGGGGGTTACTGCTATTATCCCAGTTCAAATACAGCCGCAACAAACTGCTGGCAGTGAAAGACCCCGGGCAGGGCCCCAGCGAAAGCCAACGCAACCAATCCTGGTTTAAGGTCCATTTTGTCGGGGAGGCAGACGGCCTGCACGTATGGACTGAAGTGTCGGGAGGCGATCCCGGTTATGGCGAAACAGCGAAGATGCTCGCCGAGTCTGCACTTTGCCTGGCACTGGATAAGGATTTGCCCGAAGAATACGGAGTTGTCACCCCGGGAGCCGGTATGGGGATCAGCTTAATCGACAGACTGAATAAAGCCGGCATCGCTTTCAGGACCCTTTAACGGAAATTCATTATGAGCAGTCAATTCATCCAAATGAACGTGGAATTCAATACACCGGTGGAGAACGTTTTTGCCGTACTATCCGACCATGAAGCCATGGGCAAAGTGCTTGGGGCCAAGGTCAAACGAGTCAAAGATGGCGAAGGCAATGTGAATGGTGTGGGTTCTGTGCGACGACTGACCCCCGCCCCATTTGCTGATTTCGAGGAAACCGTCACCGCCTTCGAACCCAACCGGCTGGTGGAGTACACCATCACCAAAGGCAGCCCGCTGAAGAATCACCTGGGCCGAATGGTTTTCAGCGAGAGTGGGGGTAAGACACATCTTCATTATACGATTCAGTTCGAACCCAAACTCCCCGTGCCCTTGAGTGGGCTTCTCGTGAAGACGATTTTAGAGAAAGTCATCCTCTCCGGACTGCATAAGCTCGCCAAGCAGTACCAGTGAATATTTGCTGCCCAATCCTGCACTATTCCTTGAAGATGTTCGCAAACCCATGAATAAAAAGGCCAATTTCGGTTGGCCTTTGAATCTGGTGTGCTTTAATTAGAAAGAAATATAAAAGGGAGCACTTTCATGAAAACAATTGCTTCGGCCACCATTATTGGGATTGGCTTCTGCTTGAGCAATGTGAGTCACGCCGATACCCTGCTGGGTTTGTATGTAGGCGGAGGCAACATCAGTTATGACATGTCTGGCGAAATCAAAGACCTGGAACAACCCGGCGCCGACTTCCTTGATCTGGAGGATGATCTTGGCCTGGAGGGAGAATCGGGAAGCTACCTGTATGTAGCCATCGAACATGGCATTCCTGTACTACCCAATCTCAAAGTTGCTTTTTCCGATATCACAGAGAGCGCTACCAACCTCACTCAACGATCCATTGATTTTGGCGGCGAGACTTTCCCGGCTAACTCACGGGTCAATACTGACCTGGATTTCAGCCATTATGATTTAACCATGTATTATGAGCTTCTGGATAATTGGGTGAATCTGGACCTGGGCTTAACCGTGCGACAACTGGACGGAGAGATGGCGGTGCAAGGCTACCACATCAGCACGCCTGGATTTCTGATCAGCGCCAAGGAAGATCTGGATTTCACCGTTCCCTTACTTTATGGCAAGGCCCAATTCGATCTACCGCTTACCGGCCTGTATGCGGGTATTGAAGGTAACTGGATCGGCGCCGGCGGCACTCAACTTTATGACCTCTGGGGCAAGATCGGTTATACCTTTGCCTTTGGCCTTGGGCTGGAAGCAGGCATGCGCAAGTTGGCTCTGGAGCTGGATGATGTAGACGACCTGGACGCTGACGTGACACTGGATGGTACTTACATCGCCGCCACTTTCCATTTTTAGCAGTATCGCAACCAAAAAACGCGGCTATTGCCGCGTTTTTTTATTCTGGTGCCATCCAATCAATCGAACTTGATGCCCAGCCTCAAACCCACTTCTTCATAGGATTCCACCACATCACCCAGCCCCTGGCGGAAGCGGTCTTTATCCAGTTTCTTGCGGGTTTCCTTATCCCATAGACGACAACCATCGGGCGAAAACTCATCACCCAACACCACGCGCCCTTCGTACAATCCGAATTCAAGTTTGTAGTCCACCAGGAGCATCCCCCCATCCAGGAATAACTGCTTCAGCACGTCATTCACTTTGAAGGTCAGCTCCTTCATCTTGTCCACATGCTCTTTTTCAGCCCAGCCAAAGCTTTGAATGTGGTATTCGTTCACCATGGGATCACCCAGCGCGTCGTTCTTCAGGAAGAACTCGAATGTGGGAGGATTCAGGTCAAGACCTTCCTCGACACCATAGCGACGACAAATGCTGCCGGCAGAAATATTACGGACCACGCACTCCAACGGCAGCATTTTCAAGTTTTTGACCAGCGCCTCCTGCTCACTCAAAAGCTTGATGAAATGAGTTTCCACGCCCGCTGCTTTCAGCTTTTCCATAATGAAGGCGTTGAACTTGTTGTTCACCATGCCTTTACGATCCAACTGCTCAACTTTTTTGCCATCGAATGCAGAGGTGTCGTTACGGAACAACAAGATCAATGAATTGGGATCATCCGTGGTAAAAACCGACTTCGCCTTACCTTTATATAACTCTTCACGCTTTTCCATTTTGAAATCACCTGATGCTAAAACACATTCTGTTAAACAGTTTCGGTTCTGGGCTCAACGGTTAACCAGTCAAAACCCGAATTCTGGGTTGCCAGTCGGATGATACTCTCCGGACAGATCGCATCACTCAGCAGCGCCTCCATGGCCAGATCAGGATGGTTATTCTTCTGGCTGATATGACCTATCACAAGATGCTGCATCGCGGTCCGCTCCAATTGCGATAGCATGTCTGCAGATTGGCGGTTATTCAAGTGCCCCAGCGGCCCGGACACCCGCCTTTTCAACGCCGGAGGATAAGGCCCTTCCGACAGCATGGCTAAATCATGGTTGCACTCCAACATCAGCGCATCACAATTTTGATAAGATTCAACCATGTGTGGCGTTACACTCCCCACATCACTGAGCAAGCCCAGACGCTTCCCATCCTGTTCAATGACAAACTGGCAGGGTTCTCGGGCATCGTGGGGAACAGGGACCGGCTGCACTTGCAACCCAGCCACCGCGAATTCTTCATGGGGCGAGATCAGCTGCAGCAGCCCTTCATCCAAAACCCCATTCAGCTTGCTTGCCCAAGTGCCCCAGGTGGCGTAGACCGGGATGCGGCAAAGATTAGCCAGTCGTGCCACACCTTTAATGTGATCACTGTGCTCATGGGTCACAAGAATGGCCGCCAAATCCTCTGCCACAACCCCCATTTCCGCCATCCTTGAAAGCGCTTCCCGGGCCGAGAATCCGCAATCCACCAACAGAGTCCCCTCCAGGCTTTGTACCAGGGTGCCATTGCCATCACTACCACTGCCGATAGAGGCAAATCTCACTACTGCAGGCTCTCGCGAATCCGATTAAGAATATGGGCAGATTGCTGCTCGGGGGCCAGGGTGTCGTCATCCACCTGCACCGAAACCTGAATGCCGCTCTCGGAGCTGATCAAACGCAACTGCAGCTCCCTCTCATCTTCCTCATCATCCACTTCAACCACAGCGGTTTCTGCGAGGTAATAAATGCCCAGGGTTCTATCCAGGTCGGTCACGCCTATGCGACTGCGCTCCAGCGCCTGCCCAATGGACAGCCAGGCGCGGTTGAAATCCAGATTGATTACCAGAATCGGGTAACCATTGCCATCCCGTGTCATGGTGTATTTGGGAAGCACCCGCAGATCCTGGGACAAGACAGAAGCCCCAACTTTGCGCCCCCCCTGCTCCAGGAACAACATCAACTCGTCATATACCACGGTGACAAGCTCGGTATTCTCTGGTTCCTGGGGCCAAGTAACGGTCTCAGGCACCGGACTGTCAAAGCGCACGTGATTAATGTGAACCACATTGGTGTCCAAATTGCCGGCAGGTGACTGCATGGTGATACGGAAGCGATCACGGTGTTCACCACCGCTGAAGGTCAGGAAGCGCCAGACCGATTTCCAGAAGCCCGCATCACTGGGTAACCTGCGGGGTGCCAACCAACCGGTTTCAATGACACCCGAGGCACGGTCGGAGGCATCTATCGACACATTGGTGCTGGCAAATTCATTCAATTGCTGCCACAAATCTTCGGCTGGGCGCTCCACCACCAACCAGAGCTTGCCTGAATCCTGACGCAGTTCAAGGCCTGCGGCTTCATTGACATTCAGCAGGGACTGCGGTCTGGGGATGGAATCACTGTCTTGTGGTTGATAGAAGGGACCGTTCCCGACGCTGGGAATCGGATACCGCTGCTGTAAGGGCTTGCTTTCCATCCCCTCCGGAACCGTCAACGGCGGAAGGCTTTGCGCTTGCTGGTAATCCATGGCTCTTTCACGAAACTGGCCTTCATCACCAAATAAATAAGAACAACCTGACAGCGCAATCAGCACAACAAAGAGCAGCGCAGCTCGTAGAACGTGCATTGAATTCTCCGGGAACATGTAATTATTGGTTTACCTGGTTATGGCAAGCCCGGCGAACCTAGAGGACGCCGGCTTGTTTAAGGGCGTCCATCAAAGGCTGGTGGTACTGCTCTGAAAACGGGGTCAGTGGCAGGCGGATACCCTCTTCTATCAATCCCATCTGCTGCAAAGCCCACTTCACCGGTATGGGGTTGGCTTCCAGAAACAGATTCTTGTGCAATCCGATCAATGGCTCATTAATGGATTCAGCCCGCTCACGATCACCCTCAATGGCCGCCGCGCACAAATCAGACATCGCTTTGGGTGCAACGTTCGCGGTCACCGAGATATTTCCCTTTGCCCCCAGCAGCATCAAATCCATGGCGGTGGCATCATCGCCGGAGTAGAGCAAAAAATCAGGCTCACAGAGCTCCAGTATTTCCCTGCCCCGGTCCAGATTACCGGTCGCTTCCTTGATGGCCACAATATTGGGGTGAGTGCTGATACGCTGCACTGTCGCCGGCAACATATCGCAAACCGTACGCCCGGGCACATTGTAAAGTATCTGGGGTATTTCGACGGCATCGGCAATCGCCATATGATGACGATAGAGACCTTCTTGAGTCGGCTTGTTGTAATAGGGTGCCACCAGCAGGCAGGCATCGGCCCCGGCGTCTTTGGCCGCCCGGGTCAGTTCGATGGCTTCACGGGTACAGTTGGCGCCCGTTCCCGCCACAATGGGAATTTGACCCTTGGCACGATCCACACAGAATTTGATTACGGAGCAGTGTTCATCCACATCCAGAGTGGCGGATTCGCCAGTGGTTCCCACCGCCACAATGGCGTTGGTTCCCTGCTCAATGTGCATATCGATCAATTTGGCCAAAGCCTCCCAATGAATACTGCCATCAGCATGCATCGGGGTGACAAGCGCGACCAGGCTACCGGTAATCATTTGCTCGTGAATCTCCACCTAATTTGGGCAAACCGGTATGGTACTGACGCGGGTTAACAATAACAAGCACATACCACCTGGGGCCCCAAAATATAGGGCAATAAACAGGTTTTCAGCCGAAGACCATTATTTCTAACATTTTCAGCTAGTTGTTCCTAAATACCGATGCTAAACTCAAATTCAGTTTTTAACCGGTTAAGAAGCCTGAACTTTTTGAAACGCGATCATCAGTTCAACTTCTAACCAATCAGGACTGAACGATGCAAGAATACCTGGTTATTTCTGCCATTGGAGAGGACAAACCCGGCATCATCAATGGGCTCTCCCAGGCAGCCAGTGAATGTGGCTGCAATATATTGGATACCCGGATGACGGTTCTGGGGGGTGAGTTCGCCCTGATCATGATGATCAGCGGCCAGACCCAGCAGATATCTGATGCAGAAGCCTCAATCCCCACCGTTGCTGACCGCTTTGGCCTGACCACGATTCTCAAGCGCACGCATCCGCGCCAGCCGTCGGATGCCTCCTGCCCCTATTTCATTTCTGTAGTTGCATTGGATCACCCCGGCATTGTGCGAGAAATTGCGGGCTTTTTCAGCGAACGTGCAATTAATATTGAAGAAATGGAGACTGGCACCTACGCCGCAGCCCATACTGGAAGCCCGATGTTTTCCCTGGAGCTGGCTGTGAATGTACCGGCAAATGTGGCGATTGCGCCTTTGAAGGAGGCATTTATCGCCTTCTGTGATGAACGAAACCTGGATGCCACCATTGAGCCGCGCCGTTGAGCCCGCGCAAACTGGCATTCAGTTAAAAAACAAAAACCACTGTAAGGCTTAGGAGGAGTCAATGGCCATCGTCGAAATCGACAAACCGGTTCCGGATTTTGCAGCACAGGCGACCAGTCAGAAAGATATCGTGCTGTCCAAACTCAAGGGCTGGAAAGTCGTTCTGTACTTCTACCCGAAAGACAACACCCCCGGATGCACCACTGAGGGGCTGGACTTTCGGGATTACTATGATGACTTTGTGAAAGCAAAAACCCTGATATTTGGTGTTTCCAAGGATATCCTGAAGTCCCATGAGCAGTTCAAGGCACAATATCAGTTCCCCTTTGAACTGATTTCAGACACCGACGCCTATCTGTGCCAGATGTTTGATGTCATCCAGCCACTAAACATTGCCGGGAAGCAGATTCAAGGGGTTGAGCGCAGCACCTTTTTGATCGATTCCAATGGGATACTGCGGCGGGAATGGCGCAAGGTGAGAGTCAACGGCCACGTGGAAGAAGTATTGGAAGCAGCGGAAGCCGCTGACTGATTACTGATTATCCAGCGGATCCTTCTGAGCCAGCAGTTCCGGCACAGGTTCCCTGGGCCAGGACGTGAAGACGGCTTTCACCAGGGTTGCCAAGGGAATGGCAAAAAACACCCCCCACAACCCCCAGAAGCCCCCAAAAACCAGGACGGCGGTTATAATAGAAACCGGATGTAAATTGACCGCCTCAGAAAACAGGACAGGGACCAACACGTTACCATCAAGGGCCTGAATCACGCCGTAAGCCACCATAACCCACATGAATTCAGAGCCCCAGCCAAACTGGAAATAAGCAGCTACTGCCACGGGAATGGTTACCACAGTGGCTCCGATATAGGGCACCACCACGCTCAAGCCCACCAGAAGCCCAAGCAAAGCCGCATAATTCACCCCCAGGATGACAAAAGTAATATAGGTCACGCCACCCGTAATGATGATTTCCATGGCCTTGCCCCGCACATAGTTGGAAATCTGCACATCCATTTCGCTCATTACACGGGTGATAAAAGGCCGGTCAGTCGGCAACATCTCAACGATTGAGGCGATTAGCCGGTCCTTGTCCTTGAGGAAGAAAAACACCAGCAAAGGGACCAGTACCAGGAAGATAAGGATGCCCATCAGGTTGGGGATATTGGCAAGCGAGAAGGTCACCACAGACTCCCCCACACTCTTCAGGGTGGTGGTGGTCATGGCGCTGATTTCGTTGACCCATTGTTGAGACACCAGGTCCGGGTAGCGTTCCGGCAAAACGGTGAGGAACGCATTCGCTTCCGACAGAATCCGGGGAACCTGCTCATTGAGAAAACGCACCAACTGCCCCCAGGTCAGCGGCACCAAAATGAACAGGAATGCCATTTGAGCCGCTACGAACAGCACATAGGTGAAAATGAGCGCGACCAACGGCGGCACCTTATGGCTCACCAAATAATTGATTAACCCCTGCAGCAAATAGGCCATCACAATGGCTGTCAGCACCGGCGCCAGCACCTTACCCATAGTAACGACTATGGTCAGGCCCGCCGCCAACAACAGGACAAGAACCACGGCCTCCTTATTGGAGAAGTACTCTTTATACCAATCAGTGAATATCTGGAACATAAAACTGTGCTACACCCTGCCGAACTTTACCGCCACTATGATTCTGCCCGTTTCTCAATTATGAACAGATACACCCCATTTTGCTCGGATTGTGCGCGTATTCTGTGCCCGGCCAGCTCAGCGAAGGCAGAGAAGTCCCTTAACGACCCCGGATCGGTGGTCTGCACTGAGATCAACTCCCCGGCCGCCATCTGATTCAATTGTTGCTTCAGCTTCAATAAAGGCATGGGGCAATTCAAGCCACGAGCATCCAGTTCAACGCTGGGCACGCCATCACTCATTACTCTAACACCCAATGTAAAATGGTAGCCCACTATATACAACGGCCGGCAAAATTGACACCTTACCCGCGCCTAAGCAAATGATAATTTTGACTTTGTGGCAGTAAACCCCATCTGCTAACCTGCTCTTAAACTTTTGCTCATTTTTTCGGTCAAAGCGGAAGACCTAAAGGAACGCAGCATAACCTTGAATATGAATCAGCAGTCTATGCACAAACTTACCGCCCGGCTGTTAATCCTGTGCTGGCTGGTAAGCTCACCGCTGCCGACCTGGGCCTCCCCACTGCCCAACCTGGGAGATGCGAGTTCTTCCATTGTCAGTCCCGAGCAGGAGTACCGTTTGGGCCGTGCCTGGTTAAGACAATTACGCGCCCAGGCCCCGCTCATACATGACCCCCTGATTTTTGATTACTTGTACAACCTGGTGTATCGGCTGGCCTCTGCCAGTGATATTGAGCAGCCGGATATCGAGATGGTGGTCATTAACAGCCCGGCCATCAACGCCTTTGCTGTACCTGGTGGGGTAATGGGCCTGAACGGCGGACTGTTGCTCAACGCGCGCACCGAAGACGAGGTCGCCGGGGTCATAGCCCACGAATTGGCACATCTTAGCCAGCGGCACTTCGCACGGGGCATGGAGCGCTCACAGCAGAATTCCTGGGTGGGTCTGGCTGCCCTACTGGCCAGTATTGCCATTGCCGCTTCTGCGGGTGGCGAAGCCGGGATGGCAGCGCTCGCCACCACTCAGGCAGCCAGCATCGACTCCCAGCTGCGCTTCAGCAGAGCCAACGAACAGGAAGCCGATCGCATCGGCATGCAGACCCTGGTCAGAGCCGGCATGAATCCGGCTGCCATGGCGGACTTTTTTGAAGCGCTGCAGCGGAGCATGCGATACTACGGCGACCTGCCGCCGGAATTCCTGCTGACTCACCCGGTCACTGAATCCCGCATAACGGACGCCCGCGCCAGGGCCTCACAATACCCGGACACACCCAGTAGCGACTCCCTGGAATTCCATCTAATGAAAACCCGGTTAGAGGTGGAATTTGCCCGTGATGCCAGTGCCAAAATCAATGATCTGGAAAAGCAGAAACAGAACGCTTCCTCGTTCCTGGAAATCACAGAATACGGCCTTAGCTGCGCCTACCTGAAAACCAACCAACTGGACAAGGCGCTGGAATCGATCGACCGCCTGCTGGATAAGCGCCCTAACCGCATCTCCTATCTGGCATCAAAAGCGGAGATCCTGAACAAGGCCGGGCGTTACAAAGAAGCCATTTCGCTGCTGGAAAAGGGCCTGGCCTTCTCGCCGGGCAACTATGCTTTAAGCGTACACTATGCCGATGCCCTGACCCTGAACAAAGAACCAGACAAGGCCGTCAATATCCTGCGCAACCAACTGACGACCCAGGAGACACGCCCACTGTTATGGTTCCAGATCGCGGAAGCTTACGGCAAAGCGGGGAATCGATTAGGGGTCTACCAGGCCAAGGCGGAATACTTCTTCCTGTACGGCCACACCCAGAAAGCCATTGAGCAGCTGCAATATGCGCTACCGTTGGCGCGGGAAGATTTTCATGTGACCGCCCGCATCAGCGAACGTATCAATGAAATGCAGAATTCCATGCGGGATATGGAGTTCTAGGCCGCCCCTTTCTTCATTTGCTTCAGCTGTTCCGAAAACGCCAGCATACGATTCAGGGGTATCATGGCCTTCTCAATCAGCTCGGGCGTAACGTGAATTTCGTTTTGATGAACCCTCAGCTCTTGCGCCAGGTTGTCCAGGGCGTTCATTGCCATCCAGGGGCAGTGGGCACAGGAACGGCAGGTGGCGCCATTGCCCCCGGTAGGCGCTTCAAGGAAGCGTTTCTCCGGAGCCATCTGCTTCATCTTGTAGAAGATACCCCGATCGGTTGCCACGATAAAAGTATCGTTCGCCATGTTCTTGGCAGCGTTGATCAGCTGGGATGTGGAGCCGACAGCGTCCGCAATCTGCACCACGGAATCAGGCGACTCCGGGTGCACCAGCACCGCCGCGTCGGGATAGGCTTTCTTGAGGTCTTCAATTCCCTTGGCCTTAAATTCCTCATGCACGATACAGGAGCTGTCCCAGAGCAATACATCTGCGCCGGTTTCCCGTTGCACATAGGAACCCAGATACTTGTCAGGCGCCCAAATGATTTTCTTACCCTGGCTATGCAGATGCTCCACCAGCTCCAACGCTATGCTGGAGGTAACAACCCAGTCAGCACGGGCTTTAACCGCAGCAGAGGTGTTGGCATAGACCACCACTTCGCGATCGGGGTGCTGGTCACAAAAAGCGGAAAACTCATCAACCGGGCAGCCCAGGTCGAGGGAACAGGTCGCCTCCAGGGTGGGCATAAGCACCGTTTTCTCCGGGCTCAGAATTTTGGCTGTCTCCCCCATGAATTTGACGCCCGCCACGATCAGAGTCTGGGCAGGGTGCTCTTTGCCGAAACGGGCCATTTCGAGGGAGTCAGACACACAACCGCCGGTTGCTTCCGCCAACGCCTGAATTTCAGGGTCAGTGTAGTAGTGCGCCACCAGAACCGCGTTTTGCTCCTTTAACAAAGCTTTAATCTGTTCGCGGTATTCTACCTGCTCTGCATCAGTAAGATGGGACTGCAGGTGGCTACCATCCAGATGATCCCTGACAAAATCGGCGACGGATGTATTCATTCTACTATTACCCCCAGGATATCCTGGCATCACTCAGTTTCAACTAGGCCTAACAGGATTTGGCCAGCTGGCTCTTGCCAACTACCTAAAAAAGGAAGCCAGATCATATCACAACTACCTTACGGGAAACCTGACCGCTGCACAGTGACCGTTTTTTCTATATTGGGGCAATTTCCGGATAATCAATTCGTTACCCTCCCCCCGAATACAAACGAAAAAGGCCGCTTTGTTAAGCAAAGCGGCCTTTTCAAATAATGGTGGGTCGTGATGGATTCGAACCATCGACCAATTGGTTAAAAGCCAACTGCTCTACCGACTGAGCTAACGACCCGTCAACGGATGCGTATATTACTGATTAAAAATTAAATCACAAGGCTTTTTTTCAATTTTATGGCCTTGATTTTCATAAGCTTTTTTGCGTTATGCCCATGCCGTTCAGGAAACTGACCAAAGCACCTGAAAAAACAGGGTTTTAACGGTAACGGGTAGGATCCAACACTCCCGCCTGAGCAAAACCTTCTTTGCGCAGTCGGCAACTATCGCAAACACCGCAGGCCCTTCCCTCTTGATCAGCCTGATAGCACGACACCGTGAGCCCGTAATCCAACCCTAATGCCGTTCCTTTCTGAATGATATCGGCCTTGGACAGCATCAACAGAGGGGCCTCAATACTGATCGGATTCCCCTCAACGCCTCTCTTCGTTGCCAACTTTGCCAGGTTTTCGAAGGCGGCAATATACTCGGGGCGGCAGTCGGGATATCCTGAATAATCCACCGCGTTGACCCCGATAAAAATCGCATCGGCGTTCAACACCTCAGCCCACCCCAGCGCCAGTGACAAGAACACCGTATTGCGGGCCGGCACATAAGTGACAGGAATGCCTTCTGTCGGACTTTCAGGAACATCTATTGATCTATCCGTGAGTGCCGAGCCGCCAATATCGCCCATATTGATATGGATGGTTTTGAGTTCTTTGGCGCCAAGCGCGTCCACCACTCGCTGGGCCGCTGCCAATTCTGAGTCGTGCCTTTGCCCATACTCAAAACTGATAGCAAAGCATTCGTACCCTTGACTGCGGGCTATGGCCAGACAGGTAGCAGAATCCAAGCCCCCCGACAACAACACAACGGCTCTTTTGCTTTCGTTCATATCAACGCCCCGGCTCATCGGCCCATAGCACTTTATGTAACTGCAGCTGAAAACGTACCGGCAAACGATCCTCCACGATCCAGCCCGCCAACTCCACTGGGTTTACCTGTCCGTGACTTGGCGAAAACAGGACATCATCCACTTTGTCCGTCAACGCGAGTTCATCCACTTTCATACGCGCCCACTGATAATCCTGGCGGCTGCATATAACGAACTTCACCTGATCCCTGGCCTTCAAATGAGGAATATTTTCCAAAAGATTGCGATGACATTCACCCGAATCCGGCGTCTTCAGATCCAGCACCACACTTACTCTGGGATCAAGTCCCTCTATATCCAGCGCACCACTGGTCTCCAGCGACACCTCATAGCCGGCATCACACAACGACGTTAGCAGCGGACGGCAATTCGGTTGCGCCAGGGGTTCACCGCCGGTTACCGTCACGTAGCGGGGGGTATAGGTTGCCACTTCTGCCAGGATCGCATCCAGGGACCACATTTCCCCTCCGGAAAAGGCATAAGCGGTATCGCAATATTGGCAGCGGAGAGGACAACCAGTGAGGCGCACGAACACCGTCGGGCGGCCAATGGTTCTGGCCTCGCCCTGCAAGGAATTGAAAATTTCGGTAATTCGCAACTGAGTCACACCGCGCTCCTGTGATTGAAAGCGGGCAATCTTAACTCAAGCCAGAAGTGTATGACAGTAGCTAAAGGGTTTTCGCCAGATCCTTGGCCAGCTTTGCCGCGGACTTGTCTGGATATCTTTTAATCAACTCATTAAGGGTGCTCTTGGCCTTGCTGGTTTCGCCTTTCGACGCATACAACTTACCCAGCTTATACATTGCGTCAGGCACCTTGACGTGATCGGAATAGTTCGCCAGCAGATTAATAAAATGTCGTTTGGCCTCATCGAGATTGACCGGATCCGTCACCATGTAAAGCTCACCCAGCCAATACTCACTGTAGGGCGCGTAGAGACCTTCCGGTGACTGTTGCAAAAGCTGGTCTAAAACCGAGATGGCTTCGTCGTACTTCCCTTCTTTGCGTAACTGGCTGGCTTTGTCATAGAGGACCTTGTCATCCTCCTTGGCTCTGGGAGCTGAGGCAGCCTTTCCTGAACTTGAACCGGAGGAACCACCGGCTTGCAGTTGGTTAATCCGCAAATCCAGATCCAGATAACGCTCACGCTCCTGTTTTTGCATGATGTCGATCTGGTGTTTGAGCTCTTCCACCATGCCCCTCAATTCCAGGATCTCCTGCTGCATCTGCTGAACCTGGGACATGACATCCCATGATATACCGACATCGCTGGAGGTACTGTTGTCCACTGCTGCACTGTAGGAAAAACCTGGATCAGTACCTCCATTAACTACAGGTTGCGTTGGTGTGGACCCTGAATAACTGGGTGTGCTGGAGGCAGACTGCGAGGATTTTGGCTTGCTGGTGGGTAAAGGTTCGTAGGGAGGAACGGCCACCGCATTTGCGGTGACCATTACTATAGCAAGAACAAGAAACGTTCGAAGCATCTATATTAGGGCGCTTCTACGGTGTAATTCAGCTCAGAACGACGGTTTTGAGACCAGGAAGTTTCTTCATGACCCAGAGCCACTGGACGCTCTTCACCGTAGCTGATGATTTCCAGCTGGGAAGCAGACGCACCGTTGGCAGCCAGGAAGCTGGCAGCGGCCTTGGCACGGCGCTCACCCAGAGCCATATTGTATTCACGAGTACCACGCTCATCCGCATGCCCTTCGATGCGCACACGGGCACCAGGATTTTGCGACAGGTACAAAGCATGCGCTTTCAGGATGGCAATCGCGTCTGAGCGGATGTTCGCCTTGTCAAAGTCGAAATACACTACGCGATACTGCAGCGTAGGATCAGTTTGTTCTGCAGGGGCATAACTGGTATCCATGGAACCACCATCCACCTCAGAATCAGTCGGAGTGTAGACAGGGGCTTCTGTGGTTGTAGTGTCCTCAGGGGTCGAACTACAGGCAGAAATGGCAACAGCAGCAATCAAAGCGAAAACAACGTTACGGGTATTAATGGACATTTTCATTTAACTCCTAAGAGTGGTAACTCCTGGCAGATATTAGTGGTTCGTTTAAAGTTTTTAAACAGGCTTACAACATTTTTTTTACAAAAACGGCGACCAGGCCGGCTCACGCACATCCCCAACCCGCGATGGCAGCTTTACTTTTACTCTGCCATCCAGAGA
Organism: Pseudomonadales bacterium; assembly: GCA_002708905.1. GTDB lineage: Bacteria > Pseudomonadota > Gammaproteobacteria > Pseudomonadales > Ketobacteraceae > Ketobacter. Next base: position 208,824 of record PAPM01000035.1, on the reverse strand, counting down.
CACCGCCGCGAGAACCCCACGATTTTTATCCATGGTGGCATAAATAATCATGCTCGCATTAGGTGCAATGCTCGGCGACTCATCCAGGTTGGTTTCCGTCAGAATGTTGAATGTTCCGCGGTATAAATCTTTCACGGCTATATGAAAGATGCCGTTGGAGCGATGCACCATCGCCAGAAATCTGCCATCCGGAGTCAAGGCCGGTCGCGCATTATAGTTGCCATCGAATGTTAAGCGTTCAACCTTTCCCGAATCAAGATGCTGGCGATAAATTTGTGGTGATCCACCTCTTTCAGAGGTAAAAATGAGACTTTGTCCGTCCGGAGACCAGGTTGGCTCCGTATCAATGGCATAGTGGTTTGTGATCCGCTTCAATTTTCCATTGCTCAAATCCATGGTGTAGATCTCCGGATTACCATCTTTCGACAGCACCATCGCCATGCTCCGACCATCCGGTGAGAAACGCGGCGCTCCATTGAGCCCGGCAAAACCGGTAATTTGCTTCTCCCGATTGGTCTTGGTGTCCATGATATAGATGGCTGGCCGGGTGCTTTTGAAAGAGACAAACGCGATATGGCGACCATTGGGCGCCCACGAGGGCGATAAAATGGGTTCACTGGATTCCATCAGAATACGCTCATTGTGACCATCCACATCGGCAAGATAGAGGCGATAACGCTGCACCCGCTTGCCCGCCTGCTGCAGATATTCCATGGTGACATAGACCATCTTGGTTGAGAAAGCACCGCGTATACCGGTTAATTCCTTGTACAGAACATCGCTGACATGGTGAGCCATGGCACGCAAATCATTCCCGGTCGCAAACCATTTATTCATGGTACGCTGCTGGTAAACGTCAAAAAGCTGATAGTCGACCCGGTACTTTCCGTCATTGGTCCCACTCATTCGACCAATCACCAGGTACTCGGCACCATTGGTTTTGGACTGCCAGTCCCGGAAAAACACCTGGCTTTCCTGCGTCGGCAGGCTGAGCATTTTGGATCGGTCCAACGGTGCGAATTGACCGGAACGGTGCAAATCGGCTGACACGATCGCGGCCACATCCTCGCTCAGGCGCGGACCACTCCAGGCAAAGGGCACTATGGCGATAGAGGTCGCGTCGGTAATGCCCTCAGTAATCTCAATGATCAATTCGGCGCGGGCTGTGGTGGATAACAACAACCAACAAAATAGAGTAACTAGATATTTCATAAAGGGTCTCTCGCTCACCTCGCGTTCGGGTTAATAGCGTAAATCATCCGGCTTGAACCGCATTTTAAAGTGACGGAAATGCCGGTCAAACAAAACTGGATCCGATGGCACAGAAAACCGCCCTGCTTTCTGCACCGCCTGCACGGCGGAATTATCGAATGCTCCGTTACCGCTGGAGCGGTCAATCACCACGGATTTTACCTCGCCACCGGGGAGCAAACTGATACTCAGGTCTACTACCATGTCATTGCGCGCACTGGGTGGTCTTGCCCAGTACCGTTTCATTGTTTGCTGAATCAGTGCCTTGTACTGGGTAATTTCATCCAGCTGCTGGTCGCTTTCACTGGTATCCACTGCTTCCACGACTTCAGCCTCATCCTTCTGGATCGCCTCCATTTCCTGTTTCAGAAGATCGCTGAACGCGCTGCTGGTATCCGGCGCCGGCGCCTTCGGCTCAGGTTTTGGCTGCGGTTTGGTGGCCGCCGGCTTGGGTTTCTCCACCGGCTTCGGCTTGGGCGCTGGTTTCGGTTTTGGCGCAGGTTTGGGTTTCGGCTTGGGAGCCGGCTTTGGTTCCGGTTTCGGCTTGGGTTTGGGCTGAGCCTTGGGCTTTACCGCACTTTTTGGCTTGGGCTTTTCCACCACCACAGCGGAAACATGCTTGGGCATGGGCTTTAACCGGACCACTTCATCACTGGAAGGCCAACTGAAAAACAGAAGCCCCACCACCAGCACATGTACCAGCAGGGCCTTGATCAGGGCAGCGATGTCCACCGAGGATAAGGACAAGGGCTACTCCCTGGAACTACTTTCAGTAACCAGGCCCACATCATTCACGCCGGCCTCCTGCAAGGCGATCATCATACGCATCACCAACCCATAAGCCACCCGCTCATCACCCTCCATCAACACGGGTGTATCGGGCTTTTTCTCTTTCAGCGCAGACACCGCAGCCACAATCTCCGGCAACGCCTTCGGGGTCTGCTTGTCGTCTGCCGTGCTGATAAAGTACTGGCCATCATGGTTTATGGAAACGATAACGTATTGCTGATCCTTGGGTAGCACCAGCGGCTCCGCATTCGCATCCGGCAAATCCACCTTGATACCGGATGTCATCATGGGAGCCGTGATCATAAAGACCACCAGTAGCACCAGCATAACGTCGATATAAGGCACGACGTTGATTTCTGATAACGGCTTACGTCGGACTGTAGTTCGTTTTTGCGACATAGGTCTTTACCGCTCCATCAAGCCTTAACTTCCGGCTCGGAAGAATGAGCTTTACGGTGCAGGATGCTGGAAAATTCATCCATGAAGGTTTCGTAGTTATGCAACAGGTGATCTACGGAGGAAGAGAATCGGTTATAACTGATTACTGCGGGTATCGCAGCAAACAAACCGATGGCGGTTGCAATCAGCGCTTCTGCTATACCGGGTGCGACAACGGACAAGGTGGCCTGGGTCTGGTTGGCCAGTGCCAGGAAGGAATGCATGATACCCCACACGGTACCAAACAGTCCTATATAGGGGCTGGTGGAACCAACGGTCGCCAGAAACGGCAAATAAGCTTCCAGTTTTTCCTGTTCCCGTAACAGGGCAACCCGCATGGAGCGCTCAGTTCCGGCCATTACGGCGTCCGGATCACTGTGCGCACTTTTACGCAACCGGGCAAACTCCTTGAAGCCGGCCCGGAAGATATTTTCCTCTCCGCTAAAAACGTTGGGTTCTGTATTCACCTGCACGAATAAGCGGCTCAAATCCATACCAGACCAGAACCGCTCTTCGAAATTGTGTAGTGCTTTCTTGGTCTTGGACAAAGCCGCCTGACGTTGCCAGATTATGTACCAGGAAATCATAGAAAGGGCGAACAGGATCAGCATCACCAGCTGCACCACGATAGAAGCATTGATGATCAAACTGACGACGGACATCGATTCCACGAGAGAAGGTCTCCTATTCAGGCCGATTGTTCGGCAAATTGTTGCTGTAGTTCCTGAGGTATGGCAGCAGGTTTGTGCTTGACTGCATCAATACAGGCCACCTTGATGCGGGCTTCACACATCAGGTCCTCACCCCGTTTCACCTGTTGGTGGAACAAAATATAAGTGCGGGCGATTTTTTCGACCCGGGCTGACACCTGTAATTCATCGTCCGCCCTGGCTGGTTTTCGATACTGCGCATCCACACTGTGAACGACGAACTGCAATCCCCGCTCCAGTAATTCTCCAAACTGTGACCCCAATTGCCGAAGCAACTCGGTTCGAGCCCGCTCCATGAACTTAAGATAATTCACATAATATACAATGCCGCCAGCGTCGGTATCTTCCAGATAGACCCGAACCGGTATGAAAAATTCACTCATTGCTAAACAAATCCGGCGTTGGCGGAGAGGCATCACGGGGAGGATTCAGACCGAAATGCTGGTAAGCCGTCCGGGTCGCCACCCGGCCTCTTGGGGTTCGCATAATGAAGCCCTGTTGGATCAGGTAGGGTTCGATGACATCTTCCAGCGTACCTGATTCTTCACTGATGGCTGCCGCCAGACTCTCAACCCCAACCGGACCACCGTCGAATTTCTCCATGATGGTGAGCAACAGACGACGGTCCATGGTATCAAAGCCGTGGGAATCCACCTTCAGCATATCCAACGCTTTACCGGCGATGTCAGCGGTTACATGACCATCCCCTTTTACCTCGGCGAAATCCCGCACCCGGCGTAACAGGCGATTGGCGATACGGGGTGTACCGCGGCTGCGACGAGCCACTTCCACTGCGCCGTCATGCTCCATCGTCACGCCCAATATATTGGCGGAGCGGGACACAATCCTGGCCAACTCTTCCACGGAATAGAATTCCAGGCGCTGCACAATGCCGAACCGATCCCGTAACGGGGATGTAAGCAAACCGGCACGGGTGGTGGCGCCAACCAAGGTAAAAGGGGGCAAATCGATTTTGATGGAACGGGCTGCGGGGCCTTCGCCGATCATAATATCCAGCTGGTAGTCCTCCATCGCCGGATACAGGATCTCCTCCACCATTGGGCTCAGGCGGTGGATCTCATCGACGAACAACACATCGCCTTCTTCCAGATTGGTCAGCAAAGCCGCCAGATCCCCTGCCTTTTCCAATACCGGCCCGGAGGTACTCTTCAGATTGCCACCCATTTCGTTGGCAATGATGTTCGCCAAGGTGGTTTTTCCCAGTCCGGGAGGACCAAAAATCAGGGTATGATCCAGTGCTTCATTTCGCCCCCTGGCAGCAGAAATGAATATATCCATCTGTTCACGAACGGCTTCCTGACCTGTGTAATCCGCTAACGATGTAGGGCGGATTGCGCGATCATGGGCATCCTCCCCTGATCCCTGCGGTGATATCAAACGATCTGATTCGATCATAGTGCCTTCGTTTTAGTCCCAGCTTTTTAGTTTTGGCCTTGTATACGGTCTTAGTTCACCATGCGCTTCAACGCCTGGCGAATGATTTCTTCACTCTTCAACCCGTCCGAATCAATGGCAGCAATGGCTTTGGCCGCTTCGGTGGGTTTGTATCCCAGTGCGATCAGTGCACTTTCGGCGTCGTTGATTTCCGCCCTGGGGCTACGTTGCTGAGCAGAGGACACAGCCGTCAATTCCGGTTGTGGGGCCAAATGAGTAAAGGCTTTGACCCGATCCTGCATCTCAATAACCAGCCGTTCAGCTGTTTTTTTACCGACACCGGGCAATTTTACCAAAGTATTGGTATCATGATCCTGTACACAGCGCACGAATTCCGAGCCTTCCATTCCAGACAAAATCGCAAGCGCCATTTTGGGGCCGACGCCATTCACCTTGATCAACAGGCGGAACAGCTCACGCTCTTCTTTCTCATAAAAGCCGTAAAGCAGCTGAGCATCTTCCCGCACTACAAAGTGAGTGTGCAGAATAACTTCTTTACCCACTTCCGGAATGCGGTAAAACGTGGTCATCGGTGCTTCCACTTCGTAGCCAATGCCTGCCACATCCACCAACAACACCGGAGCCTGCTTTTCGATGATGATACCTTTGATTCTTCCGATCATAGACCTTTCTTAACGCTTACTCTGCAAATTGGGTATTGATCACCGGCGCATGCGCCCTCTTCTCAACTTACGGGCTCCTGCCATTCTAATCATTCCCTGCGTCATATGGGTATGGCAGACAGCCACCCCCAACGCATCCGCCGCATCCGCCTGGGGCGCTTTTTCCAGCCCTAACAAGCGGCAGATCATAGCCTGAACCTGAACCTTATCCGCAGCACCGGTACCCACCACTGATTGCTTCACCTGGCGGGCAGAATATTCAAATACGGGAATCCGGTTAAAGGTGCAGGCGACAATGGCGGCACCACGTGCCTGCCCCAGCTTCAGCGCAGAATCCGCATTGCGCGCCATAAATACCTGCTCAACGCCCACTTCCTGCGGAGCGTGCATCTGAATGACTTCGTTTATACCGCGGTAGATGATATCCAGTTTTTCACTGAGGGACTCTGCAGCCTGGGTCCGAATGCAACCACTATCTATATATATGAGCTTGGAGCCTTCAGCGGCAATCACACCATAACCGGTGACTCTGGAACCTGGATCGATGCCCAGCACGATGGCCATGAAAATGGATATCCCGTTTCTTGGTATTTGACGCTTAGTCTAGCAGCACTGGTTCTTGAGTCGAACCTAATTTCTACTAATTTCATAAGTTTAGAAAAAAGAAGCGGCACCCGGGGTGGTGCCGCTTTAGGGGGGGTTACGCCATTCCTGGCGTTTTACTCGCGAGCACCCACGAGTTCGTAAAGCGTTTGCGAATATATAGGAGAAGGTGCCCGCGATTGAGTTCAGTGTACGGAGATAAGGATTTAGCCGTTATGAAAAAGTACCAACAGGTGTGTCGACTACTGCAGACGAAAAAAAGGCCGCTTTGCTGAAATCGGCCTTTTCTGGTTAAAAACAGATCAAATGTTAATCAAACAAGGCTTCAGGAATCCATTTGTTCCATCAATTCCTGAGTGAAGTTGGCATTGGAATAAACATTTTGCACGTCATCCAATTCTTCCAGCATGTCGATCATTTTTAAAATGGTGGTGGCGGTTTCCAGATCCATATCAACCTGAACCGAAGGCGCCATATTGATTTCAGCACTGGCAGAGACCAGGCCCGCCTGATCCAATGCGGCTTTCACCTTACCCAAATCTTCCCAGGATGTAATCACTTCGATGCTGCCGTCATCCAGGGTAACCACATCTTCTGCTCCCGCTTCGAGGGCCGCTTCCATAATGGTATCTTCGTCGGCACCGGGTTCGAAGGTAATTTCCCCGCGCTTGGTAAACTGGAAAGCCACGGAGCCTTCCGTTCCCAGGTTACCGCCGAACTTGGTAAAGGCATGGCGCACATCTCCGGCAGTTCGGTTGCGGTTATCCGTCATGGTTTCCACAATCACCGCCACACCGCCAACGCCATAACCCTCATAGGTCAGCTCATCCAGCTGGCCACCATCTTCACCACCGGCGCCGCGCTTGATGGCGCGCTCAATGGTGTCTTTGGTCATGTTTGCCGCCAACGCTTTGTCCATCGCCAAACGCAGGCGTGGGTTATCTTCCGGCAAGGCGCCGGAGCGGGCGGCAATGGTGATCTCACGGATCAAGCGGGTGAATATCTTCCCCCGCTTGGCGTCCTGGGCTGCTTTTCGGTGTTTTATGTTGGCCCATTTGCTATGACCAGCCATAGATCACTCCTTTTTTTCGCCTTCCTGACGCAGACGTATACCCACTTCGCGCAACTGTTTAGCATCCACCGTGGAAGGCGCCGAGGTCATAACGCAGGCTGCCGTCTGGGTTTTCGGGAACGCAATCACGTCACGGATGGAGTGGGCGCCGGTCATCAGCATGATCAGTCGATCCAGACCAAAAGCCAGGCCACCGTGGGGAGGCGCACCGAATTTCAAGGCATCCAGCAGGAAGCCAAATTTTTCATTGGCTTCATCATCACTGATATTCAAAGCGCGGAATACAGTACGCTGCATTTCAGGGCTGTGGATACGAATGGAACCACCGCCCAATTCGGTACCGTTCAAAACCATATCATAGGCACGGGACAATGCTGCACCGGGATCCTTTTCCAGCATTTCCGGATCGCAGGAAGGTGCCGTAAACGGATGGTGGATCGCGGTCCAGCGACCGGTGTCGTCTTCCTCAAACATGGGAAAATCAACCACCCACAACGGCGCCCATTCACCTTCTACCATGTTCAGGTCATGACCCAATTTAATACGCAGAGCACCGATGGACTCATTGACGGTAGTGGCTTTGCCTGCTCCGAAGAAGATGATGTCGCCATCTTGCGCACCCAGGCGCTCCATCATTTCCATCACCACATTGGTCATGTTTTTCACGATGGGTGATTGCAGGCCTTCGATGCCTTTGGCCAATTCATTCACTTTGATCCAGGCCAGACCTTTTGCACCGTAAATGCCCACATATTTGGTGTAGTCATCAATTTCCTTACGGCTCAGGCTGGCGCCGCCGGGCACGCGCAGCGCGCAGACACGCCCTTTGGGATCAGTGGCCGGACCGGAGAATACCTTGAATTCCACCTGACGCATCAAATCATCCACGTCCACCAGTTCCAGCGGAATACGCAGATCCGGTTTGTCACTGCCATAGCGGGACATGGCTTCGGAATATGGCATGCGGGGGAATTCAGGGAGTTCCACGTCCAGCAGATCCTTGAACAGTTTACGCACCATATTTTCCGCCACACCCATCACATCCTCTTCATCAACAAAGGAGGCTTCGATATCGATCTGGGTGAATTCCGGTTGGCGATCCGCCCGCAGGTCTTCATCACGGAAACACTTGGCGATCTGGTAGTAACGATCCATACCAGACACCATCAACAGCTGCTTGAACAGCTGGGGTGATTGAGGCAGTGCGAAGAAACTGCCGGGGTGGGTACGACTGGGTACCAGATAATCCCGTGCACCTTCCGGGGTAGCCTTGGTCAGAATAGGTGTTTCCACGTCCAGGAAACCTTGTTCATCCAGATAATTACGGATGGCATTGGTTACCTTGGAACGAAACGCCAGACGATTCTGGATTTCCGGCCGGCGTAAATCCATGTAACGGTATTTGAGCCGGACATCCTCACCCACGTTGGTGTGCTCGTCCAACTGGAAAGGCGGTGTTTCTGACGCGTTCAGGATTTCCAGTTCCTTACCCAATACTTCAATCATGCCAGTGGGCATTTCGGGATTGGTTGTGCCTTCGGGACGGTTGCGCACCCGGCCGGTCAGGCGAATCACGTATTCACTGCGTACACGATCCGCCCGTGCGAACGCTTCTTCGGTATCCGGGTCCACCACTACCTGGGCAATACCCTCACGATCACGCAGATCCAGAAAAATAACGCCACCATGATCGCGACGACGATGTACCCAGCCGCAGAGCGTTACGGTTTGGTCAATGTGAGATTCGTTGAGATGGCCACAGTAATGGCTTCGCATAGCTTTAATACCTGTCTTATTCGTCTGTATAGGGTTGCAATCAGCTGGCCGACGGACCAGCGGGCTTGTCGGCGGATTTGCTGGCGGAACCAGTATCCTGGTTCGTTAAATTCTTTTTCTTTCCGGTTTTGAAGTCAGTCTCATACCAGCCACTGCCGGAAAGCCGAAAACCGGCCGCTGAAATGCGCTTTTTAAGGCTGCTTTCCTTGCACTGGGGGCAGTCAGTAAGGGCTGCATCGCTCATTTTCTGGATCGCTTCCAGCTCATGACCGCAGGATTGGCATTGATACTCATAAATTGGCATAACCAAACACCTCGAGCAAAAACCTATAACACTATGATTTAAATAGATTTTAAGACGACTGCAGGGGCCAACCCCCCAGCCATCCGGAAAAAGGGGCCACATTATAGCGGGTTGCCGCCCATTTGGCAGCACCAGAGCTGACTGTTCAGCGCCTATACTGAAATGAACACGGACAGGGAGAGTGAATATGGCTACCAAAATGCACGACGACGAGTTCCAACGGGATCTGATGGAGGACTTCTTTCTGGATTTTCAGGAGGCCCATCAGCACTGTGAAAACGCTCTTATCGACCTGGAGCATGACCCGGCCAACAACACGCTGCTAAACGATCTGTTTCGGTCCGTGCACACTATAAAAGGAAACCTGATCTACGTGGGTCTGCGGGAACTGTCCCCGCTGCTGCAAAGCGTGGAAGATATTCTGGATGCTATCCGTAACGATCAGTTGGCGTACGACACCTTCCTCAGCGACGTTATCCTGATGGCGATGGATACCACCCACCGGATGGTGTTGGCGAAACTCGAACAGCAGGCTCCCCCTCTGACGGAATCGGCATTGAATACACTTTGCCAACACATTAGTCAAACCGCTGCCGGAGATGAGCCGACTCGACAGCAGGCCATTCGCGCCGCACTAGGCATCATGGCACCGGATACCATCACCAGCCGCGACCAAAAGCCAAAGCCGCAGCCCGCCTCTGCATCAAAAACCCTGCTCGCCCATGCGGACTGCCTGGAAATCCTGAAGCAGTTCTCCATCGAACCGAACGATGATCTGCTCTTCTTTAACAAGTTGAGCACTCCCCTGGAAGAACGTTCCCAATACTGGAAAGGCCGGACGGCACGCATTCTTCAATTAAGCCTGGCCATGAACCGGCACGCGGGTGAACCGGTGGAACCTGCCCAGTTGGCAGGGGCAGTGTTCATGCATGATGTCGCCATGGCGTTTCTTCCCCTGCACGTCCTGCACAAAACAACACCATTAAACGCAGAAGAAACATCGTTGCTGCGTTCCCACACCCAACAAGCCTTCACTCTGGTTTCTGCGATGAAAGATTGGGAACAGGCCAGTTATATTGTTCTCGAGCACCACGAAAGAGAGGATGGAAAAGGCTACCCCGCAGGCCTTAACGGTCAACATATTTGCCCTGGCGCGAAGATTCTTGCCATCATCGATGCGTTCGAGGCACGCACCCATGAACGGGCATACAGCACCAATTTGAAACGTCCTTTTGTGCGTGCCGTTCTGGAAATCAACCGCTGTTCGGGCACTCACTTTGATCCGAACTGGGTCAACGTATTTAACGAAGTAGCCAGAACCCTGCAGCAATAACGATAAAATCATCGTTTTTTTGCGTTAGACCCTATAAAAACAGGCAAAAAGTGCATTTATTTACTTGCTAGTCCCAAAATTAGGATCAATAATTATCCGCGACAGCTGGAACTGTTGCTGCATTTGCTTTGTTTTGAGTTCCAAAGCTCATACTTTGCAATTCAACATCAGGACTTGCCATAACTAAAATCAAAGGAAGCAATCATGCCTGCAAAGAAAAAAGCTCCTGCTAAAAAAGCGGCCGCCAAAAAAGCACCAGCTAAGAAAGTAGCTGCCAAAAAGGCGCCTGCTAAAAAAGTGGCAGCCAAAAAAGCTGCTCCTGTCAAAGCAGCCCCTAAAAAGGCCGTGACAGTAAAAGAAGCCATGACCAAAACGCAGATTCTGAACACCATCGCCGAAAACACTGAATTGAGCCGCAAGCAGGTTCAGGCCGTGTTGGATGAGCTCAGCACCCTGATTGAAGCCCATGTAAAACCACGCGGTGTGGGAACCTTCACTGTACCAGGCCTGATGAAAATCAAGACCATCAAGAAGCCTGCACAGAAAGCACGCAAAAACGTTCCCAACCCCTTCCGCCCAGGCGAAACCATGGATGTTGCAGCCAAGCCTGCCAGCACCCGTGTCAAGGTCCTGCCGCTGAAGAAGCTGAAAGACATGGCTTCCTAAGAACAAAGGGGCGCAAGCCCCTTTTTCTTTCCCCTCTCTCCCCCCTCCGCTCGGATCGGGGATGGCTTTTTAGCCCTTGAAAATCACCTTTATTGTTATGGACCGCAACAAGCCGTAAAATCGGTGCCCTGTTTGCTCATTCCAATAGCCATAACACCCGAGGTTGAGAATTCTCCCGATGAAGACCACCGAATACCTGCTTGCCACACTCAGGGAAACCCCTGCGGACGCCGAAGTCATCAGCCACCAGCTTATGTTGCGGGCCGGCATGATTCGAAAACTGGCCTCTGGACTGTATACCTGGCTGCCCCTGGGTTTACGGGTACTGCAAAAAGTGGAACGTATTATCCGGGAAGAAATGAACAAGTCCGGCGCCATGGAAGTGTTGATGCCGGTAGTACAACCGGCGGAGCTGTGGCAGGAATCCCAGCGCGTGGATGCCTATGGTCCGGAGCTCCTCCGATTTCAGGATCGCCATGATCGGGATTTCGTATTGGGCCCAACCCATGAGGAAGTCATCACCGACATGGTGCGTAACAATATCCAAAGCTACAAGCAACTGCCCTGTAATTTCTACCAGATCCAGACCAAATTCCGGGATGAAATCCGCCCCCGTTTCGGCATCATGCGTTCGCGGGAATTCATCATGAAAGATGCGTATTCCTTCCATCTGAATGAAGAATCCCTGCAGCAAACCTACGACCTGATGTATGCAACCTACAGCAGCATCTTTACCCGACTGGGTCTCGACTTCCGCCCCGTCTTGGCCGACACCGGCAGCATTGGGGGTAACAGTTCCCACGAGTTTCATGTGTTGGCCGACTCCGGTGAAGACGATATCGCATTTAGCGACAGCAGCGACTACGCGGCCAACGTGGAAATGGCTGAGGGCCTGGTGATCGGCGCTGACCGCCCACAACCCGGCGCTGAACTGACAAAAGTATCCACTCCAGATCAACACAGCATTGAAGAGGTTTCCGGCTACCTGAAAGTGGCCGCGGATAAGATCGTCAAAACCCTGATCGTTCACGGCACCGCCGCAGAAGGTGAAACCTCCCTTGTCGCCCTGGTGCTCCGCGGTGACAAAGAACTGAACGACATCAAAGCCGAGAAACACCCGTTGGTGGCGGCCCCACTCACCTTTGCCAGCGACGAAGAAGTGGAACAGGCTATCGGTTGCAAACCGGGCTCAATCGGCCCTGTCCGGTTGAGCATACCGGTAATTGCTGATCGCAGTGTGATAAACATGGCTGATTTTGTATGCGGCGCCAATGAAGACGGCTTCCACCTGACCGGCGCCAATTGGGAACGGGACGCACACTATAATGAAGTGGCCGATCTTCGTAATGTAGTGGAAGGCGATCCAAGCCCCTGCGGCAACGGTACGCTGAGCATCAAACGCGGTATCGAGGTGGGACATATTTTCCAGCTGGGAACAAAATACAGTGAAGCCCTAAAGGCTGCAGTCCTGGACGAGAATGGCAAGAATCATATTATGCCCATGGGCTGCTACGGCATCGGGGTGACCCGGGTGGTGGCGTCCGCCATTGAACAGAACCATGACAAGTTCGGTATTATCTGGCCGGAAGCTATCGCGCCCTTCCAATTGGCGATCGTACCCCTGAACAACCACAAATCGCCTGCCGTGCAGGAAACCGCCGATGCACTCTATAAACAGTTTACTGACCTGGGAATCGAAGTGCTGTATGACGATCGCAAGGAGCGTCCCGGTGTGAAGTTCTCAGACATTGAACTGATTGGTGTGCCCCACCGTATCGTAATCAGTGATCGCGGCATCGAAGAACGCGCCTATGAGTACAAACATCGCCGGGAAAACGACAAGGTCAGCGTTCCGGCTGACGAGGTGATCCAGTTCATACAGTCACGGATCACCCCATCCAGCTAGGCAAAAGCAGCTAAAATATGGGTATGAGCAGCGCATATAAACTTCTAACTCATTTTGTCTGTTTGATCCTGTTGCAGGCTGCGGCGGCGGCCTGCATGGCAGCGACCACGGAACGCCCGGATGCGGAAATGCGGGCGCTGCTGCATCAGACCATCAGCAAAGCCAATAGCTTCAAAGATCGATTTGACGCTGAGGTGTGGCTGGTGGATATGGACAGAAGGCTCTCACGCTATGTGAAAGACCCCCAGGAAAGGATGAAGATACTGCACCTGGTTCACACTGAATCCCATCGTTTTGAATTAAAGCCGGAGATGGTATTAGCGGTGATGCACGTGGAAAGCCTGTTCGACCGCTATGCGGTATCGCGGGTGGGCGCCCAGGGGCTGATGCAGGTGATGCCGTTCTGGAAAGACGAAATCGGCACCAACGATGACAACCTTACCGACATTGCCACCAACATCCGTTACGGTTGCGCCATCCTGAAAACCTATCTGAAACGGGAGCAAGGCAACATGATGCGGGCGTTGGCCCGTTATAACGGTAGCGTAGGTAAAACCTGGTATCCGGAGAGGGTGTTTAATGCCTGGGAACGGCATTGGTTTGTAAAATACTAGTTACGACGATCGCACTACCCGGTTACGCCCCCCCTCCTTGGCCTTGTATAGTGCATCATCAGCCTTGGCAATCATCTCTTCTGCATCCCGCAAATCCAGGAAAAACTCCACCACACCAATACTGGCGCTGATGTGGATATGGGTATCCTCAAATGGGACCGGAGACGTCTCAATAGACTGGCGTAAACGTTCTGCAACCACCATGGCACCGCCGGCATCGGTATCCGGCAGAATAATACCGAATTCCTCACCCCCATAGCGTCCTGCCACATCGGAGTCCCGTAAAGAGTCCCGCACCAGTTCCGCCACTCTGACCAGTACAGCGTCCCCTCCCAGATGGCCATACTTATCATTGATGGCCTTGAAGTGGTCCAGATCAAACAGCAGCAGACTCAATGGGTGCTTGTACCGACAGGCGCGACTGAATTCTTCCACCAACCGGGATTGCCAATGGGCCCGGTTAAACAGTTGGGTAAGCCCATCCACGCGGCTGGCCACTTCCAGTTTCTGCATGGCAGCCTGATGCATGGTGCGGTAAATCGCTGTATCCGTGGAATCGAACAGCAGGACACAAACGTTTTCCACCTCTCCGTCGGCATCCTTGATCGGCATCAGGGTGATGTCCTGACACATGTAATCCATACCACCGGTTACCGGACGATTATGACGAAAGGGAAAAAGATACGTTCGCTGCTCCCAGGATGTGAAGGCAAAGTTTTTAAGCATGAAAACACTGTTCACTTTGCGCGCAAACCAACGTTCGGGAAGATCAGGAAAACATTGAAAGAGATTCTGGCCTACGGCCTCTTCGGCCGACTTACCGGTATTGGACGCCATGAAGCTGTTCCACAGCATGATTTCATGGTTTTTGTTGAGGATAAAGACGCCGATGGTGACCCGATCAACGATGAATTCAAGCAGTTCCTTGGAGGCGTCGAAATGGGTCAAATTAGAGATCTTCCAATAAACGGTCCAGGGCCTGCTTCACCACCTCGATGGATTCACCCGGCATCAGCAGGAACATGGTGCAACTGAACGAGCGGTCCTCCAGGGTATAGGTGATTTCCACCAAAAGCGCATGATCCCAGGTTGCCTGCTGGTGCTCCAACAAAAGCGAGATCGGGACATGCTGCCCCATTATGGAAGGCGGTGAGAAGCCCAATTCAGCCTCAATTTGCTCTCCCACACCATTCAGGCAGGCGCCATTCAGGATGTTGGTGACATCGAGCAATAATTCTTTTTCACTTTCGGTGGTCAGCTCATCATCGTAAGCAAGCAAATCGGCAAGCTCTTTAAAGGAGCTGTCCGTGAACACCACGATGGCCTCTCCACGAATCCCTGATCCCGTATCGAGCTGGTAAAAACCCTGGCTCACTCCCGACACCGGCACCACAGCCCCGCCCACCATTTTTTCCAGCTCGGCGTTCAGCTCATCACGCTCCACCAACCGTATCCGGGGCACTGAAAGATGGATAAACACTTCAAGAAATCGCGCCAGAGAATCGCCAGCCTGCCCCATGGCCACATTGACCACCTCCTGCAGACAGTCCCTTTGATCTTCTGTTAACGCCAGTGAATCGTTCATATCAGACCATATTTCCTCAGCACGTCCTGCAGTTTCTTCCCATCCACCGGCTTCTTGATGAAGTCCAATGCCCCCAGCGCCATCACCCGCTCGCGGGCTTCCGGTTGGATGTCTGCAGAAATCACTATGACGATGCATTTGTGCCCTTCTTCTTTTATGGCCTGGAGCACACCGTAACCATCCAGTTCCGGCATGGTCAGGTCGAGAAACACCATTTCTCCCTGACCGGCACGGATCGCCTCCATGCCCTCCACGCCATTGGTAGCCATGGTGACCGCTACATCCCAATCTTCCGGCAATGAACGTTTGACCTGCTTCCTGGCCATGGCTGAATCGTCGCAAATTAACAGCGGTATGGACATGGTGCTCCTTCAAATCTGCCCATGAATTAACGGGGTTTTTCTTCAGTATAGACGCTTTCGCCGAGCCGCAACGGGTGTATACATAGCTTACGAACAAAATTACGTTAGATAACACTCCGCCCAAAAAAGCCCGCAATATGCGGGCTTTCTGGGTTGGCCATAATTCAGTTAGGCATTTTCCACCGGAATTTTGCCGATTTTAGCCTGCCATATCTTGGGAGCCGTGTTATGAACCGAAGTACCGGCAGAATCCACCGCCACTGTAACCGGCATATCTTCCACCACGAACTCGTGAATGGCTTCCATACCCAGGTCTTCAAAGGCCACCACGCGGGACTTACGAATGGCTTTGGATACCAGATAAGCGGCACCGCCTACCGCCATCAGATAGACGGCCTTATGGTCTTTAATTGCCTGAATGGCAACCGGACCACGCTCAGACTTGCCGATCATGCCCAACAGGCCGGTCTTGGCCAACATGGTTTCAGTAAACTTGTCCATGCGCGTGGCGGTGGTGGGGCCGGCAGGTCCAACCACTTCATCGCGCACCGGATCAACCGGACCCACGTAATAGATGAACTTACCGGTGAAATCCACCGGCAGGGACTCGCCCTTGCTGATCATATCCACCATCCGCTTGTGAGCGGCATCACGACCAGTCAGCATAGTGCCCGATAACAGCAGGGTGTCGCCCGGCTGCCAGCTCTGTACTTCTTCCGGTGTCACCGTGTCCAGATTCACCCGTTTGGCGCTCTGGCTGCCGGCATTGGAAATTTCCGGCCAGTCTTCCAACTTGGGAACCGGCAAATCGGCCACGCCGCTGCCATCCAGTTCAAAATGTACGTGGCGGGTAGCGGCACAATTGGGAATCATCGCCACCGGCAGGGAAGCGGCATGAGTCGGGTAATCCTTGATCTTGATATCCACCACCGTGGTCAGACCGCCCAGCCCCTGAGCACCGATACCCAATGCATTCACCTTGTCGTACAACTCCAGACGCAGTTCCTCCACCCGGTTGCTGGGGCCGCGTTTCATCAGTTCATGAATATCGATGGGATCCATCAGGGATTCTTTCGCCAGCACCATGGCTTTTTCCGCCGTACCGCCGATACCAATACCCAGCATACCCGGTGGGCACCAGCCCGCTCCCATGGTAGGCACGGTCTTCAGCACCCAGTCCACAATACTGTCACTGGGGTTCAACATCACCATTTTGGATTTGTTTTCAGAACCACCACCCTTGGCTGCAATGTGCACGTCAACGGTATCGCCTTCCACGATTTCATAGTGAATCACAGCGGGCGTGTTATCTTTGGTGTTCTTGCGGGCGCCAGCAGGATCTTCCAGAATCGAAGCGCGCAGCACATTGTCAGGATTGTTGTAGGCGCGACGTACACCTTCGTTCACCATGTCGGTGACACTCATCTTCGCATTCCACTGTACATTCATACCCACTTTCAGGAACACGGTTACGATACCGGTGTCCTGACAAATTGGGCGGTGACCTTCGGCACACATACGGGAATTAATCAAAATCTGCGCCATGGCATCTTTTGCCGCCGGAGATTCTTCCGCCTCATAGGCTTCGTTGACGGCTTTGATGAAATCCGCTGGATGGTAATAGGAAATGTATTGCAGACTGTCTGCAATGCTCTGGATAAAATCGTCCTGGCGAATCACGGCCATGGCCCACTCCTCTCTGACGTCGCTACAGAATAAAACCGCCGCATTCTACCCCAATTGCTTGGCTAATTCATCCGCCAGCCGTTTCGCACCCTTTGGGTGCATTTCCAGGAAACTCAACAACTTAGCGTGAACAAGCTCGGGCTTCTCCAGATGACAAAAATGGCCTGCCCCCATCAGGCGATACAATTCAGCCCCGGCCAAGAAGTCATTCTCGTGCATCCCATATTCAAACAGGCGGGTATCCATACAGCCATCTTGAGCACCGGTGATCATCAGGCTCGGCACCTGGTAGGGCAATTTGAGCGCCCGACGCCCTTGTTCATGTTGCGAGTGAAACACCCGGGTCAGACAGCGATAGTAACTGAGGGCCGATTTACAAACAGCCGGTTGCGCCAGCGCCTCAAGCGCCGGTTGGACCAGTTCCTCCGGAGCGTCCCAACCAGGTGACCAGCGCCGCCAAAGCATGCGAACAAAAGCCCCATCACGGGCCATCAACAGGCGTTCCGGCAGCATCGGCACCTGAAAAAAGCCGATATACCAGGACTTTAGCAATTGCGAAGGGCAGCGTAACAATGTGTCACCAAACCGCTTTAAAGGCGGAATCGCGATTGACGTCATACTGAAGAAGCGATGTGGAAACATGGCCGTCGCCAGCCAGGCCGTCACCGCGCCCCAGTCATGTCCGATGAGATGGGCTGAGTCTTCTCCCATTCGGTCAATCCAGGCCACGACGTCCTGGGCCAGATCGGTCACGAAATAGCGGCCGTAGGCGTCAACGCTGCCGGTTTCGTATCCGGGCATTACCGGCACCAACACCCGATACCCGGCATTGACCAGGGCGGGCACCATCATATGGAAGGTATTTACGGTATCGGGAAAGCCATGCAGGCAGATCACCAACGGCCCGGAACCATCCCAGTAGTAGGCGCTGAATGTTCTTTTTTCACAGATTTTCTTCAGGATCTGGGGTTTAATTCCCTTCACCGGCGCCAGCAGCGATGCGGTCGTAGGCATGAATTCCGTCGCCTGTCTATTTAGGAAGTGAATTTGACTAACCCAATTATCAGCGACGGCTTACATTCTCGCCAGTAAAAAGCACTTCCTTTGACCTAGCAGTTGTGTGAAAATTAATCACTGAAATTGACGACTCAGTCACACTACATCTGTGCAGCGTTAATGGATTTCTGTGACCAGGAAAGGTATGACCAGATGAACGGCCCCCTCAAAGTACCGGCTACCGAGCGAACCCAGCACCTGCTATTGGATGCTGACAGCCGCCGGCTGACTGAGGAAATCCACAATCTGCCTTACATTGACATCCCCTCTGCCCTGACGTTGGCCCACCGTCGTCTGCATACATTTAATCGCTTTGCTCTGGCCCCGGCCAAGCGCCTGCAAATTGTCAGCCCTTTCCACTACGCCTTCGTGCGCTTTCTTGATTATTATCGCCAGCAACTCTCAGGCAGCCTGTTTGCCAAGGAAGTCAGTTCCAACGAACTGGATAATTTGCTGGAGTTCATCCGGGAACTGGGGTTTGCCTACAAGCACATTATTCGCGACACACTTGAGCGCCTGAAACGCCCCAACGGCTTTGCCACCGTGCTCTATATGGCCATGCTGTATCAGTATTACCACGGTCTCTTGTCCTATAACCGGGGCCGAATGCTGAAGCGGGCCTACTGGCAGGAATTTCATTACCTGTACTTCCTCGCCTGCGACCTGCAGCAGGAGGACAAGCCAGTCACCTGCCCTGCGGGCACCGAAGGCAGCGTGTCCCAGCTCTATAAGCAGTCATTATTGATGGGACTGGCTTCACCCTATTCCATGAGTGCGGAGGACCAGTGGCGCACCCACGATTACACCACCAAATTCGCCGGCTTGTTGACGCTGATGGAACCGGAATCCAGCGACCAGTTGAGTGAATCCTATTTCGTCACCCCGGACTGCTTGCAACCGGCTCATATCAAGGGCAACCTGCCGGACTCCGTGGCCAAAGCACGGGTGCTGGACCTCTCCCGCTTAATGGATACGGTGTACCGACACCTGACAGCCATTCGAAGTGGCGAATCCCTGCGCCTGACCGGGCTGCACAACATGCAGCGCAAACAGGCACTGGAATTGTTGAGCATGCTTTCTGAC
Source organism: Pseudomonadales bacterium (assembly GCA_002708905.1). GTDB lineage: Bacteria > Pseudomonadota > Gammaproteobacteria > Pseudomonadales > Ketobacteraceae > Ketobacter. The sequence continues at coordinate 189,512 of PAPM01000035.1, read as the reverse complement.
CGTTGGTGCCGCAACCCCCACCGCAAAGGGCAGCGCAGGGAAATCAACGAACAGATTGGCTTGGTGTGGGGGCTGGAAAACATTTGTACCATGCTGGACCCGAACCAGCGGCGTATGGACCGGTTGCAAAACCGCAACGCCGGCAGCGACAAACGGGCCTGGTCCCGGGGCAGCGACGAGAGCAACACCGGTCTGCGTGTAAAATTGAGCGGTGATCCCACCAGCTTCCCGGAAGCAGGTCAAATTGTGGCCATGATCCGCCAACACAACGGCAGGAAAGTCCTTGAGGTAGGCATGGTACGGTGGGCAGCGATTTCCCGGGATGACGCCCCGGAGTGCGGTATTGAGCGTATCCGTGGCAGCGTAAAAAAGGTGGTTATCCACCAAAAGGACGATCAGGCCACTGACCGCAACGGCCTGTTGGTACTCTTACGCAATCGCACCGGCGCCATCACGACTCACCTGGTGGCACCCTCCGGGGCATTGAGCATTCAATCGGAAGCTTCATTGCTGGCGGTGGGCCATCATGAACCGGTGCGAGCCGATATCCGCCTGATACTGAATCGTTCACGCAGCGTAGAAGTATTTGACGTTCAGATCATCGAGTCGTAGCCACTGCGGACAGAGAGGGCCTGTCTTCCTCCGCCTCATCGAACAGCTGCGACAGCGGAATCTCCCAATCCTTCAGGCAATTATTCAACCCATTCTTATAGAGTTTGCTGACTCTACCCTGCCAGCCATCTTCACTGTGCAAATCCAGTTTCACCGTTTCGCCAAAACAATCCTGAAACAGCTGTGCCAGGGTGTACTTATGCAGGTCACGGGTAAGTGAAACCTGCCCGTCTCCACTGCGGTGAATCAGCGGCACGGTGATCAGGGTATCGGTGTAGTACTCCCATTCACGACTGGAAATCCAGGGCATCCTCTGCAACAAGTCCACCTCTTCAATCATCTCCCCCCGGTCCTGCAAACGATAAAGGGATTCAAGAATGGCCAGCAGATTTCCAAGCGAGGAAGTCGAGCGTTGCTTGTTCACTTTGAAATTCGTCAGGGCCTGAACAATTTCAGCCCCTACCAGAAGAATGTTCCAGGACACCAGTATCCAAATCAGGAAAATCGGCACTGCGGCAAAGGCACCGTACACCAGTTGATAGGTAGGAAACATGCTGACAAACAGGGTCATGCCCCGGCGGGCGAGATCAAACAGGATGGCAGCCACCAAACCACCCAACAGGCCATGACTGATGGGCACCTTGGTGTTGGGAATGGCAATATAGGCCAGGGAGAAGGCCAAACCACTCATGAAAATGGGCAACAGCCCCAGCACAAATTGCTGCGTGCCCGCCAACGGCACCATGTCATAAATTATCTTCAGGGACGCCAGATAGGACGACATGGCAAAAGCGCCGCCCATCATCACCGGCCCCAGACTAAGGAGAGCCCAATACAACAGGAATCCGTTAACGCCCTTGCGGGCCTCGGTAACATGCCAGATGGTGTTGAAGGAGTTCTCGATCTTGCGCAACATCAACACCGATGTCACAAACAGCATCACCACACCAATGCTGGTGAGGTTCGCGGCCTGCTGGGCAAACGCATGGAGATGTTCCTGCAGTTGACTGCCGGTGGCCGGGACAAAATGCTCAAACATGAAGTTCTGCATCTTGCCTTCCATTCCCTTTAGTTCCGGGATCAGGGCCAGGATGGAATAGACTACCGTCATCATCGGCACCACCGCGAACAGGGAGGTAAACGCAAGATAAAAAGCCGAGCGGCCATTACCGTGGTGCAGGAACGATTTCCCCACGTAAACAAGAAATGCGACGGGGGGCAGCTTCAGAAAACGCCGCAGGGTTTGCAAGATTGCGTCCAAAAGAACTCCTGTCCGTATCGGATGATTAACGGGCCGTTACCCTATACAATAGCCCATCATAAACCTTTATAAACACAAGCATAACATACCTCTATGACCAAGATTTATCACAATCCCCGTTGTTCCAAATCCAGAGAAACCCTGAAACTGCTGCAGGATAAGGGTATAGAACCGGAAATCATCCTTTATCTGGAAACCCCTCCCGATGCCAAAACCCTGAAAGCTTTGCTCAAGAAACTGGGCTTAAAACCCCGTGAGCTGATGCGTACCAAGGAAGCCGAGTACAAGGAGCTGGGGCTGAACGACCCGGAGCTGTCTGATGATGCTTTGGTGGACGCCATGATCGCCACACCCAAACTGATCGAGCGTCCCATTGTGGTGAATGGCAAGAAAGCGGCCCTGGGTCGACCACCGGAACAAGTTCTGGACATTCTGTGACCGCACGCATACTGGTTCTCTACTACAGCCGGCAGGGACACACCCGGTCTATGGCCAAGGCAGTGGCCCGTGGCGTGGAACAGATCAGCGGCGCCGAAGCGCTGTTGCGAACGGTTCCTTCGGTATCGCCGGATACGGAGGCTAGCCAACCGCCCATTCCCGAAAGTGGTGACGTTTACGCGGAGCTTGACGATCTGGCCGGTTGTGACGGCTTGGTACTGGGGTCCCCTACCCGCTTCGGCAATATGGCAGCGCCGCTAAAATATTTTCTCGACAGCACCAGCTCCCTGTGGATGAAAGGCGCTTTGGTGGACAAGCCAGCTGCTGCTTTTACCTCCACCAGCAGTCTCCATGGCGGACAGGAAGCAACATTGCTGAGCATGATGTTGCCATTGCTGCATCATGGCATGATCTACGTCGGCCTGCCCTATAGTGAGGCGGGTCTGACCAAAACCCAATCCGGCGGTACGCCCTACGGCGCCAGTCATTGGGCCGGGGCTGACAACAGCAAGCCACTGGACGCCATTGAAACCGAACTATGCGAGGCACTTGGACAACGGGTAGCCCGCTTGGCCAGCAAACTGAAGTAGACCGAAATGATTGAAGCCCTTACCAAACGCGCGGAGTTTTGCCGTACCCTGACCTTAAGCCTGTTGGGTGCGCTACTTGCGCTCTTTGTCGCCTGGCGCGCACTATTCCTGCCGGTGGAGCATGTTTTCACCATTTTGGCGATTCATATGATTCCCCTGATACTGTTCATTCCCGGGATGCTGGCACGCAAGCCCAAAGTATTTATCTGGTTTTGTTTCGTGATTTTGCTCTACTTTTGTCAAGGTGTTATGAGCAGTTTCGCACTTCCCACTATACTGGGAATAATGGGGTTGCTTGAAACCATACTCACCATTGGGGTGTTCTGCGCTGCGATGATGGCGGCACGCTATTACGCACGCCTTGAAAATATTAGTTAGGTTGCATGCTGGATACATACCGGAAACTGGAAACACCGGAAAACATTGATCTTGATATACACATTGCCGGACCTCTGGTGCGCATACTGGCGTTCACCATCGATAGTCTTATTCGCTTCGGGGTCCAGATTGGCCTGTTAATCGCACTGGCCATATTAGGCAAGGTGGGCATGGCCCTGTGGCTGATACTCACCTTCGTTATGGAATGGTTTTACCCGGTGCTGTTCGAGGTGCTCAATCATGGGCAAACCCCGGGCAAGAAAGCGATGGGTATTGCGGTGGTCAATGACGACAGCACTCCCGTGAGCTGGTCCGCCTCCATCGTACGCAACTTCCTTCGCATTGTGGATTTCCTGCCCATGGGTTACATCACCGGGCTGGTGAGCATGACCCTCAACAAGGATTTCAAACGCATCGGGGATCTGGCCGCCGGGACCGTAGTGATCTATCGGGAAAAGCAAAACAAGGCTCCAACATGGCCGGCCAGCACCAGCGCTCCGCCCCCCGTCGCCCTCAACCTAAAACAGCAACGGGCCATGCTGTCGTTTGTGGAACGGCAGAATACCCTGACCAGGGAACGTCAACAGGAGCTGGCAAACCATCTGCAACCGGTATTTCAGCACCAGAATCAGGACGCGGTAAACTATATTGTTCGCGTAGCCACCTGGCTGAGAGGTGGGCAATGAAGCAGGAATTATTCGAACAGAACAATGCCCAGCAGTGGCAACGCTTTGAGACCAAGCTTGAAACTCTGGAGTCCCTCAGGCGCAAGGACAAGAGTACTGATGTTTCAGGGTTTGCCGAGCAATACCGCCAAGTCTGCCATCATCTAGCCCTGGCGCAGGAACGGCAATACAGTCCCTATTTGATTGACCGTTTGAATCAACTGGCATTGCGTGGTCATCAGCAGCTTTACCGCAGCCACACCAATATTCTGTACAACATCGTGTATTTCATTCTGGTGGGTTTTCCTGCGGCCGTGCGCCGCGAGATCATTTTTGTCAGTATCGCCAGTGGGTTGTTCTTTGGTTCGTTGCTGCTGATGGCGGTGCTGACCTATTTCAACCCCAGCCTGGTGTATAGCGTCTATCCGGAAGAAAACGTGATGGATTTTACCGAGATGTATGATCCTGCGAGCAAGGCCAGGATGGAACAAAGTCGCACCGCTGCAGACGATTTCACCATGTTTGGTTTCTACATCAAAAACAATATCGGTATTGGCTTCCAGACTTTCGCCAGTGGGTTCTTATTGGGTGCCGGTGCCATCTTCAATCTTTTATTCAACGGCATCGCCATCGGCGCGGTGATGGGTTATCTCACGGAACTTGGCTATACCGACACCTTCTTCCCGTTTGTTATCGGGCATGGCGCCTTTGAGCTAACCGGTATCGCCATTGCCGGTGCCGCCGGTTTGAAGCTGGGCTACGGTCTGCTGTGTCCGGGCAGATTGAGTCGGAAACAGTCGTTGATCCAGGCCGCCCGCGAGGCCATGCCGTTGGTCTATGGCGTGTTCTTCATGCTGCTGATCGCAGCCTTTATCGAGGCTTTCTGGTCCTCCAGCAGCTACCTGTCCATAACCGCCAAATACACCGCCGGAGCCAGCTTCTGGTTATTGGTGCTGTCCTATTTTGCACTGGGGGCGCGTCGTGGATCTCAGTAAAATCAGCGTACAGGTGCGTCCCCGCAACCCCTATGAAGCCATCGACCTGGGCTTTGTCATGGCGCGGCAGTGGTTTATCCCCTTGCAGCTGCTGTGGCTGGTGCCCGCTGTTCCGGTGATGCTTATCAGTTACCTGGTATTCATGGAACAACCGCTGTGGGCACTACTGTTCGTATGGTGGATCAAGCCGCTGTTTGAATCCATCCAGCTGCGCTACATATCTGAGAAACTGTTTGATGACGGCATACGCTGGCAGCACAGTCTGCGTCAGGCCCACAAAATTGCCCTGCATCAGTGGTTCACCAAGCTGGTTATCCAGCGTCTGGCGTTTTCCCGTTCCTTCAACATGCCGGTGGGAGAGCTGGAACAGTTGAAGGGGCGCCGACGCAGCCAGCGGCTGGAAACGCTGCACCGTGGCGCCGGCTCATCCGGTTTATGGCTCACCGCCGTAGGCAGTTCGATCGAAAGTATTCTGGTGTTTGGTGTGTTCAGCCTGGCCTGGCTTTTCATTCCCATAGAAATGGACATTGATTTTGACTTCGATATGCTGCTCTCCAGCCCATTGTTGTTCCCGACGATTACCATCGCCGGTTTCATTGCCATGACGCTGGTATCGCCGTTTTACGTATGCGGCGGTTTCATGCTCTATATCAATCGGCGCACCTGGCTGGAAGCATGGGATATTGAGCTTACCTTTCGTCAGCTCAGTAGTGATTACCAGGGCAGAGGCAAAAGCCTGGCGGCCATCATTGCCGGTGCCTTGCTGTTTACCCAATTAAGCTGGTCGCCGCCAGCCGAGGCCAATCTCAGTCGCGAAGAAAGCCAGAGCATTATTCTGGAGATTCTGGAAGGCGACGATTTTCATGAAGTAAAAGAAGAGCAGCGCTGGCGTTGGATAGACCCACAGGAAGAGCAAGCACCGGAAGACGAGCCGGGGTTCCTGCACGATCTGGGAAAATGGCTGGTGGACAAGCTGGAAGGCATAAGCCTGTTTGAAGGGATCAGCGATTGGTACGGCGTTATTGTCAGCATTCTGGAAGCACTGCTGTGGGGTCTGGTTATCGCCGTCTTTGCCTATCTGATTTATCGTTTCCGCGGAATAAAAGCGCCGGACTTATCCTTTGGCAAAGAGGCCAAACCACCGCCCCCCAGCCATTTATTCGGCCTGGAACTCAACCAGGAAAACTTGCCGGAGGATGTCATCGACGCCGCTCAGTCGTTATGGCAGCAACAGCAATTCAGGCAGGCCTTGAGCCTTCTGTACCGGGCGGCCCTGACGTTTCTGATACATGAGCGACACCTCCCACTGAACAGCAGTCATACAGAACAGGAGTGTATGCGGCTTTGCCTGCAGCATGAGCCGCAACAGCGGGGTCAATTTTTCCAGCAGCTTACCCGTCACTGGATTGCCCTTGCCTATGCCCACCAGCCTCTCAGCGATGAGGAGTTCACAGCGCTTTGCGCCGCCTGGTCCAGCTTTGATCAAGAGGAACTTGCCTCATGAATCGGCGCGGCCTGCTCATCGTTGCCGCCGTTTTGGTGTTGGCCGCCGTTGGCGTTTATTGGTTATCCACCAAGGTTGAACGCTACACCCACCAATGGGACTCGGGGCCGGAACTGAATGTCATGTTCAATCCCTGGCATGCGGCACAGGTGTTCCTGCAGCGGCAACAAAAGGATTCCCACCGCTCCTTTAACCTGCATCCGGTGTTCGACAAGTTGAATCCGTACGATGCCCTGGTGCTGGATAACAGCTCCGCCATCGTCAGTCCGGCCACCCGGGAAAAACTCCTGGAATGGATAAACAATGGTGGGCACCTGATTATCACCGCGGTAGAGGAATGGGATTTTGATATGGAATCGGCCGATCCCCTGCTGGATGACTTCGGCGTGCGTCTCTATTCTCTGGAGGATGATGAAGAGGAATACGCGGACGAGGATTACGTGGAAGTGGAGTATGATGAAGAATACGAGGAATACGACGCCGAAGGTGATGACGCTCAGGAAGAAACAGAATACGCTGCACCGGCAACCGAAAATTCCCTGTCGCAGTCAGATGCTCAATCACAGCAACTGAACGAAGAAGAGGATAATGACGCGGCCCAAAGCTGCACCTTCATCACTTACGACAATTTGTTCCAGGTACACTGGGATGAAGAAATCCTCCAGCTTGAAGCGCTGGGCGAATATTCCCTCGACGACGAATACGGAGAGGCGCAACGCAGCGGCAATGCCTGGCCCAATGCCGTGCTGCAATACCAGGTTGGTGGCGGTAAGTTAACGGTGATGATGGACACCACCATTTGGGACAACGATCGGATCGGCGATTACGACCACGCCTACTTTCTCTGGCAGCTGGTCAAAGCCGACGACATCGTCTGGTTTGTCAGCAGTAACGACAGCGAGGATCTGCTCGATAAATTGTGGCGCACTGCCCCCTATCTGATGACCGGCATTCTGGTTCTGCTTGTGATCTGGGGATGGCGACGCTGGGTACGCTTTGGCCCGATGATCCCGGAACCCAGCAACGAACACCGACAGTTATTGGAACATATTGAAGCGGCTACCCGTTTTGACTGGAATCATGACCAGGCGAAAGCCATGGTGGAAAGCCTGCGCAACGAGATTAAGGCGGAAGTTTCCCGCCAGCACAGCCTCGACTTTAAAGGGGATCAGCAGAAATGGCTGGATCTGGTGGCCCGTTACAGTCAACTGGAAGCGGCCCTGGTGGCCCAGGCCATGAGGCAGGCCATCCCCGAGCGGGAGCACCCCTGGACCGAACTCATTTCACAATTACAAACCATAAGGAATGCGCTATGACGGAGCCAACCCTCAACTTGAATGAGGCGATCCAACTGGTACAACGCATGCGGGAGCAGATCTCCCGCGTGGTGGTGGGACAGCAACAGGTGATCGATCAGGTATTGATTGCCATGCTGGCCACCGGCCACGTTCTGGTGGAAGGCGTACCCGGCCTGGGCAAGACCCTGTTGGTGAAGGCCCTGGCCAAGTGTTTCCAGGGTCAGTTCGGCCGCATTCAATTTACTCCGGACCTGATGCCGTCTGACGTCACCGGACACGCGCTTTACGATATGAAATCCGAGCAGTTCAAAATCCGCAAAGGGCCGGCCTTCTGTAATCTGCTGCTGGCGGACGAAATCAACCGGGCTCCTGCCAAGACTCAGTCAGCTTTGCTGGAAGTGATGCAGGAAAAACAAATTACCATTGAAGGCAAGCCGTTCCCCGCGCTCTCACCCTTTATGGTACTGGCAACCCAGAATCCCATCGAACAGGAAGGCACCTATCCCCTGCCGGAAGCGGAGCTGGATCGTTTCATGTTGAAGGTACTGATTGATTACCCCAGCGAACAGGAAGAGCAGGATCTGGTAAAGCAGGTCACCACCGGTCAGGTGCAGGACACCTTAAGCGTGGACGCCATTGAATCCGTCGTTGCCGCCACTGACATTCCCAAACTGCAGAAGATCACAGCGCAGATCCAGGTGGACGACGCTGTGTTTGATTACGCCGTTCGAATCGCCCGCAGTTCCCGGGAGTGGCACAGCTTTGCCCATGGCGCCGGCCCCCGGGCCAGTATCGCCCTGATCCGGGCTGCCCGGGCCCAGGCTTTGCTGGACGGTCGGGAATTCGTGACGCCTGATGATGTGAAAACCATGGCCCTGCCGGTGATGCGCCACCGGGTGGCACTCACCGCCGAAATGGAGATTGAAGGCCTCAAAACCGACCAGGCGCTGCAACAACTGTTGCAGGAAGTAGAAGCACCCAGGCTGTAGCGGAAGACTCATGAGACCCACCAAACGCCTGCTCTGGTTTGCACTTGGTTGGACCCTGTTGGGGTTGGCCGCCGCGTTGAACCAATGGCTGCCGTCCGGCTGGAACCAACCGGACTGGCAGGACCAGATTGAAAAGCTGTGGCAGATCAGCACCGCCACCCTGTTGTTTCTGATTCTGTTTGACATTATCGCTGTGTGGAGACTGTCGGCCCCCACTGTACGCCGCAGCCACAGCGAATCCCTGGCCCTGGGCGTTTGGTCCCAGGTGGAATTGCAGATTCTGCACCGCTACCGCCGCACGGTAAATGTCGAAGTGTTTGACCACTATCCCGGTGAGTGTGATGCTGAGTTTGCCCATCAACCAGGCCAACTCCAGCCCCGTCGCGGCACCGAATTCACTTATCGGGTAAGGGCCAAGCAACGGGGCAATCACCAGTTTGGCCTGACTGACCTGCTGCTGCTCTCACCCATGGGGTTCTGGCAACGACGCCTGCTGCTGGGTGATACCAGTGAGGTTAAAGTCTTCCCCAATTTTGCCGCTGTCTCCAACTACGCCATGATGTCCATGGAACAGCAGTCTTCCCAATTGGGTATTCGGCAGCAACAGCGCCGGGGCGAAGGCATGGAATTCCAGCAGCTGCGGGAATTCCGCCAGGGGGACAGCCTGCGCCAGATTGACTGGAACGCCAGTGCCCGACTGCGCAAACTCATTTCCAAGGAATACCAGGATGAAAAGGATCAACAGATCCTGTTCCTGATCGACTGCGGACGCCGCATGCGCTCAAAGGATGGCGACCACAGTCATCTGGATCATGCACTGAATGCCATGCTGCTGATGAGTTATGCCGCCCTGAAACAAGGGGATGCGGTCGGCCTGCTCAGCTTCGGTGGGGATGATCGCTGGCTGAAACCGGTGAAAGGGGTGGCCAACCTCTCGAAAATTCTCAATTGCGTCTATGACGTGGATGCCAGCACCCGGGCCAGTGATTACAACACGGCCATCCGCGCTCTGATGACCCGCCATAACAAACGGGCATTGGTGGTTCTGTTATCCAATATCCGCGACGAGAACGTGGACGATCTCAAACCCGCATTATCGCTGTTGCGTAAAAAGCACCTGGTGATGGTCGCCAATCTGGAGGAACCTGAACTGCATGAACTATTGGAGAAGCCCATCCATCAGTTCCAGGATGCCCTGCGCTACACCGGGACCAAACTGTATCTGGAGCGGCGCCAGGCAGTCACCCGCTCTTTCAATCATTCCGGCATACACACTGTGAACAGCACGCCACAGTTGATGCCGGTGGCACTGATAAACAAATATTTTGAAGTGAAGCGGGAAGGGTTACTCTAACCCTTCAGAACTGTGCATTTTTACGTTTTACAAATGAACGACTATTAGCCACTATATATCAGGACATCTTATCCTCATTCGTATACTAATAATCACCGGACGATACCCATGAACCAGGCAATCAGGCCCGTTGTTTACGCGATATCTTTGTATCTAGTGTCAGGAGGGGGCTTACTGACCGGCTGCGCCAGCCAACCGGCCAAACCTGTCGCTGAAACCAGTAGCAAGCCCGCAGAACCGGAACCAGCCGTGGTGACGGCTACTGAAACCAAACCTGAGCCCTATGAATACAAGGCTATCCCATTCGAGGAGGTGCTCAAGCAGGATGCTGAAGCGGCCAGCCGCCAACCGGCGCAAAAGCCGGTTCTGCCTACCGGGGAGGATGCCCCGAAGTACAAGCCAAGCACGCCTTTGCGCCCCCCAAAGGAAACGCCACCGCCTGCACCTGAAAAACCGACTCTTGAAGCCGAAACAAAAGACCTTGTTGTCCAAGCTGAAGAAAAGCCGGTTGAGCCCGAAACCGCAATCGCACCTGAACCGGTGGCCACCCTCCCCCAAATCCCGACGCCGATTGAATTTACCCTGGATCAGCTGCCGATCACCATCGGAAACAGCTGGGTTCTTTCCAGCAACCAGGATAGCTGCAGCCTCCAAACTGTACCGGTGACCATGAACGACGGGACAGGCACAACCCCCCTGTCTCTGCGGCTGAGTAAGGACTCCTGGATAGTGGAGACCAAGTCGGACATTGATATGACCTATCCTGATACCGGGCTCTTCCTCAGTAACGGGATTCACATTCCGTTGGAATCCATAGTCAAAGACACTAAAATCTCGATCTCAAAACAAAAACAGCAACTTACCAATGCACTTAAAGCATCGGACAGCGTCCGGGTTGCCCTGGGATTCTGGCCCACCTGGCCCATGACGGAAACCCAATCTCAAACCATTTCGGTTGCCAATTTCCCGCAGGCGCTTGCTGCTTGGGAAACCTGCAACCAAAAAGTCAGCGCACGATAACCGGAGCAACCCATGGGATTACGCTTAAAGTTCAACCTTGTCTTGTTCGCCACCACCCTGATTGGTCTGCTGGTCTCCGGCTTTGTCAGCTATAAAATTCTGCAGCAGAATGCCCGGGAGGAAGTCCTGGATATGGCGCGAATTATGATGGAAAGCGCGGTTGCCGTTCGCGCCTATACCGTCAACGAGGTGCGCCCGCTGCTGAAGGTGCAGCAACGTCGTCAGTTTATTCCGCAGACCGTACCTGCCTACGCCGCCGCTCAATACATAAAAACCTTGCAACAATCCCACGCGGATTACAGCTACAAAGAAGCTGCTCTGAATCCCACCAACCCGGCCAACCGGGTTACCGAGTGGGAAGCGGATATCGTGAATCAGTTCCGCAAACATCCGGATGAAGAGGAGTTGATTGGCGAGAGGGAAACCCCCACCGGGCCGCAACTGTATCTGGGCCGGCCAATTACGATCAAGAATCCAGGCTGCCTGGCTTGCCACAATACACCCGCTGAGGCGCCTGCCACGTTGATCGAAACCTATGGCTCCAGCAATGGTTTTGGCTGGAAACTGAATGAAACCATCGGTGCCCAGATCGTATCAGTACCCATGTCCCTGCCCCTGGCCCGAGCAGACCAGACGTTCTACACCTTTATGGGGGCATTGATCGGTATCTTCGTCATCATCGCCATCATCCTCAACCTGCTGCTACACTTTATCGTTATCAAACCGGTACAAGCCATGTCCAGCAAAGCGGATGAAATCAGTCTGGGGAATCTCAACGTAGAAGAACTGGCGGTGAAAGGTAATGATGAGATTTCATCCCTGGGCCGATCGTTCAACCGCATGCACCGCAGTCTGAGTAATGCCGTGCAGATGCTGGATGAAACCATCGATTAACTATGAGCAGCGGTCATTTGCCACCACAACGCATAGCAAAATACGATATCGAACGTATCCTCGGCAGCGGTGCCATGGGTGTGGTATACAAAGCCCAGGACAGTCAGATTGAACGTACTGTGGCCATCAAGGTGCTCCATGAGCACCTGCGGCAAGGCGAACACGGCGCGGATCTGGAAGTACGCTTTCTGCAGGAGGCAAAGGCCGCCGCCCGCTGTCTGCATCCGAACATCGTGACCATCTTTGATTTCGGTAGTGATGGTGCACCCTATATCGTGATGGAATTTGTGGAAGGCATCGAGCTGAAAGCGCACCTCAGGAGCGATACCTTCATTTCATTGCCCTCCGCCACCGACATTTGTATTCAGGTGCTTGAGGCACTGGGCCATGCCCATGAGAAAGGCATCGTGCATCGGGATATCAAACCGGCCAACATCATATTGCTGGAAAACGGCACCGTTAAAGTCTCTGATTTTGGTGTTGCCAGGCTGGACACCTCTGAGCTGACCAGCACCGGTTTTATGGTGGGTACCCCGAACTACATGTCCCCGGAGGGCCTGCAGGGCCATCAGGTGGATACCCGTTCCGACCTGTATAGTGTCGGCGTTCTTTTTTATGAGCTGCTGACCCGGGATCGCCCCTCAAGGGATCTGAGCCTGGCCCAGAACCTGGAAAAGCTGAATTCCGCACGCCACCTGTCCAGCCAGAGCATCCGCTCCATCAAGCCGATTCTGGAACGCGCCCTGCAACCGGATGCCAAGCAACGTTTCCAGTCCAGCGCCCAGTTTATTACCCAATTGAAGTCCATCGAGGATATGGACCTCACTCTGGCTACCACCGCCCATTTTCCCAAACCGGATAATTATAGGCCGGATAAATATGTGGCCCAGGCACCAGCGGAAGCGAATGCATTTTCATCCTCCCAGTGGAGCGACGACCTGCTGCAGTCACTGGAGCATTCGCTAGCGAGATTTGTCGGACCGATGGCTAAGTTATTGGTGCGCAAAAACAGCCGCTCGGCCTCCAACCTGGATCAATTGATGGCGAACCTCACCCGCCATATTCCCAACGAGGATGAACGCAGTCAGTTTATGCAGTCGGTGGAAAAAAGCGGGATCTCCAAAGTGGAATCACTCAGTGGATCCCATGCCGGGTTAAATGCCGGACTAACATCGCACTCGTTGAGTTCAGCAGACCAACCCACCCAAATGGCCGCTTCTGCCATTACCGAATCCCAACAACAACAGATTACTGACATTCTGGCGTATCACGTGGGCCCGTTGGCCAGCCGGTTGGTGAAGAAAATGAGCAAGCAGCACCCTGCTTTGCAGGACCTGGTGGAAGCGTTGGCCCGTCATATTCCGGACCAAAATGAGCGCAATCAATTCCTGGCCAGGGCCAGCAAGCTGTAAGTTCTCGGTTCAGTTCCCCATTACTTCTTTTTCCATCTTACGCTGTATGGATTGCGCCTGTTGATACAGCTCTTGCCGGGAAAGCAGTTTTTCCTTCGCGCCTTGGTGCACCAACACAGACTCGGCATTGGTCATTCCCAGATGAATCGCTTGCTCGATCGGCTCATCCAACAAACAGGCGGCCGTGAAGGTTGAGGCAAAGGCATCACCGGCACCGGTGGTTTCCAACACCTCGAGATTGTCCCGCGGCCAGGCACGGTAATAGCATTCGCCATCGTATACGTGCACACCTTCAGCGCCATCGGTGATCACAAAAATCCGCGGTGGCAGCTCAGCTAATTTCAGCAAAAGCTCGCGGGCCTCAGGGCGCTCCTGGTAGATCAGGCCCAAAAATTTGCAGGCCTCTTCCAGATTCATGACCAGAATTTCCACTTTCTCCAACAAAGGCTGCAACGCTTTATAGCCCAGCTCAGCCTGATAGTTACTGGGGTTAAAGGCGACCCGGAACTCATGTTGCGCCAACAAAGAAACGATGGTGTCAAAACTTTCACCAAGCATGCTGGCGAGGTAGACCCAGCGGGTCTCGAAGGGCTTGATCTCATCGAGATGCAAACTGTTATTGCAGCCTTTGAAAGCAAGGATGGTTCTGTCGTGGGCAAAACTGTTCAGAATCACGGAAATTCCGGTGGTGCCTTTCCGAGGGCCGATAAAATCGATGTGCTCACTCTGCAGGGTACGAATGACAAAATCACCATTGCCATCATCTCCGACTTTGCCCAGGTAGGCCGTTTTCAAACCCAGTCGGGAGAACGTGACAGCACAGTTGGTGCCACCGCCACCGACCGCCAGGTTTAGTTCTTTAACCAGTATTTTGCTGCCCAAAGGAAAAGCAATGAGCTTTTCCTGCATGGTGGGGGTTTCAATCCGGATCAATTCAGAATCGGTTTCTGCAAACTGATCTACGGTGGCACTGCCAATCGCCACAATGTCATAGGCCATTCAGCTACTCCTGTTCATAGAGTTCAAGATAGGACTGGGCACTGTGTTCCCAGTCAAAGCGCTGGGCCATGGCCGTTTGTTGAATACGCTCCCAGGTTTTGCGCTTACGGTACATTCCAATCGCCCGCATTACCGTTGCCAGGAATGCCTGAGCCTCCGGCTCCTCAAACACAAACCCGGTTGCTGTGCCCTGCTCCAGGGACGCATCGTCCACATCCACTACCGTATCCGCCAGACCGCCGGTACGCCTGACAATGGGCAATGTGCCATACCGTAAACTATAGATCTGATTCAGGCCACAGGGCTCGTAGCGGGAAGGCATGGCGAAGAGGTCACTACCCGCCTCAATCCGGTGGGCAAGTTCCTCATCATAGCCAATGGTGACCGCAATCGTTTTGGGATGGGCTTGCGCCAGGGCACGCAATTGTTGCTCATACAGCGGCGTGCCATTGCCCAGAATCACCCATTGCACCTTCTCCCCCTGCGTGGCTTCGATGGCCGCCACCACCCAATCGATCCCCTTCTGCTCCACCAGCCGGCTCACCAGCCCGATCAAGGGCGCAGACTTGCTGAGGCGTAACCCTGTGATGTGTTGCAGATCCAGCTTGTTCTTCTGTTTCTGCTCCAGATTCTGGCTGTCGTAATGAAACAGGATATGGTGATCGGTTTTGGGATCCCACACCTGGTAGTCCGCTCCATTCAGAATCCCCACCAACTT
The DNA here is from genome assembly GCA_002708905.1 of Pseudomonadales bacterium. Lineage (GTDB taxonomy): Bacteria > Pseudomonadota > Gammaproteobacteria > Pseudomonadales > Ketobacteraceae > Ketobacter. The sequence continues at coordinate 174,385 of PAPM01000035.1, read as the reverse complement.
ACGCTGATGGTGTTGCAACAGGCCGGCCATACCGCAAGCCGCGGGCTCCCGAAGAATTTCGTCCGCATAGGTTGGACTGACAGTGGTCACCCAATCCGAATAGACGATCCCCGCTTTGAGGAAGGAAAAATTGCCGTAGAATTCCAGGGCATCCATGTGCCACCAGGGCTCCGGCAATTGTAATTGCTGGAACACGGCACGATCAAAAACGCCCTGATAGGCCAGATTATGAATTGTAAAAACCGTCTTGATGGGAAGGTGGTGCAAGCTCAGTAATGCAGGAATCAGACCGGTCTGCCAGTCATTACAATGCACCACATCATAGGCTTCGTGCTCCAACTCCTGGTTGGTCAACCAGGCTACCACCACCCGGCAAAACTGGGCAAAGCGGTCAGCATTATCGGCCCAGGCTTCCCCATTACCTCGCTCATAAGGCCCACCATCACGGTCAAACAGGGACTCGGATTCTACCAACAACAGAGGCAGGCCAAGCGGACTGGAGCGGAATTCGGACAGGACAATATCCTGGCGCAGAAAGCCATCCTGCAGGACATAGCGAGTGTCCGGCACACCCAACTTGCTTTTAACGGACCGATAACCCGGGATCACGACGGTAACCCGATGCCCCAATTGCTCCAATGCTTTGGGCAACGAATAGGAAACATCGGCCAGACCACCGGTTTTAATTAGAGGAAACACCTCACTGGTGACAAAGAGTATGTTCATTGGAACCTTTAAGTGAAACCTGAGCAGAACCCGCTGCAACCGGACTTATGAAATTTAGCACTACGAAACTACTCTATCATGACAAATTAATCCGACGAAGGGCAATCTGGATTCATTAAACTTGATAGGCGTCAAACCAATTGTCATTTTGTATCTTTATGCTCCAGCAGGACGCTGAATAATAATCTTAGGATATTGGATATGCCGAACCCCGCAAGCACTCCCGAATGGAAGCAACTCGAAGTGTTGCGTCATGATTTTTTAAACACCCGTTTAACCGATCTTTTCAAAAAGCAGCCCCACCGCTTCCATAACTTCTCACTTTGCAGCCATGACCTGTTCATCGACTACTCCAAAAACTTCCTGGATGCGCAGGTGCTTTCTACCCTTTTCAGCCTGGCCAGGACGCAGCAGCTTCCGGAGGCCATTCGCAAACTGGCCCGCGGCGAGAAACTGGAATGTGGCCTGCAAACCATTCCTTACACCGCATTAAGGGACAAAGCGCTGACGCCGAAGAGCATTGCGGGGGAAGACATTTCCTCATTGATCCGGGACAATCTGTTTAAAATGGAGCGCATCTGCAACGACGTGCGCTCCTGGCGCTGGCGGGGGTTGAGCGATAAACCCATCGCAGACGTTGTGACCCTGGGTGTCGGTGGTGCAGCCAATGACGCCGAGGCTGTTCACAAGGCACTGGGGGCATACCAAACCAATTCCATTCGTATCCACTTTATTTCCAACGGAGATTCCGCACAGTTCCGACAACTGCTGTGTAACATTCAGCCAGACACGACCCTGTTCATTATCTCCAGCAAAAGTTTTTCCACCCAGGAGACCATCGCCAATGCGCAACTTGCGAGAGAGTGGATCCTGCAGCAGTCCAGTACACAGACGGCACTACGGCGCCATTTTATCGCGATAACCGGTAACAGGCTGGCCGCTACCGAATTCGGCGTGGACGAAAATAATGTTCTTTCTGTCTGGGATTGGTTGCCGGGCCGTTATTCCTTATGGACCTCTGCCGGGCTGCCGGTGGCACTGGCCATTGGGATGGAACGCTTCGAAGAGCTGTTGGCAGGTGCCAACCTGATGGACCAACACTTTTTGCAGGAAGAGATGGATCACAACGCCCCGATCATATTGGCCCTGCTCAGTGTCTGGTATACCAATTTCTGGAGTGCCAGCAATCACGCCTTACTGCCCTACAACGAATCCCTGGAGCTGCTACCGGCCCTGATCCAACACTGCCTGATGGAAGCCAATGGCAAATCCATTGATATGATGGGCGAATCCGTCCTCTACCAAACCGCGCCGGTCATCTGGGGTACCGCCGGCAGCAGCAGCCAGCATACCTATTTCCAACTGCTGCACCAGGGCACCCATACCATTCCGGCAGACTTCATCGCCGTTGCCAAAGAACCCATTGAGGGGGGCAATCACCAGAACTTCCTGCAGTGTCTGGCCCAGACCGAAGCACTGATGCTGGGCAACCACAGCGTCACCACTCAAACCGGTGATTTGCCCATTAACGATCAAGCACTTCCGGGCAACAAACCCTCAACCAGCATTATCATGAAAAATCTCTCCCCCCGCAGCCTGGGCCAGCTGTTGGCCCTCTATGAACACATTGCTTACAGCAGGGCGATTATCTGGAACATCAACCCGTTCACCCACTGGGGAACTGAACTCAGCAAACGCTACGGTCAGAATTTCACCGACCAATCCCAGGCCCATGATCCATCGACCCAAGGGCTGATAAATGTGTTCAATGAATGGAACGCAGAACCCAAGTCCATTGACAGAAATAGCAAAGAAGAGCCCAGCTACTACTTCTAGTAGACCGGACTCAGAATAATACCAGCCAGGGGAGGCAGCGTTAATGAGATGCTGCAGGGTTGGTCCATATGGGGATTGGTTTCAGCCAGAATGGTTGTGCCGTTTGAAATGTTGCTCCCACCATAATAGATGGAGTCAGAATTGAAAATTTCCTGATACTGACAATCCTCCGGCACCCCAATACGATAGTGCTCACGCACCACCGGCGTAAAGTTAAGCACGACAATCACATACCCCTCTTCACTGCGACGCAAATAACTGATCACCGATTGTGAACTGTCGTGGCAGTCAATCCACTGAAAGCCACGGTCTTCAAAATCGTATCGATGCAGGGGAATCAGCCGTTGATAATGTCCATTCAGGTCCCGCACTACGGATTGCACGCCCCGCTGCCAGTCATGTTCCAGCAGATGCCAGTCCAAGGCCTGATCATGACACCACTCCCGCCCTTGTCCGAACTCTCCGCCCATGAACAGCAGTTTCTTGCCGGGATGGGTAAACAGGTAAGTGAACAGCAGACGGAGATTCGCAAACTGCTGCCAACCATCACCCGGCATTTTCTCCAACAATGACCGTTTACCATGAACCACTTCATCATGGGACAGGGGCAACACAAAGTTTTCCGAAAAGGCGTACAACAGGCTGAAGGTGAGGTGTTCGTGGTGGAAAGTACGGTGCACCGGATCCAAGCTAACGTAACGTAACGTGTCGTTCATCCACCCCATGTTCCACTTCATACTGAAGCCCAACCCCCCCAGATAAACCGGTCGGGATACCTGGGGCCAGGCGGTGGATTCCTCAGCCATCATCAATACGCCGGGAAAGTCCTGGTGCACCTTCTCGTTGGTACGGCGAATAAAATGAATGGCTTCAAGATTTTCGTTACCACCATACTGATTCGGAGTCCACTCGCCGGGCTCGCGGGAATAATCCAGATACAGCATGGAAGCCACCGCATCCACCCGCAAACCGTCTACATGGAACTGTTCCAGCCAAAAATATGCACTGGAAAACAGAAAGTTACGTACTTCATTACGGCCATAGTTGAAGATCAGGGTACCCCAATCCTTGTGTTCCCCCCGCTGGGGATCATCATGTTCGTAGAGACAGGTACCATCAAAGCGCGCCAAGCCATGGGCGTCCCTGGGGAAATGTGCCGGCACCCAGTCGAGGATCACTCCGATGCCGTTACAGTGACAGAAATCCACGAAGTATTTGAAATCATTGATGTCACCGAAACGACTGGTGGGGGCAAAAAAACCGGTAACCTGATACCCCCAGGAACCGTCATAGGGGAACTCCGTCACCGGCAACAGCTCAATATGGGTGAAGCCCATGTCTTTAACATAGGGCACCAGTTGTTCTGCAATATCCCGGTAACTCAGAAAATCTCCATTCTCTTCCCGACGCCAGGAGCCAAGATGCACTTCGTAGATCGACTGGGGGCTGTGTAACCAGTCCGCCTTGCTACGCTTTTGCAACCAAAGATCATCCTGCCATTGATAGGTGGAGGGTTGACAAAAACGGCTGGCGGAATTGGGGCGCACCTCAAAAAAACGACCATAGGGATCGGCCTTGGTAGAGACCTCCCCGGTTTCACGATTCCGGAGCTCATACTTGTAGAGTCCGCCTTCCTCAAACTCCGGTATGAACAATTCCCAGATACCGCTTTGCCCCCGGCTGCGCATCGGGTTTATCCTGCCATCCCAGCGGTTGAAATCCCCAACCACACTGACCCTTTCGGCATTGGGTGCCCACACCACAAACAGGGTGCCCCTGACACTGTCCGCTTCCCAGGCATGAGCGCCCATAACGCGATAGGCATCAAAACATTCATGCTCATGAAACGCAGTCAACCAATCCTCCGAGACCTGCGGCCAGAAGGTGTATGGATCAATAAAATGATGCTCCCAGTCACCGCTGCATTCAACTAGAGTCGGGTGATGCCCCCAATTAGTGGTATCCCCTTCTATCCGGAAAAAACCGTTACCCTGCTGCTTCATCTCGGTGCGTAGCCCATCCACCGTGACCCAAACCGAATCTGCGTGAGGCCGGTAGACCAGCATATACCCCTTACCCTTGTCACCATGCATTCCCAACACGGTGAACGGATCATGATGACGGGCTTGCACGACTCGATCGAGATCCCGTTGATGATGAACTTCATTGGGGGTTTGGTTTCTAAGCGTGGCCATGATGTAGTTTAAAGTCCTGTATTACGGCTGTTTGGGGTTGCACTGAGCTTGCACTGAAATAGGAACGTCACATCCAACGGGAAAATCACGATACCATCAGTCGACGCATTCAGTTATATAACCGATTGTTATTTTGAATCCAGCAGTTTTGGATTTACCTTCAAACATTCTAATAAAGTAAACACTGATCCTATGATTTGGATCATAAAATGCATACCGGGATGTAGCATGCTTGTCATGTATAGTGTGCAGGATTGTCAGCTAACAATAAGTGGTTTTTGTGACAGCCACTACCCATCACCAAGACAGGTACATCATGCTAGGAGCACCCACACCCAACTTTGGCAGTTTGAAAAACACACTGGCACTCATTCTGGCCGGGGGAAGCGGTACCCGACTCAGATCCCTTACCCGTTGGCACTCAAAGCCGGCCGTTCCGTTTGGTGGGAAATTCCGCACCATTGACTTCCCGCTGTCCAATTGTATTAATTCCGGTATTCGGCAGATCAGTATATTGACCCAATACAAGTCCCACTCCCTGAATTCCCATATTCAGAAAGGCTGGAGCTTTTTACGTCCGGAACTGGGCGAGTTCGTGGAGTTGCTGCCGGCGCAACAACGGGTGAAAGATTCCTGGTACATGGGTACAGCCGACGCCGTCTATCAGAACCTGGACATCATCGATATGGTGCACCCGGACTATGTACTGATACTCGCAGGCGATCATATCTACAAAATGAACTACGCCCTGATGATCCAGCGCCACATTGATTCCGGCGCCGACATCACCGTCGGGTGCATTCAGGTTCCGGCAAAAGAAGCCAAAGAATTCGGTGTGATGGCGGTTGATGAGAATCACTGGATTCAGCGCTTCCAGGAGAAACCCGCTGATCCGGAATGCGTGCCCGGAAAACCGGGGATGAGCCTGGCATCAATGGGCATTTACGTTTTCCCAAAAAACCTGCTGGATCAGTTGCTGCAGGAAGATGCCGACATGGCGAACAGCGCCCATGATTTCGGCAAAAACATTATACCGAATGCCGTCAAGCACATGAAAGTTCTGGCCTACCCGTTTACTGACAGCAACACCGGCAACACCGCCTATTGGCGCGACGTAGGCACCATCGACAGTTACTTTGAAGCCAACATGGATTTACTGTCGGTTACCCCCCAGCTTAATCTCTATGATCAAACCTGGCCTATCTGGACTTACCAGGAACAACTGCCCCCTGCAAAATTTGTTTTTGACGACGAGAACCGGCGGGGCATGGCGGTGGATTCCCTGGTATCCGGCGGCTGCATTATCTCCGGCAGTTCCGTAAAGCGCTCCCTGTTGTCGAATAATGTGCGCATTCACAGTTACTCCACCATCAGAGACGCCGTCATTCTGCCCAACGTGGAAATAGGTCGAAATTGCCGATTGAAAAAAGTCATCATTGATCGGGATTGCAAGATTCCACCGGGCACCGTGATCGGCTATGATCATGCACGAGATGCAAAACAGTTCTACGTATCGCCTAACGGCATAGTATTGGTATCGTCTGAAATGTTAGGAAAATCCCTATCCAATGTCGCATGATCAGGATCAAAATCCCAAGATTAACGTGGTTCTGTGCTGGCACATGCATCAGCCCCAATATCAGGACCAGTTTACTCATAACGTGCACCTCCCCTGGACCTATCTCCATGCCATAAAAGATTATGCGGATATGGCTGCGGTGGTGGAACAGGTACCCCAGAGCCGTGTGGTAGTGAACTTTACACCGGTGCTTCTGGACCAGATCGACGACTATATCCAGCAGTTTGATCGCTACTTCAACCAGGGTGAATCTTTCAATGACCGGTTGTTGGCGACACTGGCCATGGCCACCATTGGCCCCACCGAATCGCTACGTTTATTCATCGTCAAACAATGCATTCGAGCCAATGAAAAGCGCCTGGTGGAACGATTCGCGCCCTATCAGGACCTGGTGCAACTGGCCCGCCAGGCCATAAACAAGCCCGGCTACCTGAACTATCTGGATGAACAATTCTTCTTTGACCTGTTGGTTTGGTATCACCTGGTGTGGATGGGTGAGACCGTTCGCATGGAAAATGAAACCATTCAACGCCTGATTCGCAAAGCCAAAGGCTTTACCAGTAAAGACAGGCGGGAATTGCTGGGTGTGATTGATACCCTGATTCGTTCTGTCGTACCACGCTATCGCCACCTGGCAGAAAGCGGGCAGATGGAGATCAGTGTCACACCGGATAAACACCCCATCCTACCCTTGTTGCTGGATTTTAAATCCACGCTGGAAGCCATGCCTGATGCGCCGCTTCCCAAGCGGCCCCACTACCCCGGCGGGAAAGAAAGAGCCATCGTTCATTTGCAGAATGGATTAAAAACATTTGAACGCCATTTCGGTTTCAAACCCGTTGGCTGTTGGCCATCGGAAGGCGCGCTCAGCGAGCAGACTCTGGAGTTGCTGGATCAGGTGCCCTTTCAGTGGACCGCTACGGGCGGAGGCGTGTTGGGTAATACCATAAATGCCAACAAGTTGCCTAAACTGTGCATCCATCATGGTTTTAGAGTTCGAAGCAATAAAGTCTCCTGTTTTTTTCGGGATGACAACCTTTCCGACCTCATTGGCTTCACCTATTCAGGCTGGAACGAAGTCGATGCGGTTAACAACCTCATTCATCATATAGAGAACATTCGTTCGGCCTGCGATTACCAGGAAGACACCATCGTTCCCATTATCCTGGACGGTGAAAATTGCTGGGAGTACTACGCCAACAACGGCTACCATTTTTTGAAACAACTCTATTCAAAGCTGGTGGAGCATCCCAAGATTCACCTCACTACGTTCCGGGATTATATCAAGCGACATGAAAAGCGAACCGAGTTGCCATCCCTGACAGCCGGCAGCTGGGTGTACGGCACGTTTTCCACCTGGATTGGGGATCCGGCGAAAAACCGGGCCTGGGATTTATTATGTCAGGCCAAGGACGATTTCGATCGGGTTATGCATAGCGGCAAACTGGAGCCTGAGATCGCCCAGCGGGCGGAAGAGCAAATGGCCATCTGCGAAGGGTCCGACTGGTTCTGGTGGTTTGGTGACTACAACCCCGCAGAGTCCGTTTCGGACTTTGACCAGCTGTATCGCACACATTTGAAAAACCTCTATCGCTTTCTGGACGAGCCCGCTCCGGAAAGTCTCGAACACGTCATCAGCCGGGGCGGCGGCGTAGCGGAAAATGATGGTGTTATGCGCAGGGGACAAGGGTAATTCATGCCAAGAGGGATACTCAAACGACGTTTATCTGGCGTAGTCCTCCATCCCACTTCCCTTCCCGGCCCGCAATTTCATGGCGCTTTTGGCGCAGAGGCCTACAACTGGCTGAACTGGCTTGAGCTGGCAGGTTTCGGCGTCTGGCAAATTCTCCCTCTGTGCCCGGTCGCCGATGGTTCCCCATACAACAGTTTTTCCGCATTCTCCGGCAATCCGGATTTTATTGATATCGGCCAGCTCAAACAGATAGGATTTCCGGAGTATAAGAAAGCGGTTTCTAGCAGGCTGGACCAGCGTACTGCGCTGGCGCAAGCCTACGTATGGCTACAGGATAACCCCCAATCGAGTATTGCTGAAGCGTTTCGATCATTTCTGTCCCAAACCGACTGGTTGCCGGATGCCAGTCTCTTTACTGTCATCAAACAACAGCATTCAGAACACTGGTTGCATTGGCCCGAGCCTCTGAAAAATCGGGAAAAATCCGCTATCACCGCATTCAGGGCACAGCACGAAAACCAGATTCAGCTGGAAAACTTCATCCAGTTTTTGTTCCATCGACAATGGCTGGATTTGAGACGTTATGCGAACGAACGCAATATCCTGGTGTTTGGGGATCTACCGATCTTTGTCTCCGGTGACAGCGCCGATGTGTGGGCTAACCGGGACCTATTCAAGCTAAACCCGGATGGCAGCCCCGAAGTGGTGGCAGGTGTGCCGCCGGATTATTTTTCTGCAACCGGACAGCGCTGGGGCAATCCCATCTATCACTGGCCGGCCCACGCTGAAACCGGTTTCGATTGGTGGAAGCGGCGCCTTAAGCACAATTTGGAATTGTACGACGCTGTCAGGATCGATCATTTTCGAGGCTTTGCTGCCTATTGGGAAATCCCGGCCGATGAACCGACGGCCATTAACGGACGCTGGATTCCCTCACCGGGCGATGAATTATTCCAAGCATTGCTGGCGGAGACCAAAGAATTACCCCTGATCGCCGAGGACCTGGGTATCATTACCGACGACGTGATCGCCTTACGCAAAAAGTACGGCTTACCCGGAATGAAGATTCTGCAGTTCGCTTTTGACAGCGACGGCATGAACCCCTATCTACCCCACAATCATACGCGAGACACAGTCATCTATACCGGTACCCACGACAACAACACCACGGTGGGCTGGTACAATCATTTGGCGGAGTCCACCAAAGCACGGATTGAAGCCTACTACGCACAACCGGCGGAACCCATGCCCTGGCCGCTGATCAAAAGTGCACTGGCCTCGCCGGCTCGCTGGGCCATGATGCCGTTTCAGGATTTACTTGAGCTGGATGAACGGCATCGGATGAACACGCCGGGTACCACAGAAGGCAACTGGCGCTGGCGTTTCGATTGGTCACAGGTTGATGAGGACCTTGCCAACAAACTCAAAGCCCTCAATCACCTTTACGCCCGTTGAAGCACACAGCGTATCCCTAGAGCCAGATCATGGCACCGACTTCAAAACGTTGCCCCAAGCTGGAATGATAGGGATACAGGCGCAGCTTGTAACACTGTTTGCCGCTTTCAGCCAACGTCACAGAAAGGGAGTAAACCGTTTTGCCGTCTTCGGTTGTTTCCTCGTTAGTAAGCTGAAAACAGGAGTGGCGTTCAAACTGGCCATCCCGATCCACCTTCCCCACCAGGCAATCCACGGATATATCCGAGGGTGACAAACCAGCCAGATCAATCGCCACCTTCACTTCGAAAGTATCATCCCTGAACATGGTATCCGTAGGACTATCCAAACGGCTGGCATGCACCCGTGGCCAACATTCCCGCACCCGTTGCTTCCACTCAGCCAACTCCCGGGCCAGATGAAATTCGTTGTTCCACAACATCTGACCATGGCGAATAGCGGGGTTATAGAAATCCCGCAAATAGTCCATCACCATGCGCTGGGCATTGAAGGCGGGAATCAGGGTTTCCATGGCATTCTTGCTTTTCTCAATCCATTCCACAGAGAAGCCATGGCCGTCCCGTTCGTAATAAAGTGGAACCACCTCATTTTCAAACACATCCATCAGCTCATTGGCTTCTTCACGATCGCGAAAGTCCGGTGAGAACTGAGGCCCGTGGGGCGTAATGGACCAACCATTCTGCCCGTTGTAACCTTCATCCCACCAGCCATCCAGAACACTCAGGTTGAGCACGCCGTTGATGCCCGCCTTCTGCCCGGAAGTGCCGCTGGCCTCCAACGGATAGGCGGGATTGTTGAGCCATACGTCCACGCCGGTAACCAGTTTCCGGGCCAGCGCCATGTCATAGTCTTCCAGCAGGATAATGCGCCCCTCAAACTCGGGATCGTGGGCAAAGTGATGAATCTGGCGGATAAATTCCTGCCCGGGATGATCGCTGGGATGAGCTTTACCGGCAAAGATCAGTACCACCGGTCGTTCCGGATCATTCAACAATCTGGACAAACGTTCCCGATCGGAGAAAATCAATGTTGCCCGCTTGTAGGTTGCAAAACGCCGGGCAAAGCCAATCGTCAGAATATCGGTTTTACGGGGCTTGATATAACGGGTCAGGCGCCGGATTTGGGATTCGCTGATACCGTTGCGTCTTTGCTGCTCAACGCTGCGGTCATACACGGTTTCCAGCATCTTGGCTTTCAGCGACTGCCTTACGCTCCAAAAACTGTGATAAGGAATATCCCAGGTTTTCTTCCAGAACTCAGGATTAAGCAGTTCGGTACGCCACCCTCCACCAAACTGCAGGTCGAACATATTAACCCATTCATTGGCCAGGAAAGTGGGAACATGGACACCGTTGGTGACATGACGGATGGGGTTTTCTTCCGGTTCGATTTGAGGCCAGATATAGCGTTCCATTTCCGACGCCACCTGGCCATGTATCCGACTGACGCCATTGTGAAAGCGTGACCCCCGAAGCGCCAGTGCCGTCATGTTAAAACCATGACTGTTCACCGGGCTCGCACCCAGACCTAGAAAATGCTCCATGCTGATACCAAGCTCTTGCACATAATCTGAGAAATAGAACTCAATCAGTCGGTGGTCAAAAATATCGTGGCCAGCCGGCACCGGAGTATGGGTGGTGAACACTGTGTTGGCCGCTACCGCTTCCAAAGCGGCGGCAAATGATAATCCGGATACGACCAGTTCGCGGCATCGCTCCAACACCTGAAACGCCGCATGGCCCTCATTGATGTGCCATACCGTCGGATTCAGTCCAAGGGCACGCTTGGCGCGAACCCCGCCAATCCCCAGCACCATTTCCTGCAATAACCGGTTAGTGGCATCCCCGCCGTAGAGTTGATAGGTTATGCGTCGGTCTTCGTCCTGGTTACTGGCCAGGTCACTGTCCAGCAAGTACAAATTATTGTGGCCTACCAACGCGACCCAAACCTTCAGGTCAATATTGCGCCCCGGGACCTGTATGCTCACAACGATGGGGTTGCCCGCGTCATCCAGAGCCGGTTGCACCGGCAGATCCTGGAAGTATGAGGGGTTGTACTGGGCCAGCTGGTTACCATGGCTATCAATCTGCTGGGTAAAATAGCCCTGCCGGTAAAGCATACCCATCGCCACAAAGGGCAATCCCATGTCACTGGCTGCCTTGCAATGATCCCCGGCCAGAATTCCCAAGCCACCGGAATAAATCGGCACACTCTCATGTAATCCGAATTCTGCACAGGAATAAGCAATCAGATCTGTTTGCCCATTTATCAGTTTCCTTACATTCTTGACACTTTTGGCCTTCAGGTAGGCATCGTAGGTCGAAATGACTTTTGCATAGTCCTGCATGTACGCCGGATCTTCTGCCGCCTCTTCCAACTTGCGCTGATCAATGCGACGCAGAAACAGCTTGGGATTGTGGCCCACGCGCTCCCAGAGCGCACGGTCCAGCCTGAAGAACATTCCCCTGACCTGCCGATCCCAGCTATACAGCAGGTTATTGGCTAGTTCTTCCAAGCGCTGTAACGCCGGAGGAATTTTAGGTTGAACTTCGATGCTATAGAGAGTTCCGGGCATGGGAGTAATCCTGGCAGATTTGGTAACATTATTGTGGCAAACTGGTATTTAACCAGACAATCATTACAAAGCGTTTGACGCCAATCAAGGCGTTAAAGGAGTTGGTTACAGCATGCTTGCACTGCTCGCGGATGTCGGCGGGACCAAAACGCAACTGGCGTTGATGAATCATAAAGGTGATTTTATTCACCGCCGTACGGTTATTAACAGTAATTATAGCGACTTTGATGCTGTGGTGGATGATTTCCTCCGCCAACAACCCACCCCGGACTGCGCAACGATCGCCGTAGCAGGCCCCGTGGACAACGCGATTCGTTGCCAAATGACCAATCTCGATTGGTTAATCGACGGTGAAGCCCTGCAACATCGCCTTAAACTGGCGTTCATTCACGTATTTAATGACCTGCAGGGAACCGCATGGGGAATGACCAGCCCTGCAGTACAGTCTCGCCTGCTGTCTCTGCGCGGCAATGGACTAAATTTCACCCAACCTGTTATTGTCATCAGTCCGGGCACTGGGTTGGGACAGGCTTGCATTATCCCCTTTCTGGATAGCTTTGTAATTCAGGGAACAGAAGGCGGACACAAAACCATTGCCCCGTTCAATCCTACCAGTGCAGAGCTGGTTTTCAAGCATTGGCAGCAACACCATTACCCTCCCAGTTGGGAGAACTGGTTCTCTGGATCAGGGTTTGCCCGCCTCTACGAAACCATGTTTCCCGGGGAAGCGGTACCAGATAATGAAACCCTCGGCCTGACTGCAGTCAACGATCCTGCCAGCAACAGTGCCCGCTGCATGGAGTTGTTTGCCCAGGCGATTTACGCTGAGGCCGGCAACCTGGTGCTGCAATACCTGGCCTGGGGAGGCGTAATCCTGGCAGGCGGCATTCCGCCCAAACTGGGTGATCTGTTTTTCAGGCAGGAGCATATTGATTATATTGAAAAAAAGAATGAGTATATAGAACGATTGCGAGCTGTGCCGGTTGCTATGTGTCAGGAGCCGGATGCACCGCTGCTGGGCGCTGCAACATTTTGCATGCGACAGATGGCAAAACGGTAACAGTAACTATGCATGCTAATTCCATATGAACCAATGGATAGTTCTTTCAGTAAGCAACAGGAATGAGGCCGCAGTGTTTTGGTGAATCCCATAAATGATTGGTTAACCGCGAAAAGTGATTTCCCATCCTGGAGCACCGACCTGGCTGAACAGACCCTGCTCCGCCATTATCATAACCCGTTTTTACCTGAACGCGTTTTGCAAAACCTGGTTATTCTGCAACAACTCTTTGGCCATATCTCACTCCCCATGCAAGAGTGGCTGTCCCGCAAGTCCGGCGTCCACATTGCAGACCTGCGGGCACTGATATCGTTTTACCTCTTCCTGGAGGAAGCCAAACCCTGCCGCTATCATTTGCGCTTCGCCGACAACATTATTGAGCAGCACGCCGGAGTAAATGAGCTGATCGAGCAGGTGAAGGAAAAACTTTGCGGTTGCGACTGTAAAATTGAAACCACCTCCTGCATTGGCCTCAGTGATCACCCGGTTTCACTTTTGGTAAATGGATTTCCGGTTACCCGACTGACGGCAGACAACGTCAATGATTTCTGTCAACTGATTCGCCGGGGTGCCCCGTTGCAGGACTGGCCGCGATCCTGGTTTGCAGTGAACAACCTGATTCGCCATAAAGGTCCGCTGACCGCCTACCCTTATCAAGCAGGTCAGGGCATCGCACAGGCCAAATCCCTGAGTCGGGAACAGATCATCGATCTGATAGGTGACGCCGGCCTGCGCGGTATGGGTGGTGCAGGTTTTCCCACTGCCTTTAAATGGCATTGGTGTGAACAGCAAAATGAGCCAATAAAATACATTGCCTGCAATGCGGATGAAGGTGAGCCCGGCACTTTTAAAGATCGCTACTACCTGAGTCAACAGACCGATCAGATGATCGAAGGCATGATCATTGCCGCGCTGGCGGTAGGCGCGGTCAGAGGCTTTATCTACTTGCGTGGTGAATACCTCTACCTGTATCAGCCTATCGAAAAGGGATTGCAACGATGGCGCGAACAAGGCTACCTCAACGCTGATTTCGATATTGAGTTGCATTTGGGAGCCGGAGCCTATATTTGTGGTGAGGAGTCCGCGATGATTGAATCCCTGGCCGGCAAGCGCGGTATCCCAACCCCCAAGCCTCCTTTTCCCGGCGAGAAAGGCCTGTTTGATAAGCCCACTGTGGTGAACAATGTGGAAACCTTTGTGGCTGCCACCTATATTCTGCAGCAAGGCAGTAAAGCCTTTAAATCCGTCGGCACAGAAAAGAGTCCGGGTTCCCGTTTGCACAGCGTCTCGGGCGATTGTCAGCAACCTGGGTTATACGAACTGCCGCAGGGCACACCAGTCAGAGAGTTATTGGCATTGTGTGACGCCAAAGACACACTCTGTGTCCAGGCTGGCGGGCCATCAGGCGCGTTGTACCTTCCACATCAATTTGACACGCCACTGGATTTTGAAAACCCGGGCCGGGGCGGCTCAGTAATGGTATTCAATCGCTCCCGTTCGCTGATGGACATCACGCGTAACTTCATCCAGTTCTTTCGTCATGAAAGCTGTGGGTTCTGCACCCCCTGCCGTGCAGGCACCGTGGCCATGTGCAATTTGCTGGAGCGCTACGAACATCAGCCCACGCTGAAGGAACAAAACAAATCCGATATGATTGAACTCGCACAACTGATGCAACAGACCAGTCATTGCGGTTTGGGCAAAACCGCCGGCCTACCCATCCTGAACTTTTTAAACCTGGTAGAACATCATGAGTAATCAACTGATGTTTCAGCTTGACGGAAACCCGATCGCCTTCAGCAAAGGCGACAGCATATTGCAGGCGGCTCACAAAGCCGGATATTACATTCCCCACCTCTGCTTTCACCCGGATTTCAAAGCCCATGGCAGTTGCCGTTTGTGTGTTGTCGATGTAAAAGGCAAAACCGTCTCGGCTTGCACCCAGCCGGCAGAAGACAAACTTGAGGTCTACTCCGATACGGCGGAGTTGCGCCAATCAAGATTGCGTTTAATTCAGCTTTTGTTTGCAGAGGGAAATCATTATTGTCCCAGTTGCGAAGTCAGCGGTAATTGCCAGCTTCAAGCACTGGCTTATGACCTGGGCATGACCCATTATCACTATGACCCTTTCTCACCGCTACGCCAACAGGATGGCAGCCACTCACAGCTGTTCATTGACCAGGATCGTTGCATTCAATGCGATCTTTGTGGACGGGCCTCCCAGGAGCAGGACCTGAAAAGCGTTTACCTGTTGGCAGGTCGCGGGCAGGATACCCATCTGGCATTTCGCAGTCACAACGGCCAACTCGGGTCGACCAATGCATCCATGGACGACCGCGCGGCTCACATTTGTCCGGTAGGATGCATCCTCCCCAAAGCCGGTAATTATCCCGACATAGCCGGTGAGCGTCTCTACGACAAGATACCCATCCATACCCAGGGCAACCATCGCCGTGATGAAGGAGGCCAGGATGAACCATAGCGTGCCTGCCAGGAAAGTACGTGTTGCCACCTGCTCGCTGGCGGGCTGCTTCGGTTGTCATATGTCATTCCTGGATATGGATGAAGCCATCGTGCCCTTGATTGAAACTATTGAGTTTGACCGTTCCCCCCTGACGGATATCAAAACGGTTTCCCAGTGTGATATCGGTTTGGTGGAAGGCGGTCTCTGCAACGAGGAAAACCGTGAGGTACTGCATCAGTTCCGGCAACACTGCACTTATCTGGTTGCAGTAGGCGCCTGCGCCATCAACGGTGGCGTTCCAGCCATGCGTAATCATTTTTCACTGCAGGAATGTCTGGAAGAATCCTATCTAAACGGCATAGGTGTAGTGGACGCTCAAATTCCCAGTGACCCCGAGTTACCCGCTTTGTTGCCCAAAGTCACGCCGTTACAGACGGAAGTGAAAATTGATTTCTTCCTGCCGGGTTGCCCTCCGCCAGCGGCAGCGTTTCTGGAGTTGATTCAGGCAGTGCTGGAGAACAGGGAACCTCAGCTGAACTATACGATCAGGAGGTTTGACTGATGGCAAGGCGCGTCGCCATTGATCCGGTGAGCCGGGTGGAAGGTCATGGCAAAGTCACCTTGATGGTGGATGACGACAACCATATTACCGAAGCCCGTCTGCATATTGTGGAGTTCCGCGGCTTTGAAAAATTTATCCAGGGTCGCCCCTATTGGGAGTTACCGCTGGTGGTGCAGCGGCTCTGCGGCATTTGCCCGGTAAGCCATCACCTGGCTGCGGCCAAAGCCATTGACCAGATAGCCGGCGTTGACCAGCTGACCGAAGCCGCCCTGGCATTACGCAAGCTGATGCATTTTGCCCAGGTGCTGCAATCCCATGCGCTGCATTTCTTTCACCTGGCATCACCGGACCTGTTGTTTGGTTTTGACAGCGATACCGCCAAACGAAATATAGTCGCCGTTATCAATCATCATCAGGCGCTGGCTCTCCACGGGGTCAAGATTCGCAAGTTCGGCCAACAGGTTATCGAAGCCATTTCAGGCAAACGCATTCATGGTATCGCGGCCGTTCCCGGAGGTATGAACCAACCGCTGACGGCAGAAAAAATTCGTCCCTTCCAACAACAGGTGGGCGATATTATTGATTGGTGTGACGACACCGTGCAAACGGTAAAAAATCTCTATCTGCGCAACCGCCCGTTCCACGACAATTTTGGAACCGCACCGGCCGCTTTCATGTCGTTGGTCGGACCTCAGGACCAGCTTGAACTATACGATGGTGAGCTCAAGGTGGTCGACCCGGAAGGCAAAACCACCCACCGACACCCCTGCCCTCAATATCACACTCTCCTGAAGGAGCAGGTAAAATCCTGGAGTTACATGAAATTTCCGTTTCTGAGTAATCTGGAACCGGAAACAGGTTGGTATCGGGTGGGTCCTTTGGCACGGCTCAATACCTGCAGCCATATCGATACGCCCAAAGCGGAGCAACGTCGCCAGGAGTACATCAACACCTTGGGCACGCCCGTGCAGGCGCCCCTGGCCTATCACTGGTCCAGAATGATTGAAGCCTTGCATTGTGCGGAAGCGATCAAGAAGCTGTTGGAGAACCCTGCATTGCTGTCCGATGACCTGCTAAACCAGGGCAATAAACGCCGTGAAGGCGTCGGCATCATTGAAGCACCACGGGGCACTTTGATCCACCACTATCGAATCAACGACGACGACCAGGTGACCATGGCCAATCTGATCGTATCTACCACCAATAACAACCAGGCCATGAACGAGAGCATCAGGAAGGTAGCCAATGAGCACCTTGATGGTAAGACATTAACCCCGGAGCTACTCAACCTGGTGGAAGTGGCCATCCGCGCCTACGATCCCTGCCTGTCCTGCGCCACCCACGCCGCTGGCCGCATGCCGCTGGAGCTGGAACTGCGCGAAAGCGATGGCAAACGCCTGCAAAGCCTGCTGCGAAACAGTGACGGGAACCTGGTCCATGCTGATTAGTCTGTTTTTCTTTGGTAATCCGGACCGTGGTGACGACGCGGCGGGAGAAACGCTGTATCGATGGGCGCAGGATTACTTCAGCGATCACAGCAGACTAGCGGATGGCCTGGAGCTACGCCTGACCTATGATTTTCAACTGGAGCCGGAACACATATTTGATTTGGATGGCAGTGATCTTGGCGTTTTTATAGATTGCCATAGCAATACTGAAAAGCCGGTCCTCTGGCAGCCGATCCCGGTAGGCAGCCAGCTCATGTTCAGCAGTCATAGTGTTACCGCTGAAAGCTTGCTGTTCCTGTTCGAAAGTACCCTGAATAAACCAGCCCCCCCCTGTTACCTGTTGGGCATTCGCGGAACAGAATTCAGTTTGGGGAGCACACTATCAAGTGATGTTCTGCGCGCAATTGAACAGGCCAAGCTTCAGCTGGCCCACCGGCTCAGGCAATGCGATTTCTCGTAAATCATTGAATAAAAAAGCCGTCAGCGTTCTGCCAGCACCTGCTTACGATAGGCCCCGGGAGACACCCCCTGCCAACGCTTGAATGCATGGTAGAAATTCGAGGTGTCGGAAAAACCCAGCAGCTCAGCCAGGCCGTCGATATCAATCGATGGGTCTGCCAAATCTCGCAGTGCCCGCTCATGCCTGCAGGCATCGCGGAGAGCAACAAAGGAAGTCTGTTCAAGCTTCAACTTTCTCTGCAGAGTGCGCGCAGTCATATTAAAATGCGCCGCCACGTCTTCCAATGACGACAGATCGGTTCCCAGATTCCTGCTGATGAAATAGCTCACTTTCGCCGATAAGGACTCCCGGCTTTCTATCGAACGCAATCTTTCCGCCGCCAGAGCCCTGACCCCTTCATGGTAATCCGGGTACGATGTTAATAATGGCTGACTCAACTGCCCCTGGTCGAATACGATTTCATTACTGTTGCAGCCAAATTCAACACAATCGCCAAAAACCCGATGATAATCCTCCAGGTACTCAGGCTGGGAATGAGAGAACCGGACCTTCTTTAGTTTCAGACTATCCTCAACCAGGGCATTGGCAATGGACACCACAGTAGCAGCCACCAGATCATAGTGACTGGGTAAATGCTGCGTTACCATCGTCGTATCGATCTGGTAGCTGAGTACAGCGTCAGCGCCTTTTTCCTCAAGCGAAAACTCGGTAAACGGCGTGATCAAGTCTTTGAACTGAAACAACTCATCCAGCGCCTCCTGGATGTTCTGGCTGGTTGCGATTAATTGTCCCAGAAGGTCAAGGCTGTGGTATTGGATCGCCTCCCCCAGCAACAACCCAAATGCCGGGTTATCCATCACCTCATAGGCGGCATCCAGAATACGCATTTGTTGTGAGACGCTTAAGAAAGCCCCGGCTTTCTGCTCAAGCGACAGGTCCACTTTAGCCCGCTCAAGAATCTGTTCCATGTTCAAACGATTCTTGATCGCAAGATCCATAATCGCGGGAATGATGGCAGCCGGTACCAAACGCTCTTTCATTTTGTGCAATTTATTATCAGCTCTAATAATGTCAATTTACGCAACCCATATCATGCCATAGACACTCAGTATCATTATAGCCCAGCACAAAAGTCCAGTGGATCAGGCCACTTTCAGCTCCAGAAAGCGGCTGAGCACTGCAAACAGCTGGGCATAGGAAATCGGTTTGCTGAGGAAATCCACCATCCCGGAATCCAACGCCAACTCACGATGCTTTTCCATCGCATGGGCGGTCAGCGCGATGATCGGGGTTGACTGCATGCCCTTCGCTTTCTGCCACTTCAGTATCCTGGCTGCCGCCTCATATCCATCCATCACCGGCATTTCACAATCCATCAGAATCAAATCGTAACCGTGGCTACTCTTTTGGACCTTCTCTATCGCTGCGCGACCGTTCTCCGCCAGGTCGGGAGAGACGCTCATCTTTTTCAAAAACTCAACCATCACATTCTGGTTGATTTCATTATCCTCCACCAGCAGAACCCGGAACGGCGCGTCCCGGTCGCCGCTGCGAAACTGATCAGCTTGAACGGGCTCAGGGGCCTGCTGTGGGGTCTGCTCTGGTGTTAGGAGCTGAGGCTCCAACGACTCTCCGTGAAACAGATCCAACACGATGGCCTTATCGGCCACCGCCACATCCTCCGGCAGTGCCAGGGGAATATCAAACCAGAAGCAGGAACCTGCGCCCAATTCACTTTTAACCCCCATTTCTCCACCCATCAGCTTCACCAGTTGTTGGCTGATGGCCAGTCCCAGCCCAGTACTCACCCGGGCGGAGCGGCTGCTGATTCGGTTCACCTGGCTATAGGACTGGAACAACAGAGCCTGGTCCTCCTGGGCGATTCCCATACCGGAATCTTCCACTTCAAACCGAATTACCAAGCGGTCGTTGTGAATATGATCGGTCAGGTGAACATTAATATGCACATAGCCCTTCTCAGTGTACTTTAACGCATTGGATAAAGTGTTCAGAAATATCTGCCGAATCCTCACGTTATCACCGATCAAGTGCAATGGTGTGCCGGGGGAGATGATACAACCCAGTTCCAGCCCCTTGTGACGGGCATCGAATTCGTAGATCGAGCAGGCGTCGGACAACATTTCCTGCAGATTGAATTCTTCTTCATTCAATACCATCTTTCCCGCTTCCATACGGGAAAAGTCCAACACATCGTTGATTACTTCCAGCAATCCACGGCCGGCATTCTGGATAGCACTCACATAGCGTTTCTGGTCTTTGTTTAACGGCGTTTCCTGGATCAACTCAACCAGCCCCAGCATACCGTTCATCGGTGTTCTGATTTCGTGACTGACCTTGGCCAGAAATTCCGTTTTGGTGTGGCTTTCATCCTTGATCAGACGCATCTGCTCATTCATGTTTACATGCTCGATTTCAATGGTCTTGATCCGGCTACTGATGACCACAGACAACACCACCAACTCAAACATCCAGGCCAGGTTGACCCCGTAGGTAATCCAGCGCACGTCGGATCGTACCAGAAAGATATTCAGTACAATCCAGATCACCATCAGGAAAACCGTACCGAAACCCAGCAAATAAACCCGTGCTGGATTGTAGCCGTCCAGATACCGGATTACGCCGATCAACAGCAGGTAGCAGCATACCAACAACGTCATCAGAGCACTCAGCATATGTACCGGCTTCAAAGGGGAAAACAGCGACACCACGGCCAACAGGGCGATAACATAAAGCAATCCGTTTCCGACCCGGTTAAGCAGGTTATGCGCATTCTTCATATCCAGGAATTCCCGGGCAAACAGCACCGCCGAACCTATACCCAGGCAGATTGCAAGGGGAACTCCTACATCCTGTAACTCGAGATCAATCCAATAACGGGCAAAGGTTCCATCCATAAACGTCATGTAGGCCATCCCGCCTGTAACGTGGAGGCTGAAATACAGAAACACCGTTTTCTTGGTGAGCATGTATTGAATCAGGTTATACAGAAGCAATGCCAAACCCACCCCATACATCCCCCCAAGCAAACGTTCGACAATTTGGGAATGTTCGATATAGGAAAGGTTGTCGTAGACCCGAATGGGCACCAGAATGTTGGTGGAGGTTTCCAGACGCATGAGGCACTCCAGCGACTGAAAGGCTTCCAGCGTCAGCGGAAACACGAAATTACGCACCTGAACCGGCCGGCTGTCAAACTGGATATGATCCCCGGCCGGGTAATAGACCGGCGTGTGGCCGGCACCGAAGCAGAACAGTTCCACTTTATCCAGGGCGGCGTAATCCACCTCCAGAAATAACAGCCGTTTGTAGTTGAAGGGATTAGCCAAACCGACAAAGAACCAGAAACTGCCGTTCTTGAAACCCAGATTGGGAGAGCCTTCAGGTAAGGGTTTAAACTTCCCCAGGCGGGCTTGGGACAACGCCTTCTCAAAGGACGCCCCGGCATCCTTATCACGCCAGTAATACAAATAAGGCGCCAGATTCACGCCATCGGCTTTCAACGGTATCGATGCCACCGGATAGTTTTCCAGAGGCTCCTCAGCATACGCCGGCAGTGCGAACCAAACGAAAATGGGGATCATCCACAGCCAATACCATCCCCCGAGGGATGCCCCCGTCGATCTGCGAGCTTTCATCACACCAAAACACTACCCTGTTGTGTGTATTATTTTTATCTAATGCCCGAATATAACCACTCGTCTGCTAAAGCTCAATTAATCCGCACTAGCAGCACCATCTTTGGAAATTGCCGCCCCCCAGATGGAATCAAAAGGTTCCGGCTTACTGATGTGATAGCCTTGCGCATAGTCCACGCCCAACTCCCGCAGAATATCCAGTATTTCCTGATTCTCTACGAATTCGGCCACGGTGGTCAGACCGAAGACTTTGGATACCTCAACCACCGCTTTCACCAGTGCCCTGTCTTCTGCTTCCGATGCCAGATGCCGAATAAAGGAACCGTCGATTTTCACCAGATCGATAGGTAACTGTTTGATGTGATAGAGAGAGGAAAAGCCCACTCCGAAATCATCCAGGGCAAACTTACATCCCAGTTTCTTGATATCCCGCATTTTTTCCGCCGTGGTGACCGCATCTTCAACCGCAGACGTTTCGGTGATTTCGAAGATAATCTCCTGCGGGTTAACCCCAAAGTGCTTCAATTTTTGCGAGATCTCATCGTAGAGATTAGGATTGCGGAAAGAGATACCGGAGAGGTTGATGGCGAAGACCGCCGCAATCCCACGTCGCTCCAGTTCCTGCTTGTAAGCGAGCACCTTATCCACAATGCGCAGATCCACTTCCTGAATCAAGCCGGAGGCCTCCGCCGACTGTATAAACTTGAAGGTCGGCAGTGGCCGGCCTTCCTCATCAGAGACCCGCAGCAGTGCCTCAAAGTGGGAGAGTTTACCTTCCTCTATATTCTGTATCGGTTGAAACGCCACTCCCAGACTGTCGGTAGACAGGGCTTCCTTTACCTTTTCATTCCAATATACACGCTCATGGGTACGCTCCCGGTCCTGCTCTTCCGGTGAGTAAATGTGCCAGCCGTTGCGGCCGGAGGCCTTGGCCTGATACATGGCGATGTCCGCATTGGCCACCAGGTCATCCACATATTCACCGTGATCCGGGAACAGTGCCACGCCAATACTGGTGGAGACCCGATGGACACGGTTACTGCCGACCACCTCCACGCCACTCAGGGCATCGCACAGCCTGGCAGCCACTTTGGCAGCGCCTTCCATATCCACTTCGCGCACCAGCATTGCAAATTCATCGCCACCGAGTCGGAAAATCAGGTCCGAATCCCGGGCCTCAATGCGCAGCCGCTCTGAGACACGGCGCAACAGGTTATCCCCCACCTTATGACCACTGGTATCATTCACATCTTTGAACTGATCAAGATCGAAAAACAACACCGCACCGGACCGACTGTAACGTTTCGCGTGAGATATGGATTTTTGCAGCTCTTCTCCAAACCGGCGACGATTGAACAAGCCAGTGAGCGTGTCGTGAGACGCCAGCCATCCTAATCGTTCTTCCGCTTCCTTTCGTTCGCTGATGTCGAGGGCAATACTCAGAATCTGATGCCCCTCTTTGCCACCGGGCAACAGTGAGTGATACCACGCCATATACATGGTGGTACCGTCTTTCCGCACTACGGCAGACTCATGGTGCAATTCGCTGCGAAAACCGTTCGCCAGCTCATTGATCTGGAATTGCAGATCCGGCAGCTGCTCACTTTGAGGCAGCAACCAGAAGAAGGACTTCCCAACCAACTCGCCGGTATCATAACCGGTGATCCAGCTGCAATGATGATTCACCATCGCGATGCACCCGGTTCGATCCTGGGTCAGGATCAACGCATGGGCTGTATCCAGAATGCCCTGAACAAAATGCTTTTCCGATTCCAGGTCTACGGTTTTCTTTTCCAGTTCTTCCGCGCGACTGTGCAGTTCCGACTGCAACTCCTCCAGCAAGTGGGAAAGCCGCATGGCAGAACTGTTAAGTACATCGCTTTCATCGGAAAAGGGAATATCCCGATGCAGGGAATTCAATTCCTGGCGAATGTGGGTAAATTTCTGGGTCGCCAACATCGGCAGCACCGATGCCATGGCCCGCAGCCGATTCAATGGCCCCCACAAGGTAGTGAGCAGCACCAACTCGGCAAAGATCAGGCCTACCACACCGAATACCAGGCCATTACGCTGCATGGTTTGATGCTGCAACATTTCAGTGGTGATATCGGTGATAATATAAAGCTCACCCTGCCGGGGAAATACCGCACCACGTAAAGGGCGCAACACCACCTCATAAAAGCGGGCGCCTTCCTGCACCAGTATCCCGTTGAACACTTCAGCCCGGTTGTGCTGGGTCGCCAGTTGTTTCAGCATTTCCAGTGCACGCCCCTGATTGGTGGAATACACCACGTCACTGTTCCAGCCGGACAAATTGTTGAGATGCTCGATCCCGTCCTGGTTACGTCGCACCGCCAGGGCCACTTCGGCTTTGGATAATCCCTGCAGACGTTCCACCACCTGATTCATATAAGCGCCCAGGACCACCATACCCTTGCCCCACCCTTCCAATTCCAGTGGCACCACGGTGTAGACCTCACAGGTATCGAAACAGGACAACGCAAAACGGTGCTTCCAGTCGGTTCTGAATTTCTCCACCATATCCGGCGGGATACTGGGGTCCCCCTGCCATAGCAACACTTCATCGGAAGGCGAGAAAATCACAATGGAAGTAATGGAGGCTTCTTCCTGAAAGCGGGACCAAAGGCCCTTGACCCGCCGCTTGATCTGGTCTGCCTGTCCAGCGCGAATCGCCTGCTCCATCCCGTCGAACTCCACCAGCAGCCCCGACAACGCCTGCATCCTGTGTACCTGGCGGTCCAGCAATGCCTCCAGCTGTTCCACATAACGCTGAGTTCGATCCTTGCCCTGTTCCTTCAGCTGTAACTGGGATGAGTAACGGGAAGCCATCAGGAAAATAGTGAATACGACCACCAACAGCGCGCTGGTCAAAGCCAAAGCGCGCCATTTGAGACTGATAAATCGTTTTTTGTGGCTAATATGAGGATCGGTCATTGAGAGTTGGATCGACTCTAAATTATGCATCTATCCTAAAAAGTATAGATGAGAGATTTACCAGCTCATGACCTTTTTTACGAAAGGGATTGTTATTACGCGTTTTTCCTGCAAAGACTGGTGATCCAAGCGCTCAATGACCGCCTCCAAGGCCCCCAGGGTGCGGTCTGAACGGGACAGGATATAGGCAATCACCTCCTCGGATAAGGAAAAATCCCGCTGGCGGGCCATCAGATCCAGCAAACCGGCCTTTTCCTGATCGTCCAGGGCAACCACCTGATATACCTCCATGGCCATCAGCCTGGACTCCAGATCCTTCAGTTGCACCGGCAATTGACGGGGAGCGGCGGTCGCGCTGACCAACAAGGCTGAGCCCAAGTCCTTGAGTTTATTGTATAAATGAAAGAGTGCCTCCTCCCATGCGGGATCTTCCAGCAACAGGTGGATGTCGTCGATAGCCAACAGTTGAAACGCGGACAGGTTTTCCAGCAACAGCGGCGACATATTGCGGGCTTCCTCCCCTGCCAGGTAGAACGCACTGAAACCGCTGTCTTCAGCGAGTTGCGCCGCCGCTTGCAGGAGATGGCTCTTGCCGCTCTCCTTTCCGCCCCAGAGATAAAGCCATCCCACCAGGTTGCCCTGGGAAACCTGCCGCAGTCGCCCCACCAGCTGCCCATTGTGCCCTGTATGAAAGCTGGCAAAGTCCGTATTGGGCTTACGGAAAAAGCGCAACGCCAGCTGCGGATGGATATTCTCAGCCACCAACTTTGCCTCGTACCTTCCTGCTGTATCCCTGAATGCCCTGCACCGTGTACTGCCCCATGCTGAAGATGCACAGTACCACCACCAGTGCACTGAATGCCTGAATCCAGTCAGGCTCAAGCAGCGGCCAAACCAGATTTGCCAGCACCACCAGGCCCAACGTAATCATGAAAAAGGTACAGGCTTTACTAAGCAGGGTGGGACTGCCTTCATAGCGGCCAACCACAAACCAGTACGCAATGGCACCGGTAAAGATATATACATCGCGGCACACCACCACTGCAGCCACCCACCAAGGCATATGACCGGTGATCGCCAGGGTCAGATAGGCTGTCACCATCAACACTTTATCTGCCACCGGATCAGCAATGGAACCAAACTGGCTGCGCCACTGGAACTTGCGGGCCAGAAACCCATCAGCGGAATCGGTGGCGCCCGCCACCAACAGGGTCCAGAGGGCGCGATCGTGTTCGCCGTTGACCATATACCAGACAAAGGGAAACACCAGCACAATTCTCAGCACAGTAAGCGCATTAGGGATATTTCGAATTGCAGCGTTCATGAAAACGGGGGCTATCCGTTCCAACGATAATACAGTACTGCCGGCTCCTGCCTGCTTTGATGGTCAGTTTCCGGAATCAACGATAAGGCCTCCGGCCCATTATCATCACCCGATTCAGCCGCCGCGGGTTCAGCTTGATCTGCCGCTGCGGTTTCACCCCCTAGCGGGACCACCAACTGGGGTGGCTGAGGCAGCAGCTTGCGATCGATACGGAAGCTCTGCTCCAGGGCTTCCAGGTTGCTTTCCAGGGTAATAAGATACTGGTGCTGACTGCCTTTAACCAGGCTCAAGCGCCAATCCCTGATCGCCAGCAAGCCATCCAGATATTCTCCCAGCCGGGCGTAATCGCGCAATTCGTCCACATTGGAAACGTCCAGAATCACCTGCTCCCCCACATCCAGTGAGGCCTGCACCGCAAATCGCGCACCCACCCGGTCCCCCAGCTGGTCCATAAAGTCAGCCACCGCTTGTTCCAGAGTGGCCCCGGAAACCTCCCACCACTGCTGACGATCATCCAGACTCATGGCAGCACTGATCTGGACGCCATCGGGCATCACCAGCAGTTTCGCCACCACAACCACATTGGCCTGATAGCGTTGAGACGCCTGTTTGATGGGGTCCACAAACATTCCCCAGATATCCCCTGCCCGGACCTGGGACAGGTCTTCACTGTCAAATGCCGGCAAAATCAAAGGCAGACCGCGGCGCGACGCCTGAGTTGAGAACAGCTGCTGCAGCGCAGGCTGGTTTTGCCCCCCAACCACCTCGCGGTTGCCACCGCCATCCCTTACGGCGGACCAAAGAACGATATTTGGTCGACTCGAAGACCAGATGGGGAACCCCTGCTTGCGCAGAAACTGATTTACCGCCACCTCATCGAAGCTGACATTGAGCAGGGTTGTTTTGATCAGCTTGCCGTCTTCCGGCGACAGGGTTTCCCGGGTTTGATAACCGTACTGGGCCATATAGCGATTGGCGCCTTTAAACGCATCCTGCACCGTGCCTTCAGCGACGATCGCTGAATTACCGCTGACCCGCACCAAGACTCGGGCCAGCCCCTCGGCAACAGCCACGTCCCGGGCTTCCGCACTACGGTTTTCGACCTCCACCGATGCCTTGTAGAGATTCGTTATTTCAGCCCCGTAGGACACCGCCCCCAACATCATCAAGAAACTTAACGCTATCAGGGTAATGGAATGCTTGACAACTTTACTCATAACGCACTGGTGTACCTCGAAAAACCATTGCGCGAAAGTGTACAACGTCCCTGCCGGTGATAAAACCGAAACCTGCTCATTGGGGTTGCGATCAAGTCCTGATAGAATAGCGCCCCCTAATTTAATCCAAGACAGTCAAGGCTCAGCGACCATGTCAGACAAGACCCCTTCTCTCAGTTACAAAGACGCCGGTGTGGACATCAATGCCGGGGATGAGCTGGTTCAACGCATCAAAGGGGTCGCCAAGCGTACCAGTCGACCGGAGGTGTTGGGTGGCTTGGGCGGCTTTGGAGCCCTGTGTGAAATTCCCAGCAAATACAACAAGCCGGTGCTGGTGTCCGGTACCGATGGTGTGGGTACCAAACTGCGTCTGGCCATTGACCTGAAGAAACACGACACCGTCGGCATTGACCTGGTGGCCATGTGTGTCAATGACCTGGTGGTAACCGGCGCAGAGCCCCTGTTCTTCCTGGATTACTACGCCACCGGCCACCTTGATGTGGATGTGGCCGCCGATGTCGTGACCGGTATTGGTACTGGCTGCGAACAAGCCGGATGTGCCCTGGTGGGTGGTGAAACTGCCGAAATGCCCGGCATGTACGAAGGAGATGATTACGACCTGGCCGGCTTCTGTGTCGGCGTGGTGGAGAAAGACAACATTATCAGTGGCAACACCGTGGCCGCCGGGGATGCCCTGATCGGTCTGGCCTCTTCCGGCCCCCATTCCAACGGTTACTCCCTGATTCGCAAGATTATCGAAGTCAGTGGAGCAGACGTGCAAGCTGACCTGGATGGTAAACCATTGGCTGACCACCTGATGGCGCCCACCCGAATTTACGTAAAACCCCTACTGGCTCTGATTGAAAAGTTTGAGGTGAAAGCCCTGGCCCACATTACCGGCGGCGGTATCACTGAAAACGTGCCCCGGGTTTTACCTCCGGCCACCAATGCGGTGATCGATACCCAATCCTGGCAGTGGCCCACCGTCTTCAAATGGCTGCAGGAAAAAGGCAACGTGGAAACCCGGGAAATGTATCGTACATTCAACTGCGGCGTGGGCATGATTCTGGCCGTGCCCGCAGAGCAGGCGCAGGCGGTGGTGGCTGAACTGAACAGTGCCGGAGAACAGGCCTGGGTCATCGGTGCCATCGAAGCCAGCAGCGAAGACGCAGCCAAAGTGGTACTGCAGGGTCTGTAAATGAATATAGTGGTTCTGATTTCCGGCAGCGGCACCAACCTGCAAGCCATCATTGATGCCGTAGAGTCCGGGAAGATCGACGGCAAGCTGGCAGCGGTTATCAGTAACCGGCCGGAAGCCCAGGGTTTGAACCGAGCCCGTCAACACGGCATCGAGACCGTGGTGCTGGACCATACGGAATATGGAACCCGGGACGCCTTCGATGCGGATCTGCTGCAGGCCATCGAGCGTTACCAGCCTGGCCTGGTGGTACTGGCAGGCTTTATGCGGATACTCACGGACCACTTTGTGGATCACTTCAGCGGACGCATGCTTAACATCCACCCTTCCCTGCTACCAAAATTCAAAGGCCTCAATACGCATCAGCGAGCACTGGATGCAGGAGAGCAGGAACATGGCTGCAGCGTTCATTTTGTCAGCAGCGAGCTGGACAGTGGCGCCGTGATCGGCCAGGCCAAAGTCAAAATAGATGCGAACGATACCGCTGACAGCCTGTCTCAAAAAGTACAGCAACAAGAACATGTACTGTATCCGGCGTGTGTGGCGTTGTTCTGTAGCCAGGCCATACGGCTATCACCTGAGGGTGTGCGCTACCAGGGCTCATTACTACCGGCCACCGGATTGGACCTGACTGAGGACCTGACAGAGGAATAATATGACACTGCTTCGTGTCCTGCCCCTGCTGCTACTGCTGATCGCGAGTATTTCCAAAGCAGACGCCGAGACCATGCCGTTCAGCCCCTTCATCGCCAACTACCGGGGCGAAGCCAATGGCATGTCCGTAAGTGATCTGGGCAGCCGCAAGCTGATCAGCCTGGGCCAGGAACGCTATCGCATCGAATACAAAGCCAAGGCCATGATCTACAGCCTGGAAGAAACCTCCGACTTCCTGTGGGAAAACGGCAGTCCGAAACCCCTGAGCTATGATTCCAGCCGCGGTACATTCCTGAAAAAGCGCGAAAACAAGATTCGTTTTGATTGGTCTTCCGGCCAAGGCAGCTATGTTCACAAAAAGAAAAAAGGCGTGTTCGCGCTAAGCGAAGGCATGCAGGACCCACTGACCAGCACGTTGTTATTGGCGCTGGAGGTCCAGGCGGGCAAGTCCACGATCCACTTCAAGGAAGCCAAAGGCGATGATCAGGAGATGCGAACGTTCACGCTGCTGGGAACACCGGAAATAGAAACCGACTCGGGCAAAATCAAAACCTACCATCTGAAACGCCTGCACGATGATGCCAAGCGCCACACCGAAATCTGGTTACACTACGAGTATCCGTTCATTCCCGT
The DNA here is from genome assembly GCA_002708905.1 of Pseudomonadales bacterium. GTDB lineage: Bacteria > Pseudomonadota > Gammaproteobacteria > Pseudomonadales > Ketobacteraceae > Ketobacter. Next base: position 144,695 of record PAPM01000035.1, on the reverse strand, counting down.
CAAAGTAGAACAAACCGACGATGGCGACCATTTTCTGCTGGAGTTAACGCGCTTAACGTTGAATTAAGCTCAGGAATTTTCCGTACCGTTCAGTGCCTGGTCAATCCGCAGCATTTGACTGTCCATCAGGCTTTCAATTTCATCGAATGGTACCGGTTTGCCGAAATAAAAACCCTGAGCGGTGACACAGCCGAGTTCGATTAAGCGTTTGGATTGCTCTTCCTGCTCAACACCTTCTGCGATTACGTCAACACCTAACCCCTTCGCCAGTGCAACCACCGCGGATATAATCGCGCTGCCCTGGGGTTTATGTACATTGTCAACAAACGTTTTATCTATTTTCAATACGGTTAACGGCAATTGTGCCAAGTAGCCCATGGATGAATATCCGGTGCCAAAATCGTCCAGCGCGATGCCGGCCCCCAACTCACGGATTCCTGCCAGATTACTCAGATTCACTTCTGTCTGTTCCAGGAACAGACTTTCGGTAATTTCGATTTCCAGCAACTCCGGGTTCACGTTGATCGAACTGAGATAAGTGCTCATAAGATTAACCAGTTCAAAATCCTGTAATTGCTGCACCGACATATTGACGGAAATACGAAACCCGTCAGGCAGATCGTATTGTTCGCTCCACGCCTTCACCTGGCAGGCAGCGGTCTCAAACACCCAACGCCCTATGTTGTTAATCAAGCCGGTTTCCTCAGCAAGCGGGATGAACACAGCAGGTGATATCATCTTGCCACCAACCTGCCAGCGCAGCAGGGCCTCTGCTCCGACAATACGTCTTGTACGCATATCAAACTTGGGCTGGTAGTGCAGCATAAAATCCATATTCTCCACGGCGCGACGCAACTCCACTTCCAGCGCCATGGACTCTTCAACCTGGGTTTTCATGTCCGGCTCGAACACCCGGTAGCGGTTACGACCTTCGTGCTTGGCCTGATACATCGCCATGTCGGCATTACGGATTAGTTCGCTGGCATCCTTTCCCATCTCGGGGTAATAGACAATGCCGATACTGGCACCCACATACAGTTCCTGACCAAAGATCTCGAACGGCTGCGACAAGGACTGAATCAGTTTTTCAGACACTCGAACGGACGCCTTTTCCGCCTGATCGCCGTTAATGATGACCGTGAATTCATCACCACCCAGGCGGCATAAAATATCCGTATCCCGAATGCAGTGGTTGACCCGAGCGGCCACCTCCTTCAGCAACTCATCGCCGGCATCATGCCCCATGGAATCATTTACCTGTTTGAAGCGATCAAGATCCATAAACAACAACGCAAACGACTGACTGCTGTGATCACTGTAGGTGATGGAATTATTCAAGGCTGAGTTGAATAAATTACGATTACCCAATTCTGTGAGGGCATCGTACTGCGCCATAAAATGCAGTTTTTCTTCGATCTTCTTGCGTTCGGTTATATCCTTGAACACAATGACCGCGCCATCAAAATGACCTGAAGGCGAGTGCGTGGGACTCGCAGTATATTCAACTGGAAGCATTTTATTGTGGTAAGACCGGAAGACACCCACATCAGTGTGGTAAGCCTTACCTTCGGAACAGGCTTTGTATAACTTTGTATGATCCCAACCGGACTGCTCCGCCTGGTGGGTTGAGACGATAACGGCTTTATAAAGGGGCTGTCCGATTAACGCTGAGCTGTGCATTCCCAGTATCATTTCCGCCGCCGGATTCACAAAGGTGATGGTTCCCTTCAGGCAAACACCGATAATACCCTCACCCACCGAGCGCAGCAGCACTTCGTTACTGGTTTTAACCTGCTTAAGCTTACTGAGCGCTTCTTCCAATTTCTGTTGCCGGCCGTCCAACTCCAAAAAAATTCGCACTTTACTGAGCAGAACAAAGGGATCGAACGGCTTGAACAGGAAGTCCACGCCTCCACTCTCATAGCCCTTGAACATATAGCCATCTTCTTTATTGATGGCGGTCAGAAATATAATGGGAATATGCCGGGTCTTGGATCGCTGGCGCATATAGCTCGCCACTTCAAAACCATCCATACCCGGCATCTGTACATCCAGCAGCACCATCGCCACCGTTTGTTTAAGCAGAATCGACAGCGCTTCCGGCCCTGAAGTGGCAGAGATTACTTCAACATTATCGAGTTCACTCAGGGTGGCTTCCAAAGCCACCAGATTGGCTTTCTGGTCATCAACAATCAGGATGCTTTGCTTCATGCCTGCCCCCCATTAATCGAGGACAAGCACTCTGCGATCCGATCTATGCTCAACACTGCGTCCACGTCCGCAACGGCAATCGCCGCCTTCGGCATGGAATCGGCTGTCGCCTCTTGGGGATCCTGAACCAGAATATAACCACCTTTCTTCTTGATATACTTCAAGCCTTCAGCGCCATCCGAGTTTGCCCCCGTCAAGACACAACCCAACAATCGATCCTGATAAACGTCCGCCGCCGATTCCATGGTCATGTCTATGGATGGGCGGCAAAAATTAACCGGAGCGTCCAGGCTAAGCGAAAATACTTTGTCGCTATCCACCAGCAAATGATAATTTGGCGGCGCCACATAGAAATGGCCCGCTTCTATTCCCTGCTTGTCGTCTGGCTCCTGCACTTTTAAATGGGTGTACTTTGAAAGCATATCGGGTACGCCACTGGACCGATTGGGTCGCTGATGCAAAACAGCCACTGTGGGTATTGCGTAATGTTCGGGCAACCTTCTCAGCAATTTTATCAGCACATCCAGTCCACCACTGGACGCGCCGATTACAACTAAATCAATTCGCTTAATCAACCCGCTGGAACACTCTTGCTGACTCATCAATGGCTTTGTATCTAAACTCATTAGGCAGGCTGCGTAACGACTCCTTTATACCGAGCCCCAGGAACCCGCCCATATCCAGGCTGTTATGAAATAAGGTTAGCACCTTAGTTTGAAGTTCGCGCCTAAAGTAAATTAGGACATTCCGGCAAATCACCATCTGCATCTCCCCAAACACTTGATCTGTCACCAAATCATGTTGAGTAAACACAATATTCTTCTTTAATCCGGGATCAATCAGGAAGCGTTCATAACCTACTGAAACAAAATCATCCAGCTTGCTTTTGCCACCGGAGTCCTTGTAGTTTTCACGGGCACTGGACAGCATTTTTTCGTGATAGACACCCTTGCTGGCCTGATCCAGCACCTGGGAATTTATGTCGGTTGCATAAATTACGGCTCTTTCACCCAGGCCTTCCTCATGCAACAGAATCGACATCGAGTACGCTTCCTCGCCGGTGGAACAACCTGCATGCCAGATCTTGATGAACGGATGACTGCGCAACTCGGGAATCACCTGTTCCCGTATCACTTTGTAGAACACTGGGTCCCGGAACATATCCGTGACGTTCACCGTCAAACCACGAACAAAGTGAACACAACGCTTTTTATCCCGGATCAGTTCATGCTGCAAATCAGCGGCACGCAAAATCTGGTTGTCGGACATATAGCGCGCCACTCGGCGCCGCAACGAGGCACGGGAGTATTCGCGAAAGTCATACCCCCACCGCAGGTACAGCGCCTGCATCAGGCACTCCACCTCGACCTCAAACTCACTCAATGGATCACCGTTTTTTCCCTGCCCCATCAGGCTTGCCCCAACCACATTTTCACAATAGCTTTCAATTTATTGGTATCCACCGGTTTTGACAGATAATCATTGGCCCCGGCTTCAATGCAACGAGCGCGGTCATCTTTCATTGCTTTGGCTGTTAAGGCAATGATTGGCAGATTCTTGAACTTGGGATCGCTGCGAATTTTCTGCATGGCTTCCAAACCATCCATTTCCGGCATCATCACGTCCATGAGGACCAGATCAAAACCATTGGACTCTTCCAGCATCTCGATCGCCTCCAATCCGGTTCCCGCAGTTTCTATTTCGAATCCGCTTTCCTCCAGTACAGCCGACAGGGAATAGAGATTGCGAATGTCATCATCCACCAACAGCAGACGTTTACCCTCTACGTCTGTGAGCTTCACATTGGCAGTATCTTCAGGCTCGTCAAGATGCGCAGGCTGCTCGGATCCTTTCAACCAATGCAGGAACAAGGTGGTTTCATTCAATAGCCTGGAGATGGATTTGTCTGTCTTCAATACGATGCGTTTGGCGTATTTACGCAATTGCGCATCCTGACGCTTATCCAGGTCCCGGGCGGTGTAGATAATGATGGGGGTATTGCCGTTGGTACAGTGGCTTAAGGTTTCCGCCAATTGGAAGCCATCCGTGTCGGGTAATTCCAGATCCAGAATGATGGCGCCGAAATGCTGTCGTTTCAGTAGCTCAATGGCCTGTTGACCGGTTTCCGCCATTTCACAGATAACGTTCTGCTCGGCAAAGCTGTTCTGCAGTTGCTCCTGCTGCACCTCATCGTCTTCGATAACCAAAACACGATTGCTGGTCATCGCGCTCAACTCTGAACTGATATCGCTAAACAGCTGATCCAAACGATCACGCCCAAACGGCTTGGCAATAAATTCTTCAGCACCTTCTATACTGGACGGACTGACATTGAGTTTCCCGGAAATAACATGAACCGGAATATCCCGGGTTTCATCACTGCCCTTGATCTGGCTAAGCAGAGACTCACCCGGCGCATCCGGCAGCCCCAGATCCAGGATAATCGAACCGGGGCGGTTCTCCGCAAGAAACTCAGTGGCATCTTTGACGGAATGAGCGCAGAAAGCGTTGAACCCAAATTCCTCCGCCAGATTCTTCAGTACACCGCTGAAGCTGGGATCATCCTCAACAATCAGAATAGAATTACTTGCCTTTGCCGGTTGCTTCGGCTCAATTTCAGGCGCTACAGGAGCAGGCATAACCTGCACTGATTGTGATGTCGGGGCGACTTCAGAGACAGCTGTAGCTGCCGGAGGTGAAACGGGTTGCCCACCATAGGAAAGCGGCAGAAACAAGCTGAACACCGAGCCTTTGTTTTCCCCTTCACTGGTCACTTTGACCGTACCCTTCATAATCTCCGCCAGCTTTCTGGAGATGGTTAATCCCAGTCCCGTGCCACCGTATTTGCGTGATATCGTACCGTCCACCTGCTGGAACGCTTCAAATATCAAGTCCAGTTTGTCTTTGGGAATACCGATTCCTGAATCCTTCACCCGGAATTCTATCGCGTCCTGAGCACGCAGCATTCCTGCTCCGATGGCAACATCAGAGTCCGGAATGCGGGCACTGACTTCAACCTGGCCCTGATGGGTGAATTTCAACGCATTGGAAATAAAGTTTCGCAAAATCTGGCTCAAGCGATGTTCATCCACCAGAATAGACTCCGGTAAGCCGGCATCTATGTCCACCACAAAGCCGATCTTCTTGTTTTCTGCTTGGGCATCGAATTGACCATGCAGCTTGGAAGCCAAATCCTCCAACGACATGGCTTCCGCCACCAATTCAAGTTTGCCCTCTTCCACCTTGGACAAATCCAGAATGTCATTGATCAACATTAACAGGTCACGCCCGGATGAATTGATGACCTTGGCATGCTCAACCTGTTTTTCATCCAGATTGGATTTCTTGTTCTCCATCAGTCCCTGAGACAGAATCAATATACTATTCAGCGGCGTCCTTAATTCATGGGACATAGTGGACAGGAACTCGGTTTTATAGCGGCCGCTCATTTCCAGTTGGCGGGCTTTCTGCTCCAACTCTTTACGGGAGACCTCCAGGGCCTGGTTGTTCTTTTCGATTTCATCCTTCTGCCGGTCAAGCAGTCGGTTGCGCTCTTCCAGCTCCTCATTCATTACCCGCAGCTCTTCCTGCTGCTGTTGCAGGCTTTCTTCGGATGACCGCAATATGGCGGCCTGCTCTTCCAACTCTTCATTGGTAGCCCGTAGCTCTTCCTGCTGCTGCTCAAGGGCTTCCGCCTGCTGTTTGGAGCGTTCCAATGCATCCGCAAGCTGAACCCTGGAGATAGAAGAGTTAAGCGCAATCGCCATCCCTTCCGCTGCCCGGGTAACGTACTCAGTATCCTCCTGAGTAAACGGGTTAAAGCTCATCAACTCCATTACCGCCAGCAAATGGTCGTTGAACACCAGCGGAATCACCATGACTTCCCGGGGTGTGGACTCACCCAACCCTGAAGAGATGGGCGCGTAGTTTTCCGGCAGGTCGCCCACCACAAACAGGTTACGTTCAACAGCGGCCTGCCCAACCAAAGACTCGCCCATTCGCAAACGGCTGCGGTCCCCTTTGCGGTGGGAATAGGCATAACTTGCCCGCATCACCAACTCATCACCTTCCACCAGATACACCGCACCAACCAGCGACTTCAAGGTGCCTGCCAGGCTGCGCAACATGGACTGCATAACCTGATCAACCGTTTGTTCACCCCGCAAGGCTTCATTAAGCTTCGCCAACTGTTCCTGGCGACGGCTTCGCATTTGCGCCTCATGACTCTGTTGCTTCAGCCGATCCCGCATGATGGCCAATGCGGCATACAGTTTCTGTACTTCCAGGCTGTTGGCATCACCAATCTCTACATCAAGATTGCCATTGGAAATTTCGCCGGAAAGCTCAATCACATCCCCCATGGCACGGTTAACCACAAGAAACAACCAAACATAAGCACCCAATACAAGAATCACCAACATTGCACCGAATATAAACTGCTCCCTGGTCACCACCTCGGCACCACTCCGAATACTGGTCATGGTATCTTCCAGGTTGGTATTGATTTCCTCCGCAAACTCTCTCAGCAATTTTTCGTAGTGCTGACGTTTTGCAATGGATGGCCCCACCGCGGCATACATCTCGCCTGGGGTGTAAACCCCGTCCAGCACATCAGAAGTGTAGCGCCTGGAGGTTTCGATAAACTCATCGTAAGCCCCTACCAACGCTTCCGTCTTACTGGCCAGAGACGGCTTAAGCTGATCCAGCTTGCCCAGCATCTTACGTTGCTTGTTGGCCAACGCCAGCGCTTCGCTCAAGGTGTCCTTATCGTTTTCGGCCATGGCCGCTTCAAGCAAACGATTGACATCAACCAGGCCGACCTGAAGCTGGTTTGCATATTGAACCAGAACCAGGTCAACTTCCTGGAATTCTTGAAGCGAGCCGGTAGTGTCCTGGAAGAAGCTGTAATTACTGAATACGATGGAGGAGAAGCCCACCAAAGCAATCAAGGCGATGGTGGTCATCTTTAATTTGATGGACAGGTTTTTCAGCGTGTTAAACATCATTGCCCGGCAATTGGAATCAGTGAATCAATGATGACTTAGGCCTCCGCCAGGCACATCCCATCCTATTTCCCAGCCAGAGCCGCGCTTCAAGTCTGGTTCCCTAGATTTTTTAGTTCTTTTTCAATAGATTACTATATGTATAGTTGACCGGGACTATGAGGTCAAAATTGCTTCATTCTCAACCCGTGCTGTGCACAACCCGGTTGCGACCCGATTCCTTGGCCTTGAACAGGTTACTGTCAGCCACTCGCAGCAGGGCTTCGTAGCCGTCACGGTCTCTGGGGACCACGCTGGCCACCCCGACGCTGGTGGTCATAACGATGCTGTAACCTTCCCACTCGAACGCAATAGCCTCCACAGCCGCTCTGATATTTTCCGCCACCACCTGCCCCCCGGCCATATCTGTACCCGGAAGCAACACCACAAACTCCTCGCCACCATACCTGGCCAACAAATCCGGCGGGCGCCGCAGTTTGCCGTACACCACAGCGGCGAACTGTTTCAGGCATTCATCACCACATTGATGGCCATAGGTATCGTTCAGGTTCTTGAAATGATCTATATCCAGCATGATGGCAGTAAGCCAGCTGTTTTCACGAAAGCTGCGCTGATACTCTATTTGCAGTAATTCGTCGAAATGGCGTCGATTGTACAAACCGGTCAATCCGTCTTTAACACTCAGTTCTTTCAGGCGACGGTTGGCCTCCTCCAGCTCCTCTGTACGCTGGCGCACGACATTATCCAGATTCACATTGAGCTCTTCCTGGATAACCAATGCTTCCTGCTGGGCCTGGATGCGCATTTCCTTCTCTTCATTGACGCGATGACCAAATGATAGAGAAAGCAGCACCAATTCCAGCAAGGACCCAATTTCCAATGCATGGGTAGACACCAGGTTGGGCTGAGTTCTTCCCGTGACCTGCAGCAGGTACAGCAGTATAAATATCAGGTAAATAAACCAGGCCAACGCAAAGGTACGAGCCGCCCGGATCCCCCTGATCCAATAATAGATGCCCAGGTACAAGCCGAAGCTCACCGCCACAAAGGAAACTGTATGGGCAATCTTGAGCACCAACGAATAGGGCAATACAAAAGTGGATACCAGCACACCGACAAAGGCCACCAGCAAAACTCGACCGATGATACGATTAATGCCCTTATCTTCCTCGAGCTTCAAAAAGCTACGCACAAAGGCAACGGCCGCCAGAGGCATCATCGCCGTGAACACCAACACCATGGTATTGTTCAACGTTTGCGATTCAGGCCAGACAAACTGAAAACTGGCACCGGTTAATGTAAATTGCAGCGCGGTGGTGCTGATTACATAGAACAGGTAGTAGAAATAGGTGATATCCCGAACCAGGACAAAAATGAAAAAGTTATAGAAAAACATCACCAGCATGATGCCGAAATAAGCGCCATACCACATCAGTTCCAATTTGTCCTGCTCATTGAATTCAGCATAGGTCACCGCGTCCAGCGGCACTTCCAACGGCCCTTGGGATTGCACCCGCAGGTATATTTGGGCATTGGTAACTTTCAGATCGTCCACCGGAAACAAGTAAACCCGGTTATTCACGGGGCGCCGCTGGAACGGAACCGTGTCGCCCAACTGGTAGGATTCGATAACCCGGCCATCACTAACCCAATAGACATCCAGGCGATCGAGCATGGCATAGTTCAGCCGCAGGTATATTGGTTCAGAGGATCGATGGATATTGTTCAACTGCACCACGAACCAATAGGGCACATCTGACTGACCAAAATTGGTAACACCATCCCGGTTTAGCTGCCAGGGAGCAATATCCCCTTTCAGGATCGTGTCTATTGACCTGTTTTCATCATCCCGCAAGTAGAGGAGAAACGGACTGAGGTTGATGCTCCCGCGGTCACTGATGTCACTCAGATCCACTGCTGTGAAACCATCGGGCAAGCTATCAGAAGGATTGGCCAGCCCTGGCGGGCTGAGGAGCAAGAGCAGACACGTCAATACTGTCTTCAGGTAGGTTTGCCCGCACGGCACTTTAATGTTTGTCATTCTTGTTTTGTATCGGTGCTCAATATTGACGTTTCAGATAAAACGGTTGGCGCTTGGTATTCCTATAACCAGATTAGTTCAGCCTGCCTCATCGTCAATATGTTGTCACCTTAGCGAAGAGACGGGACCATGCTTTGACAGCCGGTCCCGCCCCGGCGTTACAGCTTGCCCATCATACCTTTCACGGCCGCCGGCAGGTCTGCCGGCAACACAATGGTTTTACCATTCTGCGATTTGGAAATCTGCTCCAGGGACTTAACATATTTTTCCCCCAGCAGGTAGACCACCGGCATTTCCTTGTCGCCAATGGCCGAGGTCACCATTTCGATGGCCCTCTGACTGGCCTTTGCCAATACAACCTGTGCTTCCGCGTCTCGCTTTGAAGCTTCCAGACGACCATCGGCTTCCAGTATGGCCGCCTGTTTGTCACCATCGGCACGGGTCACCGTGGCACGCCGGGCACGTTCAGCCGCCGCCTGCTCTTCCATGGCCTTTTGCATGGTACCGGAGGGATTGATGTCCTGGATCTCTACGGTTTTCAGTGTAATACCCCAGTCAGAAATGTCATCCGAGATAGAGTTCTTAAGATGAGCCTTGATTTGATCGCGGGAAGATAACGCATCATCCAGGTCCATTTCCCCAATGATGGAGCGCAGGGTCGTTTGCACCAGTGTCTGGATAGCGATGCGATAATCCTCCACCCCATACACAGCCTTCTCCGGGGAAATAATGTTGATGTAGGCTACCGCGTTGGCGATGATGACCGCGTTGTCTTTGGTGATGACTTCCTGGGAAGGTATATCCAGTACGATATCTTTGGTGGTGACTTTGTAAGCCACTGAATCGATAAAGGGAATAATAATGTTGAGACCCGGTGCCAGGGTCGTGTGATATTTACCTAAACGCTGCACCACCCATTTATAACCCTGCGGAACCAGCCTGACACCCTTAGCCAGGGTCACCAGCACCAGAACAAACAGCGCACCCACCACGTAAAGTCCGGCGTACATATCGTTTTCTCCTGTCGTTATACTTTTTCCACGATTAATGAATTACCCGATACATCTTTCACCCGGACCCGGTCGCCTTCGGCTAAGGCATCCTGCGAAATAATAAGCCACTCATCGGTTCCCAGGATGGGCGCAGGAAAGCGTAACCTGCCCCGCTTACCGTCGTGGGGAACACTGATCACCTGCCCCACCTCACCGACAATGGCCTCACGGGAAAGCCCCGCCTTGGTCTTATCAATGGACAACGGCTTCAGAAACTTGAACCAGACAAACGCCAACACCGAGGACAAAATCGTCCAGATGAGTATCTGCCAGGTCAGGTCTATCCCCGGTGCCACAAAGAGCACCCCGCCCATCAGCACCGCAGCAATACCAAACCACAATACAAAAAAGGTGGTCAGCACGATTTCGCTCAGCATCAGCAGCACGCCAAGCACCACCCAATGCCAGTATAAAACGTCGAATTCCATAGAGTTTCCACAGAGAAATTAATGATTTAGCTACAAGAATAGCACAAGGACGGATTAGAAGATGAGTGACATTTTTGGTAATGTGTCCCCCCTCAACCGATATACAACGACGACCAAGGACTCGAGTACGAACATGATCACCGGAAAAGAAGCATTAGAACGACTGATGGAAGGCAATCGTCAATTTGTTGCGGGCCAATATCGAGAGCAGGAAATGAGTGCCGAGCAGCGCAGCCAAATGGCGGCAAGCCAGAGCCCGTTCGCCATCATCCTGGGTTGTTCCGACTCACGCGTGCCGGTTGAGGTTATTTTCAACCAGGGGTTTGGCGACCTGTTCGTCATCCGCGTGGCAGGTAATATCGTAGCCCCCTCACAGATCGGTTCCATCGAATTCGCCGCCGAGGCCTTTGGCACGCCCCTGGTCGTGGTATTGGGTCATAGCAATTGCGGTGCGGTAAAAGCAACGCTGGACACGCTGCGCAACCCCAGCGGCAACCAGAGTCGAAACCTGCGTTCCATTGTGGACCGGGTACGTCCGGCAGTGGCGGCTCTGATCAGCACTGATTTGGCTAACGATGCCGACAAATTGACCGCCGCAGCGGTACGCTCAAATGTCTGCGTAGCCGCAGGCTCCCTGCGCCATGGTTCAGAGATTCTCGAACAACTGGTACAAAGCGGAAAGCTGCTGGTGGTGGGAGCGGAATACTCCCTGGAAACCGGGGAAGTGACCTTCTTTGACGGGTTGCCGGAGTAACCGGCCCCCCCAATAAGGTAGATAGTCGAAATCAGGTTTTCGGTAAGGTGACGCCGGTTTGCCCCTGATACTTACCTCCACGATCCTTATAGGACACTTCACATTCCTCATCGGATTCCAGGAACAGCATCTGCGCCACACCTTCGTTGGCGTAGATCTTCGCCGGCAAATTGGTGGTGTTGGAGAATTCCAGGGTCACATGCCCCTCCCACTCCGGCTCCAATGGAGTGACGTTCACAATGATTCCGCAACGGGCGTAGGTGGATTTACCCAGACATATCGTCAGGACACTGCGCGGAATCCGGAAGTACTCTACGGTGCGGGCCAGGGCAAATGAATTGGGTGGAATGATGCAGACGTCGCTGTTGATATCCACAAAACTCCGGTCGGAAAAATCCTTGGGGTCCACTGTGGCCGAATGGATGTTGGTGAATACCTTAAACTCGGTGGAGCAACGCACATCGTAGCCGTAGCTGGATGTTCCATAGGAAATAATGCGGTTACCATCCCCACCCTGGCGCACCTGGCCTGGCTCAAACGGTTCGATCATGCCATGTTCTTCCGCCATACGGCGTATCCAGCGGTCTGATTTGATGGACATTGTCTGGTCGCACTCCCCTACTTATCTTTTTAACTCTGCTTGAAATTTTGTGAACCGAATTCGTGCCCCGAAAATCCGTGACCAGAAATTCAGAGGCGGCATCATACCTGTTTTTCGGCAGCCTGATAAGCCGGCTCAGTCATTAACAATACTGATATTGGGGAAGGAACCTGCGCCACCGGATTCCCGGGCCATTTTCGCCAATGCCCCAGCGGCCCGGCGTGCTATCTGGTGGTACTGGGCGCTGATTTCACTGTCCGGCTCCGCAGCAACCGTGGGTTTGCCACCATCCGCCTGCTCCCGAATAGAGAGGCTCAACGGTAAGCTGCCCAGCACGGGAACCTCGTATTCCTTCGCCATGCGCTCACCGCCCCCTTCGCCGAAGATGTGTTCTTCGTGGCCACACTGCGAACAGATGTGGGTAGCCATGTTCTCCACCACACCCAGTACCGGCACATGGACCTTGCGGAACATCTCCACACCTTTCTTGGCATCCAGCAGCGCAATGTCCTGGGGTGTCGTCACCACTACGGCTCCGGCCACCGGCACCTGCTGGGACAAGGTAAGCTGGATGTCACCGGTGCCCGGCGGCATATCCACAATCAGGTAGTCCAGGTCATCCCACAAGGTCTGCTTCAACAATTGCTGCAATGCGCCGCTGGCCATGGGCCCCCGCCATACCATGGGGGTATCGTCGGTGGTGAGGTAACCCATTGAAATAGATTGCAAGCCAAGCGCGGGCACTGGGACAAAGAATTTTTCCTGCTCGATGGCGGGTCGGGTACCTGCAGGCACCCCCAGCATCAGGGACTGGCTGGGGCCGTAGATGTCCGCATCCAGCATCCCCACCCTGGCACCTTCTGCCGCCAGGGCCAGAGCCAGATTCACGGCAGTGGTGGATTTACCCACTCCACCCTTGCCGGAAGACACGGCAATAATGTTCTTGACCTTGCCCACCCCGTCCAGCGGCTTGTTCTGGGCCGGTTTCACTTCCCAATTCAGCACCAGCTCCAATTTCTCCCCCAGCGACGCCATCATCCCCTCGAGAACGGGTTGCAGAGTGGCTCTGGCCTGCTCAAGAGGATAACCAAAGCACAACACCACCTTCAGGGTGTCACCGGATACCGAAATTTCCTTCACCTCAGCCACGGAACTTAGGGGCTGCTGGCTGGTGGGGTCGACGTTTTCCGCCAATAGCTGGTGAACCTGGTCATGCAGGGCTTGGGTCATGGTCAGTACTCCTAGATCAGTTGCTTGGCTATGCTAGCGGAATTTACCCAAGTGATATAGTGGGTTATGGGGTTTACAGGCCCCTTCAACTGGTATCCAGCCCCCAGAACCGCTATATTACCCGCCTCATTTTAAACGGCTAATTTCCTGTATTTTCATGAACCAGACAGAGCAGACCAAGCAACGCAAAATTCTCGTCACCAGCGCCCTGCCCTACGCCAATGGGTCTATACACCTGGGCCATATGCTGGAACATATCCAGACGGATATCTGGGTGCGTTTCCAGAAGCTTCGTGGTGAACAGTGCATCTATGTCTGCGCGGACGACGCCCACGGCACGGCCATTATGCTGAAGGCTGAACAGTTGGGTATCACACCTGAACAGCTGATTGCCAAGGTTCAGGAGGAACATCAGCGGGATTTTGCCGGTTTTGAAATCAGTTACGACAACTACTATTCCACCCACTCGGAAGAGAACCGTGAGCTGTCGGCGCTGATCTACGAACGCAACAAAGCCCGGGGCAATATCGTGGCCCGTCAGATCACACAGCTGTTCGACCCGGAGAAGAAACTGTTTCTGTCAGACCGCTTTGTAAAAGGTACCTGTCCCAAGTGTGACGCCGATGACCAATACGGTGACAACTGTGAAAAGTGCGGCGCCACCTATGGTGCGGAAGAGCTGATAAATCCCCGCTCCACGATTTCCGGCGCCACACCCATATTAAAGGAAAACACCCAACTGTTTTTCGACCTGCCCAAATTTCAGGATTTTCTGGCCCAGTGGACCCAATCCGGCAGCCTGCAGGAAGGCATCGCCAACAAACTGAAAGAATGGCTGGATTCCGGACTGCAGCAATGGGACATCTCCCGCGAAGCCCCCTACTTCGGCTTTGAGATCCCCGGTGAAACCGGCAAATACTTCTACGTCTGGCTGGATGCACCCATCGGCTACATGGCCAGTTTCAAGAATCTGTGTGACCGCCGTGATGATCTGGACTTCGACGACTACTGGGGCAAGGATTCCGATGCCGAGCTGTATCACTTTATCGGCAAGGACATTATCAACTTCCACGGTCTGTTCTGGCCCGCCATGCTGACCGGGGCTGATTTCCGAACCCCCACCGCCATCTATTCCCACGGTTTCGTCACCGTGAACGGCAACAAGATGTCGAAATCCCGCGGCACGTTCATCAAGGCCGAAACCTACCTGAATCACCTGAGCCCGGAGTATCTGCGTTATTACTTCGCAGCCAAGCTCAGCGGCCGCATCGATGACATCGATCTCAATCTGGAAGACTTCACCCAGCGAGTGAATTCAGATCTGGTGAACAAGGTGGTGAACATCGCCAGCCGCACCGCCAATTTTGTGAAGAAGCTGGGCGGCAAACTCGCTGAGGGCAACGCTAACCCGGCATTAACGGATGAATTTCAGCAGGCTGCCGCGGCCATCGCCAATCACTATGAGCAACGGGAATACGGTCGTGCCATGCGCGATATTATGGCTCTGGCGGATAAGGCCAACCAGTACATCGATGAAAAAGCCCCCTGGGCCCTAATGAAAGAAGAAGGCAAGGAAAAGGAAGTGCTGGATTGTTGCAGCGTGGGGGTAAACCTGTTCCGCCTGTTGGCTTTGTATCTGAAACCGGTCTTGCCCGGGCTGGCAGCAAAAGCAGAGGAATTCCTCAACATTGCCCCCTTGCAGTGGAGCGACCACCTGACCCTGTTGCAGGGCCATGAGATCAACAAATTCAAAGCCATGATGCAACGTATTGAAGCGAAACAGATTGAAGCCATGACTGAAGAAGCAAAAGCCGAAGCGGAAGCAGAAGCCAAAGCGGCCAAGCCGAAGAGCATTCTGGACGATGACCCCATCGCCGAGCAGATAAACTTCGATGACTTTGCGAAAATTGACATGCGGATAGCCAAGATTGTCACCGCAAGTCATGTGGAAGGGGCTGATAAATTGATACAGTTGACCCTTGATCTGGGTGGGGAAACCCGTAACGTTTTCGCGGGAATCAAATCGGCCTATAAGCCGGAAGACCTGGTAGGCCGGTTCACCGTAATGGTTGCCAACCTGGCACCGCGCAAAATGAAATTTGGGGTTTCCGAAGGAATGGTCATGGCTGCCGGCCCCGGTGGTCAGGACATCTTCTTGTTATCCCCGGACAGTGGTGCGGTTCCCGGCATGCGAGTTAAGTAACCGGGCAACCTGCCCCGGCTAAACAACACAGACACGAAGAGAGCATCATGCCCGAATTTTTACTGGTTTTAGTCAGTACCATTCTGGTAAACAACTTTGTACTGGTTCAGTTCCTGGGCCTGTGCCCGTTTATGGGGGTTTCCAACAAGCTGGAAGCCGCCATGGGCATGTCCCTGGCCACCACCTTTGTACTGACCCTGTCCTCAGTGTTGAGTTACCTCACCTACGCCTATGTGTTGGTGCCGTTGGATGTGGCCTACCTGAAGACCATTTCCTTCATTCTGGTGATTGCAGTTACCGTACAGTTTACTGAAATGGTGGTGCGTAAAACCAGCCCCCTGCTCTATCGCGTATTGGGTATCTTCCTGCCCTTGATTACCAGCAACTGCGCCGTATTGGGCGTGGCACTGCTCACGGTAAAAAAAGGCATCGACAGTTTTATGGATGCCTTCCTGTACGGTTTTGGTGCCGCATTGGGTTTCTCGCTGGTATTGGTGCTGTTTGCTGCCATGCGCGAGCGCATTGCCGTAGCCGATATTCCGGTGCCGTTTAAAGGTGCCTCCATCGGTTTGATTACCGCCGGACTCATGTCCCTGGCCTTTATGGGCTTCTCCGGCCTGATCAAGATCTAGGGGGAACCATGGAATTTCTTTTTGACAACATCACTGCACTAGGCGCCCTCACTGCAATCGCACTGGGGTTCGGCGCATTGCTTGGCTTTGCTGCGGTAAAGTTCAAAGTGGAAGGCAATCCCATCGTTGAGCAGATTGATGCGTTGCTGCCCCAAACCCAATGCGGTCAATGTGGTCATCCCGGCTGCCGCCCCTATGCCGAAGGGTTGGCGGAAGGCGAGGAAATCAACAAATGTGTGCCCGGTGGTGAAGACACCATTCGTGCACTGGCGGACCTGTTGGGTCGCGAATTTGTGCCGCTGGATGAAGAGCACGGAGAAACACCGGAATCCAAAATGGTGGCCGTGATCCGCGAAGCGGAATGCATCGGCTGCACCAAGTGCCTGCAGGCCTGCCCTATGGATGCCATCCTTGGCGCTGCCAAACAAATGCATACGGTGATAGCCGATGAGTGCACCGGTTGTGACCTGTGTGTGGAGCCCTGCCCGGTGGATTGCATAGACATGGTTCCAGTCCCAGTCACCTTACAAACCTGGCATTGGGATGTACCCAAAGGCATTGGCAATCGCCCCGGTGAACTGATACCGGTGAGGAACATCGCATGAGCCGTCACATATGGGATTTCCACGGTGGTATCCACCCACCGGAAAACAAAAAACAATCGTCCGAAACCAGTATTCGTTGGGCCGGCCTGCCGGAACGATTAGTAGTGCCGGTGCAACAGCACATTGGTGCGCCCGCCAAACCCTGTGTCGCCGTGGGTGACCGGGTATTAAAAGGGCAAAAGCTGGCGCAAGCAGCGGGCTTTGTCAGCCTCCCCGTGCACGCTCCCACGTCCGGCACGGTCGAAGCCATTGAGCTGCGCCCGATCCAGCATCCGTCCGGTATGGATGCACTCTGCGTTGAGCTCAAACCGGATGGCCAGGATCAGTGGATTGAACACAGTGGCCTTGGCGACTACACCACTGTGGATAAAAAAGAAATCCTGAACCGCATTCGTGAAGCAGGTATTGCCGGCATGGGCGGCGCCGGTTTCCCCAGCGTGGTGAAACTGGGCGTGAAACCGGATCAGAAAATCAAAACCCTGATTCTGAATGCAGTGGAATGTGAGCCCTACATTACGGCCGATGATCGCCTGATGCGGGAACGGGCAGACGAAATCGTGCAGGGGCTACAGATTATTTCCTGGTTGATTGAACCGGAAGAAATCCTGATCGGCATCGAAGACAACAAACCCCATGCTGTTGCCGCCATGGAAAAAGCCACTGCCGATACCAACATCGACGTAGTGGTAGTGCCCACCAAATACCCTTCCGGTGGAGAAAAACAGCTCATTCGACTGTTAACGGGCAAAGAGGTTCGCAGTGGTGGTATTCCTGCCGATGTGGGTGTGGTGTGCCACAACACCGGCACTGCCTACGCCATCAAGCGCGCCATTATTAATGGGGAGCCACTGATTTCCCGCATCACCACATTGACCGGTGATTGTGTTGCCGAAAAAGGCAATTACGAAGTCTTGGTGGGCACCCCAGTGGGCTGGTTATTACAACAGGCCGGGGTGAAAGCCACGGACCTCCATCGCTTGATTATGGGTGGCCCCATGATGGGTTTCGCGGTCCACAATATGGCCGTCCCGGTGGTGAAAACCACCAACTGCCTATTGGTTCCCACTGCCAAAGAATTTCCCGATCCGGTGCCGGAGCAACCCTGCATTCGCTGCGGCAGCTGTGCCCAGGTGTGTCCGGTGAATTTGTTGCCGCAACAATTGTACTGGTTTGCTAAAACCAAAGAATTCGACAAAGCGGCTCACTTCAATCTGGCGGACTGTATCGAGTGCGGCGCCTGTTCCTACGTTTGCCCCAGCAATATTCCCCTGGTGCAGTACTATCGCTTTGCCAAGGGCGAGATTCGCACCCAGCAGCAGGAACAGGCGAAAGCGGATCACGCCCGCCAGCGGTTTGAAGCCCGTCAGGCACGGTTGGCCCGGGAGGAAGAGGAAAAAGAGCGCAAACGTCAGGAGCGGGCAAAAGCCGCGGCTGCCAAACAAGCGCAGAAGAAAGCGGCACCGACGGCCAAGGCTGCCCCCACGGCTTCCGACGCAGAGTCTGAGCTGGCAAAACTGCAGACTGCCGCCGCGTCCACCATGAAGCGCTACAAGGAAGCCCAAAAGGCGTTGGTCACTGCCGAGAAGAACGGCTCCGAACATTTAGAGGCGCTACAAAAAAAGGTAGATCAATTAAAAGCGAAAGCCGATGCGGCCAAAGACGCATTTATTGCCGCAAAAAACGCAGATAAAGCTGAAAGCAATGAACCTGCTGCGCCGCAGGAAGATCCTCTAGCAGCCCTGAAGAAGGCCTCCGCTGACGATTTTGCAGCCTACAAAGAAGCAGAAAAAGCGTTAGAGGATGCCGAGTCCAACGGCGGCACAGACGTCGATGCGCTCAAACAACGAGTGGCTGAACTGAAAGCACGCTCTGATGCATCAAAAGCCGCAATGAAAGAAGCCCGCGCCAAGGAAAAAGAAGCTATCCAGGCGAAAAACGCCGCCGCTGATCCGGTGAAAGCGGCAAAAATGGAAGTGGCCAAGCAACAGGTGTTGCTGAAAAAAGCCACCAAAGCCCTGCAGGCAGCCAAAGACAGTGATGCCGGTGCAGATGAAGTACTGGAGGCGAATGTCAGAGCCGCCGAACAGGCATTGGAAGCAGCGGAGAACGCCCTGAAGAAAATTGAAGAGGAGCACGCCTGATGGCTCTGCTCAGTGTAACGTCCCCCCACATTCACAAACCGGGTAATACCGGCGCGTTTATGCGTCAGGTGTTGTACGCCACTATTCCCGGCCTATTAATGCTGACTTACTTCTTTGGCTTTGGCACGCTTGTCAATGTAGCATTGGCCGCAGGTATTGCGGTCGGTTGTGAAACACTGATATTGAAGCTGCGTAACAAGCCCATCGGCTTTTACCTGAATGATTACAGTGCCGTCGTGACGGCAGTGCTGTTGGCCTTGGCTATCCCTCCAACAGCCCCTTGGTGGTTAACCCTCATCGGAACCGCTTTCGCCATTATCGTTGCCAAGCACCTCTACGGTGGTTTGGGTATGAACCCGTTCAACCCCGCCATGGTGGGTTATGTCCTGTTGCTGATCTCTTTCCCGAAGGAAATGACCACCTGGCTGCCTGCTGCTGGCCTGGAGAACTCGGTCACCGTGCCAGCAATCACAGATACCCTGAACATCATTTTACTGGGGGCGAATCCGGATGCCCTCAGCGGTGCAACACCTTTGGATGCTTTCAAGACCTACGCCGGCCAACCGGAAATGCTGGATTCCAATGCCATTCTGCACGGTGTCTTCGCAGGTTTCGGTTGGGAATGGGTCAACGTGGCGTTTCTGTTAGGCGGTGTTTATCTGCTGTGGCGCAAAATCATCACCTGGCATATTCCGGTGGGAATGTTGCTGGCACTATTCCTGCTGTCAGGCTTTTTCAACACCGCGGTAGACGCCGACAATTACCCCAGCATCCTGCATCATCTGCTCAGTGGCGGCACCATGTTGGGCGCATTCTTTATTGCCACCGACCCGGTCACCGCCGCGACCAGTAATCGTGGCAAAATCATTTATGGATTTCTGATCGGTGTGCTCACCTATGTGATCCGCACCTGGGGTGGTTATCCCGATGCGGTTGCCTTCAGCGTTCTGTTAATGAACCTGGCAGCCCCTACCCTGGACTACTACACCCAGCCACGTACCTACGGTCACCGCAAGCCCAATAAAGGGCTGGCCAAATCGGATTGAGGAGCAGTACATGATCGGTCAATCCGTTACCCGTAACAGTATTATCCTGGGCCTCTTTGCCATCATCACCACCGGACTGGTGGTGGCTACGGCCAACCTGACCAAAGACAAGATTGCAGAAGAAAAGCAGAATGCCATGAAACGCAGTTTGTTGGAGGTGATGCCCAGGGAACGACTGGACAACGACCTACTATCCAGCGTGGTCAAGCTGCCGGCAAGCCAGCTGCTGGGTACGGCAGAGGAACGCCAGGCCTACGTGGCAAAATTAAAGAACCATCCCACTGGCATAATTTTCCAGGTAGTCGCGCCGGAAGGCTACGGCGGATCTATCAATCTGATGGTGGGTATCACCGAAAAAGGCGAGATTACCGGGGTGCGCGTCATTCCCCCGCATTTTGAAACCCCTGGCCTGGGTGACGCCATTGATATCCAGAAGTCCGACTGGATTAAATCCTTTAACGGCAAATCACTAGCCAACCTGAATGAAAAAGGTTGGCGGGTGAAGAAAGACGGCGGGGAATTTGATGCCTTTACCGGGGCCACTATAACCCCCCGCGCAGTGGTCGATGCAGTACATAAGGCCCTGCTCTATTTCCAGCAGCACCAAAGTGAATTGTTACACGGCTCCCCGTCCAAAGCGGACGTTGCGGCTGTGCAGCAAGCAGACTCCAAGACAGAGGTACACTAAGATGTCAGCGGAAGAATTCAAGAAAATCACCGTCGACGGGCTGTGGAAAAACAACCCGGCCCTGGTGCAGGTACTGGGCTTGTGCCCTTTGTTGGCGGTGTCCGGCAGCGTGGTCAATGCACTGGCGTTGGGGCTGGCCACGACCTGTGTGTTGACCCTGTCCAATCTCGCCGTGTCCCTGATTCGCAACGCCACCACCGAAGCCATTCGTCTGCCTACTTTCGTTATGATCATTGCAGCCTTTACCACCTGCATTGAATTCCTGATGAATGCGTTCACCTACGAGTTGTATCTGATTCTGGGCATTTTTATTCCCTTGATCGTTACCAACTGTATTGTGTTAGGCCGAGCCGACGCCTTCGCCAGCAAGCACAGTGTCCCCGCAGCGATGTGGGATGGCTTGATGATGGGATCCGGGTTCAGTCTGGTGTTGGTACTGCTGGGCGCCATCCGCGAACTGATCGGCACGGGGCATCTTTTTGCCAATATGCACCTGTTGTTCGGAGACATCGCCCTGCACTGGAAGATCGAACTAATCTCCGACTACCGGGGTTTCCTGATTGCTGTTCTGCCTCCTGGTGCCTTTATGGTTCTGGGTGTGTTACTGGCACTGAAAAACATCATTGATGCCCGCATGGAAGCAGCCGCCAAAGCCAAGAAAGACAAATCAACGGTGGGCAGCAAGCGGGTAAGAACCACTGGCAACATTGCCTGAGCAGATTAAATCGGGCTAAGTTAGCCTTGGTATGAATGACCTGGCATGAATAAAGCAAAACGCTACGAAATATTCTCCCGGCTGCGGGATCAAAATCCGAACCCCACCACGGAACTGGAATACTCCAGTACCTTTGAGCTGCTGATCTCGGTGATTTTGTCCGCTCAGGCTACGGACGTGAGCGTGAACAAGGCCACCGCCAAGCTCTATTCGGTGGCCAACACCCCCGAAGCCATCTATAAGCTAGGCGTTAAAGGGCTCACCCCCTATATCAAAACCATCGGGCTGTTTAACAGCAAGGCGGAAAACGTCATCAAAACCTGTAAAATTTTGATGGACGAATACGGCAGTGAAGTGCCCAGTGATCGCAAAGCATTGGAGGCACTGCCCGGAGTGGGCCGCAAAACCGCCAACGTGGTGTTGAACACCGCCTTCGGCCAACCCGCCATGGCGGTGGACACCCATATTTTCAGGGTGTCCAATCGCACCAAGATTGCACCGGGTAAAACCGTACTGGAAGTGGAAAAGAAATTGATGCGCAATGTGCCCAAGGAATTCCTGCTGGATGCCCATCACTGGCTGATATTGCATGGCCGATACGTCTGCACCGCTCGCAAACCCCGTTGCGGTGCCTGTATCATCGAAGACCTGTGCGAATACAAAGACAAAACCGAATACGAGTGAGGCCCTAATGTTTGACACCAAACTGCTGGAAATACTGGTTTGCCCGGTCACCAAGGCCAAACTGGAATACGATAATGAGAAAGACGAGTTGATCTGCCTGGCCAGCAACCTGGCCTATCCGGTGCGGGACGGCATTCCCGTGATGCTGGAAGAGGAAGCCCGCCAGATCAGCCTGGATGAAAAAGAAGCCTACAAGCGCAAGTTCAAAGCCCAGGGATTGTAATCCGTGTTTGATGCGCCACTGCGTTGCGAAATTATCGAGCCTGAAACCAGCGCTGATTCCTGTGTGATCTGGCTGCATGGACTGGGGGCCAGCGGCCATGATTTTGTGCCGGTGGTGCCTCATCTAAAGCTAAACGAAAAATTGTCCGTTCGCTTTGTTTTCCCCCATGCTCCTGAGATTCCGGTTACCTGCAACGCCGGCTACATCATGCCTGCCTGGTATGACATCCTGGCGCTCACCGAAATTCGACAGATTAATCTCGATCACATCCAGCAAGCGCGGGGAGCCATCAACAAGCTGATTCTGGAGCAAATGGAACAGGGAATTCCAGCCCAACGCATTGTGTTGATCGGATTTTCCCAAGGTGGCGCGGTGGCCTATCACACGGCCCTGCAATTTTCCCATAAATTGGCAGGGTTGATCGCGCTATCCACTTACCTACCCAATCCGGAAACACTGGATGCTGAGTCTCGTTCAATAAATCAGAATACGGAAATCCATATCGCCCACGGTGATTTTGACGATATGGTGACAGAGAACGCAGCCCGTACGGCCTTCGAATGGCTACAGGAAAACGGCTACCAAGTGGACTGGAGCCACTACCCTATGGGACATGAGGTATGTGTGACGGAGATTCGGCAGATTGGCCAATGGCTCAATCAATGGTTGGGTGGATTAGACGTCTAGTACCGACTAAACACGGCGGCCGCGCAACCGGGACTATAACGGCAATGACCAGAGCGGCGTGTAGCGGGCGCCTGCAGTGCTTAAACGACTTTGATACAACACCACAGATGTTATAGATAATCGCAACTCACAGGATTGCGGTGGCTGCTTCCAACTCTGTCCACGCCGCATGCGTCCAAGGGTAACGTGTGGGCGATAACGCCGCACCTCTCCCGGAAAACCGTGCCCGGTTAATACGGACCGAATATCCGCCACCAATTTCAGCAGAGGGTCTGCCGCTTCCAACTCCAAAGCCACGATAGAGGATTTAGCATCAGGGAAACCGCTGACACGTTGGGAACGTAGTGGGAACGCTTTATTGGAAGAACAAACAGCCTGCAAAGCAGCTTGCAAATCAAACACCGCCGCCAAGGATTGATCACCCAGAAACGCCAACGTCAGATGACGGTTGGCCGCATCCACCCATCGCACGCGACGGGCCGCCGGTAGTAAGTTCAGGTCAGCCACGATCAGGTCCAAAGCATCATTCACTTCGGGCTCCAAGGGCACGCCTAAAAAACAACGAATCGACTCTTTACTCATAGATGCCTATTGTGAACGAAAAAAGCCCCACGTAAAGCGGGGCTAAACCTAGAGAGTAAAGAGGTAGAGCGTAAAGAAATCGGCTTAGAATTTGTAACCAACACCAAGCATGTAAACCAAGGGGTCGATATCAACGTCAGTGGTAACCTTTGGACCGGAATCCAACTTGATAGTCGCCGTGGTATCAATGTCAATGCTCCAGATAGCAGCATTCAATACCAAGTTATCGGATATCTCAAAATCACAGCCTAACTCAAAAGCCAAGCCAAATGAATCATCCAACTTGACACTGCCGCTGTCGACATTGGCCTCAAAAGCAGAAGTCAGTTCCTCATCGAAGAACAAGGTATAGTTTAACCCTGCCCCAACATATGGCTGAAACTTGGAACCGGACGCCATGGGGAAATACTGGAGACTCACAGTAGGAGGCAAGTGCTTCAGATCAATAGCCTTGAAGTCAGGCCCCAAGCCTTTCGCTGTTACGGTGTGAGAGAAAGGCGTAGCAGCGAGCACGCCAACACCAAAGTTATCGTTCAACATGTAGGTAAATGTAATACCCAGTTGCGTATTGTCGTCAACATCAACAGATGTCCCGGCAACTTCCACCCCATTGATGGCCAAAGGCGAACTACTCGCATCCGGATCAACCATCGCTGCACCAGCGCGCAGAACCATATCACCCTGCTGATACGCCATTGCAGAGCCAGAAGCCAACGCCACACCCAACGCCAGAACAGATACTGAAGCTTTTAATTTAGCAGCCATGTCATTCCTCAACTTTTCACATTAAAACAAGAAGCTATAAACTTGAATGAGGGCTAGTCTAGGGTTTGGCTGGGAAGGAATCATGATCTGAGTCAACAAGTGCCAATCCCATAAACCCCAAGGAAGGCACAAAATGACTCAGATCAAGTTTTTGTGAGAGGCTAACGTACTAAATAAGATGCGATGCCATGATCACAGGGAAAAGAATCACTGAGGGTACTCTTGCAGATAATCTTTCAGGCGCTCCTGAACGGTTATTGCCAACTTATCCGGTTCAAACTTGGATAAAAATCCGTTGCATCCCACTTTATCAACCATGGCTTTATTGAAACTGCCACTCAAAGAGGTGTGCAGAACCACAAACAAATCTTTCAAACGGGGATCATCCCGAATTTCCCGGGTCAACCGATAGCCATCCATCTCCGGCATTTCAGCGTCCGTAATCACCATGGCTAATTTCTTATGGACGTTAATGCCTTCATCAGCCCACTTTTTTAGCATCCTCAGCGCCATGGCGCCATCGCTGGCACAAATCAGCTTCACACCCAATTGCTGTACCGTTTCCTTCACCTGAGACAATCCGACTGAGGAATCATCTACCGCGAGAATCTCCACCCCCTGAGCCTGATTAACTAACTCCTGATCCAGCAATTCCGGATTGACTCTGGTGTTATAAGGCGACACTTCCTGCAACACTTTCTCCACGTCGATCACTTCCACCAGATTGCCGTCCAGCTTGGTGATGGCCGTCAGATAATGGGAACGGCCGGCGCCTTTCGGCGGCGGCATAATCTCTTCCCAGTTCATATTGACGATGCGGTCCACTGACTTGACCAGAAACGCCTGGATCGTCATGTTGTATTCGGAAATGATAATGTTGCAGTTGGTTCGATCTTCCAGGGGCCCAAGACCAATGGCCGCTCCCAGGTCGATAACCGGAATGGTGCGCCCACGGGCATGGGTTACGCCAACAATGTGCGGGTGGCTGTGGGGCATGGAAGTCAGCTTGGGCATGGTCTGCACTTCCTGGATCTTGAACACATTGAGCGCAAACAGGCTGCCCCGCTGCAATCTGAACAGTAACAGTTCCAGGCGGTTTTCCCCCACCAGTTGGGTACGTTGGTCAACGGTATCCAGTATGCCTGCCATGATTCTTCCTGTGGTAATTCGCAAAGTCGCCTTATCAGTGTAGACCACGGTTTAAACCTGCTCATTATGACGATTGGATATAAAGTGCAAATTCCACTCAACTGTCTTTTACCTCGTCTAAACTTAGCTTCAGGTTTAACGCATCTACCGGACTAAGAATGGATTCGAATCCCATCCTGCTTGCACGGCAACCCATATATGACCGTGACCTAAATCTCTTTGCCTACGAGCTGTTGTTTCGTCCACCACACCCTTCCGACTGGGTCTGGGACGGTGATGAGGCCACGTCACAACTGGTCATCAACGCCTTTACCGAGATCGGAATCGACAAGGTCTGTGACAACCGTACCGCCTTTATCAACTTTACCCGTAAGTGGCTGGTCTCACCGCCACCCTTTGACGCCCGCCATGTCACGGTGGAAGTACTGGAAGACGTGGAGCCGGACGCAGAGGTGGTAAACGGCGTGATGGCACTGAAGGAGGCAGGATTCACCATTGCCCTGGACGATTTCGAATTCGATGCCAAATGGGAGCCACTGCTGAAGGTGGCCCATATCATAAAGATCGATGTGTTGGCACACCAGAACGAAGCACTGGAAGAGCTGGTGGCTCAGCTCGCGCCCTACAAGGTGAAGCTGCTGGCAGAGAAAGTGGAAGATTATGAGATGCAGGAACGCTGTAAGGATTTGGGGTTCGAGTATTTTCAGGGCTTTTTCCTCTCCCGCCCCCAGAATGTCCATGGGGCTCCCATGCCCACCAACAAGATCGTGGTCATGCGACTGTTGGCTGAACTGCAAAATCCGGAAGCCTCGGTCACCAAGCTGGAAGACATCATCACCAGTGATATTGCTCTGAGCACCAAGATACTGCGCATTTGCAACACCGCCAAATATGCCACCATGAATAAAATTGACAGTATTCGCCGGGCAGTGGTGTTACTGGGAATGAACACCCTGAAGCAATGGTCGAGCCTGATCGCCCTGTCGCGCATGTCGGACAAACCCAGCGAACTGATCTGCCTCACCCTGAGCCGGGCCAGGATGATGGAGCTGCTGGCCAAAGCGGTCGGCAAAGACAACCCGGACACGTTCTTCACCGTCGGCATGTTTTCCTTTATTGATGCCTATTTTGATCGTTCCAAGGAAGAGCTACTGCAGTCCCTGCCCTTTGATGATGCCCTGAACGACGCGCTGTTACATTTTGAAGGTGAAACCGGTAGACTGTTGCGCAATGTGATCGCCCACGAGCGCGGCAACTGGCAAGAGATTGACTGGCAGGAACTCGATGCCCTGGGAATCCAGGAGGACCTGTTTGAAGAGATCTATCTGGAATCGCTGCTGTGGGCTGCAGACGTTATGAAATCTCTGCTGGAATAAGCTGTTGGAATAAGTAGAAATCGACAATCAAGCTTACTCAGGAAACCTCCTCCGACTATTTTGAATTCATGAATATGAAACTGGTTGATATCGGCGTCAATCTGACTGATCGCGCCTTTGCCTCTGATCTGACGGACGTTTTGGCACGGTCACGGGAAGCGGGCGTCAACAAACTCATCGTGACCGGCACCAACCTGGCTGAATCCCGGCAGGCAATCGAACTGTGCCACCACCAAAGCCCGGGGTTATGGTGTACTGCCGGAGTCCACCCCCACCATGCCAAGGAATGGACAGAGAGCCACTACGCGGATCTGAAAACCCTGTTGGAACATCCCCTGGTGGTGGCCGTTGGCGAAACCGGCCTGGACTTCAACCGCAATTTCTCACCACCGGAACAGCAGCTGTTAGCTTTTGAACAACAACTGAAACTGGCTGCGGAAACCGGCCTGCCGCTGTTTCTGCACGAACGGGATGCCCACGAGCAACAGTTGCAGCTGCTAAGACAATATCGATCTCAGATCAGCGGTGGTGTCATTCACTGTTTTACCGGCAGCGAGAAAGAACTGGAGAACTACCTGGAACTGGATCTTTATGTGGGCATAACCGGCTGGATCTGTGATGAACGCCGGGGGTTGCATCTGCAGGAACTGATTCACCTGATTCCCACCAATCGTTTACTGTTGGAAACTGACTGCCCTTATCTGTTGCCCAGAACATTACGCCCCAAACCCAAGTCACGGCGCAATGAACCGCAATACCTTGCCCATATTGCTGAGCAAGTTGCAGATCTGCTAAAAACCGATGCAGTAACCCTGGCCCAGCAAACAACCGAGAATGCGACTACGTTGTTTGGACTGCCTTGCCTGGACTGAATCAGTCCGGCAGAAAATCCATTAACCCCTGCTGATCAAAAGGCCAGTTGAGCTCAGTATCATCTTTAAGGCGCCGTAGCACCGGAATGCGGGTGCCATAGCGTTCGATCAGCTCATCCTGGTCAGCAATATCCACCTCTTCCACCGCAAAAAAATCCGGGCTGAGGGTGGACTGGTATACCTGGCGGGCAAGGTCACAAAGATGGCAGCCCGCCGTGGTATAAAAGATCAGGGTTTCCTGTTCAATTTCTTTTTCACTTTCTTTTTTATTATTGTTCTCAGATTCCATCATGACTGATCCGGATGTTCCAACACGACCTTGGAGCGCCAGTGACCATCCAGAGTGAAAGCCGCCCACGCCCATTTCATCCAACGCAGAATATAGACTACCAGCCACAAAGACCAGACCAGCATCATAACACGGTAAACCCAGATCGGCAGCGACACAAACCAAGCCGACTGCAACTCGCCAACGCCCCGATCCACAAACCAGTTAAGCGCATACTGACTGGAGCCATTACCGGTAATGCCCATATCCGGAGTCCCGATAAGTCCATTGGGAATCGCCGCCAGCAACAATCCAAAGGTGAACAGGCTGAACAGTACAATAAATACCTGCATCAGATTGAATTGCACACGGGTGAGTCTGTGTACCCAGGGTTGCTGACGCTGGTAAAGCAGCAGGAACCACAACACCACCACAATAATGGACTGCACCCACCCGGTACACAGCCCCAACATCAACACAATCCAATGCCAACTGCGCAGGGGCAACCCTTTGAAGCGGCCCAAAGCCACCCCGACCAACACCAACACCAGCAACACTCCCCAGAACAAAATGGCGGGCCCCATAGCCGGGCCACCCACAAACAGCACCCAGCGATTACGGGGAACATTCACCTCCAGCAGATGATTAACATAGGCGTCCTCAATGTTGACCACCGGGGATCGGTTACGCCAACTGATACCAACAGGTTGGCGCCAGGACACTTCAATCCAGTGCTGTCCAGGGTTAATCGGAATAATCAACTTGGGATTGAGTTCATCGACGGCCCGTAATTCATCGTCCACCGTCACCGCTTTCACCCGGGCGGATTGTGGCAATTCAATACGCTGCTCACTGCCTTTACTACTGATTACATGCAAGCGCACGGTGCCGGCCGATTCCCTCAATCCCGGTTCCCATTGCTGGCTGATGGTATCAATGGTTTTGGTCGCCCCTTCCAATGCAGAAGGGCGGGTCACATTCAAACTCAGGCGCTCGCCCGGATAGGGATACCAGCGAGGCTGCCAGCCACCGGACACCACCAACTCTTTCACCGGAGCCAATCCTTCGTATTCCAGATGCCAAAGGGGAGAGACTTCCACCTGCCAGCGTTCCGCCCACTGCGCGCTATCGGCAGCGGCAAGAGCCAACAATGAAGTCTTTTCCAGCGAGGAGAACCACACCAGACGATTCTCACCAGGCCGCAACACCACCTTCGCCTTACCCGCTGCCACATCCACCTCACGACTGGTGACCGATTCCCCCGTCACCAACGGAATATCCAGGCTAATGCCACCATCCCGCGGCGCCACCCGCTGCACCCGGGTTTCCATATACCAGTTGCGTTCCAAGCGCAGAATGCGTTCTACCGTAACGAAGGGCGCCATGGGGTCCGGACTTAATTGAGAGGATTCAGCAGCGGCGGCCTGGCGCGCTGTGTTGATGGGATGGAAATGAATGGTGTTGGACAGCAGGCGTCCGTTGTCCAATCCCCGCACGACAAAGTCATCGCTCTGAACGTGCAGATTATGGGGTTGCACTCCGAATGTAAGCTGAAATGCATTCAATGATTCCAAAGTGCCACTCACGCTGAGGCGATGCTCTCCCGGCGGCACATATACGCTGAAGCCCTTGGCATCCGACCGCGCGCTATGGGGCTCGCCATCCAACAGCACACTGTCGATGTGCCACTGTTTCTGGCTATCCGGTAGCGGCCAGTATACCGCCTGCAGGGCATTCAACGTCATCGTGACGGTAACACGGCCCGCCTCGGTAATAATGTTGGCTTTCACTATGGAAAGGCATGCAGGGGTGCAATCCTGCTGTTTCAATTGCTGCTGCGCCAGCTCGTCCAGAAGGTTTTTATCCGGGAACGCAGCATGAGCTCCCTGTACCGGTAGCAACAGCAGGGGCAATATCAGGGCTGCCCCGATTATTGCGGCACTGGATGCGCTCGGCACTGGCGACAGGGAGGCTTTCAATAACGACCATTGCCACATACCGCCACCCTTGGATAAACCAAACAATACGGCCAGTACGGCAATGGACAGCAATACGCGCAGCCAACAGAGAATACGGTTTTCCAGCGGTTCCAGCAACCACAGCGTGATGGTTTCGCCCGCCGTCACCGGACCGGACCACTGCAGGAAGGAACGCTCCCATTCCCAGTTCGGCTGCCCCGGTCCGGTCTGCGCAGCAAGGTTCGGGTCCCGCTGTTCCAGCCTGGGTTCTGCGGCGTAATATTTTTGCGGAGCGGAGGATTCTGTCATGCTGACGACGCTGTCCGGCATAGCCGCTTTTGGCATCACCGCCCTCGGCATTTCCGCTGCCTGTCCATAGCCATCGTCCATCACACCTTGGGAGCCCATGCGATTCCAGGGCTGCTCCAGTTGCGGGTAAAGACCAAAACGCGCCTGCTCCACCATAAAGCCCAATAACCAAAGCAGCAGAAGCAACGCACTGCCCGTACCATACCAGGTCAACAGTTTTTTCAAACGGCCTGTGGGCAACACAAATAACAGCGCCAGAACCGCAATGACGTTTAACAGCAGGTACAGAAATTCGGTGGCCTCCGGATAGATCAGCAACAGGGACACACCAGTAATCCCCGCTGCCAACACACCCCGTAATCGAAGCATCGCCGCCACCGTGATCAGCACGATAAACACATCCCACACGTTCCAGCTGTCCACCCAGGTATTGGAGGAACGCTCCATTCCCGCAGCCATTAATACCCGCCAGCCGGGAGGCAAATGCAGTGTCGCCGATAACCGGTCCACGTCATGCTCCCAGCCGACAGCGGGCATGCGCTGTTTATGAGTGCCCGGTTTCAACAGCACCCGGCTCAGGGCAGTGGCAAACAAGCGTCGCTCCCGCACTTCCACCCCTTGCTTGTCGTCGCTCAGGGTTATCACCTGGGGTTCGCCATTGAGGGTCAGGCTACCCAGCTGCTGACGGGGGTCCACCTGCAGGCGCCAACCCCGGTTCATGGTGCCCTGAACCTGATCCCGCGCCGTAAAGCCATCACCGTTGAAATCCAGCCACAGATCCCGGCTCACCGAAAGCTGGTTGGGAGACGGCTGCGGATCGCCCCGCCGCAACTCCACCAGCGTCATCGCCTGACCCTGTCGCAGGTGGTAGGCAGGCCAGTTTTTCCAGCTATCCGGCAATGCGGTCTGGGAAGGGTCCAGTCCGTCTGCACCCTCCACCCGCACCTGCCTTAACTCCGGACGCGCCTCAAACACCCAGACTTCCTCTTCCGGCCAGAATCCGGTGTCGCTGGTTTCGAAAAAGATTTTTTCAACCGGTCCGTTATGCTGGGCAAGCAAATTCACCTGCCATTGACCTGGTCGCAGCTGGATACGCAAACGCCCATCCTGGTCCACTCGTGTCGGCAGTGGGCTGGTCATATGGCGAGGTGTGAAGCGATCGAACAGGATTTTTCCCAACACCACTTCACGGGCTTTTCCGGCCACTTCCAAATCCACCCGGGTTTCAATGACAAAGGGTATGTCGTCCACCAGATGACGATACACACGAACTGTGAGTTTATCTTCGGTTTCCTGCTCAGGCTCCGGTTTGGCTTCACGGTGGGTAAACCAGAGGTGGCCATCAGAATCCAGATGAGGTCGTACCACATCCTCCCCGTTTACCTGCAGTTGCAACAACGCAATGCCCTCGGGTAGCGGCAGGGATTCAGGTATTCGGCTCCAGGGAATCACCCCGGCAATCTGGTATGCACCTGGCTTCAGCTGCACAGCGGGCTTACCATTCCAGTCCAGCACCAAGCCGCTCACCGAGTTCACCAACAGGGATTCCGGCCAGTAACCATCCCCTCCGGGAAGCGGCACAGGCCCTTCCATAAACAGTTGCCAATGCTGCTCAAAGTGGAGGCCTTGTGCTGTGACCTTCAGATGCAGTGTGCCGGGCCACTGGCACTGGCGCTGACTGAGCGTTACAGAGGAATGCTCTTGAAGGGAAGATGAATGTAGAGAAAGAGGACAATAAACATCAGGATGATTTTTCAGCGCCCATTCCTGCCAGGATTGCAGCGGTTCAGGCACGGAAACCGCAGCCATTCCCTTAACCGACAGAAGACACAGCAAAAACCCAAGCCACAGCAGACGGCACCAATGCATTGGCACGACTCCCCGATCCATCAAATCCATAAAAAGCAGTTCAGAATAAACAGCTTATACGGGATCAGACACCCGTGCATGAAGTTTTTTTGAACCGGTTCTCAGGCCAAGGCTCCGATAAAGCGTTTAAACTGTTCTCCATAGCCTTCACCAGCAGCGGTGTCGGCATGAAATCGACTGATCAACTCACGCAACAATTCAGGGGCTTGCAGACGGCCCGACTCTAACATTTTCACATTGTCCGAGGCCTGCTGTACCCCTTTGGCAAAATCACCCAAGCGGGGCATCACATCGGCGAAGGTATTGGGGCGGCGACTACCTGCCATATTATCGATGGCCACATAAGTATCACGCACCGCAACAGTCTCGGACTGCCGAAGATCCACGGCAAAGGCCGCCAGTTCTTCACTGTCCATTCCCACGCCCATAGCCTGGTCAAACGCCTGTTCAACGTCACCGCCGTAAAAAGTCTCCGCCACAGTGTTCACTTGAGCAAACAGATCCTGAAGCGCTGCCAATTCACCCTCATCCAGATCCCCTTCCACACTAAAAGCCAGGTTGTCGTAGCGGCTGAATCCGGCATCCAGTGCCACCGCAGACAAACCATCCGTTTGCAGGCTGGTCTGCTTGGCATAGCCGCTCTGGCCGGAACTCACCCGTAGGGTAACGGTATCACCCTCACGCGTAGTAACCTGCAGGTCAAAGCTGCGGGCCCGCTGGAATGCCACCTCAGAGGACTGATAATTGAGGTCCTGGACAACGTTAGGCGGAGCAACCTCTGGAGGGGTGGTATCGTCCGAACCATCCAGTTCAACACCAAACAAGGATTCACCGAGTGCTTCCAGGCCGTCGGCCAGCTTGGTGACCGTGGCATAAAAGTTATCCTGTACTTCCCCGGCAAACAAACCTTGCGCCTGAATAATATCCTTGGCTTCCCGCAGGCCCTGCTCCACCCCTTTGACGGCCTGTTGATACCGCGCCTGGATCTCTTCTTCCGACGCACCATTAGCCCGCTCCGATTCCAAACGATCCTGGATGAAACCCAGCACCCGATCAGTCACCGCTTGCGGGGAAAAATCCGTGTCAGCGGGAGTAGTAGCAGGCGAGTCGACTCCGGGAACGTTCTGTGTGACCATCACCTGCAGCTTTTCGTAGGCAACCGCCAGGGTTCGCTCTATCTGCACACTATCAGTCTGCGCGTATTTCTGTACTTGCCCCGGTGCGCATTGATGGCCAAAAGCACGCCCCATGCCATGACCAAGACCATTACCCAAACTATGCCTTCGTCCTGGGAAACCATAATCGGTCCCAAAGAAATTGTTTTTTAACAGGGGGTTAGAGGCATACATGGCTTCATCTCCCGAGCATAAAGAGCTCAGTTCAGGTTGATCAACAGGGTACTGACAGCCACAACAGCCCCATTCAACAGGTTATCGACCGCATTGCAGAAAGCTTTAGCCTCAAATTACGGCGAGAATTCAACACCTTAAGAGCCCACCAAATGTGCAAGGCAAGGAATCATGAGCCATACTGAATTGCAGGAAAATCCAAATAGGTTAGGCAATGTCAACCGAACTGCTCATAGTAATCCAGGCAGCCTTTGCGGCCATCGTGGCGATCGTGATACTGCTCCTGATCATCCGCCGCCAGAAACAAACCATCGGCCAACTGAAAGACATCCTCACCACCGTGAAGGATGAAATCAGTGGCGAGAATCTGACTGGATATCTACAGATTGAACTGGACGACACCACTGCCCATTGCGCCAAGGATACGGTGGCATTGCGCCCGGATCTGAGTGCAGAGGATATGGCGGTCTCCCTGCGTTTTATGGTGCTGCAGGCCGAGCTGGCCCTGGTACAGGATCACGTGGGAACCAAGCACACACCATGGCGGGAAAAAATCAAGAACTATGTAAACCTGGCGGAAAAAGTACTTGAGCTGAGTAAAGCCCGGGTGGATCACGCCACCAAAACACTCACCGACACACATAACGAAGAATTAGCAGCCAAAGACCAATCCCTCGCTGCCCTGGAAGAGGAAAAACAAGACCTGCAGAAACAGGTCGACAATCTGAAACCCCTGGTCAGCTGCCTGGACAGCGCCGCAGATGATGACCTCTCCCGCAATGAGCTGGAACTGAAACTGCACAAAGCATTGCTGGGCATTTGCGAGAATTTCCCCAACAGCGAAGCTTTAAGAGAACTGGTCTACCTGATTCATGAGGCCTTCCATGAAACGGAACCGGGATCCGCGCAAGTGAGCGAAGATGCTGAAGAACCTCAGGTCATTATCGAAACACCCGATAACTTTGCCCAGAGCCAGAACATCGCAATTCTCAACAACATCATCAATCAGCAAAGCGCCACCATTAAAGCCCTCAAGCTGCAACTGCAGACTCTGGAAAACCAGCAGGAACGGGAGACGCTGGAAGAAACTGTGGACAGCCTGGACACTGTCATTCAACAAGGCAGCGAGTGTCTTGACTCCATCAAGCAGGAAATACAATTTGAGCCTTCCGAGCCTATCGGCAACGAAAAAGCCAACGAGGTAATAGAGAAGTTCATTGAAGAAAGCGCTGCCATGGTGGAAAAAATCCACATGTTGAACAACCAGAACAAACAACTGATGCTTGAAAATGAAGAACTGCGTAAAACTTTGGAAGCAACATCGGAAAGCGATGAACCTTTGGTGGCAGGTTTAAAACTGAAGCTGGAAAGCCAGCAACAGGAACTCATTGCCCTGCAAACCAATTTTCATGACCTGGAAGAACGCTACCTGACCTTGTATGAGGAAAAACACGGCAATAAAGCTCCCCCCATGCTGTGATTTGTAGCGTCATGATGCGGGCTTGTTTTTCTTCGAAAGGTTCTCTGCCACCCTGGAAATATTCTTTTTGAACGCCGGGTCCACCAATTCGTTCTGCACAAACAATTTACCTACTGAGTCTTCCAGTTTTTTCAGGTCCATGTTCAACCGAATACTCTTCTGATCACCCGGCGTAATTCCCAGGTTTTTCCGCATTTCCTGGCCGAGCATGTTAACCACCCGACTCATTTTATCTTTCTGCTTGTCCAGGTTACGCTCGAACGTCTGGAACACCTCATGACTGCGGACAATGAGCGCATCCACCTGGGCTTTTTGCTTCTGCACTGATGTTTCCACCAAAATCGCCTCGTAGCGGGCCTGCACCCCCCGCATCAAAGACCCTAGGTTGTCCTGCAAACGGGCATAGCGTTCCTCCTCCTCACGGGGAGGGTTCTCTATCAGGATGCAGCAATTCTGTTCGAACAACATCAGATGGGGCGATTCCACCATCTTGCCGGCAGGAATACGGTTTTTCAGTTGGGCAACCAGCTTCTCATTACCGGGGGTCTCCGGATAGAAAACATAACCCTCTCCCTTCTTCAACCCTACCACCGAGTTCAAGCCAAAGGTCTTGACGGACTTGATCAGTTCACCTGCCAGTTGCTCATGGGAGCGACACTTGAAGCTGGTCAGCATAAAGAGAATGATGATACCCAGATCAGAATTCGACATGAACGCGCTGTACGCGGCGTCGGAAGTGGAGGCTAGCTCCCGTTCCAGCCCCTCTATTTTCAGCAACAACTGTTGCTGGTCCGTATCCAGCACCACATCACCCAGGGACTCATCCCCGGTCAGGATGAGCACATCCGGCTCCCCCTCATAATTACCAGTCCGATCATTGGCATCCTTGGCCAACCGCAACTGGATATTCTGTTCCTCCAGGGCCGCGCGCTCCGCCTTCAATTCGGAAATTTTATCATCCCGTTCTGAAATGATGACTTTCAGCTGTTCAACCAGATTTTGCGATTCCTGCAGCGCCTTTTCCTGTTGATTGTATTTTTTTTCCAGCTCCTGCAGCTGTTTCTCCAACGACGACATGATGTTCTTTTGCATGTCTGCCGTGGACTGGGTCAGATCAACCCTGGGTTTGGGGCTGGGAATACTTTCTTCCGATTCCACCAGCCGCATGGCTTCCTGTTTCAGACGTTTATCGAGATCAAAGAAAAAGGAACGGAAACGATCCGAATTGCTCAACCGATCCTTGTACACCTGCATCAAAGTGTCAGGGCGCAATTCTCTGGCTTCAATATCCAGCGTCTGCACGAACTTCTCGTGGGTGAGGTAGGCCAGCACGATCGGCTGCAGCTTCGCCCGCAACACGCGCCAGAAATTGTCAGTTGTGTTAAATGGCAGGCTGGAGCGTTCCGCTTCCAGGAATAGCAGACGCAACATGGCAACCTGCTGATCAACGGTTCCCTCCGGGTCCAACAACGCCTGATCACTGACACCCAACATCTCCAGATGATGCCGGGTGTCATGCAGCGCAATGTCTATGAATTCCTCAATGGTTTTCACATCGCCGGCAGGCTGCAGATCTATAGATTCTTTACCCATTGCGCCACCTGAATTCTAGTCCTCCCTAAAGATTAGCAAACAATTCAGGTGATTAGTGGCCCAGATACTATTTGTGACGGAACTCCCAGCAGCGGTGTATCGGCTTACCGCGGGCAAAATCCGGTGGCAGACTTTGCTGGGTGATATCGGTCACAGCATAGCGTTCCGTTAACTCCTGTTCCAACTCGAACCGATTGTAATTATTGGAGAAAATCAACAGACCACCGGGCTCCAATCGCTTCATGGCAAGATCGAGCAACTCCACCTGGGACTGCTGTACGTCGAAGAAACCCTTCATACGCTTGGAGTTGGAAAAGGTCGGTGGGTCCACAAAGATCAAATCGTATTGTTCCCGGCACTGCTTCAGCCAGGCCATACAATCACTGCGCTCCAACTGATGATGGCTTTCACTGCAGCCGTTCAAATACAGGTTGTTGCGGGCCCAATTAAGATAGGTGCCGGACATATCCACCGAGGTGGTACGCTTTGCCCCCCCAATGGCCGCGTGAACCGTCGCCGCTGCGGTATAGCAGAACAGATTCAGGAAGCGGGTGCCTTTGGACAGCTGTTGCATCCGCACCCGGGTGGGCCGGTGGTCCAGGAACAACCCGGTGTCCAGGTAATCGTCCAGGTTCACCAGCAACAGCGCGCCGGCTTCATCCAACGGCATCATTCGTTTGGTTTCATTCAGCTTCTGGTATTGTTGCTTGCCCTTCTGCCGCTGACGGCTTTTCACATGGATACGGCCTTGAGGGATAGCGAAAAACAGTTTCAGTCCGGCCAATGCATCCTGCAGACGCTGCTCTGCTTTTTCCGGACTGACGCTCTTCGGCGGCGCATATTCCTGCACATGTAGATGGCCGTTATACCAATCGATGGCCAGATTGTATTCCGGGATATCCGCATCGTAGATTCGATACGCCAGCACCTGTTCCCGCTCAATCCATTTTTGCAGGCCTTTCATGTTCTTCTTGACGCGGTTTAACAAATCCTTGGCGGGGGCACTCTCAATGCTATCGTGCTGCAATTCCGGCTTGACAGGAACACACTGGAAAGCCGCTCGCTTGACCACATCGCCGCTGCGAATCACACATCTTATAGGGCCGTTGTAAACGCGTGCAGTTTCCGGATTTTCCAATTGCAGGGCATCGGCAAATTCAACGTTATTGGTGATAATGGCAGCACGCCAATGCTCGCAGTTTTCCTGAAAGCGCCGGGCGATAGCACGGTATAAAAAAATCAGATCGGCATCCTTATCCAAACGTTCCCCGTAAGGAGGATTACACACCACCACACCAAGAGGTTCAGTGGGACCCTGGTGTAACGCAAACTGTGCCAGCTCCCGCCGCTCTACATGAATGCAGCCTTCAAGCCCAGCGGCCGCAATATTTCTCAAGGCTGCCTGAATAGAAGCGTTATCCGAATCGAAACCTTTTATCTGGAATGCAAAGTCTTCCGACTTGTCTTCCTGTGCAACCTGATTCACAGATTCCTGCCACAGGGCTTCGTCGTGATAGGCCCAACGTTCAAATCCAAAACGTTTACGTAACAAGCCGGGTACCATGCCCGACTGCATCATGGCGGCTTCAATCAACAACGTGCCCGAGCCACACATGGGGTCTACCAGGCGCGGATATTTTTCGTTGGGCCAACCGGCACTCATCAATAAAGCAGCGGCCAGGGTTTCTTTCAACGGCGCTTCATTTTGCGCAACGCGATAACCGCGCTTATGCAAGGGGTCACCGGATAAATCCAAAGCCACCTGCACAAGTTCGCGGCCAAAATGAACATGAATGCGCATATCCGGATTGCGTGTGTCCACGTTCGGGCGATCACCTTTGAAATGACGAAAATAATCCATGATCGCGTCTTTGGTGCGATAGGTCAGGAACTGCGTGTTGACGTTGACGGACGCTTCCTTTGAAGTGGAGATAGCAACACTGTTTTCAAGCGAGAAATGGGCCCGCCAGTGAATCTGCCGCAAACGATGATACAGGTCATCCTCATTTTTATAAGGAAACTCGATAATCGGTAGCATTACTCGGGAAGCAATGCGCGACCGCAAACAGATTTCATACACATTTTTAAGGGTTGCAGGGCCTTCTACTGCCCCCCTTACCAATTCATATTCGGAGCCAGCAATTGCCTGAATTTCATGCAATAAATAGGATTCCAAACCTCCGGCGCAGCTCACAACCAGCCGCGACGATTTCCAGTCAAATGTACTCATTTGGATTAAACACCACGTGTAAGCCTATGAATTCGCTAAAATCCGAAAACCGAGGCCTAATTTATCAATTACTCAAATCAATCGTTCGTGTCTTTTTTATGACAATTTTTTTGTCGACATCATTGTCAAAGTTCGGTACTAATGTAGGTCCGGGCTTAGGAAAAGCTCAATAAAACCCGCAAGAATAACCATCTAAAAATCAGGAGTAAAACCTTACGCTTTAGTCATTATTCTCATCTCTCAGAATCGCAAACGGAAATAGAGGTCGATCATTTATGAAGAGACAAAAACGCGATAAAGCCAGCAGAGCCTTTGTTCGAGGTTACAACGCAGGTGTCAGTGGAAAATCAAAAGACGCTTGCCCCTTCACAGAAATTGTATCACGACAAACATGGCTCAGCGGTTGGCGAGAAGGACGCACTGACCAATGGGAAGGATACACAGGTGTATCCGGCATTCATAAAATAGCGAATCTCTGACCTTACTTCTTCGGGGTTTTACAAACCAAACCTATTCAAACAGTTCTTTAAGAGAGTGCCTCCCGCACTCTGGCAGCCAAGGCTGCCGCCCTGAGGCCCCCTTTCGGGGCCTCGTTCATTTCAGTTTGTCCATTACTTCCAGGCCCGCACACACTGCGCAATCAGGTTGGGGCCTTCATAAATAAATCCACTGTATATCTGCACCAGACTGGCCCCTACCCGCTTTTTGTCCGCCGCCTGTTGACCGCTGACGATACCACCCACACCAATCACCGGCATGTCGCCATCCAGTGCGGCACAGAGTTGTTTTAACACCTCAGTGGATTTTTCAAATACCGGCGCACCACTGAGACCACCCTGTTCCTTCCCATGAGGCAAATGCTCAACCCCCTCCCGGGACAACGTGGTATTGGTGGCAATCACCCCATCCACTTGGTGCTTCTTGAATTGCCCGGCAATCTGCAGCACTTCCTCAGGTTCCAGATCCGGCGCGATCTTCACCAACACAGGCACGTATTTGCCATGCTGCTCCGCCAGGCGCAACTGGGCCTCTTTCATCCCCTGCAGCAAACCATCCAAGCTCTCACCATATTGCAGGGAACGCAGCCCTTGCGTATTGGGAGAGGAAATATTTATCACCACATAGTCAGCGTGTTTGTATACCTTGTCCAGGCAAATCAGATAATCATCCAGCGCTTTCTCCACCGGCGTATCGAAATTCTTGCCGATATTGATTCCGAGCACCCCGTCATAGCGGGCGCGCTTAACCTGCTCCACCAGATGATCCACACCTTTATTGTTGAACCCCATGCGATTGATGATCGCCAGCTTCGCAGGTAAGCGGAACAGCCGGGGCTTGGGATTGCCCGGCTGGGGTCGAGGGGTCACGGTACCAATTTCAATAAAGCCAAACCCCAGGGAGCCCAGCGCATCAATGTGATCGCCGTTCTTATCCAAACCGGCAGCCAGACCCACCGGGTTCTTGAAATGCAGCCCCAACAGTTCAACCGGCGCTTCCAGCTTGGGCAGAAAACAACGGGTCAGCCCCAGGCGGTAACCCATATCAATGGATTTCAAAGCCAGGTTATGGGACGTTTCAGTGGGAAGGGAAAACAGGATTTGTCTTGCTACTTTATAGAACATGGATCAAACAAGGCTCATACCGCGATAAAATCGGGGCGATTATACCAGCTTTTCCACTCCCAGCAGCTTGTTGTTGTCGTCGAAGTAAATCGCAAAGGTCCCCTTAATGCCACCGTGAGTGACATAGGGGCGCAGGCTGTCGGCCGGGAAACTGACTTTGCGCCCGTCCCGGCTTGTGGCGACGATGGCTTTGGCGGAACCCCGGTACCATTTCAGGTATTCCTCCGGGGTAATGGTCAAATCAACAATCAGGTGCACTGGGAGTCTCGCTGTGCAAGGTGGTCTGGGCCAGATCCATCAGCTCACGCAGCGCAACACCATACATGGAGAACTCCTTCACATCCATGCCATGAAACTCACTGATCAAGGCTTTCCAACGGGAAATCATGGTTTCGTGGTGCTGTGCCCAGGCGTTCACCCGCTCTTCCACTGAATGGGCAGTGCCCCCCATCTGCAACACACCCACAGTCAGCGTGCGCTGCTGCCAGTCAAGATCGTCGCGATAGGCTTCACGGGCCAATGCCTGCCAATGGTTCTCGATATTGAGGGCATTGATTTCCTCATTGAACCAGTACAAATCCAGATGGGAGCCCAGGGCAAAGTAGACCTCCGCCACTTCCGGCACCGGTTTTCCCGTCACCTCTGCGGCCTGAATGATGCCCAGCACCGGCAACATACTGTCAGCACCGGCAATAAAAGTCGCCAGTGTGGAAGGCACGCCCTTCTCCACATAACGGTTATGGCGACCTTCCCACACCTCTCGGCGCGGACCGCTAAGCACGGCAGGTAAACTATCCGCCACCGCCTGTACGCCATTGCGGAAGCGGGAAATCGCTTCCTGCACGTTAACGCCACAACGATTGTTGCGGAGGAACCAACGGGTAGCCCGACGCATCAAACGGATCAGCATCCGCATCATTTCAATCTGTTCACTGGCTTCAATCTTGTAATCCAAAGCCTCAATCTGCCGCCACCAGTTCTCCAGATCGAATACGTCACGGGAGGCAATAAAAGCCCGAGCGATATCCGGTATGCTGGCGCCGGCCGCATCCTTCATGCGATGCACAAAGGTGATCCCCATAAAGTCCACCATACCGCTGGCGACCTGGGTAGCCACGATTTCACGCCGCAGTTTGTGGGCGTAGAGTTGATCCGGATAGCGTTCCACCAGCACTTTGGGAAACGCCCGTTCGATTTCATGGCAGATAAAATCATCATCCGGCAGGGTGGAATGCGTCAGTTCATCCTTGAGAATGGCTTTGGTATAAGACAGTAATGTGGAGAGTTCCGGACGGGTTAAGCCTTTACCACTCACCACCCGTTCATGAATTTCTTCTTCGGTGGGAATATTTTCCAGGTCCCGATCCAGCTTGCCTTCCGCCACCAGGGCATGGATGTAGCGTTTGTATTCGCCCATGCGGTAGATGGTTTCGCTGCGGGCCACACTGAGTGCCTGGGTTTGCCGATAGTTATTCTTCAATACCAGCTCGGCCACTTCTTCGGTCATCTGCGCCAACAGC
Source organism: Pseudomonadales bacterium (assembly GCA_002708905.1). GTDB lineage: Bacteria > Pseudomonadota > Gammaproteobacteria > Pseudomonadales > Ketobacteraceae > Ketobacter. Next base: position 102,809 of record PAPM01000035.1, on the reverse strand, counting down.
TCATTGCGCTGCTTCAGTGTCATATCACCGTCGCGGACAATATCATTCAGCAGGATCTTGATGTTAACCTCATGATCCGAGCAATCGACACCACCGGCGTTATCGATAAAGTCGGTATTCGACAGGCCACCGTTAAGGCCATATTCGATACGGCCCAGTTGCGTGATACCCAGGTTGCCACCTTCACCAATCACCTTGGCCCGCACATCGCACCCATTCACCCGCAAACTGTCATTAGCTTTATCACCCACTTCTGAGTTCATTTCTGTTGATGACTTGATGTAAGTACCAATACCACCATTCCAGATCAGATCCACAGGGGCTTTCAACAGCGCGGAAATCAATTCCGAGGGCGTCAACGCGTCTGCTCGAATGTCAAAACGTTCTTTCATCTGGGCAGAAATACGAATGGATTTTGCCGCCCGGGAGAACACCCCGCCACCGGCAGAAATCAGGTCCGAGTTATAATCGCTCCAGTTGGAACGGGGCAGATTGAACAGGCGTTCCCGCTCCTGGTAGCCGGTTTCAGGATCCGGGTTGGGATCAATAAAAATATGCAAGTGATTAAAAGCAGCCACCATTTGCAGCGTTCTGGAACTCAGCAAGCCGTTACCGAACACGTCACCTGACATATCCCCGATGCCGATCAGGGTCACGGGTGTCGTCTGGACATCAATACCCAATTCCCGGAAATGCCGCTGTACCGACACCCAGGCACCCCGCGCCGTAATCCCCATTTTCTTATGGTCATAACCCACTGAGCCACCTGAGGCAAAGGCATCCCCCAACCAGAAACCATATTCATCCGACAGACCATTGGCGATATCAGAGAAGGTGGCGGTACCTTTGTCCGCCGCCACCACCAGGTAGGGGTCATCGTCATCCTTACGAATCACGTCCTGTGGCGGTACCACTTCGCCGTTCTGTAGATTATCAGTAATATCCAGCAAGCCGCGTACAAAGGTTTTATAACACTCAATGCCCTCACTCATGATCGCATCCCGGCTGCCGGACTTGGGTAAGCGCTTGGGATAAAACCCGCCTTTCGCACCCACAGGGACAATCACCGCATTCTTCACCTGCTGCGCTTTTACCAGACCCAATACTTCCGTTCGGAAATCCTCACGGCGATCGGACCAACGCAATCCACCCCGCGCCACCTTACCTCCCCGCAGGTGCACACCTTCCACCCTGGGTGAATAGACGAAGATCTCAAACACGGGTAAAGGTCGGGGTAAATCCGGGATCGATTTGGGAGCAAGCTTGAACGAGATATAAGGCTTGTAATCGCCGGTCTGGTCCTTCTGGTAAAAATTGGTACGCAAGGTACCGGACATCATGTCCAGATAACGACGCAGAATACGGTCCTCATCCAGACTGGCCACCTGATCCAGTTGTTCCAGAATCTTGGTACGTAACTCAGCCTCAGCAGAATCGCTCACTGCTTGATGAACAGAAAAGCGCAATTCAAAGAATTCCGCCAGCAGGCGCGTAACCTGGGGATGATTCACCAGGGCATCCTTGATGTAGGTTTGGCTGAACGCAAATCCGGTCTGCTTGAAATAACGGGCATAGGCACGCAGCATGGCCACTTCCCGCCAGTTAAGGCCAACAGACAACACCAGCCGGTTAAAACTATCGTCTTCAGCAAACCCCCGCCAGGTGCTGAGGAACGCCTCCTGGAACTTATGCTTCACCTTGTCGATTTCAATGATCGCATCGCCAAAATAACGCACACTGAAATCGTAGACCCAGATAGTCGCATCTTCTTTTTTCTTGATACGGTAGGGCCGCCCGCCCAATACCTTAAGGCCCAGGTGCTCCAACATGGGCAACACGTCCGACAACGGAATATTGCGCTCACGGCGATACAGTTTGAAACGCAACGCCCGCGGATCATCTTCCAAAGAATGATAGAAAGACACCGACAACGGATTGTCGGCGCTGAGCTGTTCAATATGCTCGATATCCGATACGGCCGTGCGGGTGGAAAACTCCTCCCGGTAACTCAGGGAAAAGGCATCCGCATAGGCCGACTGCAGCATACCGGCCCGGTCCTCCCCCACGCTTTCAATTAACGTTTCATAAAGACGGTCGGCCCAACTGCGGGCCAACTCGATCAGCCGGGTTTCCACCTCTTTCACATCAAAATCCATTTTGGATTCCGGCCTGACCTTCAACACAATATAGAGCCGGGCCAGGGTGGACTCGGTAAAATAGGTATTGAACTCCATGTCCTCCACATCAACGTATTCGTACAACACGCTTTGAAAAGCTTTACGCAACGCGGTGGAATAGCCATCCCTTGGGCTATAGATCAGGCAGGAAAGAAAGCGACCGAACTGGCCCTTGCGCACAAACAACCGCAGACGACGACGCTCCTGAATATGGAGAATTCCCACTGCCGTTTTCAGCAATTCCTCCGTGGAGGTCTGAAACAGCTCTTCCCTGGGAAAGGTTTCCAGAATCTGCATCAGGCGTTTGCCGTCATGGCCATTGGGCTCCAGACCTGACCCGCTGATCACCTTACGCAGCTTATGCCCGATAATCGGGAAATTGCGGGGCGAATTGTTAAACACCAACGAAGTGTATAATCCCACCCAACGGTACTCGCCGATAACCTTGCCCCGCTCATCGCATTTACGAATCCCGATAAAATCCATATACACCGGGCGGTGCCAACGGGAACGGGTGCCGGACTTGCCGAACACAATAAGCTTGTCCTGATGGATCAGCGGACCGCCGTCCTGCTCCAGCAGATCCAGACTGCCACACACCTTGGCGACACCCAGGGCGGTTCCCTCCTCGGCTTGCAGATAGGGTCGCCCCTGCTTTTCCACTACCTTGTATTCCTGCATGGCCAGGAAGGTAAAATGGTTCTGCACCAGCCAGGCCAGAAACCCTTTTACTTCCAGCAGGGATGCTTCGCCCTGGTTATTCTCCAGTTCGTTGATCTCATCCCGGATCACCGAGGTGCGCCCTTGCATGGTTTCGAAATCTTCCACCGCGCAATACAGCTCTTCCAGCGTTTCCTGCAGTATTTTGGTGATATCCCCCACCAGGGCTTCATCGGGCTGGCGATCGATCTCCAGATGAATCAGCGCCTCTTTGGCGCCATCGGAATTCATGTCGAAGCTAAGGTTTTCCAACTCGCCACCGGCATTTCGCTGGGTGCGGAACACACTGTTCATGACGGAATGAATGGAGATGCCACGGCGCACCACATCCATCATCACCGTGTCCACCAGAAAGGCGCAGTCCGGGGCCAACACTTCCACCACAGTATGTGTACTCTGCCAACCATGGTCTTCATAGCGGGGGTTAAACACCCGGATGCGGGGATGCCGGTCCGGCAGCACCCTGAGAAAACTCCACAGGCCAACGGTCATACCGTAGAGATCATCAATCCGCTTGCGCTGTAGCTCCTGAATGGGCGCCGCAGAATAAAAACGCCGGGCAAACTCAAACACCTGTTGTGTCTGAGACGAGTGGCTGCGATCAAAACGTTCCTGAACCATGTCAGACAATCGTTCAATCAGCGATAAGTAGTCGTCGCCCAGCGATAGGTTAACCATAATGCCCCCTGGCCATTTTCCATTAAATATCAGTACTATTAGTCTAGTAGTTACATCAAAATATGAACAAACTGATGAAAGCGCCACCCTGACTGCGCGATTCCAGGAACTTTTAAAGTGCCGAAGGATCACATACACAGCTTGGCTACGGCTAGCTATTGTTCTCCGGAATAGGCATAATTCCGTGAAAAGAACAAATAAAGTCTGGTAAAAACAATATATTAGCGGACGTTGGTGTGGGGTCTACCTGATTTACCTCACAAGATTATCCTGTTTTCCCCCGCACCACGCTTACACGCCTGGAGTATTTGGATCATGTCGAATCGGGACGCCATTCTTGCGTTGAAAGAATCCTTGTGCGAGCAAATCATCGGTCAGGCCCACCTGGTGGACAGACTGTTGATCGCCATTCTTGCTGACGGGCATTTATTGGTGGAAGGCGCCCCCGGCCTGGCAAAGACCAAGGCCATCAAAGCCCTGGCGACGGGAGTGGAAGGGGATTTTCACCGCATTCAGTTCACCCCTGACCTGCTTCCCGCCGATGTGACCGGCACCGAGATATACCGCCCCCAGGACGGCAGTTTCAGCTTCCAGCCCGGCCCCATATTCCATAACCTGGTACTGGCGGATGAAATCAACCGGGCCCCCGCCAAGGTGCAATCGGCACTGCTGGAAGCCATGGCGGAGCGCCAGATCAGCGTGGGCAAGCATACCCACAAGTTGCCTCCTCTCTTCCTGGTGATGGCCACCCAGAACCCAATCGAGCAGGAAGGCACCTACCCACTCCCGGAGGCCCAGCTGGACCGTTTCCTGATGCACGTCACCATTGATTATCCGGATGCCGCCTCAGAGAAAAAGATCCTGCAACTGGCCCGCATGGAGGCCATGGACAAGAACCACCCGGAAGAACAAACAGCCGACCCCATCCACGTGACCCAACAACAGATTTTTGCCGCCCGTTCAGAGATCATCGAATTGCACATGATTCCGGATATCGAGGAGTACATCGTGCAATTCACCATGGCCACCCGTAATCCCCTGGCCTATGGCGACGATCTCTCCAGCTGGATTGAGTACGGAGTCAGCCCCAGGGGCACCATTGCCCTCGATGCCTGTGCCCGCGCCCACGCCTGGTTGCATGACCGGGACTTCGTGACGCCGGAAGACGTCCAGGCGGTTGCCCACGACACCCTGCGTCACCGCATCGGCCTGACGTTCGAGGCGGAGGCCAAAGGCGTCACTGCAGACCACATCATCGACGAGTTGATCGACCGCGTTTCTGCGCCCTGAGGTGACCCATGGCTAAAGCCAGCATGCTGGTGCGTGAACGCGACAACATTGAACAGTACCGCGGTATCTATATCTCCATGGATGAGTTGGTGGCCCTGCGTGGTGCCCACGTGGAGCTGGACTTGCGTGGCCGCAAGAAAGCTATGGCGGCCATGGCGGGTATGCACCGCTCCAGCTTCCGCGGTCGTGGCATTGATTTTGATGAGGTGCGTATCTACCAGGCCGGGGACGACGTCCGCAATATCGACTGGCGGGTAACCGCCCGCACCGGACGCACCCACACCAAGCTGTTCCGCGAAGAGCGGGAACGCCCGGTGTATCTGGTGGTGGATCAGCGCCAGCCCATGTTTTTCGGCAGCCAGAATGCCTTCAAATCGGTGGTGGCGGCCCGCGTCGCCGCCTATTTTGCCTGGGCCGCCCGCAGTCACGGGGACCGCATTGGCGGCTTCCTGTTTAACGATACCGAAGTGCAGGAGCTGCGCCCCAAAGACGGCAAACGGGGTATCCAGAATTTCTTCCGCACCCTGGTGCAGTTCAACCAAGGCCTGGAGGCCAAGAATCTTAACCGGCGCTCGTCCCGGCAATCGTTTATCAACGCTCTGCAGGGCCTGAACCATGTGGTACGCCCCGGCAGCCTGGTGGTACTGATCAGCGACTTTCTGAACTACGATGACATTACCCAGCAGCACATGAGCCTGCTCTGCGGCCACAACGATGTGATCGCAGTGCAGATTTTTGACCCCATGGAGAAGCAGCTGCCACCCTCCGGTGTGTATGGGTTTACCGACGGCCAGCGCAACGTGCGCCTGAACACCGCCCCTCACCAATTACGTAAAGATTACGCGTTACGTTTTGTGGAACGCCAGAGCGCACTCAAGGATCAGCTCACACGCATCGCCGTGCCCCTGATAGAAATCAGTACCGCAGAAAGTGTTTCCGAGCGCTTGAAGGCCACACTGGGGCTCAGAACCGCAAAAGGGGTAAATGCATGAACCCCACTGATCCACTGAGTCAACTGAGAGACATCCATCTTCCGCAACCGGTGGGATGGTGGCCCCCGGCCATTGGCTGGTGGATACTGGCGTTGCTCTTGATTACTGCCATTGTTGGTGGCATCTATTGGTTGTGGTGGCGGCACCAGCGTCTAGCCTATAAACGGGAAGCTATTGCCGCAATGGCAGCCATCCGCGCTGATCATCTGCAACACCAGGATGACCAACAACTGCTGTCAGACCTGTGCAGCCTGCTGAAGCGGACCGCCATTACCCGTTATGGACGGGATGAGATTGCAGGCCTGGCGGGAGAGCAATGGCTGAGTTTTCTTGATCGCACCGGTCAAACCAGCGAATTCACCGAGGGTTCCGGACGCATCATCAGCAATCGGTTTTCACCCAACACTCAGGTGGACAGCACTGAGTTGCTGAACGCCGTTGAACATTGGCTGAAGAAACAATCATGATCATTCTCAAGTGGATCCCATTACTGGCCATACTGCCCCTACCCTGGATACTGCGGGCCATCCTGCCCCGGGCCAGCAGCCATGACAGCGCCCTGTTACGGGTCCCGTTCTTCAACAGCGTAAATGAAATGGCCAATCGCCGCGACCGCAACCGTTCCGGCAGCAGCCGCAGTTTCCGTCTGTTGTTGATCCTGATCTGGGTGTTACTGGTGGTCTCCGCTGCAGGCCCGCAATACATAGGCGAGCCCGTCAGCATCACCTCCAAGGCGCGGGATCTCATGCTGGCGGTTGACGTGTCGGAAAGTATGCGTGCCACCGACCTGCAGCTGAAGGGCGAACGGGTCGACCGCCTGACGGTGGTGAAAAGCGTACTCGATGAATTTATTGAAAAGCGCACCCAGGACCGCATGGGCCTGATCCTGTTTGGCAGCAACGCTTATTTGCAAACCCCTTTGACCTTCGATCGCAAAACCCTGAAAAAACTGCTCAATGAATCCGCCATCGGTATCGCGGGTCAGAGCACAGCCATTGGCGATGCCATCGGGTTGGCGCTCAAACGATTGCAGGACCGGCCAACCGACAGCAAAGTACTTATCCTGCTGACGGACGGGCAGAACCGGGCCGGGGAAATCGAGCCTCTGCAAGCCGCCGAGCTGGCCGCCCAGAAAGGTCTGAAGATTTATACCGTCGGGGTCGGTGCTGAATTTGTCATGACACCCGGTCTTTTGGGTACCGGTATTGGCGCCAGACGCCTCAATCCTTCGGCCGATCTGGATGAAAAAACCCTGACGGAAATCGCCAACATCACCGGGGGGAAATACTTCCGCGCGAAAAGCACCGAGTCTTTACGCCATATCTACGACATGCTGGATGAACTGGAACCGGTGGACGCTGATCCGGAAACCTTCCGCCCCATCAAAGCGCTGTTCCATTATCCATTGGGACTGGCCTTGTTATTGAGTGTTGCCATCGCTCTGTACACCGTAATCCGCAACTACAGCATTCATTGGCAGCTGACGCGCCAAAGCCGGCAGGAAAACGGAGTTGAACAGCCATGAGCGACTTCCTGCTGCACATTGAAGAATTTCATTTCCTCCGACCTTTTTGGTTACTGGGACTGATTCCCGCCATCTTGCTGGTCATCCTGTTATGGAATCGCAAATCCTCTTACGGTGGCTGGCAACGGGTGATCTCACCCCACCTGTTACCGCACCTTCTGGCCGGGAATGTGGTACAGCAAAGCCGGGCTCCGCTCATCCTGTTGCTGCTGTGCTGGTTATTGGCCGTGGTGGCGATGGCCGGGCCCACCTGGCAACAGTTACCCCAGGCCGTGCAGAAAAAAGTAAACGCGCAGGTGATCGTACTGGACCTGTCATTGTCCATGTATTCGCAGGACCTGGCACCCTCCCGCCTGGTGCGCGCGCGCCTGAAACTGACGGATATCCTGAACCGCTCGGACGAAGGGCTCACCGCACTGATTGTATACTCCGGCACGCCCCATGTGGTCACGCCGCTCACCGATGACACCAATACCATTCTCAGCATGGTCAACAGCCTGAGCCCGGACATCATGCCCATCAAAGGCAATAATCCTGTGGCGGCCATGGAAATGGCCGTTGACCTGCTCCAGCAAGCCAACCTCAACAGTGGCCGAATCCTGCTGATGACCGATGACCTCCCGAATGACTTCGCCAACAAAGTGGAGGATATGCTCTCTTCCCGGACGCCCCTTTCAATTATGGGAATCGGTACCCGGGAAGGCGCCCCCATAGTTTTGCCGGACGGCTCATTCATAAAACAACAGGACGGCAGCATTGTTATTCCCAAGCTGGAAGTATCCCGTTTGAAGCGGATTGCCCGCCAGCTGGACGGCCGCTTCAGCACCATCAGCACCAGTGACGAAGACATCGACTATTTAATGGCAGAGGGCCTGCTGCCCACCGAACAGGAAATCAAGGAAACCGGTAGAGAGTTTGATGTATGGGATGAGACCGGCCATTGGCTGGTGTTACTGATCCTACCCTTTGCCGCGGCGGGCTATCGAAAAGGCTGGTTTGGCGCGTTTCTGTTGCCCGCCCTGTTTGCATCAGCCTTGGTGACCTACTCCCCCAACACCATGGCGTTTGGATGGGATGATCTTTGGGAAACCCGCGACCAAAAAGGTAAGGCCCTGCTGGAATCCGGACACCCGGAACAGGCCGCCACCACCTTCAACGATCCCCAGTGGCAAGCGGCGAGCCAATACAAAGCCCAGAACTTTGAAGCCGCCGAGCAACTGTATTCTCAGCAAGAAAGCGCCGACGGTCTCTATAACCTGGGCAACAGCCTGGCGCGCCAACAAAAACTTGAGGATGCCATTGCCGCCTACGAAAAAGCCCTGGAGCTCAATCCGGAAATGGAAGACGCCAAGTTCAACCTGGACCTGGTAAAAAAGGTGCAAGAGCAGCAACAGCAACAACAGGGCGATGGCGAAAATCAAAATCAGGACGAACAAGAGCAGGGCCAGGATCAGCAAAACCAAAGCCAGAACCAGGATCAATCCGAGCAACAGGACCAGCAGCAACAGGACCAGCAATCCGATTCCGAGCAACAGGATCAGAACGAACAAAACGATCAACAACAGAGTCAGCAACAGAGTGATTCTGAAGAGCAACAGGAACAGTCAGAACAGCAGCAGTCTCAGCAGAAACAAGACGAATCCGAGCAAGATCAAAATCAACAAGAGCAGCAGCAATCTGAGCAAGACCAGGAATCAGACACAGAATCGGAAGAACAGCAAGCCATGCCGATGCCGCAGGATATGGAACGCACCGAAGATCAACAGGCATTGGAACAATGGTTACGCCGCATTCCGGATGATCCGGGTGGATTGCTGCGCCGCAAATTTGAATACGAATCTCAATTGAGGAAAAACGCCTCCTCTGGAGACACCCAATGGTAAGACATAGCAAGATTTTTACTTTTCTGATACTGACGTTGCTCAGTGTTCAGGCTTATGCGCTGAACATCGATGCCAAGCTCAGCACCTCCAAGGTGACCCAGGGTGACACGGTCAAACTCACGGTCACCATTGATAATACAGCGGACGGCAAAGAGCCGGACTTTTCTGTGCTCAATCAACATTTTGAAGTGCTCTCCACCTACAAGGCCGAGCGCAGCAACATTTCCAATGGTCGCTTTCAGTCGTTTACCAGCTGGGTGTTGACATTACTACCCAAACATACCGGCTATATCGCGGTGCCGCCGATCACCTTTGAAGGTGTCTCCAGCAAGCCTATGAAGCTGCATGTTACCAAGCGCAGCAATGCCAACAGCAATGATCAATATCTTTTTGTGGATGCCAAAATCGACAAGCAGACCGTCTTTGTCCAGGAGCAACTGATTTATACCGTCCGTATATTCCGCTCCAACGTGGACATTTATGACCCCTCCTATCAGCCACCCACCATCGACAATGTGGCGATGGAACAACTGGGAGAACAGCGCAACTACAAAACCACCTTGAATGGAATGGAGTATGATGTGTTTGAGTTCCGCTATGCCCTGTTCCCACAGAAAAGCGGTACCATCAAGATTCCTTCCGCACAACTCAACGCCACCGTGTTCCGCGGCCGATCCCGGGGCTTCACCTTTGACCCCTTCAATGGCAAGCAAGTACGGCGTTATTCCCCCGAGCTGGAATTCGAAGCCAAACCCAAGCCGGACAGCTACCCTGCCGACAAACCCTGGCTACCTGCCAAGTCCCTGCAATTAACCGAAAGCTGGTCACCCGATAGCGGTAAAACCAACATCGGCGAGCCAATCACCCGCACAGTCACCATGCAGGCAGAGGGCGTGCTATCGACCATATTACCGGCCCTGCCCAGTACTGATCTGCAAGGGGTAAAAATCTATCCTGAGCAAGCGGATACCTCCAGCGCTCCCAGCGACCAGGGCATGGTCAGCACCAGAACGGAAAGCCAGGCATTGATTGCCACCCAGACCGGTACCATCAATCTGCCTGCAATCGACATTACCTGGTGGGATGTGGATGCTGAAGAAGTAAAGGTGACCACCCTGCCCGCCCGCACGATCCAGGTTGCCGGCACCAGCAGCCGCCCACAAACGGATATAACGGCTGCCTCCCCTGAACTCAGCCAGACAGCTGAAGCGCCACCGCTATCACTGGCGCAGTCGGGCAGCGTGAATCGCACCTGGCAGTGGATTGCCATCGCGTTTTTCGGGCTGTGGCTGGTGACCGCTGCCGCGTTAATCTGGATACTGGCAACTCGAAAAGCAAATCAAACAACCAACCAAAGCAAACCAGATAACAAACCGACCTACAGCGACGCATTATTGAAAGATGCCAAAAAGCAATTGCAGTCCGCCTGTAAGAGCAACGATGCAAAGCAGGCGCGCACCGCTCTGATCAACCTGTTCAAACAACATCACCAGAATGATGGTGTTCGAAATCTGCAGGACGTGGAGGAAGTAGCGGAAACAGAAGCCCTGCGTGCCTCCATTCGGGAACTGGACGCCGTTCTCTATCGAGGGGAAAGTAGCAAGCAGTGGAATTCGGACATGTTGCTAAAAGCGGTGGAGAGTGCTCTCAGCAAACCTGTAACCAAGCAGCAGAAGCAGGTTTTGGCGCCACTGTATCCGCAATAAGCGGGAGCCAACAAGCATAACGCATCAAGTTAAATTTGGGCCATGGAATATCAGGACCAGCGCAACAAATTGCCAGCTAATCAACTTTAATTGAATAGCCAAAAACATTGCCAGGACATTTAGTATAAACATCCACAAACAGGCCGACAATGCCGTCTCCAACACCGGTACATTCGCCCGTATCATATGAAAACCCATACGACCTTTGACGCACAGTTCCAGGCTCCTCGTTGGAATCGTTATAATGAACGTTTACCTGAGCCTCCTTTCGATCAAGACTATATTCTGGCTCATGATCAAATTTTGAAACTTCATTCCTGTTCATACGCCAAATCAAGTCATCAACCTTCATCTGAAGATCTGATATTGCATTTTGCTGATCCTTTATAAGGATATCTTGCTTGGCAATCTCCAGGAAAAAGTCAGATCTAATCTGATTCTTTGAAACGTACAATTGAACACACAAAACAACGAGCGCCAAACTCAAAACCAAATTCAAGACTATTAATGCTTTCCATTTTTTATTCATTGTGAACGCCGTGATCAGTGGGCCAACTTGCTATGGGCTCACCTAGTTGTAAGATAAAAATCAAATAACACTACTGCCTGGTTGCCCGAGAGATCTGAATCGAACCCTACGTAATATGGGATTGCATCTATAATCGCCAAGTTTACCGCGTAAAATTCACCAGCGCCCGTACCGGCAACGTAACCGCCATAAGAATAACCGTCAGATGTTGTTAGGTTATCAATCCTGTTTATGTCTACATCAAGTAGCCCCGGAGATAAAGGACTATCGTTACTTGGTATTTCGCAATTTGCATCGTCGTATTCATAGTATCTCTGCACGACAGTTTTTTCAGTTATATCCAGCTCCACTTGAATCCAATAAGGTTCCATTTCCTCTGATCCAGCAACCTGGACATATACTAATTCAGAGCTGACACAGGAAGTAATCCACTGCCCTATAACGGGATGAGAAAGAATGCCATCCATCGGCGATCCTGAATCATCCCCTGATGAAGAACCCCCACCGCATGACAAAATTAAAACCGGCATTAACAGAATCGAAAGTCTTTTCATAAATCGCAGCACTTTAAAAATATCTGAAGACTATAAAATATGGTACTAATTGAATTCCGTCTCAAAATGTCCCTCTCAATTGCTCGGCACGTTTAACGCCTGGTTAAATTGCGCCGCCAGGCGTCAATTTGAACCATTTGTTAAGTGTTTGCCTCTCGATCCAATATTTCAGAGACTTTGCTGTCAAGTTCATCAATTAACTCTGGATCCATAAATTTGTAGTCATCAGGAATATCCAACACAAACAGAGGTTTGTGATCTATCATGCGAGTGAACTCAGCCAAAAGCCTATTTTTATGCTTCTTTTCCATGACAAATATATAGTCAGCCCAGCGGATATCCGCTGGGCCAACAGTTTTTCTAGCATTTGGGCTCGTGCCTGCTGAACGAGAATTGAAACCGGGGCGTTTTCTCCAAATTTCCTCGCCAGTAGGGCTTCGCCATTGGTTGCGACTACAGATAAATAGTAGGTTCAAACTATTACTCATCAGAAGGTAATTTCCTGATCTAAAAGTTGTCTCTTACTTTTTATGGGATAGTCGAACCCAATCTGCTTAGCTCTAGCTAGTTTGTTTTTACGAAAGTACATTAGCTTCCATTTCTTTTCGGGCTTATAAAGCTCGTCTGAACCCATGCCTTTTCCTTTGTTTACTCTATCTTTGAACCTTCTCCAGGCTCTGTTTCTATTTTCGCTCATTTGTCTTTCCTTTCGAAATTATCGGGTTCAGCAGCCGCGATAATACGGAAAGAACTCATTTAGATTGTGACACTTAACAACTTAGCAAACCAAACCTTTCATGACATCCAAGCCATACCCCACTAACTCTTTGTTTTAATTAGCTTATTGAAAAGTTCAGGTTATAAATTAATCCGGCAAAAGCCGAAGGCTTCGAGATATCCAGGCCTGCAAATGCAGGAACCTTCGGTATACCCCGGAAGCAAATACCGGAAGTTCCGGTATATCCAAAATATAGTCTTTCTTTAGACGACGCCTGTCCAGTGTGTATATACATTATTTTGAGGACGGCAATTTTGCGGCCATCAGCAAAGCATAAAAAAAGGCCGACATCTGTCGGCCTTTTTTGGTTTAGCCTAATTCATCAGGCGTTCTTCGGCTTGATCTTGCCCCGAATCAGGAAGTTGGCCAATGCCGGCAACAACCAGATAGCGCCCACCATGTTCCACAGGAACATGAAGGTCAGCAACACGCCCATGTTGGCCTGGAACTTAATGTCGGAGAAGATCCAGGTGCCGACACCAATGGCGAGGGTCAAACCGGTGAAACACACCGCCTTACCGGTTACTTTCAGGGTTTCAAAATAGGCATCTTCCAATTCCATACCATCTTCCATAAACCCTTTCAGCCGTGAGTAGATATAAATACCGTAGTCCACACCGATACCCACACCCAGCGCAATTACCGGCAAAGTCGCCACTTTTACACCAATGCCCAGGATGGTCATCAGGGCCTGACACAGAATGGAAGTCAGGGCCAGCGGTACGATGATACAGATAACAGCACGAATGGAACGGAAGGTAATCAGACACAAAATGGACACCACACCGTAGACCAGAACCTTCATCATATTCTGAGCATGCTCAATGGTTGCGTTGGTGGCCGCTTCCACGCCTGCGTTTCCGGATGCCAGAACAAACTCGGCAACGTCCGGATCATTCTCGGCCGCAGCGAACTCCTGCACGGCTGCCACAGCGCGGTCCAGGGTTTCAGCCTTGTGATCATCCAGGAAGATGATGACCGGCGCCAAACTACAATCGGTGTTCACCAGGCCACCCGGCACGGTCTGCACCGAGTTATTGATGATGTCCTGGACTCGGGTTAACGCGGCCCATTTCCAGTTACCTTCGTTAAACCCGGTGATAACGCGCTTGGATACTGTTACCACCGACAAGGTTGACTGCACTCCGGGCACATTTTCCATATGCCACATAAAGCGATCCATTTTCTCCATGGCATCGGATTCAGTACAGGAATATTCCGGTGTCTCCACCATTACCACCAGCACGTCGGCACTCACCGAATAGTTTTCATTTACAAACTTATCGTCCAGGTTGTAGCGTGAATCAGGCCATAATTCTGGAGCACCCGCGTCAAGGTCACCGATTTTCAAATCTTTACTGATGTACAAGCCCACGCCCGCACCGATGATGGCGATGATCACGGAAACCGTTGCCGCCTTGGGTGTGGCAAATTTTGCAACCTTCGACCAGATAACATGCTTTGCATGCAGCTTCTTATCCATGGCATTCAGTGCCATCTTGCTGACACCGGAATAGGACAGCAGCACAGGAATCATCAGGAGGTTCGTCAGAATCAGTGCAAACACACCCAACGCGGCTGAGATCGCCAGATCCTGAATAACATGAATTTCAATGGTCCACAGGGTCATAAAACCAATAGCGTCACTGATCAACGCCAGCAAAGCGGGAATGTAGAGGGCACGGAACGTAAGTTTTGCTGCTTCCAGCTTCATATTGATGCGCTGGCTTTCCACTGCGAATTCATTAATCAACTGCACCCCGTGACTCACACCGATGGCAAAGATCAGGAAAGGCACCAACATGGAATAAGGATCAATGCCTTTACCCAGCAATGTCAGTATGCCCACCTGCCAGATTACGGCGATGACGGAACACAGAATGACGATAAAGGTTGAACGAATACACTTGGAATCAATCAGCAGCAGTACGAAGGTAATACCGATGGCAATCAGGAAGAACAAAGCAACACCGGTAGCCCCCTCAATCAGGTCGCCGATTTTCTTGGCAAAACCCACAATGCGGATGTTAATGGTGTCGCTCTGAAATTTTTCACGAATGTCTTTTTCCAACGCCGTGGAAAACTTTTTGTAATCCAGTTTCTTGTTATTACCGGACTGATCCAGCAGCGGTACATGGACGATCGCGGACTGGAAATCATCGGCCACGAGACGCCCCACCTGTCCGGATCGCAATACGTTAGCTTGCACCTTCTCCAAAGATTCGGGCGAACCATCATAAGTGGGAGGAATAATTTCCCCACCGCGGAAGCCGTCTTCCGTTACTTCCATCCAGCGCACGTTAGGGGTCCACAGAGATTGGATTTTGGCTTTATCAACCCCATCGAAGTAAAAGATCTCATCAGTTACCTGACGCAGTACCTGCAGAAATTCGTCGGTAAAGATATCGCCATTCTTGGCCTCCACCACGATACGGATATCGTTACCGAGGCTGAGCTCATCTTTGTGTTTCAACAGGTTTTGAATGAACTCATGCTGCAAAGGCACCATCTTCTCAAACTCCGTACTGAGTTTGACCTTGGAGGCCTCATAAGCAAAAAAAGCAGTCAGTACCGCGAACAGCACAAGCAGAACCGGGCGGAGCTTAAAGATCGGTTCTTCTAGAAAGGAAGGTTTTTGATTCGACATAATGTACCTTGATCTAATTCAGAGACTCAAAATCACTTGGCGGATGGTGCTGTAATTTGCACGCCGCCCTGCCCGACCATAATCAACTTGCCATTCGGTAGTTTCTCGATGGCAAGGATAGCCTCGCGGGATTTGGTAATCTGCATTGAGAATGTGCTTCCCCCATCGTTACTGGTCAGCACCACACCGGAGTTACCCACCAGCATAACCCTCTGGCCACCCAGCGTTACTCCATCCATCAGGCCATCACTGGCTTTACTCTTGGACTTACTCCATGTCTCGCCACGGTCAACGGACTTAAAGATATTGCCCTGCAAACCGTACAAAAACACGTCATCTGCACCGGGGCCGGTGAGCACACCGAAATAGGAACCTTGATACGGTCCTGCCAGGGTAACCCAGTTCTCTCCGCCATCATCCGACCGGAAAAGAACACCCTTTTCACCGGCAATATAAACGACGCCATTGTCCGCAGCGCTGATGGCATTCAAATGCCAACCATCAAAGTTTTCAATGCGTGAGGACACGTCATTCCAGGTCTTACCGCCATCTTCCGTGCCCAGGAACATGCCGTAGGCGCCAACCACAAAGCCAACCTTGTCATCACGGAACCAGACATCCAACAAAGGGGAACCTTCCTGGGGCAACTTGGTAAACTGTTCATCCGTCAATTGATTCATTTCTTCATCGCTTCGCACCCGATGAGGATTGGCGTATTGCAGTTGCCAGCTGGAACCACCGTCGGCGGAATGCAGGATCACACCTTCATGGCCCACAGCCCAACCTTTTTGTTCGCTGACAAAATCGACTGCCGTCAGCAGATACTGTACCGGCACCTTGGCCTGTTCCCAGCTGTCGCCATTGTTGGTGGAGACCAGGATGTGACCACGATCGCCCACGCTAACAACCTTGCCCTGATAGACATCCACATCGGTCAACAACGATTCGGCCGCTTTGTCCGAGGGTAATGCGGCCCGCAAATCCAGATACTTTTCATAATCAGAGGCGAAAGCAATGCCGGCAACGCCACCCCACAGCATTACTGCACCGGCCATCTTCTTCACTATTGAATAACGCATGCTTTTCCTGATCCACATATCAATATTGTCTACCTGCATTTTCGTATGAGTCATTAAACCATTTACGCTGACCATGAATTACCCAAGCCATGATTTCTGTCCAAAACAAGTGGGTTAATTGGCCAGTCAACGTCCCATCCGCCGCAGCGATTGGGGACTGAAGTAACCACTGGATAAGGTATCCTCATCAAATCGGATGGCCATTCCGTTGGCATTATCCAGATAGCCGGCAAAGTAGCTGCCGGATTCCAATTCATAACTGGCGGTAAGGGCTCCCCAGGTAACGGGAACATGGTAGTAGGACACCAGATAGGATAGGTGCACCCGCCAGAGCTGACCCCGGGCATCGTATTGATCTGCCTGCACGATGCTCCAGCTGTCTTCGTCGATGTAAAAGCGACGCTTACTGTAAAGATGTCGAATACCGTCTTTGGCGGTTCCCTCGATAACCCAGACCCGGTGCAATTCATAGCGGGTGAATTCCGGATTGATGTGTCCTTTTTTAAGCAGGGTTTTATCGTCCTTGGTGGCATTGCTTAGCTGAAAATTGTTATAGGGAATATACAACTCCTGCTTGCCTATAAATTTCCAGTCAAAACGGTCGGGAGCGCCATTGAACATATCCACATCATCGGCGGTAATCAGGTTTTCCGCACTGGGCACTGGCATATCGTATTCAATCGAGGGAGCGCGGCGTACCCGGCGGGTGCCGGAGTTATAGACCCAGGCGGAGCGAGGCTCCTTAATACGGTCAATGGTTTCATGAATGAGCACACCGCCCCCGGCCAGACGCGCCGGGCTGCGGATAAAGGCCATGTAGTAGGCAAGCTTGTTGTCCAGGTCGTCCCACTTTTTCTGCGGGTCGTAGTAAACGAACAAGGCTTCCTGAGAGGCGGTGACCAGTGAGTAACCGCCTTTATTGTTGACAGCGGCTTCAGATATATCTGCCTTAATGTGAATTCCACGCCAGCGGGTAAGATGATTCCACAAAATCTTAAGTGGGTCCGGATTACCGGCGTCATCCAGAGGGACCGGAAACGGAATGCCCCCGGCTGCCTGCTCAATGCCATTACCCTCATTCACCAGGCGGGCCTGCTTGTGATTCCTGGCAATGTTGTCGTAGACCCATTGGGGCGCAGCGGCGGTTCGATGGGTGGGATAGACCGGCAAACGATAACTATCGGGATAGCGTTCAAGTAGCGCCCATTGGCCCGTTGATAAAAAAGCGGCGTATTGATCCTGATTAGAAGAGGTAATAACAAACAGGGGCTTCTCATTGGAAAACGGATTTTCCAACTGAGATTGCAATGGTGGCATTTTGTCGGCCGTCAGCCCGCCATCCCAGGAAGGAATGGTGCCTGCATCATTACCTTTCTGCTCAGCTCCGTAAGGAGTCAGCCCATTACCTAATACCGAATCCTGAGCAACGGCATAGGTGCCGGTAAAGGCAGCGGCGAACAAACAGACTGAAGCAAGGATCAGCCCTACTCTTCTCATTTAACATTCCCACAATTTCACAATGCCGGTTAAACCCTGATGGCATTGATTCGCACTGTATTAAAAATGATCGCCAACACAGACTGTCCTTGTGCCGCCCGGCGATAATAATCGTAATTTTAATAATTTAAGTCGAAAATCCGGGTTTTGTCCTTTTTTCGACGTATTTTTGGCTCGGCGGCCCTATACAAGGCCGCCATAAAATAACCAATCAGAATGATCAAAACAAATACTTATTCTTGATAAGAACAAACGATCTTATGTTTATTACCGTAATGACTTTAGCGTCACATCGTTGATCACTGGTTAAGCGCCTTGGTAACCACCTCGTATACATCCGGAGAAAGTTTTTCCGTCTTTATACGCTTTAATTGCGCCTTGATCAGATCCGCCCGGACTTTGTCATAATTCGCCCAGCGCGTCATGATCGTCGCCATTCTGGAGGCCACCTGCGGGTTCAGTTTATTTAAAGTAATGATCTGATCCGCCAGGAATCCATACCCTGCACCATCCAGGCGATGAAAGTTGACGGGATTGTTATTGCAGAACGCTCCGATCAATGCCCGGATCTTGTTGGGGTTGGTCATTTCAAAGGCGGGATGTTTCATCAGACCGTTCACCTGTTCCAAAGTATCTCTTTGCGGTGAACTGGCCTGCACCATGAACCATTGATCAACCACCAACGCTTCTGCCTGCCACTGATCGTAGAAGTCCGCAATGATGCGCTGCTTTTCCTGCCGGTCTGAATGCACCAGACTGCGAAAGGCAGCCAGCTGGTCCGTCATATTAGTGGCCTGGTGATACTGTTGTACGCAGTGCTCAGTGGCCCGATCATCCGCAATGGACATCAGGTATCCCAAACAGGTGTTACGCAAACTGCGACGCGCCACTACATCGACTTCATAGCGATACTCTGCATCCAAAGGACAGCGGTCCATCACCTGTTCCAACTCGCTGCGTAGCCCTTCAGCCAAGGATTTTTTCAATCCCTCCCGGGCATGATGAATGGCATCCACCTGCACCGGTTTCGGCAGCAACTCCGCCAAGAACTGCTCGGTGGGAAGCTCCAGCATCTTGGCGACCATAGCCTGATCCAACGACTCATCGGTCAGCAAACTGCGAAACGCTGCCATTAATTGTGGATCAACGGACAAAGGTTGTTGAGCTTCATAGGCCTGCATCAGATCGCACAACACTGCCACCGTCAGGCGCTGCGCGGCATTCCAGCGATTGAAACCATCATTGTCGTTGGACATCAGAAATGCCAGTTCGTCGCGGGTCTGTTCGAAGCAAAGCTTCACCGGCGCAGAGAAGCCACGCAACACCGAAGCCACCGGCTTCTCCTTGATTCCGGTAAAGACAAAGGTTTCTTTTGCCGCTTTTAATTCCAGTATGGGGTTAGCGGGGTCAACGGTGGCACCATCCACCAATTGCAGCGGCAGATCCTGACCGTCCGGCCCCAACAATCCAATTGCCACGGGAATGTGTAGCGGAAGTTTTTCCGGCTGGCCAGGAGTGGGCAAGGTGATTTGCTCGAACGTCAGGCTGAATTGCTGTTGATCCGCCCGGTAATCGGCGGTGACCGTGAGTTGCGGGGTGCCTGCCTGAGAATACCAACGACGAAACAGGGACAGATCCACGCCATTGGCATCTTCCATGGCTTTTACAAAATCATCGCAGGTGACCGCCTGCCCGTCATGTCGTTCGAAATACAAGTCGGAGCCTTTGCGGAAGCCATCCTTACCCAGCAACCGATGAATCATACGCACCACTTCAGCGCCCTTTTCATATACGGTGGTGGTGTAAAAGTTATTGATCTCAATATAGCTGTCCGGCCGAATCGGATGGGACATGGGACCGGAATCTTCCGCAAACTGTACCGTCTTCAGCAGATTCACATCATCGATACGATTGACTGTGGCCGATCCCATATCGGCCGAAAACTGCTGATCACGAAACACCGTGAAGCCTTCTTTCAAACTGAGCTGGAACCAGTCACGACAGGTTACCCGGTTACCGGACCAATTATGGAAATACTCGTGGGCAATGACGCTTTCCACACGCTGAAACCCCATATCGGTGGTGGTTTTTGCATTGGCCAGGACACAGGAAGTGTTGAAAATATTGAGGCCCTTGTTTTCCATCGCCCCCATATTGAAATGGGAAACCGCCACGACCATATAAATATCCAGATCGTATTCACGACCATAAACCTCTTCATCCCACGCCATGGACCGCTTCAGGGAATCCATCGCGTGATCGCATTTATCCAGGTCATGAGGCTCCACGTACAGCTGCAGTTTCACTTCCCGGCTGGATGTAGTAACAAAGCTGTCTTCCACCACAGATAAATCACCGGCCACCAAGGCAAACAGGTAACAGGGTTTCTTGAACGGATCTTCCCAAATCACATAGTGACGGCCGTTATCCAGATCACCGCGTTCTTCCGGGTTACCATTGGACAGCAGCACCGGGTACGCCTGCTTGTCCGCTTCCACCCGGGTCGTAAATTTCGCCATCACATCCGGACGATCCAGGTAGTAGGTGATCTTGCGGAAACCCTCTGCTTCGCATTGGGTACAATACATGCCCTTGGAAACATACAACCCTTCCAATGAAGTGTTGGTCTTGGGGTTGATGCGGGTCATTGTGAGCAGGGAAAACTGCGCCGGCACGTTTGAGATCGTCAACGTTTCTTCATCAATCTGGTAACGCTCAGAGGACACTGCCTCACCATCAATTTCAATGGCCAGCAGTTCAAGGTCGGCCCCCACCAGCTCCAGTGGTTGTGCCGAAGCGTTCGGCACTTGCGGGTTGGCCCGCACGGTTAGATGGGCAACCACGTCCGTATACTCATCGTATATACGCACGTCCAGATGGACAGTATCAATGAGATAATTGGGTGCTTTGTAGTCGGCTAGGCGAATGGTTTTCGGTGCGTTGTTTTCTTTCATGCTGACGGACCTGATGCTGCAGCGACCACCCGATGACGAGTCATCGCTTGTGAAATGGGAGTTTGTTCTGCAGTATGTATGACTGTAATGAATTTAACAACTTAGCGGGTATTTTGATGGCGCTTCCAGCACCGATAACAGCTTTGATCAACTCGGAACAGGTTCAATCCACCCTCTTTGTCGGCTTTGACGTACTCCCCCCTGAGGCTGCCACTGTTACTCCAGACCAGCTTTTGGAAGATTCGTTCCAACAACGGGTTGAGCTGGTGGCCATCGGCGCCGACGCCCTGAACGACGTGGATCACCGCAATGCCCTGATCGCAAAATGCCGGGACCAGCTGTCCCAAAAAGTGGTGTTGGAATTGCCGCAGGAATTGCAGCAGAAAGATCAGGATGGAATGACCGAGACCGACTGTCTGGCACTTGGATTTATACGCTGCGCAGTGACGGAATCGAACCGCTATTATCTGTTCGATCTGAAAACCTACAAACCTGTACCGGACTGGTTGAACCCCAAATTCTGGGCCAATCCCCAGAACTGGGACAAATATCGTTGGTAGGTCTGGACGTTGGCGGGTTGGGCGCTGGTAGCGTTGAGATAGTGCTTTAGTTCAGAAATTTGACCGGCGTTTCCACATGGGAAGTGTCATCACAAACCTCCCCTTCTTCCTTGGTGCCACGATCAATGAACCCAACCCGCTGCTCCTCAGACAGATTCTTTTCACCATAGGCGATGATAGCCTGCATCACGTGTTCTTTCTGCTCCTGGGTCAGCCGATTGCCGTCGGCCCACTTACCCAATTCAAGGGCTTTGAGCAGAGCCTCGTAGGTTTCCGGGGTGATCGAATCGATAAGCGCATTAAAATCCATAACTATCTGAAATCCACAAGCCAAAAGAATGCATATTATACCATAGCCTGACCGTTCATCAGCGTTGTAATGCAACCGCCAACGGCGCCGGAGGAGAGAGCATAACCCCTTGATATTCAATTGTTAAGTTCTTGGACAAAGCTTCCATTTGGCCATCAGTTTCAATATTTTTGACAATCACCCGCACCCCGAGTCCCTCGGCAAAGCGGGCAATACCATCGATAAAGGCCGCCTCGCGACTCTCCCAGGCCAGGCGCTCGGTAAACACGGCAGATAACTTGATGGTATCCACGGACAGCCGCTGCAAATACATCAGCGAATAACGACTAAGCCCATAGTCATCGATACAGATCCGCAAACCTTTATTCTTGAGATTGTTGATCAGCACCGTCGCCTGATCGAAATCGTGGGTGATGGTATTCTCCCTGACCTCAAATTCCAGATTGGAAAGCAGGCGACTGTCTTCCGGCGGCAGGTTGTTCAGGGTTGTGAGTAACGCCGGAGAGTAGAATTGTGCGGCACTCAGGTTGATGGACACGATCAGCTTGTCGCCATGCTTAACCCGCAATTCCCGCAGTGCCGAGAGCGTGTGACGCAGCATCAGCTCGGTCAGCAAGTCCAGCAGCCCGGCTTTCTCGCACATGGAAACAAATTCAGTGGGCGCGACCATGCCCATGTCAGGATCCATCCAACGGGCCAGGGCTTCATATCCGGTCACCTGATTGCGATCCGAAGAATAGACTGGTTGCACAAAGACCTCCAACGCATTGGTCTCAAATGCCTCACTTAGCCGGGACACAACATCCAGCGAGGATTTCAGTTCACTCTCATCCGTCATGGCCGAATCCAACTTATCGGAGGATTGGGAATCCACTTTTTGCAGCAACTCGGTGGTAATCAGGTTGGTTTTCGCCATCAGGTTATAGCAATACTCGAGAGAGCTGAGGATCGCGTTGATCTGCACAGCCATATCGGTAATTTCATCTTTCCCTTGGGTGCTGAGTCGTTGGCTGAAATTTCCGGACTTCATAATCTGCCTGGATTGCTGTAACAACTCATTGATGCGCATCCAGATCGGCCGGTAATACAAGGTCCACACGATGACGCCACACACCAAAGCACTGAGCAGGACTGACAACCACCAAACGTAGGGAGTGGTTGATGGGGGTTGCCGCGGACTTACTGAAATATACACTGGCTTACCCACCAGCGAGGGCATCATAATCGTCGCTTCGCCCAAACTGCCACCGGTTGCGTTCACCGGGGTTGCGCTCAACTCCAGCTGGTAGTTCAGACGCTCCGAAAGATCCAATAACCAATCATCCAAAAACACGGCCGTCACCGAACGAACCGCACCCTGCTCCTCGATCACCAACCACATGACTTTATCGCGCCAATAAGTGACGCCGCTGTTCGACTGGCGGGGCACTTTCAGGAAGCTGATGAGGCTGGTAAGCAGGCTGTCGATATGATCTTCGCCAGTCAGCGTGGTCTGGTACTGCAACAAATCCTGCTGATCGAACACAAGCCGCACATCCACATTGTCCGGCAGGCTGTGCAGCTCCATATCATGGTTCGCCGCCAACCATTGCAGGTCACTTTGCAGGTCGTTAACGATGACATCAAAGTTTCGCTTCACCAACCGAACTTCTTTATCAGAAGGCGTGTGGGTGGCCAGTTTATGAACCCAGGCGCTGATCAGCACACTGGCCAGTGTCATCATTACCCACAAAATGAACGCAGAGGTTTTCCCCTTCAGCTGCATAAATCGCCTGTTACATTATCGTTATCAGTAATCGCACCTAATTGTAGTAGATAAAAACCCGCACGCCCTGCTTTTTACTGGCTTGGGCAGGATAACCCGGCATTGTTTACCCATACAAAACGGTCATTGCTCAACTGGGACTCAGCGCCCATACGATACGCCACCAGCAATCCGTTTTTGACCGCGCTGTAATCCAGGCATGCCAGGTTATGACGTATGATTTGCGGTTGACCCTGACACCAGTAGTGTCCGACCAGGAGTGCTTTCTGATCGACGCCGTACAGTAACAGACGATTGCGCTCGTCCGGGGTCAACGGCTGATGATACAACTCATCGGGCAGAGCATCCGGTTGGAACACCACGTCACCATAGGTTTTGGGGGACTGACTCCAGAACTTTGTGCGGAAGCGGGTGCGCCTGACGCCATCGGACCCCACCAGACTCAAACCATCGGGCAATTCCATTTCGGTGCCTTTAAGGAGCCGCTCCACAATCCGGTTCGGTTCGGTAGCCGGCAGCATACTCTGGGCCAGAAAATCATCGTCCAGCAACACCTGACCATGATGGCAGGAAGCCGCTTGCGCAATGCGGCGGGGATCCCAACAGGCATGCACCACACGAAAATGTTTGAATTCCAGAAAAATGGGCAGCTTGCGCAACCAATGAATCAGCTCTTTCCATTCCTGTAAGTGAAACCGGTAATCCATCAGGGACGATTTCAAATGGAAACCCAAGCGACGATAGTAACGCTGCAACCGCGGAGATACGGTTTGGTGACAAAGGGTGGAATAGGCCACCGCATTAAATTCATGGTTACCCAGCACCATGTGCGCCTGTCCGGCATCCACCATTCGACGTACCAGGCGCATGGCCTGACGAATCCCGGGGCCGCGGTCAATGATGTCGCCCACAAAAACCACCTTACGCCGGGGGTGATGCCAGACATCCTGGTGACATTCATAATCCAGCAGCCGAAGCAAACGTATCAGTGCATCGTCACAACCGTGGACGTCGCCGATAATGTCGTAACCTTCAACGGTGGGATCATCCAGGATCAAAGTATCTCACTCCACCCCAACTTGGATCGGCAGGCTTCGTAAAAACTGTGGGTTTTGGGATGCAATAATCTTAATGGGTGGGAACGTTTGCGGACGTACAGCCAGTCCTCCGGTTCCACCACCAGACCGCCCTGCCCGTCGCAGTTCAACAGGGGCTTGAAATCGTTGGTGGGCGACACATAGATTTTAATTTCACTGTTGCCGTCGATCACGATCGGGCGGCTGCTCAGGGTATGGGGGAACATGGGCACCAGTACGATGGCATCCAGACGCGGATGCATGATGGGGCCACCACCGGACAAAGCATAGGCTGTAGAGCCCGTGGGAGTGGAAATAATCAAGCCGTCGGAGCGCTGACGATAAACAAAATCCCCGTCAATATATAATTCGAATTCCAACATTTTTACCGAGTTACCGGAGTGGAATACCACATCGTTGAGAGCTGAGTTTTCCCCCATCATTTTGCCGTCACGCTTCACCTGCGCTTCCAGCAGGAAGCGGTGCTCTACGCTGTACTCTCCCTGCAACACTTCATCCATGCGGGCTTCGATTTCCGCAGGATGTATATCGGTCAGGAATCCGAGGCGACCGCGGTTAACCCCCAACAAAGGTACCTTGTAGCGGGCCAAGTCCCGTGCCGCCCCGAGCAGGCAACCATCACCCCCCACCACAATCACCAGATCACAGGTCTCGCCCAGTATTTTTCGGGTTCCCCGCTGATGCTCCGGCGCGACACTGCTGGAAATGGCATCGTCCACAATTACATTGATATTGCGGTTATCCAGATAGGCTGCCAGCGCCATCAGCGTTTCTTCCACCTGGGTGTTCACACCCGGACGGCCGATCAAGCCTACCGTGCGGAACGTTTCTTTAATTTCCATGCCACTTCCCATTTACTGTTTCAGAGATTGGATTGCTTAGTTTGCCCCGAAGCCACGGGCACCCTGCAAACCACCACTGTGTATGAATAGAACCCGGCTGCCAGGAGGCACTACGTCACTGCCGGCCAGATCCTGCAGCGCCAGCATTACTTTGCCGGTATAGACCGGTTCCAGATATAGGCCTGTATTGTCTCCAAAATTGGCAACAAAACTCAACAAGCGCTGATCGGTCCGGGCAAATCCACCGCAATGGTGGTCCAAATCCAACATCCAGTTCTGCTCGCCAAAACGGCTCAGACGCTCTGCCATCGCTTGTTTTACCCAGGCGCCTTTCAATGCCGACACGCCAATCAGGGTGATATGGTCAGGAAGGGCAAGGCGCAAGCCGGCAAACGTACACCCCGTGCCCACGGCCACCAGCACGTGGCTGTAGTCCTCCAATTTAGCTTTGGTCTGGAACAGCAGGGATGCGGCACCGAGCATTCCCAAATCATTATCGCCCCCTTCAGGAATGACATAACGCTTGTCCTGCAACAGATCGTCATATTGACCGCGATAGTTCCGGAACTGCCGGCGACTGACAAACTCCAGCTCCATCCCATATTGATGGGCCTCCCGCAACATGGGTGAAGAGTCGATCGTAAGCTCATCGCCCCGCACAATTCCATGGGTACGCATACCCAGCATCTGCCCGACGAAGGCCAGTGCATGAAGATGATTGGACCAGGCCCCACCAAACGACAACAGCTCATCACAATTGAGATGACGTGCCTGCAGAAAATTATACTTCAGCTTGAACCATTTATTACCGGAAATCACGGAATGCAACTGATCCGCCCGCAACACATCCACGTTAACCTGATGTTCTGCAAACGGCGGGAATTCAACGCCCTGAACCTCAATGGGTGCCAGCAGCCCGGCGTCGTCCAGGGTGGAATAAGCAGACAGCTCTCGCTCAAGTGCTGGTATTGAGTCAATGGCAGGGAGACTGGACATCAATTAAAAAAGTTTCAGGAACGGAATTCGTGCCAGTCTACCAAATGGTGTCAAACCATCAACAGGCTAACCCCGGAACGTCACCACGTTGTCCCCATAGGATCGGGGTTTATGCTTCTCACAGCGATCAGAATCCCCCACGATAAACTGGCTGGGCACATCCACCCGCCCAATTCGACAACCGCATTTCTTCTCATTGGTCAGCGGCGCCTGGCACTCTGGCTTTTGGTAGTGATCCAGCCAGGTACGGTAGTGCTCCTCCGACACCAGGCACTTGTTGGCGGCATAGGCGATGGGATTTTCCATGTAGGAAGGCATTTCCGACAACAAAATAGAGACGTGACCGGCTCCAGGATGGAAGGCAATAAAACTGACGCCCAGTGCTTCCAGACGTTCCAGGAACTTGTCGCCACCCTCATGCACCAGACGGATTTTGTCTTTACGCAGCTGAGTCAATTCTTCCCGCAGCTGTTTGGCCACATCGTGACGATACATCAGCTCCATATTACGCAGCTCAATGTCTTCCTTGAGCTTGGCGGTTTCTTCCTGAATCCGTTGCTGCAACTGTTGTTCATACTGCTTACGCAGGGCTTCCACTTCTGCTTTTTCCGACTGCTGGGCTGACTGCATTTCCAGTTCGCGGGTGCGTTTGATGGTTTCCATCTGCTTGCGCTGGGCCTCATTCTGCTCCCGCAACGCGATATTCTGGGCATGCAGGGACTCGTGCTCGCTGCGCAAGCGGGCGACCTCCTGGCGGGAAAGCTCCAACTCCTTCTCCAGGGACACTCTGGTGGTCTGCAGTGTCTGCTGGGCTTCATTTTTCAGGGTCTGAATGTGCAGCCGCTGTTGCTTGATCAGCGCCGCAATCTTGTTGCGATGCTCCTGCTCCAATGCAGCCAACTGACTATCAGTGAGCCCGGAGTCGTCACCATCCCAACCGTAATCGATTGAGTCCCCACCCTGCCCCCATTGCGGAGGGGCCGGTGCTCTGGGCGCAGACGGCATGCCCCAGTTGGGTGGTGTTTTCTGCACCTGGGTTTGTACTATCGGAGGCTCCGGATCGCTATAGGTTGGCAGACACAGCTTGTTGGCCGCGATGGCGTCCCTAATGCGCACAAAGGTATTAGATTTTGGGGACATATCAGGATCCCAGAGCGCCGAGGAATGCCAGGCCACCGGACACTGGGATTTACAGGCCAGCCGGATGGCCCCCGCCCCCATGTCCGGGCCGCTCCCAGCATTGTCCGCCAGGTGGCGTAACGGCAGGTTCCAGGACCGGTCTGCATAGCCCTGACGATCAAAGCCAATCTTGAACAGCACGGCAGCCGACACTTTGAGCTTGCTGTTCACCACCACAAAAGCCGCTTTTATCGTGTCACCGGCAAAATCGTCCATACCCACCACCCCATCCAGGATGGCTTCAAATTCGGAATAGGTCATCTCCTTGGAGACGTCCCCATCCTCAAAAAATACGATTGCCTCGTTAGAGTATGCCGAGTCACGCATGGTATGGTTCCAACAGGTCTGACGAACAGTCTGTCTTACTGGGTAAATGAGTCGTAAACTAAACAACCTAATAGGTATCAGTGTAGCTCAGTTAAACCGGCCGGGTAGTGACTGCACTGACAGCTGTTATGTGATGACCCGCGCAAAAAACGACCAAAGATCAGATAAACAACAGTCTGTTATAAGCATATATAATACTCAAATGCTAAGAACCCTGGATAAGTAAGTCGAAGGTATAAATGAAAATCGGGGATACCACAGCCCACTACATCAAGCAGCTCTTGCGGGTGGCGATTAAGGTAGGAGCAGATGCCGATCAACTTTTAGCCGACGCCGATCTTAACCCCGCCGAACTGGAAGATGATGACAACCGCGTAGACCTCACCTACCTTATGCGCCTGGGGCGCGGTGCCATACGCCAAACCGGTCGACCGGACATCGGCATACAGCTGGGTCTTAACAGCCAAATCAGCGACATGGGTTATGTGGGGCTGGCCGCCATGACCGCGAGCAACCTGGGGGAAGCACTCCAGACCATCGTTAAATACGAACACTTGAACGGGCAGTGTTACCGGGGCACCAGCCAGCTGCAAGTCGAACCGACCCAGACGATTCTGAGCTTCTATTCCATCGCCCCCTACAATGCCTACACCTGTTTTGTGGTGGATGGCGTACTGAGCGCCTGGGGCAGACTGTCCGAACTACTGACCGGACATAACAACCTGGTGCGAAAAGTGGAAATCGAGTTCGAGGAGCCCGGTTATGCGGACGACTATCGCCAGGCCTTCGACTGTGATATTCGCTTTGGCGCGCCGCGCAACGCATTGCTGTTCAATACCGTTGATCTTGCTACGCCTCTTCCCGAACGCAACCCGCAACTCAATGACAAACTATTGAGAAAGTGCGAAGCACTGTTGAACCAGGTGGCGTTGTCGGACAGCTATCGCAACAAAGTCCTGAAGGTACTGGGGACCATGCTCCACGGCCAGACACCCTCCATCGATGAAGTCGCACTAAAACTGGGCATGCCAAGCTGGACGTTGCGTCGCAAGTTGAAAGAAGAAGGCTCTGCCTACCAGTCGTTGGTTGATGAAATGCGGCGTGACGTCGCCATGAGCTACATGAAAAGCACAGACCTGACCTTCGGGGAAATATCCTATCTGTTGGGGTTTTCAACGCCAGGCGCGTTTCAAAGAGCGTTTAAGCGGTGGTCCGGACAGACCCCGGGGGAATTTCGTAAAGCATTGAGCAGAAAATAAAAATGACGCCTTGAGTTACATCTCAAAGGCGTCATCCACTTCATCATCAAACTCGAACTCATCGGTATCGAGCAATTCGTCCTGATAGTGTTCCATGGTTACTACCTCCTTTTTCTATGGAAACAGCTAAGCTGCAACTCCCATTCAAAGATCAAGCCAAGTTAAGTATCGAAGACCCTTGAACGCGGGGATAGTTAAACCCAACACAATGACAATTGTGTGACGGACGAAAGCAGGCGAATGATAAATAGAAGAAGGTTGATTAACTGGATAGTGGAATGCAAAAAGCGTATTAGAGAATTAAGAAAAGTGGCTTGCTCTCGGAAACAAGCCACTTCCTTAATAGTGGCGGAGCGGACGGGGCTCGAACCCGCGACCCCCGGCGTGACAGGCCGGTATTCTAACCAACTGAACTACCGCTCCGGATCTTGGTGGGTGGTACAGGGATCGAACCTGTGACCCTCGCCTTGTAAGGGCGATGCTCTCCCAGCTGAGCTAACCACCCGAGAAGTGGGCGCCATTTTACGAAATTCCGGGGTGCTGTCAAACGTTAATTGGAAAAAAGGTGAAATAAATCTGCCATGTTAGTATTCACTTCGCTTTTTGCGCACATTTTCTGTGCAGCGAAGCTAACTTATTCTTTTTATTTATTTTTTGACTCCTGATCCTGGATGAACTGCTGGGCTTCTGCAAAGGAAAAGTTACCTGACACTTGCTCACCATTGGGCTTTACCACCAGATAATGACGCACATCCAACTGCAGGGTGGAAGGATTGATTTCACCTTCTTCCAGAATCACATAGCCGGTTTTGCCGTAGGGATAGCCATTTCCAATCATGTCTCACCTCAATGTTTTTTGCAGGCAATAAAAAAGCCGCCTGATTGGCAGCTTTTTATCAGATCCAAAACTATTTTCAATCAGGCTGTGGCCGCTTCCGATTGCTGGGCAATGGGTTCACGCAGAATGGCGTTGACGGCCACTTCCACAACGGCATCGGAATGCGCCAGAATCTGCTCCGGACAGGTTGCATCGACACCGTACAACGCTTTCACCAATGGCGCCATGGAAAAGAACTGACTGGCAGAAGCAGTGATCAGGATGATCAGCTGAGGGAATGGAATATCCTTCATCCAACCTTCGGCAATGCCCTTATCATAGATATCGTGGAATTGTGACAACATAGGCTTGAGCCATTCATCCACCATCCACTGCAGGCGAGCAGACTCTTGCACGCCCTCGCGCATAATAAACTGACCGTACTGCGGATAACGCGCCACAAAAGACACATAACAACGCATCATCTCAACCAGATAACGTCGATCGTCTTTGTTGGGTAGCATTTTGACTTCAGCTGAAAACTCTTGGGAAAGTTTTGAAAACAGGCGCGAGATCGTCGCTTTCCAAAGTGCTTCCTTGTTCTTGAAATGATAGTGAATGAGAGGTTGCGTGATACCGGCGACTTTAGCAATTTGGGTGGTCGAAACCCCCTCAAATCCTCGTACAGCAAACAACGATTCTGCCGCTGCCAGTATTCGTTCGCGCGCGTCGGGTCCCCGTTCAATAGAAAAACCGCTTTCGCCGGGTGTCATATCCGGTGTGTTCATAGCCAACCACCTATTTTTTTTCTTGTTTTATAAATTTATTAAGAGTTTCCCAGCCCCATCAACGCCAGGTGATTACTAACGTAGTATGGAAACCCTATTCATCTGAGCTCTAATTATTTAATGCCCATTTCGAATACTATCAGCATTCAGATGAAGGATTAGAGGATAGATTTGTAATTTTATTAAACCTAATTGTGACGTAACGAAACAGGGAGACGGGCGCGCACAAAAAGTGCGAAAAAAATAGGAAAATATGGCCGTTTTTTTGGGCTTATCAGCAAGGAATTGGAGCCAATCACCCCTCTTTCAACGCCAGATACAAAGCCTGCTCCGCCAAAGCCTCGATATCCATCTGCCCTCCCGGCTTATACCAATAATGAGACCAGCTGATTGCCCCGGCCAGAAGCCGGCGCAACACGAATAAATCCCGCCCGGGCGCAATCAATCCCGCCTCTTTGCATTCATTCAGCGTATCCAGCCACATGCGTTCATAGTGTGACCTCAACTCCAATATATGGGCCTGGCTTTCTGGCTTGAGGCAGCGCCATTCAAAAATCAGCACCGCCATGGCCTCACCTGTATCACCGTTAATAGACACCAGTTCAGAGCGGATCAACGCCAGCAATTTTTCCCGCGGATCAGCGGATTGCTCCAACCCGATGCGCATGCGATCAGTGTTGAAATGGATGACCTCTTCCATGACACAGCGGAGAATTTCCTCCTTGGTTTTAAAGTGATGGAAAATACTGCCGGATTGAATACCCACCTCTTGAGCCAGATCCCGCACGGTGGTCCTTTCAAAACCCTTGCTTCTGAACAGGTGTGCGGCGGCGGCCAACAGACGCCCCCTGGGGGTGTCGTCCATACCGTTGGAAAGTTTTCCGGGTTTACTTGCCATTCATCAAAACCTGTATTTTCAAGTAGTTGCCTACTTTACTGAAGTAGAGATGCGTTTTACCCCAGCACCTCACAAATTTCCAGACAATATCTGAAAATGGATAGCTGAACACTTTACAAACCAAGCGCTTGCTTGGTAGTGTAACGAACCTACAATAAAACGCCAAGCACCAGACGCGGACTGCAATACACAGGACTACTACACATAGGACTACTAACTAGAGGGAGCCTACATCTCCGATGGCTACAAGAACCATAAAAATCGGCTGTGCCGCCGCTTTCTGGGGCGATACCGAGAGCGCAGCAGCTCAGTTGCTTCGCCAGGCTGACCTGGATTATCTGGTGTTCGATTACCTCGCTGAGATCACCATGTCCATCATGGCCGGGATGCGCATGAAAGATAGCAAAGCCGGCTTCGCCACCGACTTCGTAACCAGCGTGATGGCCCCCCTGCTACCGGAAATAGCCGCTAAGGGCACCAAAATCATTACCAATGCGGGTGGTATGAATCCACAAAGTTGTGCCGATGCAATCCGCGGCCTGGTACAGAAAGCGGGGCTTGGCTTAAAGGTGGCGGTGGTGACGGGTGATGACCTGATGCCGATGGTATCCGACCTGCAAAAACAAGGCACAAAAGAGATGTTCAGCGGCGCAGAGATGCCGCCTTTCCTGGTGAGCATGAACGCATACCTGGGAGCACCCGCAATCGTTGCCGCGTTGGAAGCCGGTGCCGACATTGTCATAACCGGCCGCGTAGTGGACAGCGCCCTGGTGTTGGCCCCCCTGGTTCATGAATTCGGCTGGAGCTGGGAGGATTACGACAAGCTCGCCCAGGGTAGTCTGGCGGGACACATTATTGAATGCGGCGCCCAATGCACCGGCGGCAACTTCACCGATTGGGAAAGCGTTCCGGATTATCACAATATGGGCTTTCCCATTGTGGAATGTTATGAAAGCGGATCATTTGACGTATGCAAGCCGGACAACACCGGCGGACTGGTAACCAAAGCCACCGTCGCGGAACAATTGGTGTATGAAATCGGCAATCCAAATGCCTACTATTTGCCGGATGTCATCTGTGATTTTACCAATGTAACTTTGGCGCAGATTGCTCCTGATCGGGTTCATGTGGAAGGCGCCAAAGGTGCTGCCCCCACCGGCCACTATAAAGTCTCTGCAACCTACCCGGATGGCTTTCGCATCACAGCATCATTCGTGCTGGCGGGCATTGACGCTGACCGCAAGGCGCAACGGGTGAGCAACGCGCTGTTAAAGAAAACCAGTGGTTTGTTGCAGGAAAAAGGCCTTGGGGATTTCAGCAAAACCCATGTGGAAATCCTCGGAACGGAAGCCACCTACGGTGCCAACAAACGCGCTCAATCCCCGCGCGAAGTAGTAGTAAAAATCGCTGCCACCCATCCGAACAAAAAAGCGTTGGAATTTTTTTCCCGGGAAATTGCCCAAGCTGCCACCGGGATGGCACCGGGGATCACCGGCATTGTAGGCGGTCGCCCCAAAGTGTCTCCGGTGATTCGATTGTTTTCCTGTCTGGTGCCGAAAGCCGATATTGAGGTGAGTGCTGAACTGGAAGGTAAGAAGATCAGGGTAACACCTGATCATATCGATCACCCTTTTGTGGAACAAAATCCGGAAATTTACCTGAGCGAGCTTACTGATGCCACAATCACTGTTCCCCTGGTAAAACTGGCCTGGGCCCGCAGCGGGGATAAGGGTAATCACGCGAATATCGGTGTCATCGCCCGCCATGAAAAATACCTGCCCTACATCAAAGCCGCCCTCACAACCGAATCCGTTGGCCAATACATGGCGCATACCTTTGACAGCGAACCCAAGGTAAAAGCCTGGGCCTTACCCGGCCTGAATGCCATCAATTTCCTGCTGGAAAACAGCCTGGGCGGCGGCGGAATCTGCAGTTTGAGAATCGATCCTCAGGGCAAGGCTTATGCCCAACAACTGCTGGATTTCCCGGTTCCGGTAAACGAAGCACTCTACCAATCACTTCAAACTAGTCAGGATTAGTACCATGGGATACCGTTCTGTTTTCAAGGCGGACACGTTCAAGGATCAAACCATCATTGTTACCGGTGGCGGCAGCGGTATCGGCCGCTGTACCGCCCATGAAATTGCCTCGTTGGGGGCCCACGTAACCCTGGTGGGCCGCAAAACTGAAAAATTGGAAAAAGTGCATGCCGAAATTGTAGAAGACGGTGGCCGTTGCGATTATCACAGCTGCGACATCCGGGACGAAGATGCTGTAAAAGCCGTAGTCAGTACCATCGTGAAAGATCAAGGCTGTATTCACGGTTTGGTGAATAATGCCGGCGGCCAGTTCCCTTCCCCATTATTGGCGATCAGTAAAAAAGGTTGGGACGCGGTGATTGCCACCAACCTCACCGGCGGCTTTCTTATGGCCCGGGAAGTGTTCAATCAATCCATGTCACAACGGGGCGGCTCCATTGTGAACATCGTTGCTGATATGTGGAACGGCATGCCCGGCATGGGACACTCCGGTGCAGCGCGAGCCGGCATGGTGAACTTCACTCAAACAGCAGCTTATGAATGGGGTGGCGCCGGAGTGCGAGTCAACGCGGTGGCACCGGGCTGGATCACGTCCAGCGGCATGGATACGTATCCGGACAGTTTCAAAAGCGTGATCAAAACCCTGCGCGCAGCGGTGCCACTGGGTCGCATGGGCAATGAAGCAGAAGTCAGCTCTGCCATCTGCTATTTGCTGAGTGACGCCGCCGCCTTTATCAGCGGTACCACCATCCGTATTGATGGTGCTGCGTCCCAGGGCAATGTGGCCATCATGCCGTTGCAACCACATAACCGCAGCAAACCCTTCGACGGTTTCCATCGTGAAGTCATTCCAGACCTGTTTAACACCGACGAGAATTCGTAACCATGCCGATCCTGGAAAGCGAACTGAATGTAAATGGTGATGAGTTCAAGGCCAACAGCGAGTACATGTTGCAGCTGGTTGCCGAATTCCGTGCCATTGAAGATAAGGTAAAAACCACCGAAGAAAAGGCACGCCCAAAATTTGAAAAGCGGGGCCAACTGTTGCCACGGGAACGGATTGAGCACCTGCTGGACCCGGGTTCCCCGTTTCTGGAATTGATGTCCCTGGCCGGCTACCAGATGCATGACGATAAAGACGGCAGTACAGCCGGCGGCGGTATTATTGCCGGCATTGGCTATGTTGCCGGTGCGCGTTGCCTGGTGGTGGCCAACAACAGCGCGATCAAGGGTGGCACGATATCCCCGGCTGGTCTGCACAAATCTTTGCGCTTGCATGAGATTGCGGCCCAAAACAAATTACCTGTCTTAACGCTGTCGGAAAGCGGTGGCGCCAATCTCAACTACGCCGGTGAAATTTTTGTGGAAGGTGCCCGCAGTTTTGCCAATCAGGCACGTCTCTCAGCCGCAGGGATACCTCAGATTACAGTAGTGCATGGTAATGCGACCGCCGGTGGTGCCTATCAACCCGGACTGTCGGATTACATCATTGCCGTGCGCAACCGCACCAAGATGTTTCTGGCTGGCCCTCCTTTATTGAAAGCAGCCACCGGTGAAATCGCCGATGACGAATCCCTGGGAGGAGCTGAACTGCATGCCTATACTGCGGGTACAGCCGAATATCTGGCAGAAGACGATGCCGATGGCATTCGCCTGGCCCGGGAAGTGATGAAGAAAATCCCCTGGCAGGAACAACTGCCGGTTTTCCGCAAGAAAGAGTTCAAGCCGCCCCGCTACGATGCGGAGGAATTATTGGGTGTAGTACCCAATGACGCCAAACGCCCTTATGATTGCCGCGAAATAATACTGCGCATAGCGGATGACTCCGATTTTCTGGACTTCAAAAACGAATACGACAGCCAGACTGTATGTGGCTGGATCGAAATTCACGGACACACCCTGGGTGTCATCGGTAACAACGGCCCCATTACCACTGCCGGTGCCACCAAAGCGGCACAGTTCATTCAACTCTGTGATCAAAAGCAAGTGCCACTGTTGTTCTTACATAACACAACCGGTTTTATGGTGGGCACGGAATCCGAAAGCAACGGCATTATCAAGCATGGCTCCAAAATGATTCAGGCTGTGGCCAATGCCCGCGTACCCAAATTTTCTGTGGTGGTGGGTGGCTCCTACGGCGCGGGCAACTATGCGATGTGCGGCCGCGGTTTGGACCCCCATTTTATTTTCGCCTGGCCCAACAATAAAACCGCTGTGATGGGTGGCGCCCAGGCCGGCAAGGTGCTCCGCATCGTCGCTGAACAAAAGCAGCGTGCCATGGGTATGGAACCCGATGAGAAAGTACTGGATATGCTGGAGCAGACCACCGCCATCAATCTGGAAAAGCAATCCACCGCCCTCTACGGCACAGCCCACCTGTGGGACGACGGCATCATTGATCCACGGGACACCCGTTCCATACTGGCCTTTGTTCTGGACACACAAAAAGAAGCCAAGGCACGACAACTACAGAACAACAGCTTCGGCGTGGCACGACTCTAGCTGCGTAAGATTTTATAATTTTTGAGAGGAACCCGATCATGCAATTCACCCAGGAACACGAAGAACTGCGCCGCACTGTGCGCAATTTTGTGGATAACGAAATCAACCCCAATGTGGAACAGTGGGAACAACACCCCCCCTTCCCCGCCCACGCACTTTTCAAAAAGCTGGGGGATCTGGGTTTATTGGGTATCAGCAAACCGGAACAATACGGCGGCATGGGTCTGGATTATTCCTACAACCTGGTAGCGGCAGAAGAGTTCGGACGCGCCCATTGTGGTGGTGTTCCCCTGGCCATCGGTGTGCAAACTGATATGGCAACCCCGGCATTGGCCCGCTTCGGTAACGAGGATCTATGCAAAGAGTATTTGGTGCCTGCCATTAAAGGCGAAATGGTGGCCTCTATTGCCGTGAGCGAACCGGGTGCTGGTTCTGACGTGGCCAACATCAAAACCCGTGCCACCAAACAAGGCGACGATTACGTCATTAACGGCAGCAAGATGTGGATCACCAACTCCACCCAGGCCGATTGGTATTGCCTGTTGGCCAACACCAGTGACGAAGCCAAACACAAAAACAAATCACTGATTTTAGTGCCCAGGGACGCAGCCGGTATCAGCCTGTCGCAACCGCTGGATAAACTGGGCATGCGTTCATCAGACACCGCACAGGTGTTTTTTGACAACGTCAAAGTACCCCAGCGTAATCTGATTGGCGCAGAAGGCCAGGGTTTTATGATTCAGATGATGCAGTTCCAGGAAGAGCGCATGTGGGGTGCAGCCAATGCCATCGGCGGACTGGACTCCGTTATTAAGGCCACCATCGAATACACCCAGCAACGGGATGCCTTTGGCCAGAAACTGATTGATAACCAAGTCATCCACTTCCGCTTCGCCGAGCTGCAAACCGAAATAGAGTCCTTGCGGGCGTTGGTGTACGGCACCTGCGAGCAATATATCAATGATGCCAATCCACAACACGCTTTGCAGCTCGCTTCCATGTGCAAGCTGAAAGCCGGTCGCCTGGCGCGGGAAGTCACCGACAGCTGCCTGCAATATTGGGGGGGCATGGGCTATATGTGGGATAACCTGGTGTCCCGCTCCTACCGGGATAGCCGTCTGGCCTCCATCGGCGGCGGCGCTGATGAAGTCATGCTGGGCATCATCTGCAAAACCATGGGCATTTTCCCTGGGGCAAAACAATGAGCCTTGACTCAACCCGCCAACAAACCCTGAAGCTGGAAACATTAATCGTCGAGCAGCAGGAATTCACCTTGTTCGTAACCCTGAACCGACCCCAGGCCCGCAACGCCATGAGCCTGAAAATGGTACAGGAGTTGAACCAGGTTTTTGACCACGTCAGTACCACGCCATCTATTCGCGCCTTGGTTTTGCGGGGTGTTGACGGACACTTTTGTGCAGGTGGCGATATCAAGGACATGGCTGGCGCACGCGCCCAGGCGGCACAAACCAACAATGCCCAAGATGCTTTCTACACCTTGAATCGCGCCTTCGGCCAGATGATTAACCGTGCCGATAAAATCCCTTGCGTTGTCATCACCATCTTGGAAGGTGCTGTACTCGGCGGCGGTTTTGGCCTGGCCTGTGTCTCAGACGTGGCCATCGTGGCCAAAGACACCCAGTTCGGTTTACCTGAGACCGGACTGGGCGTGGTTCCCGCGCAGATTGCGCCTTTCGTAGTAACCCGTGTGGGCTTAACCCAAGCCCGCCGTTTGGCGCTACTGGGCGAGCGTTTTGATGGCGAAGAAGCCGTGCGCCTGGGCATTGCCCACTACCTCTGCGACAACAAACAAGCTATCGACGACACCCTGGAAAAAGTGCTTGGCAAGGTACGACGCGCGGCGCCCCACGCCAACCGCGTCACCAAGAGTTTGTTGCATCAGGTGGGCACTATAGAAATGGATACCCTGCTGGATGGAGCGGCCCGCGACTTTGCAGCGGCGGTCAAGAGTGAAGAAGGTGCTGAGGGTACGCTGGCCTTTGTACAAAAGCGACTACCCACGTGGGCGGACTAATTATTCTGAGCAGTGATTTTCTAGACAACGGTTTTCTGGACAACAGTTTTCTAGGTAATGGCTTTCTGGAACAGGCGAGATGACTGAATTCAATAAAATCTTAATAGCCAATCGCGGTGAAATAGCCGTGCGGGTAATCGCAACTGCAAAAAAGATGGGTTACTACACAGTAGCCGTCTACAGCGATGCTGACGCTGATGCAATGCACGTGCAGCAGGCCGACGAAGCCGTACATATTGGACCTGCCCCGGTTGGTGCATCCTATTTAAAGATAGAGAATATTATTCAGGCTGCAAAAGCCACGGGCGCCGACGCTATTCACCCCGGTTACGGCTTTTTATCGGAAAACAGCGCGTTCGCAGCCGCCTGCGAGGAAAACGGTATCTGTTTTATCGGACCACCCTCCTCTGCCATCAAACTGATGGGATCAAAACGCCAATCCAAACTTGCGGTGGAAAAAGCAGGTGTGCCCACCGTGCCCGGCTACGATGGCGCCGATCAGTCATTGGAAACGTTATCAGCGCAAGCCGAACGAATTGGAACACCCCTGATGATCAAGGCGTCGGCCGGTGGTGGTGGTCGTGGTATGAGACTGGTGGAGGACCTGACCCAGATTCAATCCGAGCTGCAATCGGCACGTTCCGAGGCCGAGAACGCCTTCGGCAATGGCGAATTGATTCTGGAAAAAGCCATCATCAACCCGCGTCATATAGAGATCCAGATCTTCTCCGACCAGCATGGTAACTGCGTCTACCTGTGGGAACGGGATTGCTCAGTACAACGCCGCCACCAGAAAGTGATTGAGGAAGCGCCTTCCCCTTTCATCAAGGATGCACTGCGTCAAACCATGGGCGAAGCGGCAGTAAAAGTCGCCAGACTCTGTGATTATGTCGGCGCAGGTACCGTTGAATTTCTGGTGGATGAGCAAAGCCATTTCTATTTTCTGGAAATGAATACCCGTTTGCAGGTGGAACATCCGGTAACGGAAATGATCACCGGTCAGGATCTGGTAGAGTGGCAACTGCGGGTCGCAGCAGGTGAAGCTCTCCCTCTAACGCAGGATCAGATCCCATTGCAGGGCCACGCCATCGAGGTGCGACTTTACGCCGAAGAAGCCTACCAGAATTATCTGCCGCAAACAGGACCGGTACATTTCTGGCAGACCGATAACCAACCGGGCATCCGAAACGACAGCGGCATTCGCAGCGGTAGTACCATCAGTCCGTTCTACGATCCCATGCTGGCCAAAATCGTTGCCCATG
This sequence comes from Pseudomonadales bacterium, assembly GCA_002708905.1. Classification (GTDB taxonomy): domain Bacteria; phylum Pseudomonadota; class Gammaproteobacteria; order Pseudomonadales; family Ketobacteraceae; genus Ketobacter. The sequence goes on along the minus strand of PAPM01000035.1, from coordinate 63,124 downwards.
GCCCAGACCGCGCCACCGCCATTCGCAAACTTGACCGCGCCCTCACCAACACTGTGCTGCTGGGTACCCAAACCAACCGAGGGTTTCTCAAACAGTTGATCGGACATCCCCAGTTCAAAGCGGGCGCAGCGACAACCGGTTTCATTGCTGAACACCAGGGTCATTGGCAGGCTGCCGATGCCGCCTCGCAACAAGCCGCGGCCAAGATAGCCGCAGCCCTGCTCCATGTTATCAATAGCCACTGCGCGTTGGGTACGGGGTCCCGGGTGAGATTGAGTAACGGGGATTCGAGCTGGCTTTACCAGGTTAAGGGCTGTGAAATCATCACCATATCCTGCGCTGGAGAACACACCCGACTGAAAGTTGAACGCCAAGGTCAGCAAGCGAAAGTCACGGAAATGGAGAACGGTAAGCCGTCTGTCACTCGGACGATGCATTTCTATCAGGTAGATAACCTAATCTATCTCGACGACGGAAATCACAGCTATCGCTTCAAAGACATCACCCACGCCCCATCGGAAAAAGCCTCCCAAAAAGGGTCAGGCAGCGTACTTGCACCGATGGACGGAAATCTGGTGGCCATTCAGGTCAGTCCTGGAGATTGCGTGAGTCCAGGTGACGTAGTAGCAGTGGTGGAAGCGATGAAGATGGAGCACCAATTGAAGGCAAGCGTCGCGGGAACGGTCAACAAAGTCGCTGCAAATGTTGGCGACCAACTCAAAGCCCGTCAGCTTATCCTATTGATTTCAGAGGAAAACCCGGTATCAGAGCCGACTTGACAGGGCCGCTTCTGATACCACGTATCAAGGCGCCCCAAACGCCTACTTTTAGACCTCAAAGGCTTGAACCAAGCGGCCCTTGAGGTTATCGTACGCCAACGCAAATAAAGAGTGGATAACAAGTCAAAAACCCATCAATTAATTTTTAGGGTGCGTATTTTCACCCATCTACCTGTTGGGATATCTCGCGGTTTTGATCCACTTCTGCTCACGTTCCCATGCGTGCTTTTGCGCTAGATAACATTAAAACCTTACATATTTAAGGATTACCGACTGGGGGTAACATGACAAGCAGTACGACTGACGTGATTACCTGGGGCATGATGCTGAAAAAGGCGCCGTTCATCATGCGGAACCTGCCCCGGATGATCAAAGGACTAAAAGCCGGTAATATCACAGATCCCACACAGGCCTGTGGTCTTGGATGGACCTTCGAGCAGGCGGTCAAACGCAATCCTCGTGGTACCGCGATTCTTTACGAAAACACACGGTTCAACTACGACGAGTTCAACCAGTGGGGCAACCGCATTGCCCACTACCTGATGAGCCAGGGCATCAAAAAAGGCGATGTCGTTGGTGTCTTCATCGAAAACCGTCCCGAATTGCTCGCCACCGTCTTGGGCGTCGCTAAAATCGGCGCTGTCTGCGCCATGCTCAACAGCTCCCAAACCGGTAAAGTACTGGTACACAGCTTTAATCTGGTGAACCCGGTTGCCGCCGTTGTAGGCGGTGAATTGACCGACGCCTTCGACGAAGTGCGCAGCGAGCTGAATGTTGAAGACGACAAGATTTTCTTCCTCGCTGACCAGGACACCACCAAAGATCCCGGAGTTGCGCCCAAAGGCTACCTTAATCTGGCCACTGAGTCCGCCCATAGCCCTACCCATAATCCGGACTCTACCAACCGCATCTATTACGATGATCCCTGCTTTTACATTTACACCTCCGGCACCACCGGCCTGCCTAAAGCGGGTATCTTCAAGCACGGCCGTTGGATGAAGTCCTACGGCGGCTTCGGCATTATGGCCATGCGCCTGGGTCCAAAGGACGTCATGTACTCCACCCTGCCCTTGTATCACGCAACCGGTCTATGTGTATGTTGGGGATCTGCTATTGCAGGTTCTGCCGGGTTTGCTATTCGCCGTAAATTCAGTGCATCTAACTTCTGGCGCGATGTGCGCAAGTACAATGCCACCGCTATCGGTTACGTTGGCGAACTGTGCCGCTACCTGCTGGATCAACCGGCCAAGTCTGATGATGCCAACAACCCGGTACGCAAAATGGTGGGTAACGGCTTGCGTCCCAATGTATGGATGCCATTCAAGAAACGCTTCGGCATTGAAGAAATCATTGAGCTCTATGCTGCATCCGACGGCAACATCGGTTTCACCAATATTTTCAACTTCGACAACACCGTAGGCTTTTCACCCATGAGCTGGGCCCTGGTGGAATACGACAAAGAGAAAGAGGAACCGGTACGCGGCCCGGACGGGTTCATGCGCAAAGTTAAAAAAGGTGGGCAGGGGTTATTGGTTGCCGAGATCAATGACAAGGCGCCTCTGGACGGCTACACCGATCCGGAAAAAACCAAAAAAGTGGTACTGACTGATGTGTTCACCAAAGGTGATCGCTGGTTTAACACCGGTGACATGCTACGGGATATCGGCTTTGGTCATACCCAGTTTGTGGATCGCCTGGGTGACACCTTCCGTTGGAAAGGTGAGAACGTTTCCACCACCGAAGTGGAGAATATCGTAGCCGGTTATCCACAGATTTCAGAAGCCGTAGTCTACGGTGTAGAAATCCCCAACACCAACGGCCGCGCGGGTATGGCCTCCATTACCCCAACCGTTCCCATGGAAGAAATGGATTTCAAAGGCCTCTGTACTTACTTGCGTGAAAGTCTTCCTGCCTACGCAGTTCCGTTATTCCTGCGCATCAAACAACAAATGGAAACCACAGGTACCTTCAAGTACCAGAAGTCCCATTTGAAGGAAGAAGCCTTTGATCCTGCCAAAACCAATGGCGAAGCCGTCTACGCTCTGCTGCCTGGCACTGACGAATACGTCGAGGTGACCGACGAAATACTGGCAGGCATCAATAAAGGCGAATACCGCTACTGATTGCCTTGTAGCCAACAACAAAAAGGCCAGCATATCGCTGGCCTTTTTGTTATGGTTTGCTATAAAAATAAAGGACGGTAACCAAACGTAGACGGACACGATGTACAATCAGGATGATGTGACAGCGCGCCGCGGAATTGCCCAGCTGGCGCTAAAAGGATTTTTCAGCCTCGCTGCCCGCTGGCAGCTCACCCGCCCCGAAGCCATGACCCTGCTGGGTTTGACGGCGACCTCCACCTACGCCAACTGGAAGAATGGTAAAACAGGGACCATCCCCCGGGACACACTGGAGCGCATCTCCTACCTGTTCCGCATAGATGAAATACTCCGGCATACCCTCCCCACCGACACGGCGATAATTCAATATCTTAGAGAGCCGACTTCCCGTGATCTCTCTAAAAACTCCCTGATGAATCGCATGTTGCAGGGCAATGTGATCGATATCTATTTAGTTCAGCAAAAGCTGCTGCAACAGGGTGAACAGGCCACAAAACGGGCCGTCTGATTGTCTTCAGGGAACAAATTCATCACCTTGCCTAACTAGAGGTCATTCGGCCATTGCATGAGATTCTGGAATTTGATGTAGTCCGCATTCGAGACAAATCAAAGGGAGTACCTCATCATGTTAAAAACCGCCGTCACCGAAATGCTTGGCATCGAGCACCCTATTGTTCAGGGTGGAATGATGCATGTTGGACGCGCAGAATTGGCATCCGCCGTATCCAACGCCGGCGGCTTAGGCATTTTGACTGCCCTGACCCAGCCAACCCCCGAAGACCTGACCAAGGAAATCGCACGCTGCCGTGAGATGACTGACAAGCCTTTTGGAGTAAACATCACCCTGTTGCCCACCATCAACCCGGTGCCTTATGACGAGTACGCCCAAGCGGCGATCGAAGGTGGCATCAAAGTGATTGAAACGGCCGGTCGCAGCCCGGAACCCTTTATGCCGGCATTTAAAGAAGCTGGTATCAAGGTCATTCATAAATGCACCTCTGTGCGCCACGCGCTGAAAGCTGAGAAAATCGGCTGCGACATGGTATCCATTGATGGATTCGAATGTGCCGGTCATCCAGGTGAAGACGATATTCCCGGCCTGGTATTGATTCCTTGTGCTGCCAACGTACTGAAGATCCCCATGATCGCTTCCGGTGGATTTGGTGACGGACGAGGCCTGGCTGCCGCTTTGGCATTGGGCGCAGACGGCATCAATATGGGTACCCGCTTCGTGGCGACGAAAGAAGCACCGGTACATGAAAACGTTAAGCAACGTATGGTGGAAGCTTCCGAATTGGATACCGCCCTGATCTTCCGCACATTGAAAAACACCGCCCGTGTATTCAAAAACAGCATTGCCGACAAAGTCGTGGAAATCGAAGCACTCCCAGGCGACACTGATTTCAAAGATCTGCAGCCTCTGGTTGCCGGTGTAAAGGGTCGTGAAGTTCTGGATAAAGGTGATCTGGAATATGGTATCTGGACTGCCGGTATGGTGGTTGGCCTGATCAAAGACATTCCCACCTGTGACGAATTGCTGAGAACCATCGTGGCTGACGCGCAGGAAATCATTACTGCCCGCTTGTCAGGTATGGTTGGCTGATACTCGTTTTCAGCACATTAAAAAGGGACGCCTATGCGTCCCTTTTTAATAGCATACAGCATCAGGCCGGATGGGGATACAGGATCGACTCTGAAAATTCAAAGAACCCCTGCATTTCCCTATCGCTCATGGACGGAATGGTTTTACGAATTACCGTCTGAGCTGCGCCACGTATTGCATCACTGGCGACGGATGTAATTTTATTCATCACCATACCCAGCTTCATCATTCCCAATGGCTTTTCCATGTAAGAGTGCAAGGCCACATCCACCAACTCGCACAGAGCATCTGAATAATCTTTAACGATGGCATCCACGCCCTGCTCGCGCCCTTGCTCAACCGCGCGATTCAACCGCTCTCGCAACTGCGGGGTTATCTCCACCGCAACATAGGTGGGATACCGCGAGCTTTCACGCAACGGCTTCAACAGGCTATTAATGTAGTCCGCCATATGCGTCCGATCCGCCTTGGACATTTTTTTCACCACCTGCTTGAGCGTCAGATGAATGGTTTTTTTCATAGCTGAAACGCCACCGGAGACAATTTTCTGCCCCATGGCATTCAGCTTCACCCGCTCAATCGGGTTGATAAAATACTGATCCAGGCATTCATCAGCAAATTGAATAAGCAATGCCAGCAGTTTTTCCGACTGTTCTTTTTCTGACGCCGAAGCCAATGAATCGCGGTAAGACTGATTCATGGCGAATAACGTTTCAGATGCACCAAAACCCAGGTACCAATTGGTATCACTCATTTAAAAACCTCCCAAACTAATGGTGGCAATTAAACCAGATGTGTACCCGAAACCACATGACCACAGCGCCCCGATGCTTGATTTTTTGAATCAATCCTCATTCATTTTGGCGACAATAACACCTAAATAAACATCACCCCGACTTCGTGTGTCTTTCAGGGTAAAAACTGCTATAAATAAGCAATATAAAAATAACAGGGACACCACGGTATGTTACAAGGTTACGTGCATCCAGACTTTGGTCGAGTGGCAGAAGTTCTTTCCCAGCAAATTCCACGCAACCGCCCGGGAGGCGCAGCCTTAACGGTCTACCATAAGGGGCAGTGCGTGGTGGACATCTGGGGCGGCACCCGCAACCGTGACGGTGACCCCTGGCGGGCTGAAACACTTTCCCTCTCCTTTTCCACCACCAAAGGTGTCGCTTCCACCTTACTGCATATTCTCGTCGATCAGGGTTTCCTGCGCTACGATGACCCGGTCAGCAAATACTGGCCCGAGTTCGGCCAGCGCTCCAAGCAATTCATCACCGTTCGCCAATTGTTGTGCCACGAAGCCGGTCTTTACCACATTCGTGACATGATCGACGATGCCGAGCAAATGATGGACTGGAATTTCATGACCACCGCCATCGAACGGGCTAACCCGATCCATGAACCCGGTACCACCAACGGCTATCATGCACTCACCTATGGCTGGCTGATTGGGGAGCTGATCCAACGGGTCACCAATAAGACATTCGCTGAGGTGCTGGAAGAATTAATTGCCGGCCCACTGAATCTGGATGGTCTGTTTGTGGGTCTGCCGGATGAGCAGATGTACCGCCGCGCCGAATTGGTCCAGAGCATTGGACGCAAAGGGTCCTACGGCATGCGTTCGGAATACCGCAGTCAGAAGCTGATGCTGAAAGCGGTGACCGCCGGGCTCAAGGTTGCCAACATCGATCTGGACAAAACCATATCTGCACTGGTTCCAAAAGGCGCCATGTATCTGGATTTTAATAGCCCTGATTTCCTCAATGCCTGTGTTCCTGCCGCCAACGGCATGTTTACCGCCCGCTCCCTGGCAAAACTGTACGCGCTGTTGGCCAACGGAGGTGAACTTGATGGCATTCGCCTGATTTCCCGGGAAACCATGAACGAGATCACCCAAATACAAAATCGGACCATGGGCGATGTCATCCCGGTACCCATGCACTGGCGCCTGGGATTTCACCGCGTGTGGGCTTTGGGCAAACCTACTTCCCTCAGCTTTGGCCACTTCGGCTTCGGAGGCTCAGGGGGCTGGGCGGATCCGGTTCGAAACCTGTCCATAGGCCTGACCCTCAACAGTGGCGTTGGAACCCCTTTCGGCGATGCGCGCATTCTGCAGATCACAGGAGCCGTCATCAAGGCAGCCGAACGTCGCTATTTGGTCCCGGATGTTGAGCAGGTTCACGGTATCGGCCCGTTTTTCCCCCGGGACAGGCGAACCACCTATGGAACGGCCAAAAAGCTGGTTACCGGTGTCCTCCCCCGCCGCAGAAAGTCCGATATCACCGCAATCTAGCTATATCCGACAGAAAGTTTAGCGGCACCTATAAGGCGCCGTTAAATTTGTCACTCAATTAGGGTTAACATTCTAATTTTTTTGTATAAATTACGTGTCGCTGTGTTGTTATTGATAACACCCAAAAGGGATTTTCCGTTATCACTCAGACATATGCGTCCAATATGAGGTCAATTCATCAGTCATCCTAAATGAGGGATTATCAAATGAGCGAGTTTTCAGATCGCGTTAAAGCGCAAATGGACCAATTCAATTCATCTGTTGAGCAATTTCTCAACGCATCTCGCGGTCTTTACGTCAAGATCAAGGAAGAAAGCAACAAGCAATTCGATGAACTGGTTAAAGCTGGCGAAGCTCAGCTGCAGGCGGAAGAATCCTTCCTGGAGCAACTGAAAAAGGACATCGCCACACCTTTCGAAGATGTGAAAAGCACCCTGGACCAGCTGAAGAACGCTTCTGTCGGCCTGGTGGTAAAAGCACGCAAGGGCGGCGAAAACTATTTCGACGAGCTTGTTGAGTTAGGTAACAGCAAGGTGGAAGAAGTGACCGGAGCTGCAAAAGAAGCGGCAGCGGAAGTCAAAAAGGAAGTTACCAAAAAGGTAAAGGCCGTAAAAAAGACTGAAGAGGCCGAGGCGGACGAATAAGCCCGGCCATATCTGTATTCCCCTACTTTAAGGCGGCCCTGTGGCCGCCTTTTTCATGTAATGTACCTGCCAGTAGAATTAAGTTAGAATCCGTTCCCAGATTTGGTGATCAATATACTTTTCGATCTCCCGAAAGCTATACTGTCAAATATCATAACAAAACCCGTTCAGCGAGAAAGTAGTGCATGCCAGAGTCTATAAAGGCACCAAAAGAAGACGCCCCAATTAACTGGGCACCCACACTGATTTTTTCACTCACATTTCTTACCGCCATCACAGCAGTCCCCATCTACGGTTTCATGAAGGGCTACGATGCCGTGGAATGGACCGTATTCGGGCTGATGCTCGCATTCTGCGGCCTGTCTATTACCGGCGGCTATCACCGCCTGTGGTCCCATCGGGCCTACGATGCCAATCCATTGGTAAGAGCTTTCTTCGCATTCTGGGGCGCCTGCGCACTCCAGAACAGCATCCTGATCTGGTGCTCAGGACACCGTAAACACCATCGCTATGTGGACGATGTCGAATGTGACCCCTATTCCGTCAAGCGGGGCCTATGGTTCGCCCATATCGGCTGGATGATCCGAAACTATAAAAGTGGTGAGGTGGATCTTAACAACACTCAGGATTTGCAGCGGGACAAGATTGTCATGTTCCAGCATAACTATTATGTGCCTCTGGTCGTAATCTCGAATATTGGTGTACCGCTACTGGCCGGCTACCTAAACGGCGACATCCTCGGCATGTTGCTGTTGGCCGGTGTATTGCGCCTGGTAATCAGCCACCACGTTACCTTCTTTATCAACAGCCTCTGTCACGCCTGGGGCAAACAACCCTACACCAATACCAACACCGCTAAAGACAACTTCCTGCTGGCCCTGTTCACCTATGGCGAGGGATATCACAATTTCCACCACTACTTCCAGACTGATTACCGTAACGGTGTTCGTTGGTGGCAGTTCGACCCTACCAAGTGGCTGATTATGTTTTTGTCCTGGATTGGCCTGGCCAGCAACCTGAAGCGCGTTCCCAATTTCAAAATTCAGGAAGCCATGCTGCAGATGCAGTTTGAAAAGGCCCGCAAACAGCTTAACCTGAGCCGCCTGCCTACCCCCAACGTGGAAGCGCTGCGCCAGACCCTGGAAGCGGAGTATCAGCAATTTATGGACACCATGGCGGAGTGGAAAGAACTGCGCGGTCAATGGGTTCAGCAGAAGCGCGAAGCCTTCGGCGAAGCATTTGAAGAGAAGAAACAGGAACTGCAGGCGAAGTGGCAGCACGCGACCATTCGCACCCGTTTCAAGGAAATGGAATATATGCTGAAGATGCAGCGTAAACGCATTCAGATGTTCAACCTGAGCTTTGCAACGGTGACGGCAAGCTGATTCAGGGGTCGCATTGATCATAAAAAAGGCCGGAGATTCCGGCCTTTTTTTATTCTTAAAGCCTTAGGCCACTTCGAACAAACCGGCAGCACCCATGCCACCACCAATACACATGGTGACCACTACGTACTTTACGCCACGCCGCTTGCCCTCAATCAGAGCATGACCCACCATGCGGGCACCTGACATACCGTAGGGATGACCGATGGAGATAGCACCACCATTCACATTGTACTTTTCAGGATCAATACCCAAATGGTCACGGCAGTACAGCGTCTGGACAGCAAACGCTTCATTCAGCTCCCAAAGACCAATATCATCGACAGTCAGTCCATGCTGCTTAAGTAGCTTTGGAATGGCGTAAACCGGTCCGATACCCATTTCTTCCGGTGCATTACCCGCTACTGCCATACCACGATAAATTCCCAGGGGAGTCAGCCCACGCCGCTCTGCCAGTTTGCCATCCATCAATACGCAAGCAGAAGCGCCGTCCGATAACTGACTGGCGTTCCCCGCTGTGATAACACCACCATCCACAACAGGTTTCAGACCAGAAAGGGATTCATAGGTCGTTTCAGGCCGGTTACCTTCGTCTTGGGCAAGGGTCACTTTCTGATAACTGACTTCTCTGGTTTCCTTGTTCATCACCGCTTGTGTCGCTGTAATAGGAACAATTTCATCATCGAACTTACCCGCCTCCTGGGCAGCTGCGGTACGTTGCTGGGACAACAACGCGTACTGATCCTGCTGCTCACGGCTGACACCGTATTTTTTCGCCACATATTCAGCCGTCAGCAACATAGGCATATAGGCGTGTTCGGCTTTCGCAATGACGTTGGCATCTTCTTCCGCTTTAGCCCACTCAAAATACTTGTTCTGGACCGCGCTGATATTCTCCTGGCCGCCAGCCACACATACCGGCATACCATCCACCATAATCTGCTTGGCCGCCGTAGCAATGGCCATCAACCCCGAAGAACACTGGCGATCCATGGTTTGACCGGATACCGAAACCGGTAGACCTGCAGCCAATAAACCGGTTCTGGCGATATTGGTGCCCGCCGTACCAGCGGTGAGTACCGCACCGATGATCACATCTTCGATTTCACCCGGCTCCACACCGCTGCGTTCTACCGCATGCTTGATAGCGTGCCCCATCATCGTAGGTGACTTGATATTGTTGAGAGCACCACGATAGGCACGGCCAATCGGCGTGCGGGCGGTGGAGACAATAACGGCTTCTTTCATTGGGCTGATCCTCTTAACTGCAAAAGTCTAGAGTTTAGCGCTAAAGCCGTAACGCCCCCTGTCAAAATTACGGGCTATTAGGCCAAAACACCACATAACCTGTCCTGACGAATCTTCACATCCTGTTCACAGGCGCAACGCTACTCTTGAGGGGCTTACTTACTTTCTCAGGACTAAGACCATGTCTACAATAAAAACCAGCTTAACCCTTGCTTTTGTGTTCTTACTAACCGCATGTGGCAACATTCAAACAGTACCCTACGTCGATGTGGAACGTTACATGGGCCTCTGGTATCAGATATCCGCCTATGAAACGAGCTTCAACAAAGGCTTGGTGGGCGTAACCGCAGAATACACGCTGCTGGCGGATGGTACCGTTCAGGTCTACAACAAAGGCTTTATCGACGAACTGGACGGCCCCATTGATGAAATTCTGGGAAACGCGGTGGTGGTTGACGAAACCACGAATTCACGCCTGAAGGTAAGCTTTCCCGGCGTTCCGAACTTCCCCTGGGCCAACTATCTGATCGTAATCCTGGACGAGGAAAACTACCAATACGCGGTGGTTACCGATCCGTTGAAGTATACGTTGTTCGTCTTGAGCAGAACGCCACAGATGGACGAGGAACTCTATGCGGGAATCCTGCAACAGCTGCAAACTGCAGGTTTCAACACAGACAAGCTATTATTGACGCCTCAACCGGCATTCTGATTTGGCGAGGGCTCTGTCAATGTGCAGGGCCCAAACTCAATTGCCTTCGTAGCGCAGAAACTGCCGCAGCATCTGAACCGAATGCTGCAAAGCCTCGTAATAACCCCGCTTACTGATCACCAGCATTCCCTGAATGTGCGTGACGACAAAGTCCGCCAACCATTCCGGGGGCTGGTCGGGCTTAGTTTGTCCCAACGCAACGGCGGCCTGCATGATCGCCAGAATGTGGCCACGCAATATTGAGATGAACTCATCCACCACGACCTGGAGAGAGGGGCTGAATGCATTCCGTGATATCACACTGTTCTGCAGCAGACAGCCCCAGGGTTCCGGCTGGCCTTCCAAACCTTCACATAAGGCTTCCAGGTACGCAAACAGGCGCGGCAAGCCTTCCTCTGCCGGCTGTAATTGCGCTTCCAGATACCCAAATACGTGAGTTCGGTAATGCCTGATCACCTGCTCATAGAGCGCCTCTTTGTCACCAAAGGTGTTGTATAAACTGAAGCGGTTGATCTGCAGCTCATCCACAAGATCCTGCACTGACGTTGCCTCGTAGCCTTGTCGCCAAAACAGCAACATCGCCTTGTGCAATTTTTCCTGCGGATCAAATGCCAACGGTCGAGCCATACCTACCCACACACAAACGGTTAATCAAACGCTAGTATAACGGGTAATTGACCGATTGTTTAGAAACGCGCTATATTTCTAACCAATCGTTCCGATAATACCCTGTACAGAATCCATGTTTGCTGCACTGAAGATCTCATCTCACTGAATAATAAGAGGAAAATCATGAAAATTTACGAAACCAAAACAGCTCCAAACCCTCGCCGAGTTCGAATCTTCCTGGCGGAAAAAGGTATCGATATGGAGTACGTGGAGCTGGATATTGCAGCTGGGGAAAACCTTAACGAGACCAACCGGGCCAAGAACGTGACAACCAAAGTACCGTATCTGGAGCTGGACGACGGCACCTGTATTGGAGAATCCATTGCGATCTGCCGCTATTTTGAAGAGCTACAGCCTGAGCCCCCTCTCTTCGGCACCAACCCACTGCAAAAGGCCCAGGTGGAGATGTGGCAACGCCGCGTTGAGTTTTACTTTTTACTGGCAGTCGGCATGAGCTTCCAGCACAGCACCGGCTACTTCAAGGATCGCATGACCCCGGTGCCAGCCTGGGGAGTGGAGTCGGGCAAGAGTGCAGTGGAATTTCTCGATGTACTGGAAACCCACCTCAAAGACAACACCTATTTGTGTGGCGAGTATTTCAGTGTCGCCGATATCACCCTCCTGTGTGCATTGGATTTTGCCCGCGTAATCAAGATTCGCCTGCAGGAACAGCACCCCAATCTTCAACGCTGGTATGCACTCGTCAGCAGTCGAGAAAGTGCCAAAGCTTAAATCAGGAGTCCCAAATGATTGACCTTTATACTGCGTCCACACCCAATGGCTGGAAAGCATCGGTCACGCTGGAAGAATTGGAGTTGGACTACAACGTCTTGCCCATCAACCTGATGGAGAACGAGCAGAAGCAACCGGAGTTTTTAGCCATGAACCCCAATGGGCGCATTCCGGTCATTGTGGATCGCGCCAATGATGATTTTGTGGTCTTCGAATCCGGCGCCATCATGATCTATCTGGCGGAACAGGCAGGAAAACTGCTTCCTGCTGATCCCAAAGGGCGTAGCCGGGCAATCCAGTGGCTCATGTTCCAAATGGGTGGACTGGGCCCGATGATGGGCCAAGCCAATGTCTTCTTCCGCTATTTCGAGGAGAAGATTCAACCGGCCATCGACCGCTATCAGAACGAAGTGAAACGGTTACTGACGGTTTTGGATGGCCATTTGGCTGAACATGAATATCTTGCCGATGAATACAGCATCGCGGATATCGCCAACTGGTGCTGGGCCCGAACCCATCTTTGGTCCGGCGTGGACGTGGAAGGGCTGGAACATTTGCAGCGCTGGATGAATGCTATTGGAAATCGGCCTGCCGCGCAGCGAGGTGCCGCTGTGCCGGGTAAATTGGATACGGAAGCTCTATTGAAGGGTGCTAAAAATATAGTTCAGAAATAAGCCTTGCCTGAAAGGCGGGCTAGTAAACTGAAGACATTAAAAAAGCCGCTAATACATAGCGGCTTTTTTTGAATCTGGTCGGGACGGAAGGATTTGAACCTTCGACCCCCACAACCCCATTGTGGTGCGCTACCAGGCTGCGCTACGCCCCGATTCTTTTCTCTTTCAAAGGGTTAGAGCTGCGCCCTACCCTCAGGGAGGACGCAAATAATACAGGATTCGAGGTAATTATCAAACGTTTTTTAGCGGGGATTAATGATCCTTGAGGACCATCAACACTTCTTCCAGCTCGGCGATCATCTGCCGGATCAGCTGTGAGGACTTGGTGACATCTTCCTGGGCATCGTCCCCAGTCAACTTTAGCCGGGCACCGCCAATGGTGTAACCCTGATCATAGAGAAGACTACGAATCTGGCGGATCATAATCACGTCCTGACGCTGGTAATAACGTCGATTACCCCGCCTTTTAACGGGTTTCAGTTGGGTAAATTCTTGTTCCCAGTAACGTAAAACGTGAGGCTTTACGTCACAGAGTTCGCTCACTTCCCCAATCGTGAAATATCGCTTTCCCGGTATCGCTGGTAATTCGTTATTGTTGCTTGGTTCCAGCATAGGCTTCCACTCGTTGCTTCAACTTCTGGCCAGGGCGAAAGGTCACGACACGACGAGCGGAAATGGGAATTTCTTCACCGGTTTTCGGGTTTCTGCCTGGACGCTCCCGTTTGTTTCGCAAGTCAAAATTGCCAAACCCGGAGAGCTTTACATGCTCGTTTGACTCAAGCGAGGATCGAATTTCTTCGAAAAACAGTTCCACCATTTCCTTGGCTTCCCGCTTGTTCAACCCAAGTTCTTCAAATAGCTTTTCAGCTAAATCAGCCTTGGTTAACGCACCCATCCTTATTCCCTCAATGTGACATTGAACGTATCTTTCAAGGATGCAACCACTCTCTCCACGATGGGATTAATGTCTTCATCCTGTAAGGTCCGAGCCGAGTCCTGCAGGGTTATGCCAAAGGCGATGCTTTTCTTACCCGCCTCCAGGTTTGCACCCTGATAGACATCGAACAGCACGAGGTTGGTCAAAAGAGAACCAGCTGTTTCGCGCACATTTTTCAGTATAGCCGCTGCTGAAATCTTTTCATCAACTATTACTGCAAAATCGCGTCTAACTTCCGGATATTTCGACAATTCTTTGAACTGGGGCAAGCTTCTGCGGCGGATCTCAGGCAAAACTAATTCAAATAGGTAGACTTTTTGACTGATATCCAGGGTTTTCTGCACGCTGGGATGCAAAGCCCCCACGTAGCCAATGGTTTTGCCATCCCGTTTAATGACGGCAGTCTGCCCCGGATGCAAGGCTTTGTGCTCACCGGGCTCAAAGCTGAAATTATCACTGCCTGTCAGGGCCAACAACGCTTCCACATCCCCTTTGATATCGTAGAAATCCACCGGACGCACTTTGCCGAACCAGCTTTCATCAGTGACGCCACCGTAGATCAATCCACCCAGATGATCGATCTGCTGCAAATCGTCACCGCGTTTGATGAAATTCAAACCGGACTCAAATAATCGCAGGCGATCCTGTTGGCGGTTGATGTTGTAAGCCGCCGTCTTCAACAAGCCGGCCCACAATGTGGTACGCATTTCAGACATATCCGCAGAAATAGGATTGGCCAGCGCAACGGAAGGCTGGTCCGGAGTGAGCAGCTCAATGTACTTTTTGTCGACAAAACTGTACGTGATGACTTCCTGGTAATCGCGATCCACCAGCACCTGTTTGAAGCGGGATACCGGCAGCAATGCTTCTTCGCGCTTTGGAGACAGCCCTTCCAGAATAGGCAAGGTGGTGGGAAGATTGTTGTAGCCATGGATCCGGCCCAACTCTTCGATCAAATCCACTTCCAGGCGAATATCGTAGCGATAGCTGGGGGGGACGATGTGCCAGCCCTGCTCCGTTTTAACGATATCCATGCCCAGGCGGCCCAGGATATTTTCCACATCGATCTCTGGAATATCACAACCCAAGATGCGTTTGATACGCTCGCGACGCAACTGAATGGACGGCAGGTGTGGCAGATTCTCAGCACTCAGTACTTCGATGATGGGGCCGGCATCGCCACCCACGATCTCCAGCAGCAAAGCCGTAGCCCGCTCCATGGCATGATGCTGCAATTCGAAATCTACACCCCGCTCAAAGCGGTGGGAAGAATCCGTGTGCAAGCCATAACGTCGTGCTTTACCGGCTATGGCGATGGGGTCGAAGAATGCACTTTCCAGAAACAGGTCTTTGGTTTCGGGGCTGACGCCGGAATGCTCGCCACCCATGACTCCGGCCATGGCCAGCGGACCGGACTGATCAGCAATCAACAATGTATCCGGCGTTAATGTGACTTCCTGCCCATCCAGCAGAGTGAGCTTTTCACCTTCGCCTGCCAGACGAACACAGATGCCACCCTGAAGCGTATTCAGGTCGAAGGCATGCATAGGCTGCCCCAACTCCAGCAGCACATAGTTGGTGACGTCCACTACTGGATCAATGGTACGAATACCACTGCGACGCAGACGCTCCACCATCCACACAGGAGTGGGTCGACTGAGATCCACGCCGCGCACAACCCGCCCCACATAGCGGGGGCACTGCGCCTTGGCTTCCACAGCAACAGGGAAGGTATCAGGAATCGTTTGCCTGGATTCACCCTGGGCCATCTGAGTGACATCCATACTGTTCAGAACACCCACTTCGCGGGCCAACCCGGCAATACCCAGACAGTCACCTCGATTGGGGGTCAAGTCCACCTCAATGGCAGCATCATCCAGGGCGAGATAATCACGGATGTTGGTTCCCACAGGCGCATCCAGCGGCAACTCCATCAGGCCGTCTGAAGATTCGGCCATGCACAGCTCCTGCTCAGCGCACAGCATCCCAAAGGATTCCACACCCCGTAATTTGGCACGCTTGATTTTAAAATCCCCAGGTAGGACAGCACCAATCTTGGCACAGGGCACCTTGATCCCAGGGCGAGCGTTGGCGGCTCCACACACGATCTGTAGCGGCTCCCCTTCACCTGCATCCACTATACACACCTGCAATTTGCTGGCATCCGGGTGCGGTTCAGCACTGATGATCTCCGCGACCACCACGCCGGCAAATTCCCCCGCCACCTTTTCAACGCTGTCGACTTCCAGACCGGCCATGGTGATCTGTGCCACCAGCTCATCGGTGGTCAATTTGGGGCTTACCCATTCACGAAGCCATTTTTCACTGAAGCGCATGTCCTATTCCTCTAAATTCTGTTTCGATATTCGTTATGACGTTCTGAATTTATTTACTGAAATTGCCGCAGGAACTTCAGGTCGTTTTCAAAGAACAGACGCAAGTCGTTTACGCCATAACGCAGCATGGTGAGACGCTCCACTCCCATGCCAAAGGCAAAGCCTGTGTATTTTTCTGAATCCACGTTAACGTGTTCAAATACCTTGGGGTGCACCATGCCGCAACCCAGAATTTCCAGCCAACCGGTGTGACTGCACACACGACAACCATGGCCATCACACATCACACACTGGATATCCATTTCGGCGCTGGGTTCGGTGAACGGGAAATAGGAAGGACGAAAGCGCACATCCAAATCCTTCTCAAAAAAGTCACGCAGGAACTCAGCCAGGATGCCTTTCAGATCGGCAAAGGTAATATCAGTATCCACCAACAAGCCTTCCACCTGATGGAACATGGGAGTATGGGTCAGATCAGAATCGCAGCGATACACGCGACCGGGACAGATGATCCGGTAAGGCGCGTCGGAGTTTTCCATGGTACGTATCTGCACCGGAGACGTGTGGGTACGCAGCAAAGTGGTCGCATCGAAATAGAACGTATCGTGCATGGCCCGGGCAGGATGGTGACCGGGAATATTCAAGGCTTCAAAGTTATGGAAATCGTCTTCGATCTCCGGCCCCTCTACCACCTGGAATCCCATGGTGGAGAAGAAGGATTCAATACGCTCCATGGTACGGCTCACCGGATGCAACCCACCAACTACACCGCTACGCCCAGCCAGGGTAACATCTATAGCTTCACTGGATAACTGCTGCTGCAGCGCCTGTTCTTCCAAAAAGCTTTGACGTGTTTTGATCGCATCCTGTACCTGCTCTTTCACCTGATTGATTTGCGCACCTGCAGCCTTACGCTCTTCCGGCGCCAGTTTACCCAGGGTTTTCAGTTGGCCGGTAATTTCGCCCTTTTTTCCCAGGTATTGCACGCGAACCTGATCCAGGCCCGCCACCGAGTCAGCGTGCTCCACTGCGGCCAATGCTTGTTCAAGAAGTGTTTGCAGGTTTTCCATGGTGATTCCGCTTTTAATTCGGTAAATAAAAAGGGGAAGAGCCTGAGCCCTTCCCCTATTCTATGCTTGATTTGTCACCTGATTGTGACGGCGACAGATCGCGACGCTTAGCTGGAAAGACTGGCTTTAGCCTTCTCTGCCAACGCTGCAAAAGTCGCTTGGTCATGAACAGCGATGTCAGCCAGGATCTTGCGATCCACTTCGACGGACGCTTTCTTAAGACCGTTGATGAAACGGCTGTAGGACAGACCGTTCATGCGGGCCGCTGCGTTGATACGAGTGATCCACAGCTGACGGAACTGACGCTTACGCTGGCGACGGTCACGATACGCATATTGACCGGCCTTGGTTACGGCTTGCTTGGCTACGCGCAGAACGCGTGAACGGGCACCGTAATAACCTTTGGCCTGCTTCAGGATTTTCTTGTGACGGCGAGATGCGGTTACACCGCGTTTAACTCTTGGCATTGTTTAAACCTCCAAATTCCTAACCGGCCTTACACGTAAGGCATCATGCGTGCAACCAAAGCCACATCGGACTTGTGCACCATGGTCTTGGGTCGCAACTGACGAATTCGCTTGGAATTCTTCTTGGTCAGAATGTGACGTTTGAAGGCTTGTTTACGCTTGAAACCGTTGGCGGTTTTTTTAAAACGCTTGGCAGCCCCACGGTTTGTTTTCATCTTAGGCATATAACGCTCCGCATTGTTTTCACAATGTTTTAAGTTCATCAAGCAAACCGGAATGGTCTACTTTTTCTTTTTCGGTGCAATCACCATGTGCATTTGGCGACCTTCCATTTTGGGCATCTGCTCGACCGCTCCCAGTTCTTCCAGGTCGGATTCGATGCGTTTCATCATCTCCATACCCAGTTCCTGGTGAGCCATCTCGCGCCCTCGGAAGCGCAAAGTGATCTTGGTTTTGTCACCATCTTCGAGGAACCGCTTCAGGTTGCGAAGTTTGACCTGGTAGTCCCCCTCTTCAGTTCCCGGGCGAATTTTGATTTCCTTCACCTGGGTCTGTTTTTGCTTCTTACGGGCTTCAGCTTGGCGCTTCTTCTCTTCGAAGATGTGCTTTCCGTAGTCCATGATCCGGCACACAGGAGGCTCAGCGTCTGGAGCAATTTCCACCAGATCCATCTCAGCTTCTTCGGCTGCTTTCAGGGCTTCGTCAATGCTGACGATACCGATCTGCTCACCGTCTCCTCCGATCAAACGCACTTCAGTGCAGGTGATCTCATCATTAGTCCGGTTCTTTTTCGACTGTACTACGGGGCGTCTGTTACGCTGCTTAATAGCTCTTCCTCCAAGCCCGTTAATAAAAAAACCAAGCCACCCATTGCCGGGTTGCTTGATTCCGATTATTCGCTTAAAGCGAATCCCAAGGATTCTGCCCTTGAGATTCTAAGACTGCTTTGGAAAATTCTCAAGCTACAGAACCACTTAGATTGACATCTCTAAGCGGAAATTTGGTAGGCACGATCGGATTCGAACCAACGACCCCCACCATGTCAAGGTGGTGCTCTAACCAACTGAGCTACGTGCCTGCGATATTCAGGCGCGCAAAATTACCACTACACACCCGTAAGTGCAAGTAATGATTTCGAAAATCAGGTTATATGAATGCGGACCAATCCCCTCAGCCCCTTGCCGCCTAGTCAAAATAGGCAGCAAGCCGGTCTAGGGCCATTACGCGGCCTGGCGTTGGGTTCTGGCGACTGTTGGATTCTGGTTACTGGATAAAGGCCTGGGTTTTTATTTGCTGGACCTGGTCCCGCAGGCGTGCAGCCTCTTCAAATTCCAGGCTTTTCGCCGCCTCGAACATTTTATGCTCAAGCTCCTTGATCAGTGCACTCACCTGACGTGGCTCCATACCGGATATATCCCGACTGTAATCGGCTTTCTTCTCCGCCACTTTGCGACTGTTTTTTCTACCGCCCGGCGCCCTGGCGCCTTCAAGGATGTCTTCCACCGATTTCTTGATGCCTTGGGGCGTAATACCGTGCGCCTCATTGAAACTGATCTGCTTGGCCCGGCGACGCTCCGTCTCTTCGATCGCTCGCTGCATGGAATTGGTGATTTTATCAGCATATAAAATCGCTTTACCGTTCAGGTTTCTCGCTGCCCGACCAATGGTCTGGATCAGGGAGCGGTCAGAACGCAGGAAACCTTCCTTGTCCGCATCCAAAATGGCGACCAGGGAAACCTCAGGCATATCCAACCCCTCACGCAGCAGGTTGATACCCACCAGGACATCAAACTCTCCCAGACGAAGATCGCGGATGATCTCCACCCGCTCCACGGTATCAATGTCGGAATGGAGATAACGCACCCGAATCCCGTGCTCCATCAAGTAATCCGTGAGATCTTCTGCCATGCGCTTGGTCAACGTCGTGACCAAGACCCGCTCTTCTTTTTCCACGGTGGCGTGAATCTGAGACAGCAGGTCTTCCACCTGAGTCAGGGCCGGACGCACTTCGATTTCAGGATCAACCAGGCCCGTGGGTCTCACGATCTGCTCCACGACGGCCTGCTGATGCTCAGCCTCATAATTACCCGGGGTTGCTGAAACAAAGATGGTCTGGGGACAAAGCGACTCCCACTCTTCAAACTTGAGAGGCCGGTTATCCAATGCTGAGGGCAGACGGAACCCGTATTGGACCAGGGTTTCCTTGCGGGAGCGGTCGCCCTTGAACATACCCCCTATCTGCGGCACGGTAACATGGGATTCATCAATCACCACCAGGGCATCCTGAGGCAGGTATTCGAACAAAGTCGGAGGCGGCTCTCCCGGTGCCCTGCCCGATAGAAACCGGGAGTAGTTTTCAATTCCGGTGCAGTAGCCCAGCTCCTGCATCATCTCGATATCAAAACGGGTCCTCTCACTGAGTCGCTGATGCTCAAGCAGTTTCCCTTCGTTGGAAAAGAATTCCAAGCGCTCCCGCAATTCCTCTTTAATGTTCTCAATGGCATCCAATACCGTCTCACGAGGCGTCACGTAGTGGGATTTGGGGTATACCGTATAGCGCGGCACCTTCTGCAACACTTCGCCGGTCAATGGATCAAACAACGACAGGTTTTCAACTTCATCATCGAACAACTCTATGCGCAGGGCTTCACGCTCCGATTCGGCGGGGAACACGTCGATCACCTCTCCCCGCACCCGATAGGTCGCCCGGTTAAACTCCAGATCGTTTCGAGTGTATTGCAGCTCTGCAAGACGTCGCAGAATTTTACGTTGATCCATCTGATCGCCACGGTCCAGGTGCAATACCATCTTGAGATAGCTGCCGGGATCACCAAGACCATAGATGGAGGAAACCGTTGCCACAATCAAAACGTCTTCCCGCTCCAGGAGCGCCTTGGTGGCGGAAAGCCGCATTTGCTCAATGTGTTCGTTAATGGAAGAGTCTTTTTCTATGAACGTATCAGAGGATGGCACATAGGCTTCGGGTTGGTAATAGTCGTAATAGGAAACAAAGTACTCGACGGCATTATTCGGAAAAAACTCTTTGAACTCCCCGTACAACTGAGCTGCCAGCGTTTTATTGTGGGCCATCACCAAAGTAGGCCGCTGCACCTGTTCCACGACATTAGCAATCGTAAACGTTTTACCTGAGCCGGTTACCCCGAGCAGCGTTTGGTGTGACAGACCGTCTTCCAGCCCTTCCACCAATTGGGCAATCGCATTGGGTTGATCGCCTGCCGGTTTGTACTTCGAGTGGACCCTGAATTTACGCACGATTAGCCTTCAGCCCGCAAAGTGGATTTTGTGTGTAATTTCGGCCAACTATACCACAGCCCCACCCCAAAAAAGCAAAAGCCCAACACACCAAGTGCATTGGGCTTCTATAATCGCGTTCGGTCTGTACCGCCGAAGAATCAGCTCAACTTCTGGCGTACGGAGGCCAGTTTTACACACACAGTAAACACTTCCATCGTTTTATTGATGTCATCAAGAGAAGGAAAACTGGGCGCCAGGCGGATATTCTTGTCTTCCGGGTCCTTTCCGTACGGAAAGGTTGCTCCAGCCGGTGTCAACTTAACCCCGGCCTCACCGGCCAGGCGAACGATCTCTTTAGCCAATCCGGGGCGCGCATCAAAAGACACAAAGTACCCGCCTTCAGGAACTGTCCATGATCCCAGATCAGAGTCGGAGAACCCTTGCTCCAAATGCTTTAACACTGCATCAAATCGCGGCTTGAGCAGCTCTGCATGCTTTGACATATGCTGCAACAAACCATCGAGATCTCCGAAAAACTTTACGTGCCGGAGCTGGTTTACCTTGTCCGGACCAATGGTACTCATGCCCAGATGCTTTTTGAAATGCTTCAGGTTCTCTTCAGAAGCACCCATGAATGCCAGACCCGAGCCGGCAAAGGTCACTTTGGACGTTGAACCGAAAATCAAGACCGAATCTTCAGTGCCGTGACGACGAGCTGCATCCATCAAGTTCGCCAATTGGGGAGCGTCATCACCCAGCGCATGAATGGCATAGGCGTTATCCCACATGACACGGAAGTTGGCACCGGCAATGTTACCCAACCGGGCAATTCGGTCCACTACCTCATCGCTGTACACGATCCCGGTAGGATTGGAAAAGCGGGGCACACACCAAATACCCTTGATACACGGATCGGCTTTTACCAGGGATTCAACTTCATCCATCAGGGGCCCTTTGTCATCCATGGCCACTGGTATCATTTGGATGCCCAGCTCCTCACAGATACCAAAGTGGCGATCGTATCCGGGCACCGGACACAGGAATTTAATCTCACCCTCGTTGGCCCAGGCAGAATCTCGCCCCCTTACGCCAAACAGATGGGCAAATGCCACGCTCTGGAACATCAGTGTCAGACTGGCGTTTCCACCAATCAGGGTTTCAGAAGGCTTGACTCCCAGCACTTGAGAAAACAACGCTTTAGCTTCAGCTATACCATCAAGGCCGCCATAGTTACGGCAATCGGTGCCATCTTCAGCCTTGTACGACCCAGTCAAAATGCCATCAAGGCTGTTGGACAGATCCAACTGGGCACTATTTGGCTTGCCTCGAGTTAAGTCCAAATTGAGTTTGGCAGACTGAATCTCTGCATACTGCTTTTCCAGTTCAGCCAAATGAGCTTGTAAATCCTGAGCAGATGCTTGGTCTATGTACAAGGTATACCCCCTAAAATACAGAAGTGAGACGCTACGACCACGACACTATAGTGAGTTGCGTTGCTAATGCAATAGAACCGAAACGCCGAGCATTGAAAAATTAAATAGCTTCCACGACCCGGCAGAGAGTAGCAATCAATCCTTTTGACTACCCTGCGACACGCCTAACTCCCTGATAAAAAAATAGAAAAAAGTGGTTGACCGAAGAGAACCATGCCCTTAATATACGCGTCCTCAAGAGCTGATCCACAGTAGCTCAGTTGGTAGAGCAAGCGGCTGTTAACCGCTGGGTCGCAGGTTCGAGCCCTGCCTGTGGAGCCAATACCAAAAAAGGGAGCTGAAAAGCTCCCTTTTTTATTTCCGGTTTTATTTCCGGATTCAGTATCCCTTTTTGATTGCCTCGACTTTGATTGCTTCGACCTCGTTGGTTTATATAGCCTTCAACAAGCTTTCTTCAATCACGACCGATTGCTTACGCCCCAACAGGGTCAGCAGCACCATTGCGCGGGCTTCCCCATCGGCACATAAATAGATAGCCTCGACCCCCTTGAATGGGCCATCCTTAATGATGACTTCCTGATCCGGCTCGAATATGGGGACACCCCTGAACCCATTCTCCTTGAACCGGAGGTACTCAACAAACTGGTCATCCACCTGCGCCCACCACTCACCGAACTTCAGCATCTTTAATACGCCGCGGGTATTCTTGATGGTATGAAAATGAGCCGACAAAGAACTCAGGCGAACAAACAGGTAACTGGTAAACAGCGCCTCACGCCTGCCATTTTTTCGAACCAGCCAGGGACAGTAGACTTCCAAATCCTGATTCGTTAAATGATCAACCGCTCTACTCTCCTGACGGGCTTTGGTTTTCACCACATACCAGGACATTCAACTTCATCCCCTGAATTAAAATTCCGAATGCCGTATCAATTGTTATGAAGGCAACTTAACTTATTGCGATTTCCGCGTATTATCTATTGAGTATTGTACTTTATGGTGGCCAACTCAAGGCTTCGATACATTTGATAACACCAACTCACGAAGCAAACAATTCATGAACACCAAACATCAGAAAAAACCAGTGTCGGCTTCCTCTGTTCAACATCACGTATACAAGGTCTTCCCAAATGACCTGAACGCCCATTACACCATATTTGGCGGACTGGTCATGTCGTTATGTGACCGGGTGGCATTGGTGGTCTCGGAACGCCATAGCAGTAAGGTCTGCGTCACCGCCTCCGTGGATTCATTTCACTTTGTCGCCCCGGCCAAGGATGGGGACACACTGCTGATAAGTGCTGCGGTGAATCGTACCTGGTCCAGCTCAATGGAAATAGGCGTTCGGGTGGATGCTGAAAACTCGTTTTCAGGGGAAAAAAAGCACATTGTTTCAGCCTACTTTACTTTTGTTGCTTTAGGGGCTGACAACAAACCTTGCGAGGTACCGGAGATAGAGCCGAAAACAGCGGAAGAGTTGAGGCGCTACCAGGGTGCCCAGGTAAGGCGGGATGCCCGCCTCAAGACCCGGGAAAGCCTGACAAACATGAAATGACTATTGAATTATTGAGTATTGGATTGCGCAGACTGTGATTCGCTGCCCTGGAGTTGCGCAATCATATATTCGATTCCGTTCCGTTTGAAATCTTCAGCACTGGCTGTTTTGAAGCTCTGTAAAACGCTAATGCCTTCAACAACCACATCGTAGACCTGCCAGTTTTTGCTTTTGCGGTCTACAAACAGCTTATAGTTGATATTGTATTTCTCTCCGGTGCTGGTCTCTGTAACCACACTGCTCACCGCAGCCCGGTCACCCTTGTCGTTTTGCCGGGAACCGGTCACCTCCAGGTTATATTTCTTGCTTGGATCGTACTGTGACACCAGGGAAACAGAAACACGCTGCCGAAATGCGTCGGTATAGCGGACTCGCTGCTCCGGGGTAATCTTGCGCCAGTTCTTACCCAAGATCTGCTTGGCCATGGTTTCGAAGCTGACATAAGGGGACAGAACTTCATCACCTATAGTAATAAGGTATGTTTTGTCCTCAGCAATTTTGCCCTGGTCCTGGTTAATGCGCTTATTAATTTCAACAAACAGGTTATTGATCAATTGGTCCGGAGCAATATCCTCTATGGCATAGGCCTTAGCCATACTGACGACCAAAATAACCAATAAAATAATTGGATTACGGATTGTAAACACACTGTTCTCCATTACACCAAAACTGATGGGCCAGTATAAAAAGCCGCAAGATGTAAAAAAAGTAAATTTGTCACTGCACGCTCATTCGACCCCTGTTTTTATGCAGGGTTCCCGGGCCAATACCTTTCACCTGCAACAGGGCGTCCAGACTTGTGAACGGTCCGTGTTGCTCACGGTATGCCACGATAGCAGCCGCTTTCACCGGCCCGACTCCAACCAGGGCCCTGGATAAGGTTAGCGCATCCGATACATTTATGTTGATGGGCAGCGGAATTATATACTGTGGCTTCTGTCCGGCGTGGACAACCGAGCTTGCCAGGATTACCAAGATCAGCAGCCACGCGCTTAAGACAACCTTGCGCATGATTCCTCCTTGAAAGTGGTTGACACCTCTCATGGAGACATTGCGGGGTAAAAGGTTTCAGGGACGTTTAGCCAAGGCTCCTCAACACATCCTGCAACGCTTTTTTCGGGCTCGATACCTGCGCGATGGGTCGGCCAATCACCATATAATCCACCCCGGCCGCGAGGGCTTCCGGTGGCGTCATGACTCGCCTTTGGTCGCCGGCTTCTGAGCCCACTGGCCGGATTCCTGGAGTAACCAGTTTGAACGCTCCTCCCAAGGCAGGCTTAAGCAAAGGCGCTTCCTGCGCAGAGCAGACCACGCCGTGCAAGCCGCAATCTTTCGCCAATCGGGCCAGGCGCTGCACCTGATCCAAAGGCTCCAGGTCCAGGCCAATCTCCGCCAGGTCGGAACGCTCCATACTGGTTAACACGGTGACGGCAATAAGCTGGGTGCCTGTACCCGCCTGCTCCACCGCCTTGCGGGCCGCTTCCATCATGCGCCGTCCGCCGGAAGCATGCACGTTCACCATCCACACCCCCATGTCCGCCGCCACGGCGCAGGCTTTACCGACCGTATTCGGGATGTCATGGAATTTCAAATCCAGAAACACCTCAAATCCCCGGTCGTGCAATGCCTTTAAAATGGCTGGGCCCTCACGGGTGAACAGTTCTTTACCCACCTTGACCCGGCATTGCTCCGGATCAAGCTGATCGGCAACCTCGAGAGCCTGCTCGCGATATTGAAAATCCAACGCAACAATAATGGGGGATTGGCACGCCATCATTCAGCTCCTGGTATGTGTATTTGCATCATTAACTCTTTAGCACCCGTTAAAGCGGGTATTTGCGCCTACTCAAAGACATTGTCACTCGCCTTCCACCCCCTGGATCGGCCTTACAGAGCCCCAGGTTTTACAGGTTGGACACTTCCAGTGCAAAGTCTTGCCATCAAAACCACATTCCGTGCATCGGTATCTGGGTTTATCCTTGATCAGCTTTTGAGTAAAGGCCTGTAGGATAGCCAGATTCTCCTTCTCCTCACCACTCGCACCGGCCATCTGCAGTTCAATAAGGCGATCCAGCCCCTTCACTGACGGCCTTTTCTTCAGATATTCGGATAAAACAAAGGCCCCGGCGTTATCGCCTTCCAGCTTGGTGACCAGTTTGGATAGTTCGATGACGATTGAGATGGCGGGTGATTTTTCAAGACACTCAAACAAATAGCGTGAAAGCTCGCTCATTTGACCCAGCTTTTCATAATTCTGATTCAGCATAGGTAAGGTGTCCGGAACATAGGTGGGATCCTGCTCCAATACACGCCGTAACGCTTTGACCGCCTCCTTCGGGTTATCCGCTTCCGTCTCCAACTCAGCTTGAACCATACTGGCCCGCACACAGTTACGATCGGCAGCAAGCGCTTTTTTCAACTCCCGGCGGGACTGCACGTAATCGCCCATTTTCAAATTCTGTTCAGCCAGCTCACAGTGATAATGGGACAACTGCACCTGCAGGGGCTTGCCCTTGGCCATCAGTTTTTCAACAACGTCCACGCAGGAACCCCACTCCCGCTCCTGCTCGTAAATCGTCAGCAGGTATTCCAGCGCACGTACCTGATTGATACTGCCCTCTTCAGCAATTTCCTTTAACAACCGCTCTGAACGATCCAATACACCGGCATTCAGATAATCACGCGCCAACTCCAGCTTGACCGCGGCATACTGTGTTTTGTTGAGATCCGAGCGCGCCAACAGGTCCTGGTGGATGCGGATGGAGCGCTCCACCTCCCCGCGACGGCGATAGAGACTGCCCATCACAATGTGAGTCTCGAAGGTATCCCCATTGACATCCAGGGTTTTGAGCAAGAGATCCACCGCCTCATCCTGCTTTTCGTTCAACAACAGATTGAGGCCATCGTAGTATTCTTTGCCGACACCGGATACCGCTTCCACCGGAACGTTTTTCTTCCGCTCCGCCTTACCCAGCAACCAACCGATAACGATGGCTACAAACAGCAGTATCCCGACGAACAGATCCACCATATCAGGTGGTTTCCTTCAGGGATCGCTCGCGCAGTTTCTTCAGCTCTTTGGCCAATTTGCTGGCTTCCCGGCGGGCAGTAGCCACTTCTATGCCCAGCACGATACATATCAACACACACAGGCCGATGCCCACCAACACACCACCAAAGAAAAACGCCATCCCGAAACGAGCCACGCTCATTTCAATCGGTTCAGCAAAATAGATGAGGTCAACCTGTATATCGTGGTCATTCTGGATCTGGTACATCCCCAGCACCAGGGACACCAGCAAAATCACTGCGACGATCAGAAAAGCTTTTAGAATATTTCCCATGTCATGCTCTTTTCAGCGACAAAGCACGCTATTCAACGCGCATAAAAAAACGGCATGGGCTAATCATGCCGTTTTTATCAGGGAATTCAAGCGAATACGCTTACACTGGGGAACCATCCGGCTCGGAATCGCTGTTAACCCGATCCCTTAGCTCTTTACCAGGTTTGAAATGCGGCACGTACTTTCCAGTCAGATCAACCGATTCACCGGTTTTGGGATTACGCCCCAAACGCGGCGCCCGGTAATGCAGGGAGAAGCTGCCAAAGCCCCGAATCTCGATTCGACCACCGGTAGCGAGCGCTTGAGACATCTCCTCCAACATGGTTTTAACCGCTAATTCGACGTCTTTCTGAGACAGCTGGGTTTGCTTCTGAGCCACCCGCTCTATCAGTTCTGACTTGGTCAACACGGAATTTCGTAGATTATCGTTAGTCCCGTTGTCTTCCATTTTACCAGTACCTCCCGGAGTACTTGTTTCCCTGAAGCGCCCTGTGCGCACACCGTTTTCTATACCTTCACACGAGGTAGCCTGGCAATGTTGCTTAACTCGTTGAGAAAACTGTATTTATTAATTTAACTCATGTTTTAAATATAGCAAACTCTAACGGTTTGCAAGCTCGGAATTTGACCAAATGCGCAATGACTGCCCGGTCAAGACCACTCAGGGCGCAATTTTGGCTATTTTTAGAACTAAAGCCTCTAAAAACCTGTTTTTCCTGATTTTTTCAAAGTTTGCTTTACTTATATCAGGATCGATTCAAGGGGAAACTCGAACCATGCTGATTATCCCGGCAGAACGCGGCATTGACTGGAGACGGGCACCCGTCATGACGGGCTCACTGATTCTGGTGTGCTGTCTGGTGTTCTTCACCTGGCAATGGAATGACGACCAACGTCTGTATCAGGCTGCAGAGTACTATATCGAAAACGGATTGCTGGAGCTGGAGTTCTCCAACTACATCAGCCACCTTCATCAAAATGGGCGGGAACTGGAAGCCGCCGAATTGGAGTCAGCCCGGGAAGAAGCGGATCATCTCTACCTGGGTTACGCCATTATATCCGATCTGTCGTTTACCGCAGAGATGGACAAAACGGACGCCCGGTTCTGGGGGGATGATGTCTATGGGAACTGGCGTTCCGCAAGGAATGCCGTCAACAGTATGGTGGCCGAAGTCAGTTCTTTTAAATTGGGACTGATCCCCTCTGACGGTCGTCTCATTACTTATTTCACGTATCAGTTCATGCATGGCAGTACCATGCACCTGATCGGCAACATGGTGATTTTGGCGCTCACCGGTGTCGCGGTCGAAGCGGCCATCGGCTCCACCTATTTTCTGCTCTGCTATCTGTTCTGCGGTGTGGTGGCCGGCTTTGCCTTCACCCTGTTTAACTGGAATGAACATATTCCCCTGGTCGGCGCCTCAGGTTCTATCTCCGGTGTAATGGGGATGTACGCGGCTCTCTTTGGACTGCGCAGGATCAAGTTCTTTTACAGTGTGATTTTCTATTTCGGGTATTTCACTGCACCGGCTTTGGTGATGCTGCCAGTGTGGCTGGGCTGGGAGATCATAAATGCGGTCTGGGGAGGTAATGATGGCGTGGCTTACATTGCCCATGCGGGAGGGCTTCTCGCCGGCGGCTTGGTGATGCTGGCGGGAAGGAAGTATCTGGTACAGGTGGAGGAAACCTATCTCGACCAGGCGCCCGACGAAGATGAAGAATACCGCAAGGCCCTTGACGACTATTTGAAACAACTGGCTGCGTTCAATTTTGATTCGGCACGCCGCAAGCTAACCCAACTTGAGGAGCAGTATCCTGGTAAGAATGCCGTGCTGGAACAGCGCTATTTTCTGGAGAAGCTGAAACCGCATACCGACGAGTTCCACCATACGGCCCACCGATTGCTGGCAATTACGACGCAGGATACCGCCACCATGCACATGCTGCATGACATCTATCGTGACTATCAGCCGATCATGGGAGAGCACCCCTTGTCAGATGAAACGCTGCTCAAACTCATGCTGCAATTCTGCCAGATCGATGCCTGGAGCACCGTTCAATCCATGATTAAACAGGCTCAACAACGACGGATGCGGGATCCAATGCTGGTCAAAATACTGCGTCTGTTAGCCCGGGGTATTAACGAGCAGGGTGAGCGCCACCTCAGCAATCAGTTCCGCGATATGGCCGATAGCTTGGAGCAGTCTCTGCAACAAACCTGATCAGAAGTGACAGGATTCCCCCCTTAATCAGCAGTTTTGGTCATGTCCGGTCCGCGGAGGATTGGTTATGCTGACCCCACAATGACCAGATGGTCAGGGCATAAGTATGCATAACAATAATCATAACCTCAGGAGCCGGACATGATTGAATGGAGCGAACCCCAGCGCATGCTGCGCAGCGCTGTGCGCCAATTTGTGGAGCGCGAGATTGCACCCAACCTGGATGAACTGGAACACGGTAATACCCCTCCCTACGATACCCTGCGTAAATTTTTGAAAACCTTTGGTATCGACGTGATGGCGAAACAGCGCTTCGAGAAACAGATCGCGCAGGAGCGTGCCAAACTGGCCGGTGAACCTGAACCCGAGAGAGACGACGAAGAAAAAGACCCGGCCATGGCCGAAATGATGCGGGGTGAGGAGACGGCCATGCGCATGATCCCCACCATCGAGTTATGCCGCTATTGCCCCGGTATGGTCACGGCGATGGGCGTCAGCATGGGATTAACCGCCGGCACCATCATGTCCCGTGGCACCCTGGCCCAGAAAGAGCGTTGGGCCCTGGAGTTGTTAACCATGGACAAGATCGGTGCCTGGGCTATCACTGAGCCCAACTCCGGCTCCGACGCCTTTGGCAGCATGAAGGCCACCTGCCGCCGCACTGACGATGGCGGCTATGTCCTCAACGGCAACAAGACCTTTATCACCAACGGGCCCTATGCCGACACCATCGTCTTCATCTGCAAGCTGGATGAACCCGGTGTTGAACCCAAGCAACGCAAAGTGCTGAGCTTCATCCTGGACAGCGGGATGGAAGGCCTCACCCAGAGCAAACCGTTCCGCAAGATGGGCATTCATTCCTCCCCCACCGGTGAATTATTCCTGCAGGACGTAAAAGTGGGACCCGAGCGCTTGCTGGGAGAAACGGAAGATATTTCCTACCGCAGCGGCGTGAAAGACACCTTCTCGGCAGAACGCTCCGGTGTAGCGGCCATGGCACTGGGCATCACTGAACGCTGCCTGGAACTCTCGGTAAAGTACGCCAAGGAACGGGTTCAGTTCGGTAAGCCCATTGGTGAATTCCAACTGATTCAAGCCAAGTTGGCAAAGATGGAAATCGCCAGGATCAACCTGGAGAACCTGGTGTTCCGCTATATTGAAACGGTTGCCAAAGGTCGCGGTATGACGTTGGCAGAAGCCTCGGCCATGAAATTGTATGCAGCACAGACTGCAGTGGAAGTGGCCATGGAGGCGGTGCAGATTCACGGTGGAAATGGTTACATGGCGGAGTATCAAGTGGAGCAGCTGGCCAGGGACGCCAAGATCCTGCAAATCTATGGCGGCACAGATGAAATCCAGATCACGCACATTGCACGGGACTTGTTGACCAGAGATTAAAGTTCGAAGGAACGTATGAAAGCAATACAAGGGCCCGGTACTTATCGGGCCTTTTGGTTTTTCACCAAAACCGGCTCAATAAAATTCATCACATTCTCCGCAATGAGAGGCTGCGCCTGGGTATTGGGGTGTATGCGGTCGGCCTGCATCAGGTTTTCGACACCGCCGACACCATCCAGCAGAAACGGCAGCAAGGGCACGTCATTGCGTTCGGCCACAGAAACGAAAATCTGCTCAAACCGGGAGCGATACTTATTGCCGTAATTGGGAGGAATCTTGATTCCTGCCAGCAAAGGTTGAGCGCCCTGTTGTTTCACCATATCCACCATGGCCTGCAGGTTGCTTTCCATTGCCGACAAGGACATGCCACGCAGCCCATCATTGCCACCCAACTCAATCAAGACCCAATCGGGATTTTCTCTATCCAGCAATGGCTTAAGCCGGGCCAGACCACCGGAAGTGGTATCACCACTGATACTGGCATTCACCAGTCGAACAGAATGCTGTGACTGGTTCAAAGTCTTCTGCAGTAACTGCACCCACTCCTTGCCTTGGGGAATACCATAACCGGCACTGAGGCTGTCTCCAACCACGACCAGAACCCTCTCCTTGGCATCCCGTTCTGCTGAAGAAGCCTGGACAGTGGCCATAGACAAAGTGAGGATTAAACTAATTAGCGCAAACAGTGGTCTTATCATTTGTTAGCATAACCTTCATCTGATTGTGCAAGGATTCAAACACCATGAACAGTATGCCGCAAAACGGCAACCCCGTCCTGAAAGCAACCAATGTAGTCAAAAGCGTTTCTATGCCGGATCAGGATCTGACGATTCTTTCCGGTATAAATCTGGATGTAGCCCCGGCGGAGTCCCTGGCCATTGTAGGGGAATCCGGGTCGGGCAAATCCACACTGCTTGGACTGCTGGCCGGGCTGGATGTTCCCTCCTCCGGCTCGATCCATTTAATGGGCAGTCAACTGGATGCGCTGACCGAAGACGAACGGGCCGGAGTGCGGGCGGCTCACGTGGGCTTTGTGTTTCAATCCTTTCAGCTGCTACCCAATCTGACCGCTCTGGAAAACGTCATGTTGCCGTTGGAAATAGCCGACGGCAACAATGTTCAGGAACGTGCAAAGGAAATGCTGGCGAAAGTGGGGCTGGGGAAACGCCTGCATCATTATCCGAATCAATTATCCGGCGGCGAGCAACAGCGGGTGGCGCTGGCACGGGCCTTTGTCACAGAGCCGGACATCCTGTTCGCCGACGAACCCACCGGAAATCTGGACACCCATACCGGAGAGGCCATCGCCAACCAGCTTTTCGAACTGAATCAATCCCATGACACCACGCTGATTCTGGTTACCCACGACATGACGCTCGCGCAACGTTGTCAACGCACAGTAACCATGAATGCCGGGCTGCTCTCATGAAGCACATCATTCTGGCTTTACGCCTGTTGCTGCGGGATTGGCGTTCAGGGCATCTGAACCTGCTGCTGGTGGCGCTGCTGGTTGCTGTTACTACCCATAACACCATCGGCTTCCACAGTGAGCGGATTGAAAAGGCCATGGAAGTTCAGGCCTCCAACCTCCTGGGTGGCGACCTCGTTATTAAAAGCCCGGTGGCGTTGGAAAATTTGCGCCAGCCACCCGATTCAGTCCAGACCGCCCGGGCCGTGGAATTCTCCAGCGTGGTGATAGCGGGCGACGCCATGCAACTGGCGTCCATCAAAGCAGTCAGCGACCTCTACCCCCTGAAAACCCCGCTGAAAATAAGCGACGCGCCCTTTGAGCCCGATTACACCATTCAACGGGGTCCTCAACCAGGGTACGCCTGGGTGGAATCACGACTACTGAATGTATTGGGCATCAACATTGGCGATCCCGTGGATGTGGGGGACAGCCAATTGGTGGTGGAGAAGGTATTAACCTTCGAGCCGGATCGTGGTGGTAGCTTTTATTCCTTTGTACCGCGCCTGATGATGCATGAAGCGGACCTGGCAAATGCCAACCTGATCCAGACCGGCAGCCGGGTGGAATACTACTACCAATTCGCCGGCCCCGAATCAGCCATCACCCCATTTAAAACAGCCTTGGAACCGACACTGGAGCCCGGCCAGAGCATCCTCTCCATCCACTCAAGGCAACGCACCGTCAGCGCCGCCCTGAACCGGGCCCAGGGCTATTTGCAGCTTGCCAGCCTGATGGCCATCCTGCTCGCCTCCGTGGCACTGGCTATGGGTGCCCAGCATTTCAGTGAAACCCGTTACGACACGGCTGCCCTGCTCCGCTGCTTTGGCCTGCGTTCCAACCAGATTCTGATGGTGTTCACCAGTCAGCTTATCGCCCTGGCCTTGATCAGTGGACTATTGGGTGGCGCACTGGGATGGCTGCTGCACTTTTCGTTGATGGAGCTACTCAGCGGCCTGCTGCCCAAAGATATTCCCCTGCCCTCGGCCAAACCCTTTTTCAGCGGGATGGTGCTTGCCGTGATCATTCTGATCGGCTTTAGTTTGCCGGCCCTGATCCAACTCCAGCGCACGTCTCCCTTGCGGGTACTGCGCCGGGACCTGACCCCATCGCCGCTGTCGAAGAGCCTGCTCTACGCCATCGTTCTGGTTTTGATTGGCGGGCTAATGTTTTGGTATACCCGGGATCCCGTCCTAATCGCCGCGATCATTCTGGGCAGCCTGCTGGCCTGGATCGTCACATACGCATTAACCGCCATTTTCGGTCTGATAATTAAAAGCATCGGTCAACGCAGTTCCTTGTCTCTGCAGGCGGGCTTGCGCAATCTGAGCCGACGTCAACTCAGCACCCGGGTTCAACTGTTGGGGTTCGGCCTGACCGCCATGGCCATGCTGATTATCCTGCTGGTTCGTGGTGAGCTGATCAACACCTGGCAAAAGCAGTTGCCGGAACAGGCGCCCAATCATTTTGTGTTAAATGTGCTGCCCCACGAGGCAGACCAATTCGAGCAGCATCTGCAGGACAACAACATTTTGTCCCAACCCCTCTACCCCATCATTCGGGGCAGGCTTACACACATTAACCAACAACCCATGCAGCAGGCCGCCACCAAGGAATCAGGGGCCGAGGATGAGGAAGAAGCGCTCAACCGGGAGTTGAACCTGAGCTGGGCCCGGGCATTGCCTTCCGATAACAGTATCGTTTCAGGCGACTGGTGGGATGCTATTCCTGAGGACGGCAAACGCCGGGTTTCCATCGAGCAGAGGCTGGCACAAAGGCTCAATATCGGTTTGGGCGATGTATTGACCTTCTTCGTTGCCAGCCAGACCTTCGAAGCCGAAGTGTCCAGCATCCGCACGGTCAAATGGGAATCTTTCCAACCCAACTTTTACCTGATGTTCAACCCAGGTGGGCTGGAGGGATTACCCACCACCTACCTGACCAGCTTCCACCTGGAACCCGAACGCAAAGCCCTGCTGAAACCGCTGGTACAAAACTTCCCTGCCATTACCCTGCTGGAGGTGGATGTGATCCTGAAGCAGGTCAGGGCCATTCTGAATCAGGTCAGTGCGGCGGTGGAATTCATCCTCCTGTTTGTGCTGGCGGCGGGCCTCACCATCACCCTGGCGACCCTGATCACCACCATGCCCCAGCGCTATCGTGAAGGCGCCATTATGCGTACTTTAGGCGCTACCCGACGGCAACTGGTGATCCAGCAATGGGCCGAGTTTTTCGCCATCGGCGCCCTCTCCGGCCTGGTAGCCTGCTTTGGCGCGGAAATGGCACGCCTGGGAATCTATTTAAAGTTGCTCTCCCTCCCCTATACTCCCAACCCCTGGATCTGGATAATAGTGCCCCCATTACTGGGACTGTTGATCGGGTTGGCCGGGCAGATCAGCAGCAAACGCATCCTCAAGCAAAGCCCGGCGGTAGCCTTAAGAGAATAATTCCCTATGTCCCTGCTTCGACTGCGCGATATTCACCTGGCCTTTGGTGGGCCGGAACTGTTGAGTGGTGCCAACCTCAACCTGGAAAAAGGCGAACGCGTCTGTCTGGTGGGCCGCAACGGTACCGGCAAATCCACGCTGCTGAAAATAGTGAGCGGGCTGATCAAACCGGATGACGGTTCAATCGAGATGTCCACCGGCACCCGCATTGCCTGGCTGGAACAGGAAGTTCCCCGTGGCACCACCGGCAGCGTGTATGACGTGGTGGCCTCTGGTTTGGGCAAAGTCGGGCAACTGATCCAGCAATACCACCACCTTACTGAGGAGATGGCCAACGGCAGCGAATCGGCTTTCAGCCGCCTGGAGAGCGTACAAAAAGCGCTGGAGGCTGAAGACGGTTGGGCCCTGCAGCAACGGGTGGACACCACGCTGTCAAAGCTGTCCCTGGACGGGGAAGCCCCGTTTGAAGCCCAGTCCGGCGGTGTCAAACGCCGGGTGCTGCTGGCCCGGGCGTTGGTGCAGGAGCCGGATATTCTGTTACTGGACGAGCCCACCAACCATCTGGACATTGAGTCCATTGCCTGGTTGGAAGAGTTCCTCCTCAACTACAAGAACTGCGTGCTGTTCATCACCCACGACCGGGCCTTTCTCAGCAAGCTGGCCACCCGCATCGTGGATCTGGACCGGGGCCAACTCACCAGTTGGCCCGGCAATTACAACACTTACCTGCAACGCAAGGCGGAAGCGTTGGAAGCAGAGGCCGCCGAATGGGAACGTTTTGACAAGAAGTTGGCCCAGGAGGAAGTCTGGATCCGGCAAGGCATCAAAGCCCGCCGCACCCGCAATGAAGGACGGGTACGTGCGCTGCAGGCCATGCGCAAGGAGCGGGCACAACGACGGGAACGTCAGGGCACCCTGAACGCCACCATCCAACAGGCAGAAGTCAGCGGCAAGAAGGTAATCGAGGCCAAGCATATCAGCGTCAGCTTCGCCGGCCGCCCGATCATTCAGGATTTCTCCACCCTGATCCTGCGGGAAGACCGCATCGGCATCATCGGCCCCAACGGTGTGGGCAAGTCCACCCTGATTCAAACCCTGTTGGGCAAACTGAAACCGGATATCGGCACTGTTGAACTGGGCACCAATGTGGAAATCGCTTACTTCGACCAATTGCGCGCGCAACTGGATGAAGAACTGAGCGTACGGGAAAATGTGGGCCAGGGCAGCGACACCATCACCGTGAACGGTCAGAACAAACACATTATGGGTTACCTGCAGGACTTCCTGTTCAGTCCCGAACGCGCCCATACTCCCGTTCGTGCCCTATCCGGCGGTGAGCGCAACCGACTGTTACTGGCCAAATTGTTCACTCAACCCAGCAACTTACTGGTACTGGACGAGCCCACCAATGACCTGGATATCGAAACCCTGGAACTGCTGGAAGAACTGGTGGACCAGTACCAGGGCACCATATTGTTGGTCAGCCATGACCGCGCCTTTCTCAACAATATTGTCACCAGCACCATTGTCTTCGAAGGGGATGGTAGATTGGCGGAGTATGTAGGTGGCTACGATGACTGGCTACGCCAGCGCCCCCAGGAAAAAAGCTCACAGTCAGAGCGAAAGGCACCGGAAACCAAGCCGGTCACCACGGAGAAGCTCAAAAACAAACCCGCAAACAAGCTGAGCTACAAAGATCAGCGAGAACTGGAATCCCTGCCCCTGACCATTGAAAAACTGGAGCAGGACCTTGAAGCGGCTCAGCAGAATCTGGCCGATCCAGCACTTTACCAGGCTGCGCCGGAGAAAATTGCTGAGGTAAAACAAGCAGCTGAGAAACTGGAACTGGAACTGGAAACAGCCTTCGAGCGTTGGGAGCAACTGGAGTCATTGAAGAACAATAACTAATACTTAGCGATAAACTGGAAAAAACGACCAACTGATCTAAACTGATTGTAAAACAAGCAGTTACTGATTTTTCTGGCGTCGGTAAGCGGGTAGTAACTTGGGCAATACTCAAATCATCGCAGTTTTATTGGGAATCATAGTGGCTGTGGGAATACTCAGCACCGACAGCCTGCTATTGGAAGGCGCGCTCATCGGTATTCTGTCACTGTTTCTGGTGGTCACCGAGTGGCGTGCGCGAGCGCGTAAAAAAGCTTCTCCGCCACCGCCCACCGAACACCCCATGAGTCAGTTCAGTGTGATTGATCATGCTGTTCGAGACAATGAATCCAGTTTCGAAAACATAACGCGCAAAGTACACTCCATCGACAAAGCGATCCGTTCCAGCAGTGCAACCCTTTCCTCCAGTTTCTCAGGACTGGGGGCGACATCAAATCACACCAACCAGTTGATTCGCGAAGTCACCAAATCCATTACCGGCAATCATAAGTCCGAAAGTGACGATGAAGAAAACGTCACTGTAGAAAAGTTCGCCAGTGAGGTCAGTGACATTTTGATGCAATACGTGTCGCTGCTGATCGACGTAAGTGAGAAAAGCGTACAAGCCGTTCATCATATCGGCGATATGGTGAAAGAACTGGACCATATGTTTTCATTGTTGGCTGACATCCGGACCATCGCTGAACAAACCAACCTGTTGGCCCTCAACGCAGCAATTGAAGCCGCACGAGCCGGAGAAGCGGGCCGTGGGTTCGCGGTGGTCGCAGACGAAGTCCGCAAGTTATCGCAGGATACCAACCGCCTCAGTGAACAGATACGCAATCGCGGGGAAGTCACCAAGTCCACCGTCACCATGGTGAGGGATATTGTGGGTGCCATTGCTTCCCTGGATCTGAATGATGCGATCAACGCCAAGGGTCATGTCGACAGCATGCTGCAGGGTCTGGAAGAAACCAACCACCACATTTCTACGACGATGGACCGTTTGAATCAACTTAACGTGGAAGTAAACCAACACGTCAACACCGCCGTACAGGCCATGCAATTCGAAGATATCTTTACTCAGGTGATCTCTGAAATAAGCCAGGATCTCGAACGCCTGGACAGCGTCAATCATCAACTGGGTGAGATCTGCAGTGTCGGCACCATCGCCGAACAGCACATGGACCGTGTTTCAAAGCTGGAAAATATATTAGCAGTCAAGAAAAAACAGTCCATAATGCGTGATAGCGGCTCTTCAAACTCCCCGGAAGGGGATATAGATTTATTCTGAATACGGCAAGGAGAAAACCAATGCCCGTTGAAAGCACCTTATCAAGTGATGGAAAAACAATCACAATCGGCATCAGTGGACGCTTTGATTTTGAGATCGTACAGGAATTCAGAGCCGCCTACGGTGACAAAAAGGACGTCAGCTTCATCATTGATATGCGCGCCACTGAGCATATGGACAGCTCAGCGCTGGGCATGTTGCTTAATATGCGCAAAAGTCTCGGCGATAACGCAAAAATCGCCATCATCAATTGCCGGCCACAGATCAAGAAAATTCTGACCATTTCCAGATTCGACAAGAAATTCGACATCGAATAACAAACGCCAAGGGACTGGTGACATGAGAATTCTGGTGGTGGATGACACCGAAGCCAACCGCAAACTTCTCGCCTGGATGCTGGAGGACGATGGCCATGAGGTCGTGGAAGCGATTAATGGTAAAGAAGCGGTAGAGCTGTTCAAAACTTCCAAGCCCGACCTGGTATTAATGGACGTTATGATGCCGGTGATGGACGGTTTTGAAGCCACCAAAGCCATTAAAGAATACTTGGGTGGCACCCATGTTCCCATCATATTCCTGACCGCGTTATCGGATGATGCCTCGCTCACCAAATGCCTCTCCATAGGTGGTGATGACTTTCTCAGCAAGCCCATCAATGAGCAGGTATTGCAGGCGAAGATCAAAGCCCACAGCCGCATTAAAGATCTCAACGAGCAGCTTAACCGACAGAACAAAGAACTTACTCGCCTGCATCAGTTCACCTTACGTGAACACGAGATCGCACAGAACGTATTTGAAAGCGCCCTCGCGGCCAGTATCCTGGACAGCAAAAACACCCGCCACTACATTTCTCCCGCAGCCACTTTCAATGGCGACCTGTTGCTGGTATCCATCAGTCCCTCTGGCGGGCTTTACGCCCTGATGGCGGACTTCACCGGCCACGGCTTACCCGCCGCCATCGGTGCACTCCCGGTCTCCCAGGCGTTTCTGGATGCGGCACAGCAAGGTGCATCGGTGAGCAGTATTGCCAGGGAACTTAACCGGACGCTGGAAAAGTTTCTGCCGGATGACATGTTTGCAGCAGCTGCTATTGCAGAACTCAATGCTGAGGGTACCCGGTTGACGCTCTGGCTGGGTGGCATGCCGGATGCCTTGCATACCGATTCCCAAGGCAAACTAAAGCAGCAAATTCCCTCCAACCACATGCCGCTGGGGATTTTGGAAGATGATGAATTTGAGCGGGAAGCCAACATAGTCGAAGTCAGTCACGGTGATCGCCTGTATCTCTACACCGATGGTATTCCGGAATCACTCAATGCAACCGGAGAAATGTACGGCGAGGCCCGCATGCTGAGCCATTTTGATGGCAGCAGCAGTGATCCACTTACCAGCCTAATTGAAAGTGTGAACCAGTTTACCGGTAACAAAGATCAAAACGATGACATCACCCTGCTGGAACTAAGCTGCAAACCCGTCGAGACATCCGTCATCGGGGACGCCTCCGTCCTCAATCTGGAGCTCGCCCTGCCCTGGACCTTACGCATGCAGTTAGGGGCAGAAGAGCTGAAAAAACCAACTTCCCCGGTAGCACAATTGGTGGATATGATCGGCTCCGCCCCCGGTATCGAATCCCACAAGGATTACCTGCACACCATTCTTGCCGAGTTGTATTCCAATGCGTTGGAGCACGGTATCTTGGGGTTGAGCTCAGAACTGAAAAAAACGGAGGATGGTTATCTCGAATACTATCAGCAGAGAGAAGAAAAGCTGCGCCAACTTGAGAACGGCATGCTGGACATCACCGTGACGTTTCGCGTGGAAGGCCGCAAAGGATTTCTCAGCCTGCAACTCGACGATTCCGGTTGCGGCTTCGATGCCAAACACCGCAATCATTCCAGCGACGAAGATTCATTTGGCCGCGGCATCGACCTGATCGAAACACTCTGTGATAAAGTCAGCTACAGCGAAGGCGGCACCCGGGTGGAAGCCGAATACACCATTCAAACCTAAGACAACAATTCCTGCCGGTAGGCGGATGGGGTTTTACCGGTCCATTTTTTAAAAGCCCGGTGAAACGAACTGGCTTCTGAAAAACCCATCAACAAGGCAATCTCATCAATGGTCAGCTCCGGTTTGGACAGATAGTAAATCGAAGCATCCTTACGAATCGTATCCTTGATCTCCTGGTAACTGGTGTTTTCATCCTTGAGACGACGGCGCAGCGTTTGCGGCGTCATGGCAAGCTTTTCACACACCACCGAAAAATCAGGGAAATTATTACCGAATTCCTTACTGATGATACTGCGGATCTGGGCATTCAAACTGGCGTTTTCAATATCGCCATCCATCAGTTCTTCCAATGATGCCTTGAGAAATTTACTCAGGGACAACTGATTTTGAACCAACGGCATGGACATATAGCGACTGTCCAACACAATTTCACAACGGGATTGTCCGTAGTGCACCTGACAGGGAAACTGATTAGCAAACTCACCGTCATCAATGGAATTAAAATCCAGGTTAATGCGCTTAGGCACGATCTGCTGGCCGATCAGCCAACTGAGAAAGCGCAGTGTCAGGAAAACCACCGCCTCCATAATGTGTGGGCGAAACAGAATTTCACCCCGGGAGACAAACTGGATAATGGCTTCATCATCGGAGGGTATCAGACGACTGGTAATAGCGTAATCGAACAATTCATAGAATTTCGCACCACGGCGAATAGCTTTCTCAAGCGTGGCACAGTTGATCACAGCGTGGGCCATCATACTGAACGTGCCGGGCTTGGAAACCCGTCCCGAGCCAAACCCCATAAACTCATCTTCTGTGTGACGCATAACCGTCAACATCAGGTGGATAAATGTCTTTTTGTCCAATTTGGCGTCCGGCTCGTGCAACACCGACGCATCAATTCCGCACTCCTGCAGCAGCAGTTCTGTGCCCAGGCCACCGCGTTTGGCGGCTTCCAGCAAAACCAGGACCTGCTTGATTGGGATGGATCTAGAGCTCACAAAAAAAGCCTTAAAAGCATTTATATTTCAGTTATTTATACAGGCTCGACAGGGGTGTCACATTTCTCTACCATTTGTATATGTTTGATATAACAAACAGCCCTAAACTTTACTGGCTTCCCGCCTGAAGTTCCAGTGACTTGTCGTTTTAGGTCATGAAAATTGGCACATTACGTCATTGTTGCAACTATAGCCCCTATCAATAATTAACGACCATAGAGTCTGCTACAAAAAGAATTACCGGTCGTTTAACGGTAGCTTTACATAACCGGAGAATATAATGAGTTTCGATAACAGATCCATTTTCGAGGAAGAGCATAAGGTTTTTCGTGAGAACTTCCGTAAATTTTGTGAAGAAGAAGTAAAACCGTATCAGGAGAAATGGATCGAGCAAGGCATTGTTGATCGTGAAATCTGGGAAAAAGCCGGCGAAAACGGTTTCCTGGCACCCTTCGTTGACGAAGAATACGGCGGTCTCAGCCTCAAGGATTTCCGTTATTCGCAAATCATGATCGAAGAGCTTTCCTACATCGGCGAAAACGGCTTCGCCCTGGCCCTTCACAATGACGTTATCGCACCTTACATCGCCACCTATGGCACTGAAGAACAAAAGCAACGCTGGTTACCGGGCATTTGCAGTGGTGAGACCATTCTCGCAATTGCGATGACCGAGCCGGATACCGGCAGCGACTTGCAAGCCATCAAATCCCGCCTGGATGACCAGGGTGATCACTACATCCTGAACGGCGCCAAAACCTACATCAGTAACGGCATCATCTCGGATCTGGTGATTGTAGCCGCCAAGGCGCCTGAAGGTGTGACCCTGGTCTGTGTACCCCGTGGTGCGGAAGGCTTTAATCGGGGCCGCAATCTGAAAAAAATGGGCATGAAATCCCAGGATACTGCAGAGCTGTTTTTTGAAAACGTTGTGGTACCCAAAACTGATGTGTTGGGACAACCGGGCCAGGGCTTTATCTACCTGATGCAGAAGCTGGCACAGGAACGACTGGTTACTGCGTTAGGAGCCGTTGCCGGCTCTGTGTATGCGTTTAACGAAACCCTGAAATTCGTGAAAGAGCGCACCGCATTCGGCAAGCCCATTGGTAAGTTCCAGAATACCCGTTTCCGCATGGCAGAATTAAAAACCGAGATCACCATCGGCCAGACGTTTATCGACAGCCTGGTGACCAAGCTGAATGCGGGCACAATTACCCCGGACGAAGCAAGCATGGCCAAGTGGTGGTGTACGGATTTGCTGAATCGCGTGGTGGACCAGGGTGTTCAATTCCACGGTGGCGCTGGTTATATGATGGAATACCCCATCGCCCGGGCTTACATTGATGCCCGAATTACTCCGATTTTTGCTGGCACCAACGAGATCATGAAAGAGATCATTGGACGCAGCCTCGGACTATAACAAGCAAAGGACTACATGAGGGAGACTGATTTCAGTCTATAAACAGGGCGGTCCATGTAACCGCCCTTTTTTTTTGAGAGTCCTCATCACTTCAACCCCAATAACAAGAACAGATTCAGGAGCACACTATGACCTCTGTAGGATTCGACGAACGTGTCGTTATTGTCACCGGCGCCGGTAATGGGTTGGGCAAAAGCCACGCTATGGAATTTGCCCGCCGCGGTGCCAAGGTGGTGGTAAACGATTTGGGCGGCAGCGCCTTTGGTGACGGTGCCAGCAAGAACGCTGCGGACCAGGTTGTCGATGAGATTGTGGCCGCCGGAGGCGAAGCCGTTGCCAACTACGATTCCGTTACCGACGGCGATAAAATTGTACAGAGCGCTCTCGACAACTTCGGGCGGATTGACGTCGTTATCAATAATGCCGGCATCCTGCGGGATAAAAGCTTCGCAAAAATGACGGAAGACGACTGGGATCTGGTCTACCAGGTCCATGTAAAAGGTGCCTTTAAGGTTAGCCACGCCGCCTGGCCTCACATGCGTGCGGCGGAATACGGTCGACTGATTTTTACGGCATCTGCCGCGGGCATTTACGGCAACTTCGGCCAGGCGAACTACAGTATGGCAAAACTGGGGCTACACGGTTTAAGCCAAACCCTGGCTATGGAAGGCAAGAAATCGAATATCCTGGTCAACACCATTGCGCCTATCGCCGGGTCCCGGCTGACCGAGACCATCCTGCCCCCTGCCCTGGTGGAACAACTCAAACCGGAGTTTGTAACGCCATTGGTAGTAAAGCTCTGTGACGAAAACAGTCAGGAGACCGGCGGGCTGTACGAAGTCGGTGCCGGCTGGATGGGTAAGTTGCGCTGGGAACGCAGCAAAGGCATAGGCTTTAATCTCAGTAACGGGATCAGCGCTGAAGATGTAAATGAGCATTGGGACGCAATTACGGACTTTGACAATGCTGATCATCCGGCAAATGGACAGGAAGCCATGATGGCGATGATACAGAATTTGCAGAACCGATGACTATTCGATCCGGAAGCAACGTTACTATTGAAAGGGGCTTTTGAAAGGGGCTTTTCCATTGAGAGGCCCCCTCTGCAAAGTGATCTCAATGTAAAGTGATGTCAACCTGCCAACCGACACCCCACTACAAATTCCCACCGCGATATTTGGCCAACTGCCTGCTCAAAGCCACCAATTCCCCATTCGAGTCCCACAGCTCACCGTCTTCTTCCATCAAGCCATTAATCAGATAACGGGTCTGGAACCGCCCTGTCAAAAGGCCCGGCGCCGGTTGCGCGCGAACATGGACGGTAAGCTCCAGGGTCGGCACCCAACCCACTGCGCCGAATTTGGTAAAGGTGGTGGGCGGAACGCAGTCGGCAAAAAACGGCAGACTCAAAACATCCGGTTCCGTGCCATCACGAAAATACGCCATCAGCTCATGCCCCATGTTTTCGCCGGTTTTACCCCGCAGCCAATCTGCCGTGGCCGGTGAAAACAAAAGCTCAACCCGCTCGTGGATAGC
The DNA here is from genome assembly GCA_002708905.1 of Pseudomonadales bacterium. Classification (GTDB taxonomy): domain Bacteria; phylum Pseudomonadota; class Gammaproteobacteria; order Pseudomonadales; family Ketobacteraceae; genus Ketobacter. The sequence continues at coordinate 19,185 of PAPM01000035.1, read as the reverse complement.
CAAAAAACGGGGCGACGTCAGGCATTTTTCCTTTTCAATAGCAGGGGGCTTATCCCCTATCCAAGTTACCCCACTGGCGTCAGCCAGATCACCGTAGGTCGCCGTAAACCGAACCCGCTCTTTGCCTTCCTGTACCAATCTCAGGGCCGCTGTGGAAACGGTATTACCCTCCCGAATGACTTCAACCAGGAGGTCTGCGGGACCAACCGCCGCTTTCTCAACATAATGTCCTGTAATGGTGAGCGGGTCGTGATGGGAAAGCACCTCCCGCAATGCACGGGCGGCGATGGACATGAGATATCCGCCGTTTGGAATACCATTGACACTCCAGCGATCCGTAATGTTCGCACGCAGGTGATCATCGCCCAGGCGCTCAATGCGGGTATCGTCCCAAAATTCACTCATTATTCAGACCTTACATCAACGCAAAAAAACCCAGGGGATTATGGGTGCGCGCCACAGAGAACGTAAACAGATACGCAAGTAACGCGGCGCCAAAGGCCATCACCCGTACGCTCTTGGTTTTACCCCGCTTCAGCGCCACCATACCCAAAAGAATATAGGCCACCAACGCCACTACTTTTACCGTCAACCAACTCTGCTGCAGTGGGTATTGCTGCAACAGGACACACAACACTATGGCGCAGATTAACAATAACGTATCGTTTACATGGGGTAATATTTTTACCCACTTTTTTTGCAACATGCCGGATTCCATCAACATCCAGCAACCACGCACCAGAAAAAACAGGCCACTGATCACCGCAAACATCATGTGTGCGTGTTTAAATGCGATATACATATACATGCCCCCGAAGCAAAACAATGAATTCAAACAGAGCGACATACGATAAGTTGATTGGGCCCGACGGGCAACCACAATATGGCCGATTCAACCAGACATTCTCAGAAGTCAATTACCGGGACTTCAAGCTGTACGACACCATGGATCGGCCAGCCAGTCGCCTGCACGCGCACTTCGCCTTCAATCAGTTTCACTTTATAAGCTTGCACAGCCAAGACTATACACTGGCCTGCGCAATAGCGAACGTTCAGTATGTGGCCAATGCCTTCGTTTACCTGTTTGAACACAAAACTGGCCAACTACACCCTTATAGTTTTATCCAGCCGCTTGGTTTCAGATGCACGCAAACCAGCAAACCCTTCTCGGGAGCTAGCCAATTCAGGAAGGGCAACGCCAAATTCAGAATACTGGCCAGCCAACATCCCAAGCGCTACGATCTGCAGATTACTATCGGCAACGATATCCGGGTTACAGCGGAGCTCAGCGAACCTGAAGCCTACGAGCCCACAGTGGTATGCACTCGGGCTGGCTACAACGGTTGGGCTTTCACCCAAAAACATGCCGCTTTGGACGTTACAGGCGACATTCAATGGCAACAGCTCAAGATCCCAGTTGATGCCGGAAAGTTTGTTGGTAGCAGCGACTGGAGCTGTGGTTTTATGCGCCGGGAAACAGCATGGAACTGGTCCAGTATATCGACCCGGCTGGGCGACGGCACCAGACTGGGGTTAAACCTCGCCTGCGGCGTCAACGAAACCAGCTTTGTCGAAAATACTCTATGGCTTAACAACAAGGCATCCCCCTTAGCGCCAGCCCGGTTTGAATTCAACCGCAGGAACCGCATGGAACCATGGAAAATCCATACCGCAGATGGACGCATTGATCTTTCGTTTGTTCCAGAGGGCTGCCACAAAGAAAAGATCAATGCCTTCCTGGTTGCATCCAATTTCACCCAGCTACCGGGAAAATACTTTGGCACCGTCAAGGATGAGGCAGGTCGTATATATCAATTGAAGGGCGTTAATGGCCTGATTGAAGACCATTACGCAAAATGGTAACCCCAGACACAAAAAAGCCGCGCTGGGCTTCAGCGCGGCTTTTTGTAAAACGGTGAATTACCTATTGAGCGGTATAAATCACCTTAATACCTTCAGTTACGGCCGATGAATCAATGTAACCAACAGCATCTTCTTCTTCCAGTAGCGTTTCCACCACCTCAGCATCATCAAAGTATTGCTTGGGTGGTTTACCCTTACCGGTAAAGATCAATCGGGACCAGTAGGCGTTCAGCTGCGCAGGTGTCTTATCTACTACTTTCTGGTAAAACTCCTTGCGGGCTTCATTGCCCTCGGCTTGATCCACCGCGGTTACGGAGACGCCACCAATTTCATTGCGCTTGCCTAAAAACACCTGCTGGATTTCATCAGCAGTCGCGCTGTTAATAGAGGAATTGGCGTTCACAATTACCACCACCTCAGCCGAAGCAAAGGCAGCAGCCATCATCAGGCCAGCCGTGCTCAATACTCGTGCGAGTTTTAATTTCATATTCATTATCTGCTCCCCCCTTAAAATACGGCGTCGATTGAGAAGGAGTAGATAGCGGTATGCTTCTTGCCACTGCCCACAGGATCAGCAGAGAATCGCCCGGTTCCGTATATTTCCCTTGCGATAGTTGGTGTCGCATTGGTTGGAGCGGCAGGATTTCCTGTGTACGAGGTGCTTTCAATTTCAGACTTACCGAAGTCTTCGTAGTGGGTGGCCTCAAGCTTTGCCTTCACTCGGGGACTGACGTCATACACTATCCCTAACGTATAAGACTGCTGCTGTTGTATCAGTGTCGTCCATGCCTCCTGGAATTCCTGCAGCACCAAGCCTTGACTAGCCAGGCCCGCAACGACGGAGTCAACAGTGCCCTGCGCGGTTGCCTGTGCAACTGCAGGGTTACCTGTTCCGATTAAGGTCTGGGCATACACTGCATCAAACACTCCCTGCTGCAACCCCAGAGAGCCCTCCAATTGGCTTCTCACATTATCATCTGACTCTTTGTCTGTGTAATACTTGGCGAAGGTGACATGAGGCATCCATTTGCCAAAGCGATAACCAACAGTCAGGTAACCACCATCTCCCGCAGGTGCCGAAAGGTCTTCGATACGCAGGTTGGCAATTTCACCCATCACCAACAGATTACCATCGTCATACATAAACGCCGCCGACTGATATTCTGTTTTAACGTTGGTGTCGTCCGTCATGTTGTTAACGGTTGGAACCTGACGCCCCAAACCTGTGAACAAACCTGCCAGAGGATCCAGTGCCGCATTTCCGGTGGTGCCATTCTCCAGGCTTTGCGAGAAGTCGTTGTAACCATCTGTTGCAGCTGCCAGCAAATAACCCTTCCCACCAATAGGCACATCACCCACATCCAGATGCGAGCGGTTGTAGCCAACACGGAAGGTCCAGGCACCATGTTCTGCAAACAGTGAGGTACCCCATGCCTGATTAAGAATGAAGTCTGCTTCCAGCTGATCCGTAAAGCCTGAAGATTGTCCGGCATAGCCTTGCACGCTGAAGTTCCAATCTCCGAGGCTAAAATCATACAAAAGTCCCAACCCATCAGTGGAGCTGAGGGGGATATTGTATAGCTCTATGGGTGGCCTTACCCAAGGGTATGCATACCCTACATCCAGGTATTCTGACAGCAAATAATAGGGTATTCGTTGACGACCAATACGCACTGTCAGGTCGCTGGTCGCCTCCCAACTCAAATAGGCCCATTCGGCCTCTACGTTGTAGTCATTAACACCTTTACTCACCAACTGGGCAGTGGCATCGATGGAATCTGACACTTCGAAGGTAAACTGGACACCCATTTTGGAAACGGAGTCAGTAGTGTAATTATCTTCGATACCATAGAGCGAAAGCTCCATGGTCGGGCTATCCATTTGTGCCGCACCACCGGAGAAGAATCCATTGATTTTCAAGCGGTCTGCGGCATCGGATATACGGGAACGGTTTTCTTTAACGGCGGCTCGAGTACCTTTCAGTCGGTTCTCCAGTCGCTTTATCTGCTTTTCTTGTTGCTCTAACCTTTTCTCCAGATCTGCGGTGGTTGCAGCGAGCACCGAGACACTTGAGAAGCAAAGAGTTAAGGGCAGCAAGGCTAAGTATGTTTTCTTCTTAACCATTGTTGTTTTTCCTTTAGTTTTTTAGACAAAAAACCACCACCACTAAAGTCAGGAAGCACAGCGGTAATGACTCAGACCACGGCTGTCTAAAACGAAGTCTAGGTCAAAAAAACGTAACATCCAAAAAAATACCTAAAAAAAACGTCACAACTTGCTGATTTTTTGAAGAAATAATGACGAAAGAGTCACCCTGGTTTAGTTTTTAACCAGAAAGAATCAAGGGGTTTTACAACTTGGTGGCTTGGCTAACAAATAAGCAGGCAAAAAAATGCCCGCTTGGGAGGCGGGCTAAGGGAATGCCCGATGAGGTCCGGGCGAGAAAGTACGCTAAAAATCAACAACAGTTTGGTCGGCACAACCAAAATTCTGTTTTTGGAGCTTACAAATGAAGCGCTCCAACTTAAAATCAGGTTATCAATTATTTTTAGAATAAACATACTAAAAGACTGTTAAAAACGCCTCATCTGTCAAGATGTTAGCGCTCTACCTAAACCCATTCCCGACTTAGCCACACCACCTCTGCATCAACAACTTCTAATATAAATGCTTCCAGGGCATTTTGTTGACTATCAAGCTGCTTGCGGCTGCTGCCGACCATCACCAGTGCCAGCCCTGCTCTTTGCCAATCCTCCAGACTGGAACCCTCCGCCACTGAAACATTGAATTGATTTCGCAGCCGGTCCTTCAGCCGCTGAACCACCTGCCGCTTCTGCTTCAATGACTGGCTATAGGGGATGTGAATCTCAAAGTCTGAGTAGAGGATATAGGCGGAAGACATATTAAATGAACGTCAGAGCACTCGGGTTTCGGATTGGCGGCCAATACTTGCCAGCGCCAGGGACTCGCCAACATTCAGCGCCAGTACGGAGCAATAGTCCGGTTCATAGCACACCAGACCAGGATTACTTTGCACGTGACCTAACACGGCGTTCATCACCATAAAGTGAGTAAACACAGCGGAGCCGGTGGGCAACTGAGTCAGCGCGTCCAGAATCTTCCGGCGCCAATCGAGAACGACCGGAGGGGCATTATGCCAGGGCTGACGCGCAATAGATCGCAACCAGGAGAGTCGTTGCGCAACGGGTATGTCTGCAGGCGATGGTATTTCCCGCATCACTTCACACAACTGAATGTCAACCGAGAAGAATTGCGACAACGGAATTGCAGTCTCTTGTGCACGCCGCATGGGGCTACTGAAGACATTCTGTAAAGAAACATCCCGAAATTCATTAATCAGGGTTTTGGCCTGAATGATCCCCCGTTCACTTAACCCCGGGTCGGGGTCCTGCTCCCAGGATGCGGCAGCCTCACCGTGTCGTATCAGATAGATATCAGCCATCCGGCAAGCCTACCGCAGTTTTGTCAGCAACGCATCAGAATTGCCAGGTGTAGCTGGCCTCTATCAATATGGCGTCAACGGAAGTCTCGATATCCAAACCTGCGTACGGGTTGTAGAGAATGTCGCTAGTGGCTTCACTGTTGGAGTTGGTGCTGCTGTTGGCAGGGATATCGGCCTCGGCACGCATGTAGCCGAAAGCGAAGTCGAAGCTTTTGCCTTCCCGCCAGTCATAACCGAAACCAAAGGAGTACAGGTTAGCATCCCCGAAAGGCAACAATAGCCCCTGCTTGTCATCCGGGATGGATGATTTGCGAGGCTCCCAACCAAAACGCAGTGTGAGGCGATCGTTATACTGATGCTCAACACCAAACGCCAGGTTCCAGGTACTCTCGTAGTGCCGCGGAATAATCAGGGTATCAGAGGTTGCATATTGCGGGGCCAATCCGGCTGCAATGCCATTAAACTCCTGCTTTTTATCGTATTCGATTTTGAGGCCGTCCCAGACACCCCAATCGGTCCACTTGGCATCGACATTGACCTTCCACCTGGGCAGCACCCGTACGCTGACCCCGGTGGAGAAGTGAGCCGGGTACTTCAAATCTATCTTTGCATCACCGGTTTGCTCCGGCAAGCCAACAGGCAGACCAAGCAGCCCGGACACTGGTCCGAGTTCTTCATTGATTTTACTGAAGATCGCCTGCCAGTCTTCTGAATAGGTCATTCGATAACTGCCGGTCATACGCTGATTGGCTTCCATCTGATACACAAAACCCCAGGTGAACCAGGGAGTGGGCTCCCACAGGGCTCCAAACACCGCGTTCACTGACATCGGTGTTTCCACATCCACCTCCAGGCCAACAGCATATTCGAAAGGGTTGAGCGATTCGCCGCAAAAGGTAAAAGCGCCGCCCAAACAATTGCTCCCCTGTTGCAGGTCATCAAGGGCGGTGTTCACCACCCCCAATATCAGGTTCGCCACGCGCAGGTCGGTATACGCTGAAATGCCCGCATAGGAGAAGTGAACTCCTGCTCCTATGGACCATTCGTCGTTCAACTGGAAGCCTATGGAGGGGGAAAAATAGGTAATTCGCGTAAGCGCCATCTCTTTTCCCATAAAGCGACCGGGATCATCGTCATCACGCAGGTAACCCGCCGCCAAAGGAGCAAATGCTGCCGTACCCAAGGTGTAATCCTTGCCTTGCGGGCGAAAGGCAGCACCACCGGTGGGCACAATCATCATCGGCAAAGGCCACTCCTGTCGCCCGTCCACGAATGGAACTTTCAACATAATGGTATCGGTTTCACTGTGGGAATTCTCGACCGGGTCCGTTTCACCCAGTGCCCACTTATCAATTTCGGCCTGTGCTCGATCAGAATAACTGCCGAAATCGGCCTGCAGATTGAAGTATGCAAACGTGAGCTTGAAAAGTCCCTCTCGCCCATGAACCCTGGCCAAACCAGCAGGATTGAAGTGAATGGAGTCTACCCCGGGCGGATCAGCCGTAACCGCATTACCCAATGCCAGGGCTTTAGGGTTAGCGATGGTTAAGTTTTCCGAAATTGCGGAGTAGGATGCTTGCGAAGCGACCAATAAGGCAGATGCGAACATCCCCGGAGCCCGACTTTTGAGCAGCCGACTAGCAGGAAATTTGAACATGGATTCCCTCTACTTCACCAACGGGCCCCAAAACCAGAGCCCATAAATCATTGTTTTTATTAGTGATTACAGCCGCCTCATACCCTTAATAAACGATAAAAATTCATCACGAGTTTACTTAACAGGCCAAGAACATGAGACATAATCTGAGTTTTGTCCAGTCTATAGGCTCAACCAAACTTTTCAAGTTGTTTTTTGTACCGGGATGCAGGCTGGCATTTTCTTTTTATTTCAATAAATTAGATACTATTCACGTTTGCAGCAGGGCATAGCCGACGGATTGGGTTACACTTATACAACCCTCTGGATATTACGCGCTTGATCTGTGTCTAATGTCCGTAATAAGGTTGAACGGATACTGCTCAAACCTGATTTGTACACTTTGCAGCCATTAACAAAGCTGATGTTGGTAACGCCATGACATTAATAAAAACGTCTTCCTTCCGGACTCTTGCCACTGCTATCCTGACGCTCTTGGTGCTGGGCAGTGCACAAGCCAGCATTCCCGCCAATGACGAGATACTAAAACCCACCCGGGCCCAAGCCATCACTTCGGTGAGAATTCTGGATGGGGTGAACCGTTACCACATGCGCAGGCACGAACTGGACGACGCCCTGTCCAGTGAATTTCTCGACAACTACCTGGAATCACTGGACGGTGGTAAAGCCTACTTTACGGCATCGGATATCGCAGGTTTTGAGCGCTACCGGGCGCAACTGGATGATGCCCTGCAGCACTCTAATCTCCAGCCCGCTTTTGAAATCTTCAACCTTTACCAGCAACGCATCAGTGAGCGCCTGGAATATTCCATAGATCTGCTTTCCAAAGGGGTCAGTTCCTTCGATTTCACCAAAGATGAAACACTCGAACGGGACGCGAAAAAGTCACATTGGGCAAAGAACCGCAAAGAGCTCGACGATTTATCTCGTCGCCGCCTGAAGGACACCATCATTACCATGCGTCTTATGGGCAAGACCGATGAAGAAATAGAAGAAACCCTGGACCGGCGTTTTCGTAATCAATTGAACCGGGTCAAGCAGGCAAACAGCGAAGATGCCTTTGAGATCTACATGAATGCCTTTACCCAGATCTATGATCCCCATACCCAATACTTCTCACCCAAGGTGTCTGAAAACTTTGATATCAATATGAGCCTGCAGCTGGAAGGTATCGGCGCGGTATTACAGAGCGATGATGAGTATACAAAAGTGGTCAGTCTGGTCACCGGTGGTCCTGCAGAAAAAGGCCAGCAATTGAAAGAAGCTGACCGCATTATTGGTGTGGGACAAAGTCGTAGTGAAATCATCGATGTAGTGGGATGGCGTCTGGACGAAGTCGTACAGCGAATCCGCGGTAAAAAAGACACCATGGTCTTCCTTGAAATTATTCCGTCAGACGCCAAAAGCGATGCTCACACCAAAGTCATCAGCATTAAGCGGGATACGGTTAACCTTGAAGATCGTGCTGCTCAATCTGAAATCATGGAAATCGATGCTCCCAGCGGCAAGAAAAAGATTGGTGTCATCAATGTACCAACCTTTTACGCCAACCTGGAATGTCTGAAAAATGCGGGTAGCCAGTGCCGCTCTACTACGATTGATGTAGCCAATCTGATTGAAGACTTGAAGCTTCAGCAAATCGACGGCCTGGTTATTGATCTTCGCAATAATGGCGGTGGTTCGTTGACAGAGGTAAATCAACTATTGGGACTGTTCATCAAAACGGGGCCTACCGTTCAGATCAAATCGTTTAACGGCAGTATCGAAGTACTGGAAGATAACGACCCTGATGTGCTCTATGACGGCCCTCTGGCGGTCATGGTGAACCGGTTAAGCGCCTCAGCATCAGAAATATTTGCCGGCGCCATCCAGGATTACCAGCGGGGTATCATCGTCGGTGACCGCACCTTCGGCAAAGGCACGGTCCAGTCACTCCAGCCTTTGAATTACGGAGCACGGGGTGACCGACTCAAAGTCACGATGGCGAAGTTTTATCGCGTATCCGGTGTAAGTAACCAGCACGCGGGCATTGTGCCGGATATTGAATTCCCGAGCCTGATTGACCACGAGGAAATTGGCGAGAGTTCACTGCCTCATGCGCTGCCTTCTGATCAGATTCGTCCTGCACGCTATCACCGCAATCCAATTCTGGAAACAAGCCTAACCTACCTGCGCACCGCCCATGAGGAAAGAGCCAGCCACAACCCAGAGTTCCAATACATCAAGGATCAGATGGCAAGCATAGAGACTGCCCGTTCCAAAACCAATGTGAGCCTGAACTGGAACGAGAGAAAACAGGAGAAGAAGGTGTTGGAGACTCGTCGCCTGTCCATTGAGAACAAACGACGAGAGGCATTGGGCGACAAGCCATTCAAGACCTACGAAGAATTGCAGGAAAGCCTGGAGACAAAGTCAGAACAGGCCGCAGCAAAACACGGCGAAATGGAAATCGATTATGAACTTAAGGAAACCGGACATATTCTGACTGATTACATTGCAGTTCAGTCCCCCAGGACTCGCATGGCGCAGCATTAATGACATTCATGCTGCATCCGCAACTGGCGGCCGACACGGTACTGGTGAACGAAGAGGAAGATCTCCTTCTGTTGATGATGAATGACCGGCAATATCCCTGGTTTATCGTTGTCCCCAAACAGGATGGCATCACAGAGTGGCATGAACTGTCTGAGGAAATTCAAATCAGGCTGCATTTATACTGTGTGCGACTAGGGAAAGCGATTGCCAGGTCATTCGGTAGTCAAAAAATCAATACCGCTGCGCTGGGCAACATGGTCAGCCAGCTACATGTCCATGTTATTGGCCGCCAGCAGGATGATCCCGCCTGGCCGAAACCTGTCTGGGGACACTCTCAGCCCATTCCAATGGAAGAAAAAGAACTTAATACCCGTGCCAGTACCCTAAAGCAGTATTTTTCTTGTAATTAAATTAGTGCTTAAGGGCGGGTTCTCAAACACGAACAAGGATTGCATGCGCGTGCAGGCTTCAGTCAGATGGGCAATGTCGCCGATAGTTCTGGGATTAGTAACCCTGATTTTCTCGACGCTTACCATTGCAAGCGTTGAAACCATCATCATCGACGAAACCAACAGTGTCCATGAGCTTTCTCAAAAGCTGGAGATTCTGGAGGACCCTGACGGGTCTTTGAGAGTCAGCGACTTTCTCAAGCAACACGATCAGTACCAATGGTTCCAGTCTGAGGATGACATCCCCAACCTGGGCTACAGCCAGTCCATTTTCTGGTTTCACAGCATTATCGTGAACCAGCATGATCAGCGTAATGAATGGCTGCTGAATGTGGACTACCCGCTGATTGATTATCTCGATGTCTACTTTGTTCGGGACGGAGAGATTCTGCAGGTATATCACGTTGGCGACAAACTGCCCCACGAACACCGTCCAATTGACCACCGCAACTTCCTGTTTCCGATCACCCTGCCGGAAGGTGAGCCCACGGAACTTTATATCCGCCTGGAAACCCAGGGCTCTGTCAAAATGCCGCTATACCTGTGGGAGGAAGCGGAATTCATAAAGTCAGATCAGAGCTTTATGCTTGGCCAGGGGCTGTTTATCGGCGGCATGCTGATCATGTTCTTCTACAATATCTTTCTGTTCTTCATCGTGCGCAACCCGGCGTACATATATTACGTTGTCTATCTGCTTTTTCAGATGCTGGCCTTTTCCGCATGGCGGGGATTCGGCTATCAATATATTTGGCCCACGTGGCCGCTGTGGAACCAAATATCCATTGTGTTTTTCCTGGGCGGTACCTTCACTTTCGCACTGATGTTCTCGATTTTCTTCCTTGATGTGCGCAAACATTCCCCCCGACTGTTTTATGTCATGGTCACAGGCGTGTTGACCGGTCTCACCATCATGATTTCCAGCTTTGTAGGAAGCTACAGCTTCCTGCTGCAGATTTGTATGATTATGCTGATCGCCACCGTTATCCTGAACCTTTCTGCAGGCATACTGGCTTGGCGGCATGGAACCCACGTTGCTCGCTTTTATACCTGCGCATGGCTCATTGTTGCCAGCGGCTTCACCATGTTCGCACTCAATTACACCGGAATCTTACCCAGCAACTTTCTCACTGAAAATGCAGCGCAAATCGGCTCGGCCATAGAAGTGGCGCTGCTTTCCATGGCGTTCGGCAGTTTCTTTACCGAAGAACGCAAGGCCAAATCCAAAGCCCAGACCCAACTGCTGGAAAAAATGCGTGAAGCATATAAAGCACAGGCGGCCAGTGCCGCCAAAAGTGAGTTTCTGGCGAAAATGAGCCATGAGATACGTACGCCGATGAACGGAGTCATCGGTATCGCTGAGTTGTTGCGGGAAACGGAGCTGACCAAAGAGCAAAAACGCTACGTGGATACGATCTACAATTCAGGTAATGCCCTGCTCCACCTGATTAATGACATTCTCGACCTGTCAAAGATCGAAGCCAAGAGAATGGATTTGGAGCGCATACCATTCAATCCTCACGACCTGATAGCCGAATGTCTGTCCGTTTTTCAGAGCAAAGAGCTTTCCAGCAACCTGAGCTTTTACACCCGAGTCGCAAAAGACATACCCCATGTCCTGATAGGAGACCCAACGCGCCTGCGGCAGGGGCTGCTGAACCTTATGAGTAACGCCGTCAAATTCACCAAGCACGGCAGCATCGGCATCATCGCGAACGTAGATTCCCTTACCGGAAACCGGGTCACCATCGGATTCCAGGTCAAAGATACCGGGATAGGTATTTCCAGAGACGTGCAAAAAAACCTGTTCACTCCCTTCACCCAGGCCGACAGCTCCACCACCAGACGCTATGGTGGTACCGGGCTTGGTTTGTCCATCTGTAAAGAGCTGGTACACATCATGAACGGAGACATTGGGGTGGAAAGCGAAACCGGAAAGGGTTCGACCTTCTGGTTCAGCTGTCGCTTTGAAGTGGGCAAAAACACTGATTTACCTCTGGACACCCTCCGCCATGTGCCCACGTCAGCTCCTATCGTGGAGAAAATGAATTTAAAACTGCTGGTAGCGGAAGACAACGAAGTTAACCGGGTCGTGGTGAAAGGCTTGATAACCAAGCTCGGTATAGAGGCGGAATTTGCCACCAACGGCAAGGAAGCACTGGAGTACTACCAAACGCACCACGCTGAGTTGGATGTTGTCTTGATGGACTGCGAGATGCCGGAGATGGACGGTTATGAGGCGACCCGACACATCAGGGAGTTTGAAATGTTCAACCAGTTGCCGAGAAAGCCCATTATCGCTGTAACAGCCCACGCAGTAGGAGAATCAAGAGAGTTATGCCTGCAAGCCGGAATGGACGAGTACATAACCAAGCCAATCCGAATCGACGCACTGAGAGAAAAAATCCATCACACCATGGAGGAGAACAGGGCACTCTCCACCTGAGCGTTCACCACTAGTTGAACTGCTCATCGAAACGCCTTAACAATCCCAAGATGGGATCCGAATAGACATCCAGCTCCTTGAAATACTCCTCGGCCATGGGCGCCACTTCGCAATTGGGCGGCAGTTGATGAGCCCCTTCCAATATTGCACGAAAGCGGGCGACGAAAACCCATTGCAACCACTGGCTGAAATTCATGGTATCGTAAAAAAATGGCAGTTGACTGTCGAAGGCATCTGCCGGCGGGGATTGAGCCTCCCACAGATCGATTTCCCGCATCTCTGTTTCCAAATTTGCCAGTAATGACAAAAGCAGCGCTCTATCTGCCATAATTAACCCTTCACTCCGGTGAACCACTAGACAATAATACACTCACATTAAGACTATCCCAAAGTAACCGGAAAACGGTGTTTCTGATGAAAACCAGTTATTTCAAACACATTCTGATCTGTGGCTCCCTTCTTGTTGGAGCGTCAGCTGTCCAGGCTGAGATCCTGACCCTGCAACGAACCTATGAATTGGCAGAACAAAATGACCCTCAGTGGGCCGCCGCCAAAAACACCTATCAAGCCAACCAGCAGGTCATCGACCAGAATCGCTCCGGCTTGCTGCCACAGATCAATTTGAGTGGCAACCTGACCAAGACCGATGTGGAATATGAAGGTTATGGTGACGACGATTATGACAGCCATGGCTATGCGGCCAATTTACGTCAACCCCTCTTCCGCCTGGACAATTGGCACACTTACCAGTTAGGTAAAGCACTTGACAGCCAATACAGTGCCGAATTCCAGAGCACTCAGGAAGATTTTTATCTTCGGATCGTCACCCGTTATCTGGAAGTGCTCAGAGCCAATGCCAACCTGACCTTTCGCAAGGCAGAACAGGAAGCAATCGCCCGCCAATTGGAACAGAGCAAACAGCGCTTTGAAGTGGGTCTGGTCGCCATCACTGACGTACACGAAGCCCAAGCGGCCTACGACACCGCCGTCAGTTCCCGTATCAGTGCCGAGAGCGAGCAGTTCGTGGCGCTGCGTCTACTGGAAACCATTACCGGAGCGACTGTGGAAAATGTCGTGGACCTGAGCCTGGATCTTCCGGTTACCGTCCCGGAGCCGCTGGATCTCAACCAATGGATCGAAAAGTCCCTGGCCAACAACGCAAAGCTGAAAGCGGCTGTTTATGCGGCGGAAGCGGCACAACAAAATTACAAGAGCCAGCGCGGCAAGCATGCACCCACCCTGGATCTGGTGGGCACACACGCCTATAACAGCACCGACGCCCAATCACTTTACACTGGTCTATCCACCACACCAGACACAACCACCAATGTGATCGCGCTGGAGCTACAGGTTCCTCTGTACAGCGGTGGTGCCATCAGTGCCAGCCGCCGGCAAAGCCAGTACCAATTCATGGCCGCGCAGGATCTGGAACACCAGGCGCGTCGCGAAACGATTCAGGACGTAACCAATTTCTATCAACTCACCATCGCCAATGTGGCAGGGGTAAATGCCCGCAAGCAGAGCACAAATTCAGCAAAAGTTGCTCTCGAAGCAACCCAAGCCGGCTATGAAGCAGGTACCCGTACCATTGTGGATGTGCTGAACGTACAACGGAACCTGTTCCAGAACGAACGGGATTACACCAATGCACGATTTGATTATGTGTTAAATTCCCTGCGTTTGAAGCGGGTAGCCGGCATGCTGTCCAGTGAGGAAATTCTCGCCCTGGAACAGTGGATGGAGAAATAACAGAGAAACCCCGGCTCGAACCGGAAAGCGCATCTGCCACCAACCAACCACGGGTGACAGGTGCGCTGCTCTATCAGTTATGCTTGTTATGGTTTCGAGTCGTTCCCCACACCAAAATATCCTGATATTTGGTCGGCAACAGTCGCTGCACTGTATCAATCACATGCGCATCTGCCCCAATTAAAATTCTGGGTTTGTTTTTTTGCACTCCCTGAATGAGGGTACAGGCTGCTTCGGTGGGTGTCGTTCGCGCAGCCTTATCAAACATTTTCACCATTTTGTTGCGATCCTTGGTACCCGCTTTACCCACTTCACCAATACGGCTACTGCGCACGATATTGGTTTTGATCCCGCCCGGATGTACGCAGGAAACCTCAATGTTCGAACCCTCGATTTGCATTTCTTCCCGCAGTGACTCAGTAAAGCCTTTAACAGCAAATTTCGCGGCGTTGTAGGCACTTTGAGTAGGCACTCCGATCATACCAAACACACTGGACACATTGATAATATGGCCTTCCCCGGCCTGCTTCAAATAGGGTAAAAACGCCTTGGTACCGTACACCACACCCCAGAAATTAATATTCATGAGCCATTCGAAATTATCGTAGCCCATGGACTCAACGGTCTCACTAAGAGCAACACCCGCATTATTGAAAATCAAGTTGACCCGGCCGTGGTCTGCCACCACTTGATCAGCCCAGGCATACACCGCCGCGCGGTCTGCCACATCCAGCACACAGGTCGTACATTTGACGCCATTTGCCAGTGCTTGCGCTGCGGTTTCCTTAAGACCATCTTCATTTTTATCGGACAGCGCAACCTCACATCCCAGCTTCGCCAGCTCAATAGACAGTGCCTGACCTATGCCGGAACCGGCACCGGTGATCGCTGCGACCTTACCCTGTAGTTGTTTCATTTTGGCTCCTACTGCTGATTAATATGACGCCATCGTATACGAAATGTTTAGCGAACAAAACCTGGCCATAAAAAAGGCGGCTACCTTTCGATAGCCGCCTTTTCAGGCAAACACCGGCAATTACTTGTCAGCGTTTTCCAGTTGTTGCTTGATCAGATCACCAATCGTTTTCGGTGCAGATTCTTGAGCCTGGTTCTGGTTCAGCGCTTTCATGGCTTCTTTCTCATCAGCCATGTCTTTCGCTTTCACAGACAAGCTGATCACGCGGTTCTTACGATCAACGCTGATGATGCGGGCTTCAACCTGATCACCTTCGTTCAGGTGAGAGCGGGCGTCTTCAACACGGTCACGGCTCAGCTCAGAGGCTTTCAGGGAGGCTTCAACCCCTTCCACCAGCTCAACTACAGCACCTTTCGCGTCGACAGACTTCACGGTACCAGTAACGATGGCGCCTTTATCATTCTCTTGAACGTACATAGCAAATGGATCTTGCTCCAACTGCTTAACACCCAGAGAGATACGCTCACGCTCAGGATCTACGGACAGGATAACAGTATCGATCTCGTCGCCTTTCTTGTATTCACGAACCGCTTCTTCTCCAGGCAGATCCCAGGAGATGTCAGAAAGGTGAACCAGACCGTCGATGCCACCATCCAGACCAATGAAGATACCGAAGTCAGTGATGGACTTGATCTTACCGGAGATCTTGTCGCCCTTGTTGAAGCGAGTGCCGAACTCTTCCCATGGGTTAGGCTTGCACTGCTTGATGCCCAGGGAGAT
Organism: Pseudomonadales bacterium; assembly: GCA_002708905.1. Taxonomy (GTDB): domain Bacteria; phylum Pseudomonadota; class Gammaproteobacteria; order Pseudomonadales; family Ketobacteraceae; genus Ketobacter. The sequence continues at coordinate 3,330 of PAPM01000035.1, read as the reverse complement.
ACGACGACGCTCTTCGTCGATGTCCAGAACGATAACGTCCACTTCTTCGCCGATAGAAACGACTTTGGAAGGATGTACGTTCTTGTTGGTCCAATCCATTTCGGAAACGTGAACCAGACCTTCAACGCCTTCCTGCAACTCAGCAAAGCAGCCGTAGTCAGTCAGGTTGGTCACCTTGGCTTTCACGCGGCTACCTTCTGGGTAACGGTTAGTGATTTCAACCCAAGGATCAGAGCCCAACTGCTTGAGGCCCAGAGACACACGATTGCGCTCACGATCGAACTTCAATACTTTGACATTGATCTCGTCGCCCACTTCCACGATTTCGCTTGGGTGCTTGATGCGTTTCCAAGCCATGTCGGTGATGTGCAACAGACCGTCGATACCGCCCAGATCCACGAACGCACCGTAGTCGGTGAGGTTCTTGACGATACCCTTGACTTCCATTCCCTCTTGCAGTTTTTCCAGCAGTGCTTCGCGCTCTGCACTGTTCTCTGCTTCCAGAACCGCACGACGGGAAACCACCACGTTGTTGCGCTTGGCATCCAACTTGATGACTTTAAATTCGAGTTCTTTGCCTTCCAGGTGCAGAGTGTCACGCACCGGACGAACGTCAACCAAAGAACCGGGCAGGAACGCACGTACAGATTCGATATCCACAGTGAAGCCGCCTTTGACTTTACCGTTGATGATACCTTTAACCACTTCGTTCGCATCGAAGCAGGCTTCCAGACGTTTCCAGGACTCAGCACGCTTGGCTTTTTCACGGGACAGACGGGTTTCGCCCCAGCCGTCTTCCAGGGATTCCAGAGCTACGTCGACTTCGTCACCAACGTTGATCTCCAGCTGGCCACCGTCACCCAGGAATTGGTCACGGGGAATAACGCCTTCTGACTTCAGGCCGGCGTATACGGTTACCCAGTCGTCATCGATGGATACAATCGTACCCTTAACGATGGAGCCGGGGGTCATGTCCAGTTCTTTTAAACTTTCTTCAAATAGTTCGGCAAAGCTTTCGCTCATGTGTTTTACCTGTCATTAATAGCTAACCCCATCGAATTTGGGCGTTAGCCGATACCGCCATACGTTACCAGCGCCGTACGGGTTGTTTTTACTCAGTTTTTCAGTGCCAGCTGGCAAATACGGCTCCGAAAAACGCCAAAAAGCGAATGAAGCTCACCCTGAGGTGAATCCCCATACGCTTTAATTCTTATTTCCGGGTCAATGCCCGGGGTTGACTTGCCTAACCCGATTTGGATCTGAACCGGGTTTACTTAACAAGCCCCTTGGTTCTGGCATGATTCATTAACTCGGTGAACACCTCATCTATAGTCATGTCAGTACTATCAATTACAACAGCATCCTCGGCTGCAACCAGAGGTGCCACAGAGCGATTCATATCCTGCTCATCGCGAGATTGTATCGCTGCTTGAAGGTCGGCTAAATTAGCACTCATGCCCTTCTCTTGCAACTGTTTGAAGCGTCTTTCCGCCCGTTCCTCTACACTTGCCGTAAGATAGACCTTCAATTCAGCATCCGGAAACACCACAGTCCCCATATCACGGCCATCCGCCACCAGACCGGGAGCATCCCTGAAGTCGTGCTGGCGCTGCAGCAGGCCCGCCCGGACACTGGGCAACGCAGCCACTTTTGAGGCATCCCGCCCTACTTCTTCGGAACGGATATCCTTGGTCACCACATCACCTTCCAGCACGATGCGGATGGGGTGGTCCGGGTCATCCACCAGAAATTGCACATCCATGTTCTCCGCCAGGATCTGCAGGCTCTCTTCGTTATCCAGCGAGACCCCATGGTTACTGGCCGCCAGGGCCACCAGGCGATACAGGGCGCCGCTGTCGAGCAAGTGCCAATTCAGGGCCTTGGCAACCTTCTGGGCAATGGTCCCCTTGCCGGAACCACCGGGTCCATCGATGGTGATAACAGGTGCTTGGGCTGGACTGTTAGGCATGGGATTCTCCTACTTCTGCGACATCCAGCTTCATACCGACTTTCCGTGACAGTTCGACGAAATTGGGGAATGAAGTTGCAACGTTGGCGCAGTTATTAATGGTGATATCGGCCGTTGCCCGCAACGCAGCGACAGCAAAAGACATGGCAATGCGGTGGTCACCATGGCTTTCCACCGAACCACCAGCGATAGGCCCGCCCTCGATAACGATGCCATCCGGGGTTGGGTCGGCTTTGACACCCAGGACCTGCAATCCGTCTGCCATAACCTGGATTCGATCACTCTCTTTCACCCGGAGCTCTTCCGCGCCGGTTAATACAGTAGTGCCCTCAGCACAGGCAGCCGCCACGAACAATACCGGAAACTCATCAATCGCGAGGGGCACTTGGTCTTCCGGGATATGAATGCCTTTTAAAGGCGCATATTGAACCCGGATATCCGCCACCGGCTCACCACCCACTTCCCGCTCGTTCAGGACTTCCAGGTTGCCGCCCATGGCCTTGAGAATATTGAGGATGCCGATGCGGGTCGGATTGATGCCCACATGCTCCAGTGTAAGGTCCGCACCCGGGGTAATGCTGGCCGCCACCATGAAGAAGGCTGCCGACGATATATCCGCCGGAACATCAATGGTGGTGCCGCTCAGGCCTCCACCCCCTACCAGGGTGATTTTGTTGCCATCTGTGGTTACTGGATAACCAAATCCACGCAGCATACGCTCAGTGTGGTCCCTGGTTGGTGCGGGTTCCGAGACACTGGTGGTTCCTTCCGCATACAAACCAGCCAGCAAAACGCAGGATTTCACCTGGGCACTGGCCATCGGCATATCATAATGAATGCCTTTAAGCGGCTGACCGCCTTTGATCCTGAGCGGAGGTGTGCCGTCTTCCTCGGACTCCACCAATGCGCCCATTTGCGCCAGGGGTTTGGTCACCCGCCCCATCGGGCGTCGGGACAGAGACTCATCACCGGTCAATTCCACATCGAATTTCTGGGCAGAGAGCAGACCGGCCAGCAGGCGCATTGAGGTTCCACTATTACCCAGATACAGTGGGCCGTGGGGCGGCAGCAGACCGTGCATGCCCACACCATAGATTTTTACATGCCCGTTGTTGGGGCCTTCGATAGTGACTCCCAGATCCCGGAAAGTCTGCAAGGTGGCCAGGCTGTCTTCCCCTTCCAGAAAGCCGAAGACTTCTGTGACACCATCCGCCAGGGAGCCCATCATGATGGAGCGGTGGGAAATCGATTTGTCGCCCGGAACCCGGATGGCTCCTTTCACATCACCGCCATGGTGGGCAGTGAACACAATGTTCTTTTCTGTCATAGTTTTACTGTATGCACGTTTTGCCAACATTTTG
>PAPM01000034.1 GCA_002708905.1 Pseudomonadales bacterium | reverse complement strand
GAAAGCCAACTTGCACGGGGCGAATGATCAAAAAGTGCTCGCTGGCGGTGATAGGGAAAGTGTCGGCGCCGGCTTCACGGATTCAGGTTATAGATTCATGCAGTTAGCGTAGTAGGTTGTGGTGGCGGGCCAGTCGCTGAATACCCCCAGCACACCCACGTCCCGGGCCAAAACGTCCAGTACTTTCATGGTATCCCCGTCATTGTTGATCGCCGCCCGGATGGACTGATGGTACCAGCCGCCGCCGTTTGCCAGGGGGCCATCCCGTTCCAGGGTCCAGGTGATGATGTCCAGGCCCGCTGCCTTGGCGTTGATGGCATAGTCCGAGGGCACGATATTGTTGTGGCTGTCCAGTGTCAGCAATGCATACAGCGGTGGGGCAACAATATTGATGCCCTGGCGCTTCAATTCTTCCATCGAAGCGAGAGTGGGTTCAAAGCCGGCTTCCTCGTACATGCGGGCATCCAGGAAAACCGCCTGCCTGCCAAATGCAGGCTCCTGTGCAATCCAATACTTCACGTCATCCAGATTGAAAGATTGTGGCCACACGTGTTTGGCTTTAATACCGGCCGCTTTGTATTCATCAATCATCTGCTGGGCGTAATCCTGCTGGGAATAATCACCCTCGTAGGGCATGTCCACGCTGGGGGATTTCAATTCCGGGGTGAACTTGGCGCCCAGGCTTTTGATCAGTTCGATGCTCTCGGCATGGGTCATCAAGGTACCGCAGGTTGAATAGAGATCCGTGCGCCAGTCTGCGGTGCCGGACATGTATTCTTCCGGTGTGGTTGCGTTGGGATTGGCCGCATCCATCTTGCCACACAGGCTCTTGAACTCACTCAATGTGATGTCGCTGGTACAGCAGCGGGCGCTGGCCGGGGTGCCGTTCTCCAGGTCGGCCGGGGTGAACGGCTCGCTGCACTTCGATGCCAGTTCCGGAATGCCCAGAATGTTGGTGGTAGTGTGTAAATCGCATTGGGAATGGCGGCATACCAGTTTTTTGTCTTTGGTAAAGGTGACATCACACTCAATGATACCGGCCCCCATGACGGCAGCCGCTTCGTAGGATTCCTTGGTGTGTTCCGGGAATTGAAGGGCAGCACCACGATGACCGATGGAAAAGTCGGTTTTGAAAAACGGTCCCGTTTCACATTGCTTTAGCGCTTGTTTCAAATTCCCCTCATCCATGTCATTGACCAGGTAGGAAGGGCGGGGGCCAAGTTGGATAGCCTGGCCGGGCAGCCTTTTGAACAGCCAGTGGCCATGGTGCTTGGGCGAATGACCCTGCTTAGGGTCCTGCTCACGGTCCTGCTTCTGATCCTGGTGAGAGCCGCCGGCGAATGCGGCGCCCGCCAGCAGTGTCATAGCAGCGGCACATAGAGTGATCATTATTTTGCGCATGAAGTTGTCTCCGGATTTCAGTTTAAACCAGATTAAGGTCGATAAGTGCGGAGAACCCAGCCTAGCGGCATTTTGTTGCGCTGCCATGCCGAAGCAATGACAGCTCAATGACAGGGAAAAGTCGGAATCCTGAACAGCGTTGCCCGACTCTAACGATCGGGCAACGGCGGAGGCGGCAGGCAAACAGTCAGGAGGCTTCGGTTTGCCCTTTAATTACGGTGGGGCCGGCGGCTGCTTCCACTTCAGCTTGCAGTTCTTCCCGCAACCCCAAAAGAAAGGCCAACTCGGCAGCCACAAACAGTGGCCCGATGGCCAGGCCGATGACGTCATCGAAAAAGGCCGGCTTGCGGCGTTCATAGATGTGCCCGATAAACTGGATAATCCAGCCTACGACAAACAGACCAATTCCACTGCAGAGCCAGGTGGTCGTGGTTTGCGCGGCGATGACGGTGGCAAGCCACAGGCAGAGGCCAAGGAACACCGCCATGGCGACTCCCAGGGGGCGGTCCAATGTCAGGTAATAGATGCTGGCCACAATCACCACTACCAGCGCCGGCGTGAGGCTCAATCCCATCACGCTGAACAGGGGGCGGGACAACAAAATGGCCACGGCCAGTACGATCAGGGGAATGCCCACAAAGTGGGTGAGAATATTGCGTTTATCCCGGTGATACTCGGCATATTGAATCAGCTGTTGCTGCAGCGTTTTCATGGGCGACCTCTTGTTATTGTGTGTTATTGCTCTAGAGCAATTAGGCATAGTCGAGGGTTTATTGTAATCATCCTGTCAGGGAAGAGACTGTCATCTGCCTGACATTGAGGGCACATTGGGCATGTTCGCCCGTTGTTGCAGGCCCTGCAGATCCAGAATCTCGATGCCACCGTACACCAGACGGAGCAGGCCACAGGCTTCCAGATCCTTGAGGATCTGGTTGGTGGTCTGGCGGGAGATGGACAGCATCCGCCCCAGCTGTTCCTGCTGCAGGCGGATGGTGCGGGGTGCCCCTGCGGTGCGGTTACCATAGCCCTCGGCCATGATCACCAGACGCCGGATCAGGCGCTGAGGGGCTGGTAAGAGGGCATAGTCTTCGATGGCATAGAAGGTGAATCGCAGCTTCTGCGATAACAGCTGGCCGAAGCAGCGCCAATAGGCCGGGGTCTGCGTCAGCATGGAATCCAGTGCCGCTTGCGGCACATGCAACAGGCGGCAATCGGTTTCGGCGATGGCATCGTGAGTGCGGGGTTGACCATCCACCAGGGAGACCTCTCCGATCCAGTTGGGCGGATCGATAAACGTCAGGATTGCCTCCTTGCCTGCTTCGCTCACCATGCTGATGCGCAGTGCCCCGTCGATCATGGCGTACAGGCCACAGGGCGGATCACCACGCCGGAACAGGGTTTCACCACGCCGCAATGTTTTAACTTTGCCGTTGCTGACCAAAGCCTGCTGTAAGGTGGCGGGAATGCTGCTGAACCAGAGCCCTTCTGTAAGAACGGACGAGATGCTGGGGTCGGGTTGTTTGTCAGGCATGGGGCAAAATCGTGATTTAGGTTGCTCAGAGAGTAACCCAGGGCTATGGGGAAGCCAAGGCCTCTCGATACTTCTAGGGGTGGACCTGGAGCCATTCCCTGAAGCGTTCCAGCACGGCCTGGCTTTCCTGGTTTAACCGATGATGCAGCGCGGATATTTTGCCGATGTCTTTGTTTTTGGCGGCTACCTCCATGGCAGCGGTCACCTGTTCCAGGTGTCCGGCTTTTAACTGTCCGGCGCTGCCTTTGATTGTGTGGGCCAGATAGCGGACTTTGGCAACGTTGTGCTCTGAGATGGCCGTGGATATACATTCAAGATGCTCAGGGACATGGCTGCAGAAAGATTCCAGCAGTATCTTCAGGCGGTCTTCCCGCTGTTTCACCATGGCAAGTGCGCCACTTTCATTCCACACCGAGGTACCTGATACGATTTCCGGTTGCAGGGTTGCCTCAGCGCCGGCCCCGGCCTCTTCGTCATCCAGCAGCCAAAGCCGCAGTTTGTCGATCAGGCTGTCTGTGGAGATCGGTTTGCTCAGATAATCATTCATTCCCGCGTTGATGCATTTCTCCCGATCCCCTTTCATGGCATTGGCGGTCATGGCGACGATGGGGATTTCCCGGTACTGTTCGCCGGCACTGCCTTCCCGGATCAGGCGGGTGGTTTCGTAGCCATCCAGCTCCGGCATTTGACAATCCATCAGGATCAGGGTGTAGGCCTCTCCACCGGGTGTTTTACGCAGGATCTCCAAGGCTTCCCGCCCATTGCCGGCAATATCCGCGCTAAGGCCATGTTCATTCAATATCATGTTTGCCACTTCCACATTAATACTGTTGTCTTCCACCAACAGGATGCGGGTGTGTGGGGGCCATTCCAGCTCGGTGGACATGGTTGTTTCGGTGCGCAAAGATCGCAGCACGTGCCGGGTGAGCAATGGCTGGTTTGCGTTGGCATCCTGCACGGCAATAACAGAGAGTGCGGTGAGCAGGTCTTCAGTGGTCACCGGCTTGGGAAAGTACGCGCTGAACCCCAGTTCTTCAAAATAACGGGCGTCTCCCCGATGGGCCATGCTGGTCATCATAACCAACTTTATGGCTTTAAGGTGTTCGTCGGCTTTCATGATTTTGGCCAGTTGTGCGCCGCTCATTCCGGGCATGCTCATATCCAGAATGGCGATATCAAACGGGCAGCTGCGCTCCGGATGTTGCTCCTGCTCCCGCCGACAACAGTCCAACGCGCTGTTGCCGTCTTCCGCGCGGCAGACCTGCATGCCCCAGTGGGCCAATTGATCATGCAGCACTTCCAGGTTGGTGGCATTGTCATCCACGATCAGGATTTTCAGATTGCTGGTGTCAATCTCGGGAATCACCGGATGGGACTGGTCGCTGGTATCCAGTTTGATATGGAAGCGGAAGCAGCTGCCTTTGTCGGGTTCACTTTCCAGGGTGATCTCCCCGTCCATCATGTTCACCAGCTGTTTGCAGATAGCCAGTCCCAATCCGGTACCACCGTATTCCCGGGTTGTGCTGGCATCCACCTGAGTGAAGGGAGAGAACAGGATGGATTGTTTGTGCGCGGGGATGCCGATGCCGGTGTCGCGCACACTGGCTTCAAACCGCAGGTGATTACCCTCGGGCTGGATACGGCAACGAATGATGATTTCCCCCTGGGCGGTGAATTTGATGGCGTTGCTGACCAGGTTGGTGAAGATCTGGCGAATGCGGCTTGGATCGCCTTTCACCATGCTGGTGTCGACGCCGGTAAGGTCCAGAATCAATTCCAGGCCTTTTTCCTGTGCTTTCAGCGCCATGGATTCGGAAAATTCCCCCAGCATGGCGCGCAGGTCGAAGTCCAGAATTTCGATCTCCAGTTTTCCCGCATCCACCTTGGAGAAATCCAGGATGTCATTGATCAATAACAACAGGGATTCGGCGCTGTTTTGTGCCAGCTTCAGCCGTCGCAATTGGTTACTGTCCAGTTGGGTTCTCTGCAACAGGTTAAGCATTCCCAGAACCCCATTCATGGGGGTGCGGATCTCATGGCTCATAGTGGCGAGAAATTCACTCTTGGCCCGAGCCGCCTGTTCGGCTGCTTCCTTCGCCGTTTTCAGGTCCTCCTCTGCCTGGCTCCGGGCCATTTGATGGCGATATCCTTCAATGAGCTGACCGATGGTGGTGAGGAGGGGGGCAAGCCAACGAACGATGCCCTGATGGTAGCCTTCGGTCCGGTTGGCCAGCCCGATCATGGCGACGCCATGGTGGTTGTGTTTAATGGGAATACCAAGGAAAGAGTGCAACACAGGGTGTGTTTCCGGTGTGTTCGCGCCACTTTTGTCGGCCAGCGGGTCATTGGATATGAGAGGTTCCAGCGCTGTGAAAACCCGCCCAATCAACGAATTCTGATCCCGGAACTCCATCCCCTCGGCAAATGTTGAGAGGAATGCATCAGTATCCTGCTCTGCATCACTGAACATGGCTCGGATTTTCAGGAATGGTTGGTGCTCGTCATCATAAAGAATCTCGCCGATAAATCCCTGATGGCTCTGGGTGAGGGTCAACAGGTTCTTCAACAAGCTGTCGAAAGCCTCGCTGAGGGTTTCGTTGGTGATGAAGGCGGATTGAGCCCGACCAATGGCCTGCAGCAGTGCCATTTGCTGCTCCAGCTCCTTGTGGGTTTGTGCCAGGCGGCGCTCATTGAGTTTGCGTTCCGAAATGTCCTGCAGTGAGCCATACAGCCGGATACAACGTCCGCCCTCGAATTCGCCCTGACCGAGGCTGTTAACCCAGACCTCACTGCCTTTGGCCGTGATTATCTTGGATTCAATTTTCCAGGGCTGCTGTTGCGTAACACACAGCTTGATGGCTTTGCGCATGGCTTCCCGGTGGAGGCCTTCTTCAAAGAACGACAGTGAACTTTCAACCGTCGGTACATAATCCGGCGCCACTTCCTGAATTTCCTTGGTCATGGGTGACCAGTAGTGAGTGCCGGTTTCCATGTTCACTTCCCAGGCACCGATACGGGCCTGTTGACTCATGTGCTCTAGTGATTTTTGTTGCGATGCGGAGAGTTGCACCAGTCTCTTCAGCCGCTGGTTATCGGACTGGCGGCGCAGATAGAGTCGAATCAGGGTGGCGATGCCAATGATGAGGAGCGCACCGATAGCGGCCATGGTCACCCTTAACGGGATGGCATTGTCGGCGTGGGCGGGCCAACCTGCTTTGGGCACAGCGGCCAGCTGCCAGTGGCCTGAAGGCAGAGTGACTTCTGCCAATACGGGGTTTTGATTAAAGATGTCGCCGTCGCCGAAAAAAACATCCCCCTGGGCGCCTTTACCGTCTTTGCCGCGGATGGCAATGGTGTAAGGTATGTTCTCATCCAGCAGACCTGCATCCCGGTAGAGACGCTCGGCGTCGATGACGGCTGAGATCAGTCCCCAGAATTGCCGTTCTTCGCCTTGGTATACAAACACCGGGATGCGTCCAATAATCCCGCTTCCGCCCTGGACCAGATTGAGCGGGCCGGCGATGACCATATCCTTGCTGCTCTTGGCGGCCAGTGCGGCCTGGCGCTGTTCGGGGTTCTTTGCAAGGTTCAAACCCAGAGCGCCTTCATTGCCCTGCAGGGGATACATCAGCTGAATCACCATATCCGGTGCGCCGCCGATGTTTCGTAGCTGGTTATGGGTTTCCAGTAACGCTTTGCCAAAGGCGGCAAAACGGGCCTGATCCAGATCCGGTTCGATCTGGATGGCGGCCACCATGCCCTGTACAGTCTGCAGGTTGGACGTCAGCTCTCCTTCCAGGTTGGCGCGCAACAAGCTGATTTCACTGAGTATTTTGTTACGTAGCTGTTCGTTGAAGGTTTGGTGGTTGAGGTGATCAATGAACAGGCTCGCAGCCACAACAATCACAAATGCTATGGCAGGTACAAGCCACATGTGGAAATTTGCATACTTGCTCAGAATGGCGCCTCAATCCTTGGTGGTCATCCTCTTATTTATAGTTCAACCGTTCGGCTTTGTCCCCCTCAGCCATAGCGCCTAAGGCGTTGAATGAGAGCACTAAAATTTAATTTTTAAGTTTTATCGGGTGATTTCAGTGCCACCAGCTCCGGGCGTCCGAAGATGGCCCGGTTAAAGGCCCGGGTGAGCAGGGTAGAGGGCAAGCCCCGGATGCGCCGGGTGGCTTCCACATAAGAGGGCCCGTTGCGAATGATGCCGGGAGTGACCGGCTCCGCCAGGCTCAGCATTTTTCGGCCGCTGGCAAACAGCAGCTTTTCCTTGCGGCCGTACTGGAATCTGAAGTCCTCCCGGAGCCGTGGCGGCAGGGTGGCGGCGGTTACTATTTTCAACCAGGCCATGGCGGGGGTCAGGGTAAAGTGCAGCGGTTCAAACAGAAAACCGGTGAGCTCCCGGGTGGCATCGGTGACCGTGAGCTGGTCTGAATTCCACATGGTGCGGTTGTATTCCATGAAGGCATCCCAGTCCGGTGGCAGGATGTCATCAGGAATCCCGAACATGTAGGCAAACAGTCGGGTTTCCTCATAGAACTGGTTCTTCTCTTCCCGTGACAGCGGGCGCCGGAACAGTTCGTACATCATGACGGTGGTATCCCACAAGGTAGCATGTACCCAGAGCATGGCGTGGGCTTCGTTGGCCTGGTAATGGGTACCTTTGCCAAAGGCACCGGCCTCGTAATGCATGTCACCCTGGATGCGACTGTGGATGTTGTGCACGGCACGGGCATACTTGGTGGCCTGCTCCAGATTGCCGTAGACAATGGAGAGCACTGAAGTGAAGGTGCGTTTGGCGCGTCCCAGTGGGTCCGCGCGGGTTTTGGAGTGTTCATCGACCCCCTGGGTAACCCAGGGGTGGGCAATCTGCAGCAGCAGCGCGCGGCCGGCACCATGGGCACCAAACAAGGCATGGCGCGAGAGCTGCCACATCATGGAATCCGGACCAAATAATCCAACCTGGGGATCTTTTACCTTGGAGGAGGCCAGCTCAAGCTGGGCTTCAAACATGTCGCGCGAAATGGCAAGCTGCTGCATAACTTCAGACACCCATACTACTGAACAACCTATAAACAGTTTAGTATTCTCGGCAACAGTTTGAAAATACTGGCTGGCGATTGGCGACACTAAATTTCGGGTTACGGGACCTAAGCGGGTTTTGTTACCATGTCGCGGTTTTCTCTGGGGGCTGAGCGTGGGTGTGCAACGTGACTGAAAGCAAGGCTTTTGAAACAGGTGTTACTGAAACAGAAACAACGGTTACCCAACCGGACACGGTGATTCAACTGAGTGGCGTCACCAAACGCTATCAGGCTCAGGAGATATTGTCTGGGTTCAATCTGGCGGTGCATGATGGGGAGTTCTTCACTATTCTGGGCCCTTCCGGCTGCGGCAAGACCACCGTGTTGCGGTTGATCGCCGGCTTTGAGCCCTTTGATGAGGGTAGCCTGATGGTGGCCGGCCAGGATGTGACCCTGGTGCCAGCAGAGCGCCGCCCGGTGAACACTGTGTTCCAGAGCTACGCCCTGTTTCCCCACCTTTCGGTATTCGATAATGTGGCCTTTGGTCTGAAAATGGCGAAGGTACCCAAAAGCGAGATTCAATCGCGGGTGGATGAAGCGCTCGCCATGGTACAGTTGCAGGAGTTTGCCGCTCGTAAGCCTGAGCAGCTGTCCGGTGGACAGAAACAACGAGTGGCCATTGCCCGCGCTGTGGTGAACCGGCCGCGGGTATTGTTGCTGGACGAATCCCTCAGTGCGCTGGACTACAAATTGCGTTTGCAGATGCAGATTGAATTGAAACAGTTGCAGCGCAAACTCGGCATTACTTTTATATACGTAACCCACGATCAGGAAGAGGCGCTCTCCATGTCGGATCGGGTGTTGGTAATGCAGGACGGCCGTGCTCAGCAAGTGGGTACACCCCGCCAGATCTATGAATCCCCGGCCAACCTGTTCGTGGCGCGTTTTATCGGGGAAATTAATGTTTTCGATGGGGTGGTGCAGCGGGAGCTGGGGGATTTCCAATACCAAGTGCTGTTGTCCGGCCGTTATACCCGGGAAGTGCGCACCGATCGCAAATACCAGGAGGGTGATGCGGTGCATGTGATGTTGCGCCCGGAGGATCTGCGCATCACTAGTCTCCATGGCGAGCAAAAACGGGTAGGGTTTTCCGGCCAGGTTCTGGAACGGAACTACACCGGTCAGACCCTGGATTCCCTGATTCAACTCGACGATGGACAGCAACTGAAAGCCAGCGAATTTTTTGACGAAGACGATCCGGATTTTGACTACCGCATCAATGAGGCGGTATGGGTTGATTGGGTGCACGGTTGGGAACACGTGATTCCCAAGCAACCCTAGAGGCCGCTCATGAAACCGCGCTTTGAACTGTTTCGCTCCACCATCATTCTGATAACCCTGTTCTGGTTGGGGCTGTTTGTGCTGGCGCCTCACGTGATGGTTCTCATTACCAGCGTGTTGAGCCCGGACCCGAATAACCTGGCAGTGTGGCCGCTGAACCTCAATTCCTATGTGAATCTGTGGGACAGCCTTTACCTGAACGTGTTTCTGGATTCACTGTACCTGTCCCTGTTGGCGACCGGTATCTGTTTGCTGTTGGGTTATCCCTTTGCCTTTATCCTATCGCGTTTTTCACCCCTGTTACGTTCTATTCTGCTGTTTATGATGGTGGTTCCGTTCTGGACCAACAGCCTGATTCGTACCTATGCCATCAAACTGCTGATGGGCAAAAAAGGCCTGTTTAATGATGTGTTGCTGGGGGTGGGCATCATTGATGAACCGCTGCAAATCCTTTACACCGAATTTGCGGTGATCTTTGGCCTGGTGTACATTCTCTTTCCCTTTATGGTGCTGCCGTTGATCTCCAGCTTCGACAAGCTGGACCGCAGCTTGCTGGAAGCAGCCCGGGATCTGGGCGCCAACGGCTGGCATCGGTTTTGGCGTATCATCGTGCCATTGACGTCACCGGGTATTATTGCCGGCTGTCTGATCGTATTCCTGCCCGCCATGGGCATGTTTTATGTGGCGGACCTGTTGGGCGGTGCCAAAAATATTCTGCTGGGTAACCTGATCAAAAACCAGTTTTTGGTAGTACGGGACTGGCCCTTTGGCAGTGCCTTGAGTGTCAGCCTGATTGTGTTGATGGCGCTGTTGCTGTGGTTCTACTTCAAAGCCAATCAATACATTCAGCGCAAGGGAGGGTTGGACGATGATACCCTCAAATAAACCGGTACTTTCGTTGGGCAGTGGTCTGCGCTGGTTGTTTATCGCCGGGGTCATGGCGTTTCTGTATTTGCCCATCGTGGTGTTGGTAGTCAATTCTTTTAACGAATCCAAATACGGTCACAAGTGGCAGGGCTTTTCCTTCAAGTGGTATGAAAAGCTTTGGCACAACGATGCCCTGTTGGAAGCCTTTTTTAATTCGCTGACGGTCGCCACTCTATCCGCCACCTGCGCCACCATTCTCGGTACCTTGATGGCATTGGCCGTTTACCGTTATCGCTTTCGTTTTCGGCAAAGTGCCAGTGCCTTGATTTTTGTTGTGTTGATGTCACCGGATATTGTGCTGGCCATTACTTTCCTGATTGTCTTTATGGCCCTGGGCATCCAGTTGGGGTTCTGGTCTTTGCTGATTGCCCATATCACCTTTTGCCTTCCCTTTGTGGTGATTACAGTCTACTCACAGTTAAAAGGGTTTGATGGCAATTTGCTGGAAGCGGCCCAGGATCTGGGAGCCAAGGAGAGTCAGGTGTTTCGTCTGGTGATTCTGCCTTTACTGCGGCCTGCTATCGCCGCCTCCTGGTTGCTGAGCTTCACACTGTCGCTCGATGATGTCATTATCAGTTCATTCGTTACCGGCCCGGGATTCGAAATTCTGCCCATCCGGGTGTTTTCCATGGTGAAGGTGGGTGTTTCACCGGAGGTGAATGTGCTGGCCACCTTGCTCATGCTGATTTCTTTAGTCGTTGTAATCATTGTTCCATTGCTATTAAGAAGGAAAACCTGATGAAACTGAGATCTTTGCTGGTTCCTGTTTTGTTGGCCTGCAGCGTCACAGCGCAAGCTGCCGAAAAACTGGTGTTTTATAACTGGTCCGAATATTTGCCTGAAGGGGTGTTGGAGCAGTTCACCAAAGAAACCGGTATCGAAGTGGACTACACCACCTTCGAAAGCAATGAAGTGATGTATTCCAAGCTGAAATTGCAGAAAGGCAAAGGTTATGATGTGGTGGTGCCCTCAACCTATTACATTGCCAAGATGCGGGCCGAAGGCCTGCTGCAGCCGTTGGACAAAAGCAAGCTGAGCGGCCTGAAAAACCTGAACCCGGCACTGTTGGACAAGCCCTATGATCCTGAAAACCAGTACAGTGTCCCTTATATGTGGGGCAGCACGGGAATTGGTATCAACACGGAAGCGCTGGCAAAGGGCTCCATTACCCGTTGGGCGGATCTGTGGGATGCCAAGTGGAAGAACAAGCTGTTGTTGACGGACGACGTGCGGGAAGTTTTTCATATGGCCCTGAAAATCAATGGTCATTCTGCCAATACCACCAATCCGGACGAAATTCGCCAAGCCTACGAAAAACTGCAACAGTTAATGCCTAATGTGTTGGTGTTCAACTCCGATGCGCCGCGCGAACCCTATATGGCCGGAGATGTGGATCTGGGTATGATCTGGAATGGTGAAGTCATTATGGCCCAGGAAGAAATGCCTGACCTGGATTATATTTACCCAAAGGAAGGCGCTATTTTCTGGGTGGACAGCTTCGCCATTCCGGCTGGTTCCACCAATGTGGAAGCCGCGCACAAATTTATTAACTTTATGTTGCGCCCGGACATCGCCAAACTCTGTAGTGAAGAGATCGGCTATGCCACGCCGAACCTGAAAGGCTATGAACTGCTGGATGAGAATGTACGCAGCAACAAGATCATCTTCCCGGACGCCGATACCGTCGCCAATGGTGAATTCCAGACCGACGTTGGTGATGCCCTGAAGCTTTACAATGACTATTGGGAAAAGCTGAAGACGGGTAAGTAGTTCCAAATTGAATTTCTTGAGAGTGGAGGCCTGTTGTGATGGATACCAGCCTGTGGTTACCACCTGCAATCCATACTGAGTCCGGAGCTGAGCGCCGGGTGGGTGTGGAGCTGGAGTTCGCCGGTCTGGAGCCGACCCAGATCATCCAGGCGGTGCGGGATCAGTTTGGCGGTCGACTGGAGCGTCACAACAGTTTTGAATTTTCTATTCACGACACTGAGCTGGGAAAATTCGGTATTGAACTGGATGCCACCTACATCAAGTCCCTGGGGGCGCTGATGGAGGAATCCGGTGATCTGGATGATGAGTTTTCCATTGAAGCCGTGGCCACTGAACTGCTCACCAAGGCGGCGGAACAGTTTGTGCCCTGGGAGTTGGTGACACCGCCGGTACCGGTTTCCCGGTTACCGGAGGTGTCTCAGTTGTTCAACCGGCTGCGGGATGCCGGCGCCCTGGGGACCCGTAACAGCATTCGCTATGCCTTCGGCCTGCATCTGAACCCGGAATTACCCGCCACCGGTACAGAGACCATTTTGGCTTATCTGCGGGCGTATCTGTGCTTGTATGAGTGGCTTGCGGACCAGGATCAAATCGATCTTACCCGTAAGCTCACCAACTACATAAAACACTTCGGCAAGGACTACATTCAACTGGTGATCGATAGGGATTACCAACCTGGTCTGCCACAACTCATCGACGACTATATTGATTACAATCCCACCCGTAACCGCAGTATGGACATGCTGCCGCTGTTTGCGTTTCTGGATGAACCCCGGGTGCGTAACCGCCTGGATGATCCGCGCATCAAGTCCCGGCCTACTTTGCATTACCGCTTGCCCAACTGCGATATCGATAATCAAAACTGGAATCTGGATCGACCCTGGAGACATTGGTTGGAGGTGGAGCGGCTGGCCACGGCGCCGGATCGGTTGCAACACTTTTGTTCCCGTTACAGCAAATACCTGCACTCGTTCACCACACCTTTCGACTCCGAGTGGCTTAATACGTCACGCAGCTTGTTACAGGAGGAATGACTATCCAACGGCAGGCGCCCATTGAACAGGCTCCCATCGCACATACTCCGGAGGAATCCCCTTTGATTGCGGTAACCGGACCCCACAAACGCTTCCCATTTGCCTGGTGGGCAACGCGCTTTATGTTGGGATTAGTGGGATTAAGATGTGTGTATGTGACGGCCCACACCGGCATGCCCCAGCAACCGGTGCATGGTATTGTCATCGGTGGTGGTGACGATATTGAACCCGAGCATTACGGCGGTGAGTGGCACCCGCGGCGGCGCTATGATGTGGAGCGGGATCGTTTTGAGATCGCGATGATCCAGCAGGCTCTGCAAGCCAACCTGCCCATGATCGGAATCTGTCGGGGAGCCCAACTGATCAATGTGGTAGCCGGTGGTACTTTATACCAGGATATCAGGCCTCTGCGCAGGGTTACGCCTAACCGGCGCAGCGTTCGACCGATCAAGTGGGTTGATCTGGAGAGTAGTAGTCGCCTGGTGGCTGAATTGAACCGCAATGCGATCAGGGTAAACAGCTTACATGAGCAGGCCATTGAGCGCATTGGTGATGGGCTCTCGGTGGTGGGAAGGGACCGCGACGGCTTTATCCAAGCCATCGAAGGCCGGTATGGTTTTCTGTTGGGACTGCAATGGCATCCGGAATACCTGCCCTACCAGCGCACCCAGCGTCGACTGTTTTCCATGTTTGCCCGGGCGGTTCGTCGCAATGACAGCCATCTTACCTTACAGGATCCACAGGTTTCATGATCAGTTACGGGCTGCTGTTTCTCAGTGCCTTCCTGGCAGCCACTCTGCTGCCGTTTTATTCCGAAGTGGTGCTGGTGACGTTGCTGCTGGAAGGTAAGAATGTGTGGGCACTGTGGGGGGCTGCAACCTTGGGAAATACCCTGGGGGCCTGGGTGAACTGGGTCATGGGGCGCTACCTCCTGCATTTCGAAAACCGCAGTTGGTTTCCTTTCAAAGCCGAATCACTGCATCGTTCCCAAGCCTGGTTTCAACGTTACGGCAGCTGGAGTTTGCTGTTGGCCTGGTTACCCGTGGGAGGCGATGCCCTGACGTTCATTGCCGGTGTAATGAAAGTGCGCTGGTGGGTGTTGCTGCTCCTTTGCGGTATCGGCAAAGGCGCCCGTTACGCGGTAGTGATCTGGTTAACCGGGGCGACGGGGGATCTCGTTGGCCACTAATGACAAGTGATCTGTCCCTCCTGCCCCTAATGGCGCTTGCCTGTCCACTGTCATAATCCCTAACACATAAATACTAATAATGACTCAGAGGGAAACCCTATGACTGCAGCCGCCAACAAGCTGAATACCATGGAAGCCGTAGACGTGGGTATCAAAGTTCGGCGCATGGATTTTGACTTCAAGGATGATATTCCGGATTTCTGGTATGACCACGATGCGCTCCTGACCATGTTCCTCACCGCACTTTC
This sequence comes from Pseudomonadales bacterium, assembly GCA_002708905.1. Taxonomy (GTDB): domain Bacteria; phylum Pseudomonadota; class Gammaproteobacteria; order Pseudomonadales; family Ketobacteraceae; genus Ketobacter. The sequence goes on along the minus strand of PAPM01000034.1, from coordinate 246,349 downwards.
CGCCACTTTCCCGGAAGGGGAGAAGCAGTTTATTCAAAGCGTGCGCAATTTTCAGGACCAGATAAGTGATCCCGAATTAAAGAAGCAGATTAGAGCCTTCATCGGACAGGAAGCCCACCACTCCAAGGAACACGATGCCCTGAATGATCTGATGAAGCGTAAGGGCTTCCCGGTACTGAGAATTGAAAAGCGCATGACCAAAATGGCGCAATGGATGCGGGATAACTGGTCCAGGGAACGCCAGCTGGCCAACACCGTTTGCGCCGAGCACATCACTGCTATCATGGCGGATTTTTTCATGACCAAGGCGCCGGAAGAGTTGGAAAAGCTGGCGCCGGAACTGCGTAAGATCTGGGCCTGGCATGTTATTGAAGAAACCGAACACAAGGCCGTAGCGTTTGATGTGTACCAGCAGGTAGTGGATGATCAGTGGTTGCGGCGTTCCCAGATGTTGTTGTTAACCGTGCTGTTCGTGGCCGAGACGGCGGTCAGCACCACCCAGTTGTTGCGTGCGACGGATCAAATGGGTAATTGGAAAATGTGGCTGAAAGGCGCCCGCTATTTCCTGGGCCGAAAAGGCATGGTACGCAAGCTGCTCCCCGAATACCTGGATTTTTACAAGAAGGATTTTCATCCATGGGAGCATCAGCGTTTTGCAGAATTGAATGCCATAAAAAGTAAATACCTGGAAGCAGGGGAGCGCTAGGCTCCCCTTTTTTTATCCTTTTTGGGTCAGTAGTTTTTCTTCAACGTCCGTCACTTCATTCCAGTACACTGTCCATCAGTGGCGCAATTGGGATCAAGTGCGGCGGCTGGCACAGGCTTTGCTATTCCTATTTTTGTATGCAACAAATGCGACAATTTTTTTAGGAGAGTAAATATGTTTGAGCATAAAAGCCTGGATGGGGCCACTCATCGCGTACTGCCTGCCCTGGAAGCCTTTGTGAATGAAGAGGTGCTGGAAACCCGTGAACCCAAGAACGGATTGCCTGTTGATGCGGCCGGTCGCCATCAGCATGGTGTGGTGGGCGAAACCTTGGTGGAGCGCTTCCTGCCACCGGAAACCGTGGGCAATGCCTGGTCTTATGACCCACACACGCCGTGGTGGGTGGTGGTAGTGAATCCTCCCCATGCGGGCATCGTGGCTGACTTCAGCAAATCCAAAGGCGGTAGCTACCGTCACAAGTGGGTGAAGGAGCGTAACGTGGTGGCCTTTGCCGAGGGTGGCGAAGAAATCGTGTTGGACGGTACCGATTATGTGGTGACCCGCAGCAGCGATAGTCAGGAATTGCGTGCTCCCAGCTTGATGAAACTGCGCAGTGCCTACTATGCCAGTTAATTGGGCGAGTTAATCAGGTCAGCAGGAACTCGTAAGCTTCCCGCATCAGTTCACGCTCCAGGGGCGTGAACATCCAACTCTCCGGTAGTCCGATCCATTGGCTACCGGCGGGTGCAGCGAATGGGTCCGGCCCACTGGCCACCGCCATGTAAATGGGGATTACTTCCCCGGGTGCTTCAATCCAGCAACGGAATTCAGGCACCAGTTCCAGTTGGGATTCTTCCAGCCTTAAATAAGCACGCAGGTTTTTCAGAGAGGAAGAAGGATGCTCGCTGGGGGCATTACCCTTGGGGGCAACGGTCAGTTCAATCAGTTTGGGCAGTGGTGTCGGCCCGCACAGGTAATTACTGAAATTGAGAAAGCGCAACCGGGCGCTGGTGCGATGCAAATGGATGACAATAAACCGGATCATAGCGTGAAATCGTTAACGTAAAAGGTATGGTTTTGGTTTTTCGGCAAGCCATCTGAGGGTTGTGATAAATCCGACGCAGTGGAAATTTCCAGGTTGTATTTACGACAAAAAAACGGTGTCTTTAACCTGATGGTCTGTCCCTGTACTTACCGTCAGAGCGCTGATGCAATCATTCTGCCAAAAAAAGAGGGTTGTCAGTGACTACTAATCCAGCGGTTCCGGCCCCGATGTTTGGCTTCATACAGTGCCGAGTCGGCGTGGGCCACCAGGGATGAGGGTGAAGTGTCGGCATGCTTTGAACGGGTGGCGATTCCGATGCTGACACTGATATGAAAAGCCCGTTGTTCCCATTGCAGTTCTTCGGCGGCGGCTCGGGAAACGATTTTATCGGCAATGTTCTCGGCGCCTTGCAGCGGCGTCTCTGCCAGCAGTATGGCGAATTCCTCTCCGCCATAACGGGAGATAAAGTCTGTCGGACGGTGCAGGCAATCCACCAATAGCCGGGAAAACGCCTCCAATACATAGTCGCCGCACTGATGACCCCGGGTATCGTTGATCTGCTTGAAATGATCAATGTCTACAATGAGCAGTGACAACGGTTGATCATTACGTTGTGCCAGGTTCCAGTACTCGTCCAGCTTGATGTCAAACAGCCGCCGGTTGTAAAGTCCGGTCAAGCTGTCCCGGCTGCTCAAGAGTGCCAATTCATGGTTGGATTTCTCCAGTTCCTGCAGCGTACGTTCCAGGTCGGCCGTGCGCTCTTCCACCAGCAATTCCAGATTCTCCCGGTGCCGTATTTCAATCTTCAGTTTATCTTCCTTGGCCTGGTTGGCTTCGATCTCCCGTTGCAGAGCCAACTCCTGCGCCACCAGTTTTTCGTTACGTTCCCGGTTCGCCTGCTCCAGTGCCAGTTCTTTTTCCTTGCGTTCCTGGTTGATTCGGAACGACAGGGCGAAGGAAAAAATCAGAATTTCAAAACTGATGCCGATGCGCAGCCCGTATACCGCCATAAACTCGTTATAGATGACCCCGGTTTTGGCTGCAGTGAAAGTGATCAGGAAGAATAAGAGAAGGGTCCAGCCCGACAATACTATTTGGGCTGAGCGAGAGCCTCTCATGGCCAGGCTGATGATGGAGCTGACCGCCATCAGCGTCGACAGAATGGTGTTGATGATCAGCAGATACATGGCAGTCTGATAATCAATAAACCAGAACAGCGTGCAATAGAACCCATGCAATACCAATAATATTTTGTAAATCAGCCAGTGCTTGGGCACCAGTCTCGGCAGGTCAAGCAATTCACGAAAGAACAGCGCGATGGACAGAAATATATAAAGTGAAGTGATGATCGGAAGATAGTGCTGAACGTCGGGCCATTGCGGATAGATCAGTTTGTAGAGCAGCCCCTGCTGATACATGAAAAATATCAACATGGAAAAAATATAAGAGACGTAGTAGAGGTAACTTTTATCCTTGAGGATGGTATACAGCGCAATGCTGTAGGCGGCCATGATAATCAGAAAGCCATTGAAAATGCCGTCGACCCAGGAACGCATGGTGTTATAGGTGAGAAACTGCGCGTGAGAATAAAGACGAACCGGTAATTCCATGGCCTCTGTATTCCTGATCAGAATATAGAGTTCGTACTGACTATCTGCCTGCAGTTCAAGCGGGAAGGTAAACATGGGGTGATCAAGCGGGCGCTGGGCATAGGGGACCTTGTCACCTGTATGCCAGTGTTGCAGCAGTTGATTGCTTGCCAGCAGAAAAACGTCGATGGAATCGAGGTGTGAATTGCTGATCTCAAGAATCCACGGACCCTCCATGTCGGTGGTGTTCCAGCTAACGTGAAACCAGTAGGGCGCAGATTGGTAACCCAGGCTGATGGCATCCGAATCCGATGGCTGCCAGGTGGGAGCGCGGGCAACAACCTGACCCGGTTTCGACTCCTGCTCCAACGCCTCGGTATATTCCATATAGCGGCCAAGGCTTATGGGGCCGGTATCGCTTTCCAGCTGCAAAGCCGTGTGCGTGCGCAATGCCGCCGGTGACGTGTGCAAAAATAAAAAACCACTTAGGATGAACAACAGAAGCAGCCCCCCGAATAGACTGCTTTTTGGAAAATAGCGATCCCCGCTCATGGGCAGGTGCTCATCGCGCATGGTTTACTTCCTCATTACGGGATACGCCTGATGGTGCAATGGCCAAATTGGAATATGCTATCCATATAGGCAAAGGTTTCTATTGCCGCAACGATCAATTAAATTAAGCGATGTCGCCATTCGTTTTGCTAATGTGTTGAAAAGTCATGGTTTATGTTTTGGCAGTCTTGCTGCTCATGGGTTTAATGTTCTATCCGCAATATGCGACCCGGCGCATTCTCAGTAAGCACAGCGCGCCCAGTAAGGATATTCCCGGTACCGGAGGGGAGTTCGCCCGCCACCTGTTGGACCGTTTCGCCGTTAACGGTGTGGGTGTGGAACCGACCAAGCAAGGGGATCATTATGATCCGCAACAGAAAATGGTGCGGCTGAGCCCGGAATATTATGAGGGGAAGTCAGTAACGGCCATGGTGGTGGCAGCCCATGAGGTGGGCCATGCCATCCAGCATTTCCAGGGCTCCGGTGGCTTGCAAACCCGCAATCGGCTGGCAGTGTTGGCGCTGTGGGCCTCGCGTATGGCCCAGGGGGCGATTTTGTTGCTGCCACTGATGACGGTGAACCCCGGGATCATGCGATTGGCGGTGCTGATGATTGTGGTCGGCGTCCTCCTGTCCACCTTGCTGCACCTGATTACCCTGCCGGTGGAGTGGGATGCCAGTTTCAATAAGGCACTACCCATATTGGCCGAAGGTCGCTACCTCTCTGCCCAGGATATGTTGGCCGCCCGCAAGATCCTGAGGGCGTGCGCATTCACTTATGTCAGTGCATCGTTGGCCAGTGTGTTGGGTGCATTGCGCTGGATCCGGTGGTTGCGCTGATGGCCTCCTGGTATGTCTACATGTTGCGTTGCGCCGATGATTCGCTCTATACCGGGATTACCACCGATCTGGAGCGCCGGACCCAAGAGCACAACCATGGCCGGGTGGGAGCCCGCTACACCCGGGTGCGACGCCCCGTGACGTTGGTGTATTCAGAAACCCTGGCAAGCCGCTCGGATGCGGCCAGTCGGGAAGCCGCGATCAAAAAATTATCCCGTCCCCAGAAACTGTTGCTGCTGGCTACGTGGGAAAAGTGACCTGTTCTGACGGAATTTTGTCGACTTTAACCGTTTCGCCCCATTTTGTACCCTGCATAATGGTGAGCCCAATGACTTATTTGAGGTTTGATTGTGTCGGCAGATTGGACTTATATGACGGCTACCCAATTGCTCCGTCAGTTAAAAACCGGCGAGATCAGCAGCCGGGCGCTGTTGGAGCATTACATCGCTCGTCTGGAAGAGAAAAATAAAGCCATCAATGCTGTGGTGGAAATGGATTATGCCGCCGCACGCCAGCTGGCAGACGAGGCGGATGCTAAGGCTGCAGAAGGGATCAGCCTGGGGCTGCTGCACGGATTACCGATGACGGTGAAAGATACCTACGAAGTACCGGGCATGACCTGTGTCGCCGGCGCACCGGAATACCGATACCACCGGCCCAGGCAATCTGCGGTTGCGGTCCAGCGATTGCAGGATGCCGGTGCCATTATCTTCGGCAAAACCAATGTGCCGTATCTGGCCTCGGATCTGCAGAGTTTCAATAAAGTCTATGGGACGACCAATAATCCCTGGAATACCGGGTTGACCCCCGGTGGTTCTTCAGGAGGGTCAGCAGCTGCTCTGGCAGCGGGCATTACGCCGGCTGAATTGGGCAGTGATCTGGCAGGTTCCATCCGCACCCCTTGCCACTATTGCGGAGTGTATGGGCACAAACCCACACCGGGGATTATTTCACTGCGGGGTCATATCCCTGGCCCTCCAGGCACGTTGCGGGAACCCACCAGCATGGCCGTGGCCGGTCCCATGGCGCGTTCCGCCCAGGACCTGCAGTTATTAATGGACGTTCTGGTGGCGCCCCCACCGCTGTTGGCGGCAGGCTGGAAAATTGATTTGCCCAACTGCAGCAAACACAGCCTGGCCGATTTTAAAGTGTTGTTGTGGATCGATGACGATCTGTGCCCGATTGATCCGCAGTTACAGTACTTGTATCTGGAAGTCGCCGATAAGCTCAAGACTGCAGGTGCGACGGTGGAGCGCGGTCAGCCCGCAGGTTTTTGCCTGGAGGATATCTATCCATATTACATCAGCCAGCTGGGCGCGGTGGCCGGCGTGGCACAACCTGCTGTGGTGCGGCGCGGCATGGCATTGTTGGGTTGGTTTGCTCGCCTGCTGGAAAATGTTATTCAGGTGCCGAAGCACTTTTCCCGCTTCCTCAAGGGATTGGATATGAGTTTCGCGGATTACCAACGTCGTGATGAACGGGTGCAACATATCCGTCAAAAATTCCTCACTGTATTTGACGAATATGATCTGGTGTTGATGCCACCGACGCCGACGACGGCCCATCCCCATGAGCAACTTGCCAATCTGGCGAAGCGTAAAATCCCGATCGGCCATGAACAGCGCAGTTATATGGATCTGTTTATGTGGGTGGCTCCGGTATCGTTATTGGGTTTACCGGCAACCAGTGCGCCGGTGGGCATGACCGCTTCCAATTTGCCCGCTAACCTGCAAATAGTGGCGGCACCATTCCAGGATAAGATGGCTTTACGTTTTGCGGATCTGATGGCGGGCTCATTTGGTGGGTTTCAACCACCGCCGGGTTATTAGTCTGAAATCAGGTCGGCAATTTTTGAGAGTGGAAATGAAGTAAGCAAGTCGAGAACTACCATAAATTAATAGCAACAGGACTGCAGAATGTACGAATACACAAACTTTTATATCAATGGAAAATGGGTGCGACCGGAAGCGGAGCAAACCCTGGAAGTCATTAATCCGGCTACGGCACAGCCGATGGGAATGATTTCCCTCGGCAGCAAGGCGGATGTGGATAAAGCGGTGGCCGCAGCCAAAGCCGCCTTCACCACCTGGTCCCAAACCAGCCGGGAAGAGCGGATAGGCTATCTGGAAGCCATCATTGCCGGTTACCAAAGCCGGTTGGAGGATCTGGCGACGGCGATTTCCCAGGAAATGGGTGCGCCCATGTGGCTCGCCAAAGCCGCGCAGGCTCCTGCTGCGCTCGGGCACTTTATGCAGGCCTTGGAAGTATTGAAAACCTACGAGTTTGACGAGGTGCGGGGAGCCCATCGCTTGCATAAAGAGCCAATCGGCGTTTGCGCATTGATCACACCCTGGAACTGGCCGATTAACCAGATTGCCTGCAAAGTGGCGCCTGCCCTGGCCACCGGCTGCACCATGGTATTGAAGCCCAGCGAAGTGGCACCGATTGACGCCATGATCTTTGCTGAAATAGTGGATGCGGCGGGATTGCCGGCCGGTGTCTTCAATCTGGTAAACGGTGATGGTGCCGGTGTCGGCAGTGCGTTGACATCGCATCCGGACGTGGACATGGTTTCCTTCACCGGCAGTACCCGTGCCGGCGTGGCCATTGCGAAAGCGGCGGCGGATACGGTGAAGCGCGTCGCCCAGGAGTTGGGTGGCAAGTCTGCCAATATCATTCTGGACGATGCCGATTTTGAATCAGCAGTGGCCGGTGGCGTTAAAGGCTGCTTCATGAACAGTGGCCAATCCTGTAACGCGCCTACCCGCATGCTGGTGCCGGCGGCACGTTTGGCAGAAGCCACCGCCATTGCTAAAGCCGCTGCTGAAACCATAGTTGCAGGTATGCCTGACGCAGAGGGTACCACCATTGGTCCGGTGGCCAGTGAAGTGCAATACAACAAGATTCAAGGGCTGATTCAGACAGGCATTGATGAAGGCGCCGAGTTGGTCATCGGCGGACCGGGCAAACCGGAAGGGTTGGAAGCAGGTTACTTTGTGAAACCCACTATATTCAGCAACGTGAACAACCAGATGACGATTGCCCGGGAAGAGATCTTTGGCCCGGTATTGTCCATCCTGCCTTATCAGGATGAGGACGACGCGGTAGCCATCGCCAACGACACTCCTTACGGCCTGTCCGGTTATGTTTCGGGCAGTCAGGAGCATGCGTTAAAGATTGCGGCCCGTCTAAGGACCGGAAACGTACACATCAACGGTGCCGAGATCGACTTTTCCTGCCCCTTCGGCGGATTTAAACAGAGCGGAAACGGTCGCGAGTGGGGCCGGGAAGGCTTTGAAGAATATCTGGAAGTGAAAACGGTGTTTGGTTCTCAATCTGCCTGATGCGATAAAAGCGCGTTGCTGTAATAAGTTGCCGTAATAAAAAGAAGGCGGGTAATACCCCGCCTTCTTTTTTTGATTGGCTTTAATGGAAGCTTAAGGGATAGGTTTTAGCGCTTTTGAAGCCCTTTTCAGATTGGCAACCCACACACCCAGGCTCACCAAAATCAGGCAGGTAATCAGCGGAGGACCGAGAGGCTCATCATAAAGAAATACCGCTGAGAACCCGGCAATCAACGGCACCAGAGCCATCATGGAGCCCATGTTGGCGGGGCCGATGCGGCGTACGGCCTGCACATAGCAGAGCATCTGCACGATGGTGGCGAGAAAACCCTGATACACACTTTGCAGCGCGATGTGGCGCCAATGCTCCACGGCGATATTTTTCTCCATATAGAAAATATAGACAGGCAGATAGGCCAAGGCAGTGATCATCGCCAGGCTGACGGTGGCCTGCCAGGGTGAAATCTGCCAGCGCTTGATTAATACAGAAAACACCGCCCAGCAAAGTGCGGCGCCGACAAACCAGAGTTGTCCGCCCCGGATACCGTCGTCCGTCAGAATCTCAAACCAGAACAAGCAGAAGATACCCGTGCTGATGGATGCGATGCCGATCCACTTGATCGGTGTGAAGGCTTCCGCTTTGGTCCCGTAGCTGATCATGGAAATGATCAGCGGTAACAGGCCCGGCAGCAATATTGCTGCATGGGAGGCCGGAGCAGATTGAAAGCCTTGAAATGCACACAATGCGTACCCCAGTCCTCCAATCAATGCAGCCACAACCAATCGGATGTTGAGTAAATTAAAACGATAGATGAATAGCCATACCGGGAGCAGTAGCAGGGAACAGGTGGCATAGCGAATGGCAATGACATCGGCGGGCAACAAGGGGCCGATGCCGCCGAAACGAGAAACCAGAATGAAGCCGCTCCAAATCAATACGGCAACAGTGGCGAATACGTATCCCTGCACCTAGTTTATATCCCCGCGATTTTTCAACGCCAGCAGGAACAGCAACCCCACAATACCAAATACCAAAAATCCTGTTATCAAGGGCGTGGGAGTGCCGTTGTAGAGTTGACCCACAAATGCCCCCAGCGGTATGGCAATCATGGTGGATACTGCACCAGAAACCGAAGCCCCCAGCCCGGCTATATTGCCGAGTGGCTGCATGGCCAATGCATTGAGATTGCCGAATTGCAGGCCCAGACAAAAGAACAGGGGAAAGCAATACAGCATGAACAGCCAGAGCGGAGGCAATTGATCGAACAGCAGCACGCTGACTAAAACCATCGCCAGTGACAACCCACATTGCAGCACCAGTCCCAGCAGGCATACCCGCAATACACCCAGGCGCGACACAATGCGGGCATTCACAATTGAGGCCAGCCCGATGCCCAGCGCGAGCAAGGCAAAATACAAAGCAAAAGCGTCGCCGGTTTGATATAGATCCCCCAGGATTTGTTGCGCAGTGCTGAGATAGGCAACAAAACCGCCGAACATCAGACCCGCCACGACGATGGCAGCCATGCTTACCGGTTGCTTGAAGATGAAAACGATTCCCTGCCCCAAGCTCTTTAAGCTAAGTGGACGCCGGTGTTGTGCTGGCAGGGATTCTTCCAGACGCACCCCAAACCAGGTTACAGCCACTAATCCGTAAATCAGAATAAAGGCAAAGATCAGATGCCAGTCGCCAAAAAACAGAATGCTCTGTCCAAGTAAAGGCGCCAGCGCAGGAATGAAGATGAACACAGCCATCACAAAGGACATGATCCTCGCCATGGCGGCACCTTCAAATCGATCCCGCACGATGGCCAGGGTGACAATACGGGCGCTGGATGCACCCAAGCCCTGCAGAAAGCGTCCTGCCAACAAGAGTTCGTAAGAGGGCGTTAACAGACACAGCACACTGCCAATCACAAAAATGCCAATGCCGGCGTAGATGGGATACTTGCGGCCATACGCATCAGAGAGGGGGCCGTAGATCAGTTGGCCAAGACTCAGCCCCAAGAACAGACTGGTAATAATGTATTGCTGGTCATTGAGATCGCTTAGCGAAAACTCTGCAGCGATAGCAGGCAGGGCGGGCAGCATGGAATCGATGGACAACGCCACCAGAGAAATCAGCATGGCCACCAGGGCGATAAATTCCGCGGCTGACGGTTGTTTCATAACTCAGATTCTGGGTAATAAGCAGGGCCGCATCATTACACAGAACCTGAGGTTAAAACAGGGTTAAAACAGCCAGTCCAAATCAGATGGCCTGGCTTAACGCCGGTCCTACCAAGTGTGGGAACAAATAGGTATTGACGTCAATTTTGGGTTGGTAATGCATAAACAGGCCACCCAACGTCGTGAATACCCGCGCCAGCATAATGAACTCCGGGGGCAGCTTGTCCACCGGGTCGGCTTCTGCTTGCGCCAACAGGTTTTTCGCTCCCGCCAGAATATCGCTCTGGCTGGGCCAAGCCGGTTTGTCCTGACTCATTTCAAATGCAGTACGCTGAATTTGCGACAGCATGGCGTCAGCAAATGCCAATAATGTATCAGGCTTGCCGCTGCGGGTTGCAAAACCCATGGCAACCAATTCTTTGGCCATAACATCGCGTTCGCCCATCAGTGCCGCGCCCAGTACATTGTAATAGCCTTCGCGGAATCGCTCCGACAACGTCATGGTGCAACCGAAATCCAACAGCACCAGTGTGCCGTCAGTAGTGACCAGCAGGTTGCCCGGATGGGGGTCGGCCTGAAACACACCGGCTTGTAACACCTGTCGCAGATAGAGGTCCAGCAGGCGGCCAAGCAGGTCCGCAAGACCAGCTTCATCACCTTCGGACTGAAGGCGATCCAACTCGGTCATTAGCGGTTTGCCATCAACAAAGTTGCTCACCAACACCTGCTTGCGGGCAAAGCCCGGAATTGGGCGGGGCACAGTGACATTGGGCACATCACGCAGGAAGTCACCCACTTGTACCATTGCCTTGGCTTCGCAGCGATAGTCCAATTCCTCACGAATAGTGCGTTCAATTTCGTTGGTGATCGTATCCAGGTCGGTGGGCGGGAGCATGGAAGCAATGCTGGTGGTGAACAGCTTCAGCAACGTCATATCCAGGTCGATGATGTGCTCCAGTCCCGGCCGTTGAATTTTTACGGCAACTTTCTGCCCGTTGGGCAGGAACGCCTCATGCACCTGGCCGATACTGGCGGCGGCGATAGGCTCCGGATTGAATTCTGCGAACAGGTTGTCCAGGGTATCGCCCAATTCGGTTTCAATCACCTGGCGCACGTCTTCAAAGTCCACGGGAGAAGCTTGATCCTGCAGCACACGCAGCTCTTCCACCCAGGGTTTCGGCAAGATGTCTGCCCGCGCCGACAACAGTTGACCTACCTTAAGAAAAGCACCACCCTGGCTGAGGGAAACGTCGCGGAATAAACGGGCGTTTTTACGGTGTAAGCGGGACAGGGCTGCCGGCGTTTTGCTGCGGGGAATGAACGCCGATTTGATACCCCACAGGCGATAACTGGTGGTAATGCGCGTCAGCATCCAACCGGTAGCTTTCATCCGCTTTACCCGGGCGGGCCACTGGGCCGCTTCTTTGGCCAGGGCATCGTATTCGTCCTTGGCCTGGTCAACGCCGTCACTCACTTTTTTCAGTGTGTTGATGGCCTGTTCCGCCAGCTCGCGACCTTGCCAAACGGTTTGCTCCAGCGCGCAGAGGGAGGCATTCATTACATTGAGCCACGCCTTGAGTCCTTCATTACGGGAACTGGATTGTTCGGGAGTGGTAGCCATGTTGGGTCCTCGATAGTGTTGTCTTTTTTTGTATTACGTTTTGGGTTCTAAAAAAACCGGCAGAGCCGGTTCAAACTACATTTGCTCCAGGCAATCGGTACATAGCCAAACCGCCGGCGTATCCGGTTGCTGCAAGGGGCTTAAGCCCCGGTAGGCCCGCTGTCCCCGCTTCAGCCCTTTACCACATTCAATGCATTGGCCGGGCTTGTTCACGATCACGTCCTGCCAGGCATCCACGGAATCCAGAAGTGCCTCCGCATTTGTTTTGGGGGAATCACATTCCCCCCGCACACTGGCGGCGACCCGCTTGGCATCCCGGCTTACCTGTTCCACCAGGGCGCTGGAATCCGCCACAATGTTGTCCACCAGGGTAAAGGTGTCTTCCAACACATTACGAATCAGGTGTGACACAGACATCCGCCGCTTCTCCGCCGCCTGCTTCAGGGTGGCCTCCAAGTCCTCCGGGACCCGAGCCTGAATCACCCGGTCCTTACGCTCGTCTGCGGCCGCAGGTTTGCGCCCCCGACGCCGGGCTGCCGGTTTGCGGTCCGATTTGTCTGGGGCTTCTGGATCAGGCACAGTCGGGGCTCCGAATAAGTCTGCAATTAATGTAATACAAAATATAACGCAATGCGCATGACGTCAATAGTCATATTGTCAAGCGCCGGGTGCTTCTGCACCCGGCGAACTGCTTTTAAGGCTAACTGCTTAAGGAAGATTTGCGGTTTCCCATTCTGAGGCTCCCCAGAAGGGGCGTCGAATGTATTCCGCCCAACGGGTGTCGCCCTCCAGAAACGTCTTTTGGAAGGCCAGGGCAACCTTTGCCACGTCATCCGACGCAGAAGTGGGGCTGCCCCAGGCAAAATGTCCAGCGCTGGAGACTTCATAAAACACCTTGGGCACGCCATAGGGAATGGCGTTGTAGACGCCGTCCGATTGGCCCAGGCCACCCAGGTATGTGGTATCCAGCGCGCCATTCATGATTAGGGTGGGGATGCGGGTGCTGTAACCCCGGGAGTCCGGATCCAGCGCAGTCAGGTTATGGCCCGCCAGGCTCATCGCGGTTTTCAGCCCGGAGTAATCAGCGGAGTTGATCCAGGTGGCGCCACCGCCCATGGACCAACCGGTAACGCCGAAGCGGTCGGTAGCCAGTTTGCCATAGAGTGGGCTGCGGGAGTTGGTGTTCTCGCGCTTGAGAAAATCCAGTACTTCACGTTGTTGATCCGCCCGCTGATCCACCGTGTCAAGGGTGGTTTCGCTGTCCATGGTGACCATGACGATGCCGTGAGAAGCGAAAAATGGTCCCCAGTCACGATACATGTACTGCACGCCAGTGTAGGGAGGGCAGAACACCAGTGCTGCGAAAGGCGGCGTGGCGTTAGTGGGATAATACACAGTGGCGCCACCGGCGGCCTGAAAAGTGGATATGCTGTAGTCGCCAACTCGATAGGGGCCATCGCCGGTATAACCTCCGGGTTGTTCATCATAACGACAAATGGCGCCGGCAGGGCAGTCTGCAGCCTGTGCACTCGCGGCGAATGCACTACCTACAGCCAGACCCAGCGCGAGCATTTTTACTCCAGTCAGAGAGAAACGTTTGTTCATGAGAAAAAGTCCTTTTTTAGTGTCGATCTTGGTGGACACCCAACAACAATTCCTGCACATCTGCGCGTGATGTTTTGGAACTGGGGTCGTGAAACGATTCACTCGTGCACGAGCGGAGTGGAGAATAAACCCCGATTCGTCAGAGGGTCCATGATCAATACGAGTTAAAGGTGAGGAATGGCCCGCTTACCCTTGGAAGTGGACTCGCAGCATATCGCTGTGCCAATAAACGATCACTGCGAGCCTAGGTTTTTAGCGGTTTTTAAGCAGATAAAAGCGGCGACACATCCTGAGACACAAGCGCTTGTTTGCGCAGAATGTCCAGGGTGCCTATGGGTTCCGGCAAGGACTTTAATTTGGCTCCCCAATGTCGATAGAGCGTAAATGCATTCGTGACCATGCGTTCTGCACAACTCCACTTCGCATAGGGTGAATGTAAAAATGTCTTGCTGCGCATCACTTTACTGGCCGCTTCATGGGGCAGCATGTCCTGTTGATAGAGCGCGTGAATATGTTCGTGAACAAAGTGCCAGTAGTCGATAATATTTTGTATGTCATTGCGGCTGGCCAGAGGGCCATGACCAGGAACCATAATGTTCGCGTTCAGTGACAGCAGTTTTTGCAAACCGGCCACCAGATTTTCCAAGGGACCACTCCACATCACGGGCGTACTGCCGATGAAGGCAATGTCACCCGCGTAGACCACACTTTCATCAGGAACATAGACGATGGCGTCACCGCTGGTGTGGCCCGGCCCCACTTCATACAACACAAAATCTTTACCGTTAATATTTAAACAGTGTTCATGCTGGAAAGTGATGGTGGGATCGGTGATCTGCACATCAGTGAAATGATAGGGTGCCAACATGTCTTCCATGTAATGGGAGAAACAACGCATGCCGCCAAAAGGAACGTGTTTTAATGCCTTGCAACTATGCTGCAGGGCGGCCAAGGCTGATGGCTTGGTATGGTGCATCTGATCCAGGCAGGCCCGGGTGGCGACAATTTCACGCCCTTTGAATAATTGGTTGCCCCAGCAGTGGTCACCATCTGAATGGGTGTTGATGACGGTTTCAATCGGCGAGCGTGCAATCACCGGTCGCATGGCGTTCAACATATGTTGAGTGAAATTCAAATCCCAGCAGGTATCAACCAAAACACTCTTGCCATTGCAGTCGATAAGGCCGATGTTGGTTTCACCCCACGAGCCGTTAGGCACCATCCAGGCGTAGCATTGCCTGCTGATTTGATAGAGTCCTTCATGAAAAAGCAGGGCTTCACCATGACGAGTTGCTGTGGCGCCGGTATCCACCAACAGTTTTGCCTGATCCATGCATTCCCCCTGATAACAAATGCAGCCTGCTGCTGAGGAGCGATTGTAGGTAAAAGCGCGGCTCACGTCATCCGTTATTCAGGTCTGCTCATATACAAAAAAGCTCAGCGGATGTTGCGTTGGGGTGCGACATCCGCTGAGCAGGTTCAATGACAGAGTCGGAGATTCAACTCAGGCGATTGCCTCCAGCGCATCGGATTTGTGTTCGGTTGCACCCCCAGCAGCCCGTTCACGAATTTGCTCAAAGGAACACTCTCCCACCAACTGGCCGTTTCGGAACACGGTCTGCAGTTGGTTACACCGTTGCCCCAGGTCCTGCTCGCGAATGGTTTTATATTCCCCGCTCGCGTCTATGATTACAGCCAAACGACCTTTCTTGGAGCGCTTACCCTGATCAGTGATGGGATCCTTGAATACATCCCGCCACAATCCACCTACTTTGGCGGAAGACGCTTTCATGGCAAATTTCATGGTGTCGCGATTGACTTTCTGCAACAGTTCTCCGCCCATGCCAAACGCAATGTTCTCTGCACTTTGCTTGCGCTGTTGCATGGCTTGCAAGATGGCCTCGATAGTCTGCAAAGAGATGCCGTCTCCCTGAATCACCCGCACACATGGCGGTAAAACCCGATAACCTTTGGAATTGACCTCGTAGCCAAAGCGATTCATCAAGCGCTCAATGGTTTCACACACCACGCTGACAGGATCGCCACTGTCGGGGCGTACCACCAAGGTGCCGCCAGTGGCTTCCACTTTGGCCTTCAATTCGTCACCCCAGATGTTGTCGATGGCGTTCCACAAATCGTACGAGTCGCTCACCACTGCTACTAATTTATCGGGGCCACTGAATTGCTCCAGCATGTTGGCATAGGCCTGGGCTTCGTTGTCCCTGCCCCAGCTGGTGATGGTGCTGTGCTCTGCGGCAGGGATAGAGAAACCCGCCATCTCCGCATCATAGAAGCGACGTGCTGCCAGGATGCCACTGATGGTATCAGTGCCCTGGAAATTCACCAAGTGTGCAGCACCACCGATGGCAGCAGCTTCTTCTGAAGTGGCACCGCGAGCGCCAAAGTCGTGTAATTTAAAATCTATACCGTCCACATTTCCCGCCGTTTCCCGCAGATAGCGCGCAATGATCTGTCGGCAGTGCCAGGAGACAGTGGCCACAGTGGTGGGGTACCACACTGCACGCAGCAAGGCAGTCTCCACATAGCTGGTCAACCAGGCACAATTGGGGTCGGTATTCTTCACCTGAACCAGGGCATTGCGTACCGGTATGACGGTTCCCTCCGGCAACGCTTCAATCTCGATGGGCAGATAGCCATTGTATTGCTCGACGATGTAACGCCATCCCGCTTCATTGAAAGGCACACCGTGGGCGGAGTAAATGGCTTGGGCTTCAGCCACGTCGTCCATGGTGATGGGTGTGCATAAGTACTCCTTGATAAACATCTGCAGACCAAAGAATACGGCTTGTTTGAATTGTCCGCCGCGGGCTTCAATGTAACTGGACACCACGCTGGTATCCGGTGGGTACTGCAGGTAGTGTGAAGCCTTGTAGGAATCGGCATTCAAAATGATGTTGCGTTTGAACGTGCTCATAATGGAAATCCTCCATTGATGGATGATTGGAACCGGGTCTATCCCAGTTCCGTTTAAAGGGATTACAGTCCGGTCATTTCCTGGATAATGAAATAGTGGTCCTCAAAAATTTGCGTCGGGTCGAGGTCCGCCAACGGTATCCACAGAGCGTGGCGGGCATCGTCGCCGCCTTTTACCTTGGGCAGCGTTTTGTCCGGTTGCAGTTCCATATAGAACGCGTGGGTGATTGTGCGGCCCCGTGCCGACCGGTGTGGATCATCAAACACCTGCTGGGATTTTATGGAACCTTTCAAAACCGGTACCGGCACCTTCAAGCGGGTTTCTTCCCGCAATTCCCGCAGGCAGGCATCTACCAGTTTTTCGCCCTGGTCGACGAACCCCCCGGGCAACGCCAGCAGGCCTTTTCCCGGCCGGGCCCGACGTTCCACCATCAATACATGGCCACTTTGCACAACCACCGCGTCCACCGTAACGAATGTGGGGGGATAGGGCGCTTGTTCCCAGGCTCTGCGATAGTTGGCGATAAACTGAAACTCTTTTTGCAATGCTACATAGACATCACCGGCGCAAAACTGAATCAGTTGTTGGTGTACTGATGGTGGCACGCTCTGTTGGATCGCTTTTGCAGGTTCACCTTCTTTATTGAACAATGCTTCCCGAATAGGGGTGGCACTCAGCTGATCAAGATTGTCCACGGAAACCGCGCCCCACTGGGGAAACAGGTTCAGGTAATAGGAACTCTGATCCTTGTCGTGGCCAATGAGTCCAACCCTGGCAGGTCTGTGGGGAGTGGTATGCTGCGCGGTGACAATGCCGTTTACCGTCGCTTGAACGTTACGCACCCAGGCTTCATCGTTATAGATCATGTCCATCAGAGGTGCGATAAAGACCCGTTTGTTGTCCTCAGCCGTGAGGGTGCTGCGAATCATGGATTCGCGCTCAGACACGGTCCAGGGATTGCGTGAGGATCGTGGTTGGTGAGCGGAGCCACACAGGATGATTAAATTACGGGATTGTTGTAAGCCCGCCTGGATGACGGACAGATGGCCCAAGTGGAAGGGCTGGAAGCGGCCGATAAAGACGAGAAAATCGAAAGCCTGGTTGCTCATGCAGCAAACTCCTTGCTGTACTGTTTAAGCGGTAGTTGGTCTGTCCATCTGCCGCCGTGGTTGCCAGCGTGAATCCCACGCTGTGCATGAACTGATAGTGGCATAGAGACACTATCAGTTCATCTGGTAATTTATACAGTATTGTCTGGTATAGTGTTGGTACCACGCAGGAGAAATACAGGAGAATGCTGATGGAAGATCAACCTGATCCCCGGGATTACCTGCCGGACGTGCGGGATGGACTGACCCGTCGTGAGCGGGTGGTGTTGTATTGCCTCCAGCAAACCCAGCAAGAATTGGGTGGACGCAATGTGCCAACAGTCATGCTGTATGGACGGGTAGTGGAACACATAGATATGAGTGTGGACGAATTACAGTCCATACTGCAGAGATTCATAGGATTTGATCGATGAAAGCGAATTTGACACATGTTGCCCTGCATGTGGTGGACATGGAGGCCAGCGTGGATTTCTACCAGCGCTATTGCGGCATGAAGGTTATTCACGAGCGGGATAACCGCCACATTTGCTGGATGGCTGAAGTCGGCAGGGAGCAGGAGATGATCTTTGTGCTAATGGTGGGTGGGCAACCGGTGCAGCACAACGAACCGGATTACGCCCACCTTGGCTTTGCGATGGCATCGCGAGATGAGGTGGATCGTATTGCTGATATGGCCAGGGAGGACGGGGTATTAATCTGGCCGCCGCGGGAGGACCCCTATCCAGTTGGTTACTATTGCGGTGTCAAAGATCCTTCTGGGAATTATGTGGAATTCAGTTACGGGCAGCCCCTGGGGCCCGGTGCTGAAGATGCGGATCGCGGACTGAGGGACTAGCCCAGCAAATCCAGGTTCTTGAGTTCACTGATATCAAAGTGCACTGCCAGGATATTCAGCAGGGGTACGAGCTTCAGGTTTTCATAAGCATCAATCAGATTGCTGTTGACGGTGGACTCCGGGTATTCAAGGTGCAGACCGTAACGGTCTGCTTCCTGTCCCGTTGTGAACAGATAGGCTCTGCAGCCCGGATCATCGGGATGTTCAAGATAAACGGCTTTGGCGTGTACATTGCTCGTTGCGTCCAGCTTGAACGAGCCTTCCCCGAGGTGATTGTTTAGCAACAAGAGTACATGCTTGATGCTGACATCTTTGTCGATAGCCCAGATATTCATAGTGAACAACACAACGGAATTAGGAAGTCGCTAAAGAAGTAGCACATTTCGCTGTGGAAAATCCAGGCCCTCTACCGCTGCCGGTATTGTTCATCACCCAAAATACCTAAGACCAGGCTTTATCGTCCAGCAGCAGGAATGTGTTGGGCGGTAGGCTATAAACCCGTTGATAACGTCATTACCCCTTTGTACTGCTGCCCTGTGCCCGATGGCTTTGCGTCAACGGTAAGGATTGGGAAATCCTGCTTGAGATGATGATACATAAAACGTATTATGTATCAGTGGGCTGCGGCCCTGTGTTTCAGAAGATTAAAGAAAACCCGGATTTTCAACCAGTTAGGCATTGGCTTGGTCGGCGCTACAGAGGGACCTTATTTGTGCAACCGGAGGCAGACCTGCTTGGGATTGGTGGCCACTTCCCTGTTGGCAGTGGCGAAGACGATGCTTGGTATATGAGTCGTGAATGATGTCGTTTGTTCGTAGATTATCCCTTGCGGATTTGTCTTATGCCGCTACCGGCTACCGAAAAAGCCACCCAAACCAGATAGGTTGTCACTTGGTGGTAAAAGGTGTGGGCAAGATTCCTGAGCACAAGATGAAAGACGCTGTGAAAGACGTGGTACGTTATTGTCCCATTTTGAAAGCTCGTCTCAGAGGCTTCTGGATTGCCAAATACTGGTCTGATACCGGGCCACTCCCCGCTGTGCGAACCATTCATCGGGATTGGGATGGCCAGTGTCATAAAGCATCGGATTTTATTGATACACCGCTGGATTTGATTGAAGGGCCTGTGGCTGAGATTGTGCAGGTGATTGGACGTCACACCTTTCTGGTTTTCAGGGTCCATCACGCGGCCACTGATGGGGTTGGTCTGGTGGAATTTGCCAGGGCTTTTTTCAAGGTTTTGAAACGGGAAACGCCCGAGCATTTTAACTCAAAACTGGTTATGGAAAAATTGCCCCACGGTAATCTCGATGCTATTCCGCCGACAGTGACGAATGCGCCGTTTCCTTACAAGCTGCCTGCGATTGACCGGAACAATTTAGATCGGTCCCGTCACTGGCGTAGAGTCACCATGCCGGGTAGCGATAAGAAAATTCTACTCAAATCGATTCTGGCCATATCGGCTTTGGCCAGAGGCGACGGCGCTGGTTCAGTGCGTATCCACATGCCGGTAAACTTGCGCCGGCATGCTCCGGGTGAGCGTACCATGGCGAATATGGTGGGGCTGCTCAGAATGGATATCGAGCCAGATGACAGCGAGCGCCACCTGTTAAAGAAGATCAAGAAAGTCATGGGAGAAAAGCAGGAACTCCCCATAGCCATCAATTCGCTCACATCGAAATTGACCTTTGTTTTCCCCCTAATGCTACTGCATTGCGTGGAAAAGTGGGCCATGAAGAAACGTTTTTCTAACCCGCGATTCCGATGCAGTGGGACCACGTCTCACATGGGCAATATCAATCTGGCCGACTTTTCTGCGGAGTATTTCCAGGCGCAGACGGCGTTTGGTATTCCTGCCTCGCCGTTGGGCGCGCCACTTGTTGTGCTGACGATGACAAACGAGAACTGTACCGAGGTTGTATGGTCTGTGAACAAGACATTGATCTCTGACGAGGGGATGGATGACTTGGTAGAACAGTTATCAATGCGAATCGAGAGCCAAGGAATTAAACCCGGGCCAAGTCACGGTGACTTGCCGGCCGCCATGTCCGCATGAACCTGTTTTTAGCGGCCGGAACTCGTGGGGAACGATGATTATTGGGGGGTGAATTGGTTACAGAAGTACAGCCGTTGAATCAATCTACAGGGCTGTTGCGTCGAATGAATCTGTCTTATCGCATGGGGCTGGCGGTTGTTTTGCTTATGGTGGTGTTAACCCATATGCCCATGCCGTTTAATTCGCTGTCTACCGACGATTATTTGATTCGGGCCAATATAGTTGGCGGGAAAACGTTATTTGAAAAAGGGATGATTCTTGCTGACCCTGACAAGAGTGTCACGCAGGGGCTGTTGCAAGCGTTCCATTTTTACTCGCCTCCAGCAGAGACGGTACAGGCGTATAAGGATTATGGCAATCTCCCCTGGTGGGCGGCGTCAGCGCCGAAGATGAATCCACTGCGTCCGGTTTCTGCATTCACCCATTGGCTTGATTACCGCATTGCGCCGAACTGGTTGCCGTTTCAGATGCTGCACAGTCTGGTGTACTTGCTGTTGCTTGGTTACTGTACCTATAGGTTGTGTTGGAAACTGTCACCCCGGGCATCCGTTGCCGTGCTGGGAACCTTGTTCGTGGTGGTGGATTATAGCCATTTTGTTAACTTCAGCTGGGTGGCCGCGCGTAATGTCTTTATCGCCGGCGCGGCGGGTACCTTTGCGTTAGAGCAGTTCATTGCCTGGCGGCAGCAGAATCAGGTCAGGTTTCTGTTGCTGTCATTGGGCATGCTTTTTGTGAGCTTGCTCTCGGCCGAGGCGGGGATTGGTTTGGCGGGATACTTATTCGCGTACCTGCTGTTTGTAGAGAGAGCATCATTGCGCAGCACTGCCTTGTCGCTCTTGCCCTACCTGTTATTGGTGGTCACGTGGCGGTTGCTCTACAGCTCTTTGGGGTACGGTGCCAGTGGCATCGGCTTATACCTTGATCCGGTGGGTTCTCCCGTTGAATTTGTATCTTCTTTGGTGTCGACGCTGCCGGTCTTGTTGGCTAGCATGATCACGGGGATTGATGGTTTTATTCCCTCATTGAATCCGTCCTTGCGCATTTGGGCTGCGCTTATTTGTGCCGCAGTGGCGTTGCTGGGCATTTATTTGATCCTGCCTTTACTGCGACGCAATGCTTTGGTTCGGTTCATGTTGATGGGTTCCATTCTGGCAGCAGTGCCAGCGTCGGCGTTGATCACCGGAAGCTCTCGAAGTGGGGTATTTATCTCCCTGGGGTTTTTCTGGGTGCTGTCGCTCTGGCTGCATGAGATGATGAATTTGGAACGGAGTCGCATGACGCGACTCTTCGCTCAGGTGGTAATTGCTGTGCACTTTGTCATACCGTCTGTGATGTCGTTTGCCGTAAGCTCCACTCTGTTACCGGTTGTTCGTGCCGGCGATATGCAATATCAAAGTGTTGAGAAAGCGTTGCTCGCATCTAACGGGAATCGCTCTCTGGTGGTGGTCAACAGTCGCGCCACAATCCGCGAGTTTTACTTGCCCTTTTCGTGGTTTTACGAATACGGTCTGGTGCCGAATTCGATGAACTCTGTGGCGCCGGGTATGACCTCGTTCTACCTGACCCGCAAGGGGAACAGGGCATTCGAGTTGCATGCACCGGTGGGTTTGCCGTTAACCATTGATGCGAAGATTACCGACCTGCAAGGGGGTGTTCCTGCATTTTCAGAAGCACATTATGTGCAGATGCTGCAGGGGTTGATGACGGAATCGAGCTTCCACTATCGAGTGGGGGATGTCTTTCAATCCGGGGACATGACGGTGTCGGTGCTGGAGCAGATGGATGGGAGCCCAACCCGATTAAGTATCTCGTTTGACAGCGCTGTGGACCCCGACAATATGCTGTGGCAGTGGTATGACTGGGAATCCCGCCGCTACCTTCCGATGCAGCCGTTGCAATTGGGAGAAACCCGGTTCTATCCGGGGCCGCTTGATGTAGAGAAACGTAGCCTGGTGGATATCTGCTGGAATTGCGATCCCGAAGCGCAGTAAGTGGTTCACAGGACCATAGGGGCTGCCACCTCGGTCCGTTTCTCCGGGCCGAGCAGTGCCTCCACCAGGGCAAGGGAAAATTCCAGAGCGGTTCCCGGCCCTTGACTGGTGATGCAGTTTTTGTCCACCACTACCCGAGCGTCGCGAAATCGGGTCAGCTTGTTGGTGAAGCCCGGGTGGGCGGTGGTTGCCACATCACTTTCCAGCCGATGACTGGCAAATACAACGGCCGGACTTGCGCAGATAGCAGCGAACCAACGTCCGCTGGATTTCTGTAAACTCAGTAACTCAATCAGGGCCGCGCAGTCACGCAGATGTTCGGCTCCGGGAAGCCCGCCCGGCAACGCGATCAGGTCATAAGTCTGATCAAGGCACTGGTTGATGTGGGTATCCGCGACGATACGGGTTTTTCTGGCGGCGGTAATTTCCAGGCTTTCTGTCCCCATAGCGCTGGCAACGGTTACCTCCACACCTGCTCTTCGCAAGACGTCGATAATACAAACCGTTTCGATATCCTCAGAGCCTTCGGCAATGGGAACTAGTGCTGTTTTGGCGTGCATAAGCCGTTTCCTTTGTCGCTGGTCAATAAGAGAAAAATTCTGCGTTGACGTAGAATTGATGTCACAAAGGCACGCCGAAAAGTAATTGCGGTTGACCAATTGCGCGCTGACAAAATTCCCCTCAACCCGTATCATTGCTCTCCAGTTTACATTAGGAGGCCAAGGCATGACCAATTTCCCCATTCGCCTGACAGAATTCAGTCATGGCGCGGGTTGTGGCTGCAAAATTTCTCCCAAGGTGTTGGATCAGATTCTGGTTTCCCAGCTGAAATTACCGGAATTTCCTCAGCTATTGGTGGGTAACAGCAGTAAGGACGATGCGGCGGCCTACGATCTGGGTGACGGACAGGTTGTGCTCAGTACCACGGACTTCTTCATGCCGATCGTCGATGATCCGTTTGATTTTGGGCGGATTGCGGCCACCAACGCCATCAGTGATATCTACGCAATGGGCGGGCAACCCTTGATGGCGATCGCGATTCTGGGATGGCCGGTGAACCTGCTTGGTGCCGATATTGCCCAGCGGGTCGTGGATGGAGGCCGCCAGGCCTGTGCGGATGCGGGAATCCCGTTAGCAGGGGGACACAGTATTGATGCGCCGGAACCCATCTTCGGTTTGGCAGTAACCGGACTCACCCAGCGTGAGCATTTGAAACAGAATAACGCTGCAAGGGCGGGGGACAAGCTTTACCTTACCAAACCCTTGGGTATTGGTATCCTGACCACGGCGCAGAAACAGAAGAAACTGAAGGGTGAACACACTCATATAGCCCGGGATATCATGTGCCAGCTGAATCGGGTGGGTGCCCAGGTAGCCAAGCTGGAGGGGGTATCGGCCCTGACTGACGTCACGGGGTTTGGGTTGATGGGGCATTTATTGGAACTCTGTGAAGGCAGTGGTGTACTGGGCTCCATACTGTTCGATCGTGTACCGGTGATTCCTGAAGCCCTTGAGTATCTCGCGCTGGGTTGTGTGCCTGGCGGCACTGGCCGCAATCTGGAGAGTTATGGGCACAAGCTGGCCTCTATGGATGAATCCAGGCGAAATCTTCTCAGTGACCCCCAGACCAGTGGTGGCTTGCTGATTGCTGTACATCCGAAGCAGGCGAATGCGTTGGAGGCGATGTTGGCGGAGCAGGGGCTGTATGCGCAAAGCATCGGAGCATTAAAAGCTGCGGGTGGCGACCATTGGGTGGAAGTGTTGTGAGTCGTCCGGATGCCAAGCCTGATAGCGGGGATTTCCTGCAGATTTTCCTGAATGATATTCCGCTGATCGATACCCGCGCGCCCGTTGAATTTGAAAGGGGCGCGTTTCCCACCAGTGTCAGTTTGCCGTTGATGACCAACGAAGAAAGGGCCAAGGTGGGGACCTGTTACAAACAGCACGGCCAGGAAGCGGCTATCGAACTGGGTCGAAAGCTGGTAGACAGTGAGAAGCAGGCTGAGCGTACGGCAGCCTGGGTGGATTTTGCGGAGCGTCATCCCAACGGTTATCTCTATTGCTGGCGGGGCGGATTGCGTAGCCAGATTTGTCAGGACTGGATGCGTGAGGCCGGCTGTGATTTTCCAAGAATCGGTGGCGGCTATAAGGCATTGCGCCGGTTTCTGCTGGACGAATTTGAGCGACTCTGTGCGGATAGCCCGTTGTTGGTACTGGGTGGTCGTACCGGTTGCAATAAAACGTCGCTGATCGAGTCACGGCCCAACGCAGTGGATCTGGAAGCTATTGCCCATCACCGGGGCTCTGCGTTTGGTCGTCGCCCGGGCGGACAACCGACCCAGCTGAATTTTGAAAATGGTGTGGCGGTTGCGATGTTGAAAGCGAATCAGCAGGCACAGGAAGCCGGATTACCGATTCTATTTGAAGATGAGAGCCGATTGATCGGGCGGTGTTCCCTGCCACCTGTTTTGTCTCAGGCGATGGGGCAGGCTCCGGTGGTGTTTCTGGAGGCAAGCCTGGAGGAGCGCATCGAACACAGCTACCGCAATTACATACTGATAAAACTCCAGGAATGGCAACAGTTTTTAGGTGAAGAAGCAGGTTTTGAAGCCTTCGCAGAAGATCTCACCAAATCATTGTACCGGGTGCGCAAGCGACTGGGTGGTGTGCGCTACAAGGAAATCAGTGTGTTGTTGGAAGCCGCCCTTGCGGCCCACAGACAAGGTGATCCCAGCCAGCATCGAGACCTGATTCGATTCCTGCTGGTGGAATACTATGACCCCATGTACGACTATCAGATCGGCAAGCGCAAGGAGCTGGTGGTGTTCCGGGGGGATAGGCAGGCGGTGCAGGACTTTCTGGCCGGGTCCGCTGATTCATTAATGATATGCAAGAGGTAGTGTCGAGATGCCAATAATCCGTTTTTGGTGTGTGTTGCTTTTATGGGTGCCATTGTTGGTCCGGGCTGATGCGTTTGTTTTCACTGCCATACCTGATCAGGATGAATCCCATCTGCAACAGCGTTTTGGCAAAGTGGCGGACTATCTGGCAAAAGAGCTTGGCGTTGAGGTTCAATACATTCCGGTAAAATCCTACGCTGCTGCCATCACCGCATTCCGCAATAATCAGGTGCAACTGGCCTGGTTCGGTGGTTTGTCGGGGGTACAGGCACGGCGTTTGGTGCCGGGTTCGGAAGCTCTGGCCCAGGGTTATGAAGACCAGTTCTTCAAATCCTACTTTATTGCCCATAAATCGGCGGCCCTGCAGCCGTCTGCAGCATTGCCGTCCGAACTCAAAGGGATGACTTTTACCTTTGGCTCCAAAGGTTCCACGTCCGGTCGTTTAATGCCGGAGTTCTATCTGCGCGAACACTTCAAGGCAGCGCCGGAAGCGGTGTTCTCCCGGGTCGGTTTCTCCGGTGACCACAGCCGCACGATCGCTCAGGTGCAGGCTGGTGCCTATCAGGTAGGTGCGGTGAATTACAGCGTATGGGATAGTGAATTGGCGGCTGGAAAAATAGATCTCTCGAAGGTTCAGGTAATCTGGACCACACCCACCTATCCAGACTATCAATGGACAGTGCGGGGCGATGTGGACCAACATTTTGGTAACGGGTTCAAATCAAAAGTACGCGAAGCACTGTTGAATATGAAAGATCCGGATTTGCTGGCCAGCTTCCCGCGGCAAAGTTTTGTGCCGGCCAGCAATGCGGATTATGCGCCGATCGAGGCGACGGCCAAAGCCATCGGACTGCTGGATGAATGAGAGCCTGTTTGAACTGAATGGATTCACATTCCGCTACGGTTCAACCCCGGTGCTGGATGACATCACGCTGACGATTAGTCGTGGGGAGAAGGTCGCTCTGCTGGGGCCGTCCGGGGCAGGGAAATCAACGTTACTGACTGTCCTGTATGAGCAGCAATCCGCATTAAGTGCGCTGCAACCTCAGGGTGGTGGTTTGGTTGATTTGCTTTCGGTTTACCACAATATATTTATGGGCGGGCTGGACCGGGTCAGTACGATTGCAGCTCTTTGGAATCTGGTGCGCCCCTTGCGCACGGGCGTTGCAGAAATATCACAGATTGTGCAGACACTGGGGTTGGACGATAAATTGTGGCACTCAGTGGACCGTTTGTCCGGGGGCCAGCGGCAACGGGTTGCCCTCGGCCGAGCCCTGTATCGGCACCAGCCGGTTTTTCTTGGAGACGAACCGGTTTCGTCTATCGATCCTGTGCAGGCGCAGTCCCTGTTGGCTTATGTGCTGCAACAACATGAAACGGCCGTGATCAGTTTGCACAACCGCCAGCTCGCACTGGAGCACTTTGACCGGGTGCTGGTGCTGCGCGATGGCAGGCTTTGTTGCGATTCACCGGTTAAAGCATTGAGCTGTGATCAGCTTGATGAGCTCTATACCCAGACTGAATCCCCCCTTGATCATAATGCACCGGTTACCAAAAATGATGGGTGGGTAATCCGCACCTCATGAAATTCCAGCCTTCCAGTGCGCGCCGGTTGAATACTGTTTGCCTGGCCATGATGGCGGCCGCTTTGCTCGCATTATTCTTTGTGGATTTTCAGGTGTACCCCGTTGATCCGTGGCAGGAGCTGGCGCGGATCGGTTGGGGGCTTCTGACCCCAGGCTGGGCGGATTTACCATCCTTGTTGAACGCGCTGTTGCAGACGGTGGCGTTTGCGTTGCTGGCTATCACAGTGGCAGCGCCTCTGGGATTACTATTGGCCCTGGTCTTTGATTGGCGGCCTGTCCGATTGTTGTGTGCCTCCGTGCGTTCCGTGCACGAACTATTTTGGGGGCTTATCTTCATGCAACTGTATGGCATCAGCCCGCTGACGGGGCTGTTAGCCATCATGGTGCCTTTTACCGGTGTGTTTGCCAAAGTATTTGCGGAGATCTTTCATCAGCAATCTCAGCAACCCGCTCAAACTATTGCTTCTTCAGTTGGGCTGGTCAAACGCTTTAGTTACACCCTGATTCCCCAGTCCTGGCCTGCATTACTGAGTTACACCCGTTACCGGTTTGAATGTGCGCTGCGTTCCAGTGCAATTCTGGGCTTTATAGGCTTGCCGACACTGGGGTTTCACCTGGAGACCGCGTTCAAGCAAGGCCAATACAGCGAGGCCGGCGCGTTGCTGTGGGCGTTTTTGCTATTGATTGCCTCGATCCGTTTCTGGTTGCGCCGTTGGTTGATTGTGCCTTACATCGTTGCTGCGATTTGGATGCTGCCCGACACCGTTGGCTTCCAGGGCGGTGGCTCGTTATGGCAATTTGTCTCCCGGGATATATGGCCCAGCGTGCTATTGGATGGGGATTGGGAGGGCTTCCGGAACTGGCTGGTCATGATGTTTGATTCGCAGATATGGCCGGGATTGTGGCAGACCCTGTTATTAACCCAGGTGGCCGTGGTTTTGACGGGGCTGTTGGTATTGGTTGCTTATCCGATGGCGACTCAGGTGCTGGCCGGGTCGATTATGCGCTGGCCGGGCCGGTTTGTTTTGTTGGTGTTGCGTTGCACCCCTGAGATGGTACTGGCCTATGTTCTTCTGTTATTGCTTGGCCCTTCGGGTTTGCCGGTGGTGTTTGCACTTGCCTTGCACAATGGCGGCTTGATTGCGTTCCTGGTGGCCAATGCCAGTGACGTGGAATATCGAAACCGTGTGAGGCGCCCGGATGATCCCACAGGTGTTGCTTTCTATGCGTACGTTGAAACACCCAGAAGATTTCCAGCCATGCTGGCGTTTCTGTTTTATCGATGGGAAGTGATTCTGCGGGAAAGTGCGATCATGGGTATTCTTGGGGTGGCTACCTTGGGATTCTATATTGACTCAGCGTTTGAAGAGATTCGATATGAGCGGGCATTTCTCTTGATAATCGTCACCGCCGTTTTGAATATGTTAGTTGATGGAGTGTCCCGACGCTTACGCAGCAAAATATGACACTTCTGTGAAGTGGCTGCAACAGCCTTTGAAACACAAGCTGTACAATTCAGCGCTGTAATCAGTACATCTGGTTAGTCATAATACGCGCTCAGCAGATATTTGTTACTGTTGGCCGCAAAGTACCTGCGCGGTAAATTTGATTCTTTAAAATCAGTAATTTGATTGAAATATAGGATGTTCCCTGGGGGTTGTGCCATATGGACCGGCGAATTCATTTTCTTGATCAGCTCAGATCTCACATGATGTTGCTGGGTATTGTCCTGCATGCTGCTGGGAGCTATGACAATATGCCGCCCGGGGAATTATGGCCTTATAAGTCAGAGGGCACCCATCAGGGGTATTCCATACTGATCAATTTTATACACAGCTTCCGTATGCAGGTGTTCTTTCTGGTGGCCGGCTTGTTTGCTGCACTGCCGCTGCAGTGGCTGATGAATCGCATCTTTTCTGATGGACGAGCTATGCGGATTGCGCCCTGGCTGCCCTGGGGGTTGGCGGTGTGCATTGCATTGATCCATGTTTACTCCGGCAGTTATGTGCTGGATGCGCCCGTAGGCTTGGGTTTGGATAATAAAGTATTCCTGATGTATGCCTTTTACTTTGCAACGGGCATGGTTGCATATCATTTGCGTGAGGCATTCTTTGACAGTATTACCCGATGGGGAAGCAAGCTTGCCATCGCGCTGGTGATGTTGGTTTTGTTCGTTGTTACCGTTTCTGTGCATGTGCAAGAAGATCAGGAAAATCCCGGTGCGCTGGTTTGGTATGGTGCTTTTTTTCTGGGTGGTTACTATGCCTTTGTGTGCTGGTTTGTCTTGGCGCTTTATAGGTGTTTGTGTGATCATTTCAGTCGGTTGGCCCGTTACCTTTCAGAAGCGTCTTATTGGGTTTACCTGATACATTTGCCGATAACGGTCGCGGTACCGATGTTGATAGAGCATTGGCCGATAGCGCGTGAAATTAAGTTCTCCCTGGTCCTGATCATGACCTTGTCGTTAAGTGTGTTGAGTTATCACCTACTGGTACGTTCTACTTTTATAGGTTGGTTGCTGAACGGAAAGCGGCATCCTTTCAAATTGCCCTTCACAACGTTATACAGTGGCAAAGACACTGAACAGGTAGCTTAATCGGTTTACGGCAAGAGAAGCGGCGTGGCTCTATGGTATACCTGAACAGGTTACAATATTTCCCCTACTGGGCGCTGGTGGTCATTACTATCGTGCTGACTCTGCCTGCCCTTTTCTCCGGCTGGTTAGGGGATGATTACATTCATTACGCTTTGCTGCATCCTGATATCGATATTCCACCTGCTAATGACTGGTCTTTATTTGGATTGTTCTCCTGGGTTGATGCCTCTCCGGAACGTACCCAAGTATTAATCGATCGAGGGGTGATTCCGTGGTGGACCTATGAGGGTTTCCGCTACCAGTTTTGGCGTCCGCTCGCAGAGCTGAGCCATTGGTTGGACCATCAGTTATGGCGGAATTCAGCGCTGATGATGCATGTCCACAGTCTTGTTTTGTATCTGGGGCTGGGGGCGGCACTGCAGCGCCTGTATAGCCGAATGCAGATGTCTCCTTTGGCAGTGGCTGGTGCGTTGGCCGTTTATCTATGGGATAGCACGCACGGTCTGAGTTTGAGTTGGGTGGCCAACCGCAATGCAATTATGGCCAGCCTGTTTGGCGTGCTGTGTCTGTTATGGTACCTGGATTGGCGGGATACAGGCGGGTTGCGCACCTTGCTGGTCAGTCTCTTCTGGTTGTTGTGCAGTTTGTTCAGTGGAGAACTGGGCATCAGCACTTGCGCCTACCTAGGCGCATACGCCCTGATGGCAGACAAGGCCGGGCCCGGGAAGGCACTCATAGCACTCTGGCCATATGTGGTGATAAGCATTGCATGGTGGCTGCTCTATAAACTTGGCAATTTTGGCGCCGACAACTCAGACACTAATTATATTGACCCCCTTGAGTCCCCACTGATTTTTCTGAGTAAGGTTTGGGAAAGAATTCCCGTACTGTTGTTTGCCCAGTTTGGCTTGATACCTGCCGATGTGTTTGGTTTCAATCCAAAAGGCATGGTGATTTTTTCTTTGTTTTCTCTGTTTTTTGTCGCTTTGGTGTTCCTGGTGTTGCTGCCGCTTTTGAAGCGGTCTCCTGAAGCACGTTTTTGGGCGTTGGGGTGCCTGTTGGCGGCGGGACCGGTTAGTTCGACTATTCCTGCTGATCGCAATTTGATGATGGTGGGGATTGGGGCGTCGGCATTGTTGGGTATGCTGTTCGAGGCGGTTACTCTGCACCAGATAACATCCAGAGTTATTCGCTTCGGGGCCTATGCTCTGTTTGCCATCCACTTAATCCTGTCGCCTCTGTTGATGCCGTTGTTCAGTTACAGTCCTCAGGTCTGGAGCCGGTTAATGGGCCTGCAGGCAACTCAAACAATTCCCATCGAGAGCAACCGGGAAAGAGTGCTGCTGTTTGGTGTGAGTATGCCCATTGCACTGGCTACTACGCCAATGCGCTTCGCCCACAAACAGACTGTAGCGGAGAAGCTGTGGTTGATTTCTTCCGATCCGATGAAGTTTATTATTCAGCGTGTCAGTGCGTCCGTGCTGATTATTGAGTCTGAGCACGGGATGGTGAATGAGTTTGAGCAAACGGTGCGGGATTTGTCGCGGCAACCCCTGGAGCCTGGGTTTCAAGTACATACTGAGTCGATTTCTATTGAAGTGCTCGAACTGGACCCGGCAGGGCATCCCAACCGGTTGCGCGTACAATTTGATCCCGAGCATATGGACAGTATCCGGGTTATATACTGGAATGGAAAAGCCTTTCAACGCTCAGAGCTGCCAGCCATAGGTAAAGAGATGCTGTTAAGGCAGGCCACCAAATAGTGCGGGTAAACCGTCCACTGGTGGCTGCCTGGATTGATCTGTCCTGATTTCATACAACTGAAACCAAATCATACTGCATTCTGTAACAATCAATCTCTAGAGTGAGCCTCATTACAACGAGGTTATCTAGATGTCTGTACGTCCAATCCAGCGTGGTGCCGGATCCCTACCGGTATATATACAGATCAGCGTTGCCCTGCGTCGGGATATTCAAAGCTTCTACCGGGCGGGGGAGATGCTGCCATCCGAGTCTGAGCTGGCGGCTCGCTACAATGTGAATCGACATACATTGAGACGGGCAGTGGATGAGTTGGTTGTGGATGGCATTGTTGAGCGCCAACATGGGCGGGGCGTATGCGTCCTGGCGCCAACCATAGATTATTGTATCGGGCAGCGTACACGTTTTACAGAGAACCTCGAAACACTGGGTGTTACCACCGACAGCAAAGTGATTCGCAAGCAGATCATTACAGCCCAGGGTGGTGTTGCAGAGCATCTGCAGCTTGAGTCGGGAGATCAGGTGGTATTCCTGGAAACCCTGCGATCAGTCGATGCCAAGCCTTTCTGTGTGATTTCCCATTATTTGCCTTTTCCGAAATATGAATGGGTATTTGATCACTATCATGGAGGTTCTCTCCATCTTTTTCTGGAAAGCCACTTCAACATCAAGTTACAGCGTAAACAATCACTGATTAGTACCGCGCTGCCTGAAGCCGAAGATGCCCGTGTTTTGAATATGCCTAAAAATCTGCCCGTGCTACGGGTGAAGAGCGTCAATGTGTCACAAGAATGTCAAACGCCGGTTGAGTACGTGGTCACACGATTCCGGGGGGATGCTGCTCAACTTTCTATTCAACCTTGATCAATTAAAACGTTAAGACAGAGGAGTAAACATGAAAATTAAACGATGGTTGCTGGCTGCTGCCGCAATGCTGACACTTACGCCGGCTGTAATGGCAGGTTCGTTGGGGGACGGGTCAAAGGAACATCCATTGAGAGTGCTGATGGTGCCCACAGATACTGGATCTAATGATATCACGATGGATTATGCGCCGGTGTTTAATGGTATCACCAAGCATTATGGTATCCATTTTGATCTTAAGGCGGGCGCCAGTTATGCCGCGGTGGTGGAGGGAATGTGTAATGATCAGACCGATATCGCCTGGTACGGCGCGGTGACTTTTGGCCAGGCTAACGAAAAATGCGGTGTGGATCTGCTGGCAGTTGATGTGCTGGATGGTGATGCTTCCTATTATTCCGGAATTTTTGTCGCCAAGGACAGTGGTATCAAAACCATCGCTGACCTGAAAGGAAAAAGCATGGCGTTTGGTAGTCCCAGCTCCACTTCCTCATTCAACTTTCCGGTTGCCATGTTGATAGCTGATGGGGTTGATCCGGTTAAAGACCTTAAGAAGATTATTATTGCGGGTTCACATTCCGCATCGCTGGCGGCTTTGGCTGAAGGTAAAGTCGATGCAGCCGCCGCTTCCTATAACTCTTTTGGCAAGGCTGTGAGCGTGGGGGCAATTGATGCCCAGCGTTTCGGATCTCTGGCTAAGTCGCAGCCTATTCCCAACCCTCCAATGGCGATGAACCGCGGGCTGTCGGATGAAATGAAAGCGAAATTGCGCAAGGCATTCAGTGAAATTCATACGAAAATCGATCCAGAGATGATTCGAGGTTATGGCGGTAAAAAAGTGGACCGCTATGACACGGATTTTCATGTGAAGAAAATTTTTGACGCCTTGTCCAAATTGTCTGCGGTCACTGATCAGGTTAAGGCCGAAATGATCGATAAGGCCGGTCAGCGCTGATCAAGGAGATGCCACATGTTAAAGCTCAGTAACGTTAGCCGTGTTTATGATGATGGTACGAAAGCCGTTGATGGCGTATCGCTTCATGTTAGAAAGGGCGAGTTTTGCGTGCTCCTGGGTCCATCCGGTGCTGGAAAGTCCACCCTCATGAACATGGTGAATGGCGTTGTTGAGCCAACATGTGGCTCTGTTCATGTGGGCGGGATTGAACTCGACAAAAAGAGCCGTACAGCTATTCAGAGGGAAATCGGCATGATCCACCAACAGCTATATCTGGTGCCGAGATTGTCTGTGTTGCACAACGTGCTGTCTGGTGTTTTACCGCAAGTGAATTTCTGGTACAGCCTGATTAAATTTTTCCCCAAGGATCAACAGAGAAAAGCCTGCCGTTTGTTACAGGAGGTGGGTTTGGAGGAAAAGCACCTTTATCGACGTGCATCTGAGCTATCAGGTGGTCAGCAACAGAGAGTTGCCATAGCCCGGGCTTTTATGTGCGAACCCAAAGTCGTGCTGGCTGATGAGCCCGTGGCCAGCCTTGATCCCACCATGAGTCGTGGTGTGTTGAATAACCTGAAGTCCGCAGCGCGTTTGCATGATGCTACTGTGGTTTGCACATTGCACCAGATTGACTATGCCCTGGAGTTTGCGGATCGGGTAGTGGCATTAAGGGATGGCAAAGTGTTCTACGATGGTTCACCGGAAGCAATGGACTCTGCGATCCAAAGTGAACTGTATGAAGCAATCAAGCCCAGGGTAAGTAAACGAAAGAGTGCACCCCAGATGGAGGCGGCATGAGCACGCAGCAATCAGCGCGATCCTGGGAGCAATGGGAATTACATCGGACCGTTACACCTCGCAACATCCTGGTGTTGATGATGGCTTTTGTACTGTTGTCGTGGTCTGCGCACAATACGGAGATGGATCGGGCTTTGGTGGAAACCAGTCAGGCAGCGTTGTCCGTTATCGGCATAGGCGAATCGCCGGTTCTCGATGGCGCCATACGTTTTGGCAAGCAGGCTTTCCCGCTGCAGATTTCCGAACGTACACCGGTAAACCGCCTGGAAAATTTTGATCGGGATAACTTACCCTGGCTTGCTACAGTCGAAGTGGCGGAAGAGCGTAATTACGATGCGCTCACTGATACCTGGCAAGTGGAGAAAGCGGAGTTTCTGGTAGAGCCATTAGGTTATCTCTCCCGGGTGTTGCTGCGTATGTGGGAAACCATCGAAATGGGATTCTGGGGCACCGTCATATCAGCAATGATTGCGTTGCCATTGGGCATTTTGTCCAGCCGCAACTACACGCCTCATAAGCTTGTGTACACCCTGGCAAGGGTGTGGTTGAGCTTTCACCGCGCAATGCCGGAGTTGATTGTGGCCCTGTTCCTTGTATTGATGTATGGATTCGGAACCATTGCCGGAGTACTGGCACTGGCGATTCACACCAGTGGGGTACTGGGTAAATTCTTTGCCGACGAAATAGAGAATGCACCGCCTGGTCCGCAATTGGCGTTAAAGGCGTCCGGCGCTAGCGCAGTAAAAGTGTTGCGCTTCGCTGTGATACCCCATGTGTTGCCAGCCTGGATTGCTTATGTGCAGTACATTTTTGAGCGAAATATCCGTACTGCGACGGTGCTGGGGATAGTGGGAGCGGGGGGTATTGGTATGGAACTGAAAGGCCGTTGGGATTTGTTCGACTATGGCCATGTCACCACAATCTTGTTGGTTATATTCATCACGGTGGTGACACTGGAAGTGATTTCACAAAAGCTTCGCAATAAAACCATGTAACCAGATTTTAAAAAACGCCAACTTGTATAGATATCTAACACAATGAATGAAGTTGATCGAGAGTGCTGGCTTTCTGCGTTGACGCGGGTTCCGGCTCAGGATTTGAAAACGCTGGTGGAAACCTTTCCGTCAGACTGGATTATCCGGCCTACTGCGGTGCCTCAGGTCGGACTGGGCATGCTCAAGTTGCGTGACAGCACCATGGGGGAGGCCTTTTATCTAGGGGAATTTCCACTTTCACAGTGCCGGGTTTCAGTCACCACAGCGGAAGGATTGATGGCTGAAGGTGGGGCACTGGTGATGGATGACAGTGCGGAGCGCGTTGAATACCTTGCGTTGTGCGATGCTGTGTTGGCAGGACGGCTGCCGGGCTGGGAGCGTGTGTTGGATTTGGTGGAGATGGGTGTGCAGTTGCAGCTTGAAACGGAGTTAGAAAGGAAATCCATTCTGGCTCAAACCCGGGTCGATTTTTCCTTACTGGATGCTGATGCAGGGAGCGACAATGATTGAGCTTGATGCAATCTGGACCCCGGCTTTACAGCAGCAGTGTTATCGCTCTTTATTGCAGGCAATGTCGTATCCAGGACAAGTGCAGCGTTTGCCCGCGTCGGGCAGTGAGAATGCTACGTTGGCAATACTGGCAACCCTTGTGGACGCTGAAGTATCGCTGTCTGATCATGATTGTCTGCTCGACCTGGATGCCTGGCTCCTGTTGCAGGCACAAAAAAGCAGCTCGGATCAGGCCGACTTCATACTGTGTAGAGGTGATCTCGCCCCTGCGTTAAATCCCAGGTTAGGAACCCTATCCAGTCCGGAAAGGTCCGCCACGTTGATTGTCCGGGTCGCCTCAGTGAATGATGGGAATCTCAGATTGAAGATGGTGGGCCCTGGTGTAAAGGGTGTTCTGCAACGAGACCTGGAAGGACTCGACCCTGCGTGGTTGTCGCAGCGGCAACAGTGGATCTCTGCCTTTCCTCTGGGCGTGGACATGTTGCTGGTGGATCAGTCTTCTGTTGTCGGGATACCCCGAACCACCCAAGTGGAGGTGTGCTGATGGGGTATGTTGCCATCAAAGGTGGGGCTCAGGCTATTGCCGCCAGTCAACGGGTGTGTGAGTTACTGCGGGCACGACAAGCGGAGGGGACTCCGCTAGCCACTGAAACCATAGAGCATCAGTTACGCTTGTTACACCAGAGAGTGTTGTCCGAAGGTGGGGTTTATCATCCGGAGCTTGCCTCGTTAGCCATCAAGCAAGCGCAAGGTGATAG
Source organism: Pseudomonadales bacterium (assembly GCA_002708905.1). Classification (GTDB taxonomy): domain Bacteria; phylum Pseudomonadota; class Gammaproteobacteria; order Pseudomonadales; family Ketobacteraceae; genus Ketobacter. Next base: position 210,237 of record PAPM01000034.1, on the reverse strand, counting down.
CTTGGAAGCTGCTTTTATATTGCGCGCTTATCGTTCGACGGTGCCCCGGTTGACGGAAACAGAAGTGTTGGATACCCGCCAAATGCGGATTACTCGCAGGATTTCCTCTGCATTCAAGGATATTCCCGGCGGGCAGGTGCTCGGCGCCAATACGGATTATCATCTGCGCTTACTGCGAATGGAGTTACTAAATGAATCCGAGGAGCAGTTCCAGTCCATCACGCGTGACTGGTTTCAATCAACAACGGATCTTGCGCTGGATCAGATCCCTGATACGTTCCCTAAAGTATTGGATGCGCTTAGGGAGCAGGGTCTGATTGCGCCCTCTGATCCACAGCGCAGAGGCCTGGATGCTTTCGACATCACCAGGGAACCTCTTATCTTTCCGGTGCCAAGGTCTGCGGCGCTGGCGACGATGGCACGGGGTGAGCAGGGTGCGTTGCTCAGCATTGCTTACTCCAATATGCGTGGCTACGGCGATATTCATCCCACGATTGCAGAACTCAGAGTGGGTTTTCTTCCGGTTATGCTGCCACATCCCGTTACGGGAAGACCGATGGAAGTGGGTGAAGTTGAAATCACGGAATGTGAAGTGGTGGCCATGTATGAGGGTAATGGGAAGGCCGATATGCCATATTTTACGCTGGGTTACGGTGCTTGCTTTGGGCATAACGAAGTGAAGGCTATTAGCATGGCCATCCTGGATCGTTCCCTGCAAATTGGCATGGACCAGGGGCCGACAAACCCGTCTGAAGATCCTGAATTCGTGTTGTTGCATGTGGATGGTATCGATTCTATGGGGTTCTGTACGCACTATAAGATGCCGCATTACGTGACCTTCCAATCGGATATGGATCGTTTGCGAACCACCCAGGGCAAGATGAATGGGGAGCGGTCATGAGCACAGAAAATCGGTTCGGCTTTCTCGATGAGTACGCCAAAAAAGAGGTGCGTCGAACGGCTTTGAAAGCCGTGGCCATTCCCGGCTATCAGGTGCCTTACTCCAGCCGGGAGATGCCTATGGGGAGGGGGTTTGGCACTGGTGGATTACAACTTACCTTGGCCCTGATAGGTGCGGGTGACACCCTGAAAGTGATTGATCAGGGTTCAGATGACTCGGTCAACGCGGTTAATCTCCGGCAGTTTATCGAGATGACGTGCCCGGGTGTAAATACGACTAGCTCAACGGAGGATGCTGATCTGATTCAGTCCCGTCATCGGATTCCTGAAGCTCCGTTGCGTGAAGATCAGTTGCTGGTATTGCAGGTTCCCTATCCGGATCCTTTGGTCGTGGTGGAGGCATCGGAAGATAAGCGCAAGCAAATGCATGGTGAGGGTGACTATGCCAGGTTACTGGTAAAACTCTATGAAGATATCGTGCAGTTCGATGAAATCACGTTGTCACATCGCTATCCAACGCGGATTAATCATCATTATGTGATTGATCCATCACCTATTCCGCGCTGGGATGTGCCGAAGTTGAATCAATCTTCAGCGCTGGTTCTGCTGGGGGCAGGTCGGGAGAAAAAGATCTATGCGGTTCCCCCCTACACCGATGCTGAGCCCCTTGTATTTGACGATATTCCATTCAGGGTAGAAGCCTTTTTCGACGAACATGGTGAGCGTCGAGCCTGTGCCCGTTGTGGTTGTCGTAGCAGTTTTCTTGATGAATACGTGGATTCCTCGACTGCAGAGCCGGTATACCGATGTTCTGATGCCGATTGGTGTAATCAACAGTTGTTGGTCGGGTCTCAAGCCGGTTTGGATAAGGAAAAGAGCCATGCATAAAGTGCTGGAGGTGCGTGACCTGTCTAAACGCTATGGTGTGGGTTGTGACCAATGCTTCGATCTCACTGGCCCGGAACACGAAACGAATGTCTGCCCCCGTTGTGGCAGCGTGGTTGCCGCCAGCAATGTTTCCTTTGATCTTTATGCCGGGGAGATTCTTGGCATTATGGGGGAATCCGGTTCAGGTAAATCCACGGCAGTGAAGTGCTTGAACTTTGATGAAGTACCCTCCAGCGGTTCAGCAACCTATTACGGTGTGGAATCCCCCACAGGGTTGTCTATGTTTGAGCTTAATCGTGCCCAGCAACGATACCTGGCCACTCAGCAATTCGGCATGGTTTATCAGAATCCTCATCTTGGTCTTAATTTCGAAATCTCTGCCGGTGGCAATATTGCCGAGCGGCTGTTGGTATCGGGTAATTATAATTACAGCGCAATACGTAACCGGGCCATTGATTTGCTGCGTCGGACTGAAGTGTTACCAGAGCGAATGGATGAGTTACCAAAAAATTTTTCCGGCGGAATGCAGCAACGTGTGCAGATTGCAAAAGCGTTGGCAACCAATCCTCCTTTGCTGCTGTTGGATGAAGTTACTACCGGTCTTGACTTGTCTGTTCAGGCTGCCATTCTCGATCTGATTCTGGAAATACAACAGCAGTCAAAAACCGCAATGATTGTGGTCACTCATGATTTGGGGGTGATCCGTTTGCTGGCTGACCGAACGCTGGTGATGAAATATGGCCATGTGATCGAAAGTGGTTTGACTGATCAGATTTTGGAAGATCCCCAGCAACCTTATACGCAAAGGCTGGTGGCGTCTGCTCTATGAGTTTAGCGATAGATGACTGCCTTGAAACTATTATGATGTTGTTATGGAGTTAAGCGTGACTGAGCAAGCGGTGCTGAGAGTCGATAACTTTTCCAAAAGTTTCTTCCTGCATGAGCAAGACAAGAGAATCCCTTCTGCCAGTGATGTAACCCTGAGCGTATTCTCGGGTAAATTGACAGCCTTGGTGGGGCCAACGGGTGCTGGAAAATCCAGTGTGCTTAAAGGCATCTATGGTACCTATCTCGCTGGATCCGGGAAGATCCTATATCGGACCGCAACCAATGATGAGGTGGATCTCGCGCAGGCGGATCCTCACTGCTTGCTGGCAATCAGACGGCAGGAGATTGCGTTTGTTACCCAGTTCTTGCATGTGCTCCCGCGACAGTCCTGTGAGGAAGTGGTGGCTCAGCCTCTGATCGTGCAGGGCGTGACGCGTCATGATGCGCTGGAACAGGCGCGAACCATGCTGGCAGCACTCAATGTGCCTGAGGCATTGTGGGGGATTTCACCAGCCACCTTCTCCGGTGGTGAGAAACAACGAGTAAATCTTGCACGGGGCTTTGTTTTTGGCGCGCGCTTGTTGCTTCTGGATGAACCAACGGCGAGCCTGGATCCTTACACAACGGAACTTGTGGTGGCTCAACTTGAAAAACTTAAGCAACAGGGAGTAGCAATGCTGGCCATTTTTCATCAAACGGAGTTGGTGGAGCGGCTGGCTGATTCCCTGGTGGAGTTAAAAGTTCCTGCTGTCAGGTCTAATGTTATGGAGGAATATGCCAATGAAAATGTACCTCACTAATGCACGAGTGGTGCTTGCCGATGAAGTACTCGAAGATGCATCGATCCTTCTGGAGGACGGTGTCATCAACGCTATTTGTCCGGAAAATATAAGCCACGCGGTGGAAACGAATCTGGCTGGCCAGCTGCTTATGCCGGGCATGATCGATTTACATTGCGATGCCTTGGAGAAGGAAGTTGAGCCCAGACCCAATGTGCATTTTCCTCTCGATTTTGCCTGTGCCCAGGCAGATAAACGCAACGCGGCAGCTGGCATCACAACCGTCTATCACGCGCTGTCTTTTGCCAATGATGAATTGGGTGTGAGAAACAATGCCATGGCGGCTCAAGTGGCGCGCGCAGTCCACACTTGGAATCCTCACGGTCTGGTGGATAACAGGGTGCACTGTCGCTACGAAATTACCGATGAAACCGGATTGCCGGTGCTATTGGAGTTGCTGTCTGAGCAATCCATGCATTTGATATCCATGATGGATCACACGCCGGGACAAGGCCAGTTCAAAGATCTGGCTGCTTATCGTGACTATCTGTCCCGCACTTATCGTAAAAGCCACGACGAAGTGGACGTTATTGTGGAGCGTAAACTGGAAGCCGCTACGGGGGCTTACCAGCGCATGCAGACGTTGGCTAAGGCAGCCCATAAAGCGGGAATATCAGTCGCCAGTCACGATGACGATTCGCCAGTCAGGGTCGCTACCATGAGTGGTATTGGTGCGGATATTTCTGAGTTTCCCATTACTATGGCGGCAGCGCAGTCTGCAAAAGCGGTTGGGATGTCCACCATATATGGTGCTCCCAACATCATTCGTGGCATGAGTCAGTCCGGTTCGATGCGCGCTATCGATGCAATCAAGGAAGGTGTGGCGGATTGTCTGTGTGCGGACTATCACCCTGCCACACTAATCGTTGCGGTAATGAAAATAGTAGAGCAGTCGGTGCTGGATTTGCCGTCTGCGGTGCGCTTGGTTACGGCCAACCCGGCGCGGGCTGCCCGCTTACATGATCGCGGGGAAATCGCTCTGGGAAAGCGGGCGGATTTAATCGCAGTTGCCAGTCCAGGTGGGTTACCCCAAGTCTCCCAAGTCTGGGTTCACGGTGAGCCGGTCTACAAGATTCAGTTCGATCATGGCTAATCTTTATTATGTGATGGGCGCCTCGGGTGTGGGGAAGGATAGCCTGCTGCGTTATGCCCGCAGCCATCTGCCGCCAGAGTCAGGGGTTGTATTTGCCCATCGCTACATCACCCGAGCTGCCAACGCCGGGGGCGAGAACCATATTGAACTAAGTGAGGCGGAGTTTAATCAGCGTCTTGAGTCCGGTTGCTTCGCCCTGCACTGGCGTAGTCATGGTGCAAACTATGGCATTGGTCAGGAAATAAATCATTGGCAGGATATCGGCTTGTCGGTGGTGGTGAACGGTTCGCGGGCCTACCTTGGACAAGCCGCTCAAAGGTATCCTGATTTGGTACCAATCCTGATTACAGCCAGTGATGAACAGCTCCGTTCTCGTCTTGAAAACAGAGGTCGAGAGCGGGGGCATGCACTAGAGCAACGCTTGCAGCGAGCAAATCTACTTGACGCTCAAGTGGACCATCCGCGTCTTATGTGTATTGATAACGGTGGTAAACTTGAACGGGCAGGCTCGCAGCTTTTAACAATATTGACAGGGGAACACATGCCGGTATGCGTTTGACCTTATTGGGTACAGGGGCAGCGGCGGGATTTCCGGTGTATGGTTGTGAATGTGGACTCTGCCGAAGGGCAGCGATCCTGCCCGAGTTACGTCGCAGCCCTTGCAGCGCGCTAATAGAGCTGGGAAATTCCCGGTATTTGATTGATGCGGGGCAGACCAATATTACAGAATGCTTTCCCGTGGGAACCTTGGACGGCATCCTGCTTACTCACTTTCATCCCGACCATGTACAGGGCCTGTTTCATCTGCGGTGGGGCAAAAACTGCGTAATTCCAGTGTACACACCTCCTGATACTCAAGGCTGCGCGGATTTGTATAAGCACCCGGGAATACTGCAATTTCAAAGCTGTAATAAATTCGTTTGCTTCTCATTGGGTGAGCTACTGGTTACCCCCATACCTCTGATTCATTCCAAACCTACCTTTGGTTATTGCTTTGACATTAATGGGCAGCGCCTTGCCTATTTAACGGATACCAAGGGGCTGCCTCCCACCTCATTGGAATTCCTGAAAAGCAGTAATCTCGATCTGTTACTGTTGGATTGCACCTACAGTCCGGATGAAAATCTGCCGGGCCACAACAGTATCGAGGATGTGTTGTGGATAGATCACCAACTGCAGCCGAAGACAATGGTGTTGACCCACATTGGTCACGGAATGGAAGAGTGGCTGGCAGAGCATCAACGTTCATTACCGGACCATTTTCTGGTAGCCCGGGATGGCATGAGTTTTCTGGTTCAATAACATTTCAGTTCATGGCACTATCCCCCAGCAAGAACCTGGGAAAATGTGAAATCTAGCACAGTTGCACCTCATTGTTTGGCAGTTTCCTTTACTAAGTTTTATGTGGGCGGGGGGACTGTCTAAACTTTTAGAAATTGGGGTTTTCAGCGTTGTGGTCACCTGCGGGGGCTGGCGTCTGAAAGAGTGTAAGGAAATAAATCCATGACCGCTGAATTACAGCAAATCAAAACCGAAGCCGTCACCAATCTGATCGCAAAAAATCTATACCAGCAAGCGTTGAATCTGGCTGAGAAGCATTGGGGCGATCATCATCACTGGCACCAACGACAGCAGTTTCTGACGGGAATCGAGCTGTTCAATGGATTGGGATTACGGCGTAAAACGCTAGCCTGTCGATATCGCCTGTGGCGCATCGATAACACAGATCCCTATGCGATTTATCATTATGTTTGGGCAGTGTTGGATCGCCGGGGCCCGTTACAGGCTCTGCAGGTGGCAAAAGCCTACGGTGAACTGGACGGTGCTGACACCGCATTGCAGGCTCAATGGTCTGCTCTGCTGGGGGATATTTATGGGCAGTACCGTGACTGGGAAACTGCGCAGAATTACCTGGATAAGGCTATTTCTCTGGACCCGACGAACCCGCGAGTATTGATGGGTCAGGTGTACCTGGATGCAGATCAGGATAAATACGAAGCGGCCTGGGACAGAAATCAAACGCTGATGGAGCGTCATCATCGCCCATCCATTCAGTATGGAGCCCATCTCAAGTCCCTGCAGCATGACAATGCAGCGGCCATCGACATTCTCCAACATCATCTTTTCAAAATAGAAAGTATTTCGGTGGCGCTACAACTTTACCGGTTGTATTACGACGAAGGTCAACTCGATCAGGCAAGAGCCTGTGTGGAACGTGCAGCTTCGTTGCTCCCGGCAGGCGATGGCTCCATGTCTGAAGGGTTTTCGGTGGCAGCCTATGAGTTGGCGTTCAAACAGGATGACATCGACACGGCCTATGCTGCTCTGTCCGATGTGAAATCGCCTTTTTACAAACGGGTACGAGAGAATTTAAGTCGCCGAAACTCACAGCATCAACAAAGGATTCTTGAGGTACCTTTCGTTCGCCAGCATCATATGACCTGTGCGCCAGCCACAATAACCGCATTATGTCGGTATTGGGGAACAGCAGTGGATCATTTGGGTGTGGTGGAGGAAATCTGCTACGACGGGACGCCCAATCATGCCGAGCGTCGCTGGGCTGAAGCTCAGGGGTGGATTGCCCGTGAATTCAAACTGGAACCTGAAATTGCCTTTGCCCTTATTGATCGGGGTATTCCTTTTACCCTTTCTACAGTTGCGCCGCAATCCGCGCATCTACAGGCCGTGGTTGGCTACGATCAACGGCGCGGTATTTATCTGATTCGTGATCCTTTTTATCCGTCGCTGCAGGAGTTTCTGATAGAACAATTGGGCGAGCAATGCCGCTCATCCGGGCCTCGTTGCCTGGCCATACTGCCGGCAGATAAAGCGCAGTTACTTGAAGGTCTGCAGTTTCCAGAGGCGGATCTTTATGACGACTATTTCCTGTTGATCGGGGCCCTGGAAAAGCATGATCGGGTGTTGGCGGATAAACGCTTTGCAGAAATGGCTGGACGTAATCCCGATCATCGCTTGACCCTGCAGGCGAAAAGAGCGTTATCGAGGTATAACCGCGATCCGCTTACCGAATTGGGCGTGGTTGATCAGCTGCTGGAGCAGTTTCCGGACGATCTCAACTTGCTTGCAGATAAGGCGCATATCCTGGGACGACTTGGGCGCTTCCAGGCCCAGATCGATTTCCTGGAATCCGAAATCGAAAAAGCGGGTGCGAAACCTCACCCTTTGTTATCAGAGTTGTTGGCGTACCAGTTGTCCAGTGACAATCGCCAGGCTGCACGCAGTCGGGCGTTATTAGCCTACACCCTGCGTTATCAGCCCACCAACGCCGCCGCGTTATGGAGTCTGGCCAACGTTTATTGGGACAAAGAAGAGTATGAGCAGGCGTTTGAGTACTATCGCCTTTGTTCCACACTGGAAGACAAGAACGAAGGCTACATCAATAGCTATTTTAAAGCCGCCCGTTACCTGAAGCGTACCGATGAGGCATTGGCACGGCTGCAGGATCGTGTCAAACAACTGGGTAAAAAATCCATTTATCCGTTTGAGACACTCTATTATGCCCTGGGTGCGCTTTCATTGGATGAGCAGGCCATGAACGTCATGGAAGAAGCCTTGGCGTTGCATCCGGACGATAGCCAAGTGATTGAGCGCCTGGTTCGTAGCTACCTCTACAATGGCAAAACCCAGCAATCTGCTGCGTTGTTTAACGGCAGCAAAGACAAACTCTCCGAGGTTGCGCGTTTATCCCTGGCGGCCGATATCTCCCGTCATCGAGGTGATTGGGAGCGGGAAATCGATTTCAATAATAAAATCCTGCAGCGGCAACCCCTTAACTATGGTGTCATTGAGTCCCAGGCGGCATTGCTCGGGCGTCACCAAGGCAGTGATGCTGCTATTGAGTTTCTGGATTCCAGGCTTAAGCTGAATGAACAGGATAAAGCACTGCTGTTCATGAAGCTCGATTGGTTGTTCGAGCGCAGCCTGGAGGAACAGCAGGCGTTCTGTAAGCACATTATTGAGATCCATCCGTCGCTTTATGATGGCTATTTGCAGCTGGCCAGAATTCTCATGCGCCAACATCGGTTTGATGAAGCTTGTGCGGCCGCTGAAACCGCATATGAAATCAATCCCTACAATGTTGAAGTATCCCTCGCCCTGGGGGACATCTATTTTCAGCAGGAGCAGGTGGCAAAAGCCCACAAAATCTATCGCAGCACATTAGAGTATTCGGTCGATGCAGACGGCGTGTTTGACCGTTTGTTGCGTTGCCATGAGACCTTTGAGGAAAAGCGAAAGGAGCTGAACTATATACTGGATCAGCTGATGAAGCAGACTTCCTACGGCAGTGGCATTCTCGATTACAAAGAGGTGGCCCGCAATCTGGTCAAAGATGAAGAGCTGCTTAGTTTTCTGGAAAAGGCAGTAGAGATTCGTCCGGACTTATGGCAATCCTGGTACGCACTGTTCTCTCATCTGCAGACAATGGACCAGTTGGAGCGTGCATTAGGCTATGCAGATCAGGCAATAGCCAGGTTTCCCTTGTTGCCGCGTTTGTATTTGGGTAGAGCCAATATCCACTTTTTCGCGCAGAATTTTGCGGCGGCGGAGTCGGATCTTCAAGAGGCCCTGAAACAGAATCCGCAGTGGGAATCCGCCATAATCCGCCTCATGGATGTGCTTGAAACCCAAAAGCGTTATGACGAAGCGTTGGCCTTGATTCAAAAGTCGCTGGAATTTGCTCCCACCAACTCGATATTTCACGGCTGCGCAGCCGATCTTTTAGTCGGGGAAGGTAAAACCGATGCAGCCATCAAACATCTTGAAAAAGCACTGGAGCTGAATCCGCGTTACGATTGGGCATGGGATCGTTATCGTGGCCTGGTTCAGAAAACCGATAAGCCCGGCGCAGCGAAGGAGTTGGCCAAATCTATTCTGCAGGAACGTCCCCACAGCGTAACTGTATGGTGCAAACTGGCGGAGTTTGAGGATGATCTGGAACAACGTTTGCTGTATCTGGATGAGGCCCTGGTTCACCATCCCAGAAACGAGGACATCAACCTCATCAAATGTCGGGCGCTGTTCGGACTGAACAGGATTGGGGCGGTTAAAGAACTGATTCATAGCTCAAAGTGGAACAATAACCCGCCGGTATCGCTATTGGCGTTTGAAGCCTGGATGGAAGCCAAGTTTCAGCGCTATGAGGAGGCCATTGCGCTAATGGAGCCATTGACCCAGCGCTTTCCCCATTATTACGATGCCTGGAGATTGTTGGCGGAGTGGAACCAAACACTGGGTCAATACGACCAGGCCGTAAAACATGTGGATACCTGTGTCCGCTTGTACCCCCATTCGCCCCCAACACTCACACTGGCCGCAGAGATCTATCTTGAAGCGCAGCATAATGATGTGGATGTTGCCGATGAAGCCATTGGTGCTTTGCTGGAGAAGGCGGTCGTACTGGCGCCAAAAGACCAATATAACGGTCTGACCTGGATCGATTTTCTGCTGGAAAAGAAACAATGGCAGGAATTGACGCGGGCGCAAAAGATTATCCACCATGATCCGGATAACCCATATTTTCTGGTGCGGGAATTACAGGCCGCGGCCCGTTGCCGGGATCGTGATCTGGCCTTTGAGCTGCTCCCGAGGGTGATCGAATCGGAAGACAGCAATGACTGGATCTATGTGACCAGTTACCGGGAGCTGGTGGATGCGGGCTATGCCAAGGAATTAAAACAATTTCTGGAGCAGCAGCTGTCAAACCCCAAGGCCAACAGCATGCTGGGCTGGTTGTGGGCACTTTATTGCCTGGATTTTGAAAAGAAAGCCAATACCATCCTGAAGTATCTACAACCGCTGGAGACGGGTGGTGAGCTTTGGATGAATGCCATGGAAGCCATTTTCAGTACCGGCAAATATGGTGGCTTTGCCGAAGTGGTCATTAAAAAGTTCAAGTCAGCCCTGGCGGAGAATGGCCGGCTTTGGTCTTTGGTTACATTCCATTACTCCCGCATTCAGAACTGGAGAAAACTGCGTCGTTGGTGTGCGCCTAATTGGCAGCGAGAGAGTAACGAAGCCTGGGCGGTTTATCTCTACAGTTACGGCCTGCGTTTGGCTGGTAAATGGGGTCAGGCCTATGCGGTGAATGAGTTTGCGGCATCTCTGCCTGAGGATTCCTATTATGACCGCATTTTGCTGTGGCAGTTGGCTCAGGCGGTGCTCCTTGGCGGGCATTCCCTGGATGCGGATCAACTGGCCCGTATTCGGTTCAATGAACTCTCCAGCTTTGAGCAATACAGCTTTGGATTACTTTGTATTCTGGATACGGTGAACAGGGAAGGTGGACTGGACCATGCCTCGGCTGCGGTGGTGGAAGCCTTTAAACGTGCCAAGCGCGAGTTCAGGGAGATTTCTGCGAGTAACGTTGGTGTGCGATTTAACCGGCAGGTCAGGCGCTATCTGGTGAGCAGCTACCGGGGTTCGATGGGGATGCGTTTGTTCTGGGCGTTAAGACTCTACCTGCTCGCGTAACCTGTTTCTCTCATCGCAGAACAGGGGCCGCGGGCCCCTGTTCTTTGCAATGGTTTAGTTCGCTGTTTCAACAGTCTTTTCAACAGCCTTGGTCGTTTTACTCGCGCTGGGCTCCCGCTTGTTTTTACCCCAACCATCACCGGTATCATAGGTATTGAATAACCAGTCATAGAGCAGTGAGATGGTAGCGAAGTTGCCGCCGGTGAAACGAGCGTGATGAACGTGGTGCATCTTGGATGCATAGTTCAGGTACTTGTAGGGGAAGCGGTCTTCTTCCCACAGGTCGTGATTGTGGTTGTTGATCTCTGAGAAGGCTACCCAGGTGATGACGATGGTCGCCACATGGAACTCACCCATCAACAGCGAGAGTACCAGAATGCTGCCGGCATAAAGCCCCAAGCCGATGGCCACCTCCAGTGGATGGATGTAGCTGGAGTCGCCACGGCAAGGGTTCTTCTGCTGGTGGTGTACAGCATGAACCCACTGCAACGGGCCATTGCGGTCAGCGGTACCATGGAACACAAAGCGGTGGGTCAGATAATAGAAGAAATCATAGAACATCAGGATGACGAAGACGTCCAGTGCCATTTTCCACAACGGGGGCATCTCCGCCGTCACGCAGAAAGGAATGATCAGGAAAAAGATAACCAAAGTGTCTACCAGCCCCCACTTGCGGTTCAGCTTCTGGTTGTCAGAATAGATCTTCCGTTCCATCTTTTTGTCGTAGGTTTCCTTGTTCAGCTTGGCTGCACGTCCAAAAACCGGAATAAATTTACCCAGGCTCCGGCTGACGATCTGGAAGACGATAATGCTCGCAAATGCGATTAGGGAAAGCCCCAAGTGATAGTTTTCAGGCAAAAAAGACATATTGTTAGACTCCAAGGCGTAAACCGATTCTCATTAAAATGGATTCTGAGAACAGCGTTCTCGGAGAGTAAACCGCTTTTACGGCCGATAGTCAACTAAGAAGTTAAGGTTTCTGAAAGGTCAAGTTGACATGAATCAAGAAAAAGGGCGAAATACCGGAACACAGATCCCCTATAAAATGTTCTAATTTATTCCATGAACAAGCCTGCAACCCCCCACAGAGAAGACCTTGACCCGGCGAACTGGGAACAGCGCGCTGCACAGCCTGTGCTGGAAGAGGGCCAGGACCAGATACTGGAGCGCAGCCGAAAAATCGTTGATGCGGCCTATGAGCTGCTGGATGAAGCGGGCCTGGAAGGCCTGACCATTCGTGCGGTGTTGACCCGTACCGGGCTGTCGCGGCGTGCATTCTATGAGCGATTCGGGGGTAAGGACGACCTGGTGCTGGCGGTATTTGAGGAGACCATTCGCAAAGCGGTTCGTTTTTTTACCGAGCGGGTGGCCTCTATGGAGAATCCATTGGAGCAATTGCGCCTGATCGTGACTTTTATCGTACTGGGTAGGGGCATTCAGGGCGAAGCCTACACCGATCGCCGGGGTGCTGCGTTAAGCCGCGAGCACCTGCGTCTGGCGGAATCCCGTCCGGCGGACCTGAAGAGAGCGTTGCAGCCATTGGTGGCCCTGATCGAACAAATTCTCGCAGATGGTATGGCGGCAGGCGTGGTGCGAAACGATGACCCCCGGCGCCTTGCTACCTTGCTCTACAACCTGGTCTCCACCACCGTACATTCAGAATTGCTGACCTCCGAAAATGCGCAGGTCGATCAGTCCAAGAAAAAGGATCTCGCCAAGGATATTTGGGAGTTCTGCCGCCGGGCGATTTCGGCGTAGACGGAAACCAAACCCTGCCCCCATGTAATAGCCTGCATTAATGGTCTGCATTGTAGTCAGTGACTGGATTCGGCGGTCGCTTCCGCTTGCGGTATAGCTTCCTGGTTGTTCTCGCGATGTTCCGCCGGAATTTGCGGAGCCGAATCGATGTGAGTTAACCCGAGCCTGGCTTCCAGTTCTTCCAGGGCCTCTTGCAGGAATTTTAAAAGGATTTGCACTTTGGGCACGGTTTTGCTGCAGGCAATCAAGCCGAAATCGACAAAGTCGTGACGGCTGATGATGGTTATGTTGAGCGCCACGCTGTCCACCACCAGCGACACTGGATATAACCCGCAAAGTTTGGCACCTTGCCAGTACATATCCTCTCTGGGTCCCGGCACGTGGGAAATCACCACCGTTCCCAAGGCCTTGTTTGGTGCATAGCCTAACAAGCTGTTGGTGGCGCCGGGTAACAGCATCATGGCCGCATAGGCAGTCAGTTCCCCCGGGGACAGTTTTTTGATCTTTTCTTTGTTGTAATCCATGCAACTTTTAATTGCATTCAGTCGTTCTACCGGATCATTGATGTGTGTGGCCAGATGCGCCATGGTAAACGCTACTTCATTGGCCGCGTCAGATGTGTGTCCTTCCCGTCGCACGGAGACGGGAACCGCCGCCAGCAGTGGCGTATCCGGCAGTTCATTGCGCTCTTCCAGGTAACGTCTCAGGGCACCGCCACACATTGCCAAAATAACATCATTGCTCGAACCGCCGCAGGATTGCGCGACCGCTCGTATTCTTGGCATGGAGTAGGACTGGGCGGCAAATCGTCGGGATGCGCTTACCTTATGATTGAATATCGTTCGCGGTGCCTGGCCGCCCAGGGCAAAGTCCGGATTGTGGGTACGAAAATCTTTGAACGAATGATACAGCTCACGACCCACTGCGCGAACGGACTTCAAACCGGAGACCAGGCCGTCGCGGGCTACGGAGCGTAGTGCTGAGACGCTGGTCAAATGCGGTGTAGGCACCGGTAGTGGTTGTTTGTACTTCGACTTTGCGATACCAATGGACCAGTTCGGAGGCATGGTTGTGGATGTCTGCCGATCCGTAGACATGGATGCCGCCAGCATCTTGATACCGGCGATACCGTCGGTCATGGAGTGGTGAATCTTCAGGTACATGGCGATCCGACCGTCTTCGATGCCTTCGATCAGATAGAGTCGCCACAGGGGGAATGCTCGATCCAGATGACTGCTGTGTACACGGGAAACCATCGCCAACAGCTCTCGAATTCTTCCCGGCTCAGGTAAGGAGAGATGAACAAAGTGATGATCAAGATCCAGTTCAGAATCCTCTGTCCAGTAGTGGATTCCGTTGCGGTTTACCAGACGCTGATTAAAGGGTGGGGCTATGGTTGTGTATTGTTTCAGGCGTTGAGCAATATTCGCTGCAAAATCTTTTCCTGCTCCTTCAGGTGGCTGGAGCACCATCAGCATGCCGATGTGTAACGGCTGCCGCCGGCTCTCCAGACGCAAAAAAGTGTCGTCAATCATTGCCAGTCGTTTCATATATCGAACACTCCCTTTTCATTCCGCAAATAAAATTATTTTTATTTTCTATAAGTGGTTTGTCCCAAGCTTTGAGAGAAACATGAAGTTACGATCTTTTCAAGCGATGCCTGCCATTATAGATTTAGGATTACGCATCTACCCAACTTAAATAGATAAAAATTGTTCCATCGGAGGCTGGGATTATGGCGATTTCTTTGCAGGGAATGATTGAACGGGCAGCCCGTTGTAATCCAAATGGCGAGTGCTTGCGTTACCAGGAAAGTAGTCGCAGCTGGCTGCAGGTGAAAAATCGCATCGCCAGTCTGGCCGGTGCATTAAAGCGCCTGAAATTGAATGAATCTGACCGCGTCGCCATTCTTAGCCTGAACTGTTCCAATTACTACGAAGCAATGTTTGCCATTCCCTGGGCCGGTTGTTGTGCCGTGCCGCTGAATACTCGTTGGGTCCTGGCGGAAAACGAATATGCGATGAAGGATGCGGATGTTCGGGCGGTATTCTTCGATGATGCTTTTACTGAACAGGTGCGGTTAATGCAAGCGTCGTTGCAGAATCTGTGTTCTGCAATCTACATCGGTGACAAGGAATGTCCGGAATGGGCATTGTCGATGGAGGAATTAATTGCTGAACACAAAGCCATTCCGGCAAGTGACCGGGGTGGCGATGATATGGCAGGTATATTTTATACCGGGGGAACCACCGGCTTTCCCAAAGGTGTCATGCAGTCTCATCGGGCAATCTGGGCCAGCGCCATGTCGGCGCTACCGGAGTTTCGGCTGCAAAGGGAATCCCGATATCTTCACGCCGCTCCCATGTTTCATATGGCAGATTTGGCGGGCAGCATGTCGACGACGCTCACCTGTAGTACACATGTCATCGTGCAGTCGTTTGATCCGGCCAAGGTTTTAAAATTGATCCAGAGCGAGCGAATTACCCATACCCTGATTGTTCCCGCCATGATCAAAATGTTGTTGAATCATCCCGATGCCTGCAACACCGATGTGTCGTCTCTGGAAATGATTCTTTATGGTGCCTCGCCCATGCCGGCGGCTACGTTGCAGCAGTGCATGGATATGTGGCCCAACGTTGGTCTGGTACAGGCATACGGGCAGACTGAATTGGCACCCATTGCCACCTTGTTGCCGATGGCTGATCACGTTAAAGGCGGTGACCTGTTGCGTTCTGCCGGGCGTCCTTCCAGTATCAGTGATATTCGATGTGTGCGTGAGGATGGCAGCGATTGTGACCTGGGTGAGGCCGGGGAAGTGATTGTGCGAGGTCCTCAGACCATGATCGGCTATTGGAACAAACCGGATCAAACAGAAAAAGCGCTGCGGGATGGATGGGTCTATACCGGCGATGCCGGTTACTTCAGTGAAACCGGGCATCTGTACATCGTGGACCGGGTGAAGGACATGGTGGTGACCGGCGGGGAGAATGTTTTTACCACGGAAGTGGAAAATGCCGTCATGAGTCACAACGCGGTGCAGGATGTTGCCGTGATTGGCATACCCTCTGAGCAGTGGGGAGAAGCAGTGCACGCCATTGTGATACTAAAGCCCGAAGCAACAGTCAGCGAAGAAGAAATCATAAGCCATTGCCGTGACCGGATAGCGGGCTATAAATTGCCAAAGAGCATTACCTTTCGCACCGAACCTTTGCCTTTGTCCGGTGCGGGTAAAGTATTAAAAACCGAGTTGCGCAAAATATACTGGCAAGGGCAGGAACGGCAGGTCAACTGAGCCCCATTAGTTAGGTTTTCTGAAAGGAGCATTTGGATCCGCTTTTTGCCTGGTGCCGCCGCCGGGTTTGGTTGGTTTCTTTGCAGGACCTGCTGACTTTCCCTGTGCAGTTGTGCTGCGACGCTTGCGTGGCTTGCTGCTGTTCTTCTCTGTAGCGTTCGTGTTACTTCGAGTTTGCGGTTTTGCTTTAGAGACAGTGGCACTTTGTTCAGCAGAGTTTTGTTTGGGCTTTTTCGGTTTTTTGGGTTTTTTCTTCTGGCCCGGAGGACGCAGCTTGGGGGAGTCTCCAATCTCGTGCACCGGTGCAAAGCCGGCAACCTGATTACGTTCAAGATGACGATTGATCAGCCGCTCTATGGCAAACAGCTGATCTGCCTCGTCTGCACACACCAATGAAATCGCATGGCCTACCGCGCCGGCCCGCCCGGTTCTGCCGATGCGGTGCACATAGTCTTCCGGAACATTGGGCAGTTCATAATTGACTACCTGGGGTAGGCGATCAATATCCAGGCCGCGGGCAGCGATGTCAGTGGCTACCAGCACCCGTATGGAGCCGTCCTTGAAGTTTGCCAACGCTTTGGTACGGGCGCCCTGGCTTTTGTTGCCATGAATTGCGAGCGCAGTGACACCCTGGGTTTCCAGGTAGGCAGTGAGCTGGTTGGCGCCGCGCTTGGTTTTGGTGAATACCAGTACCTGTTGCCATTGGTGCTCGCGTATTAACTCCAACAACAGCCGTGCTTTTTTCTTTTTGTCGGTGGGGTAAATCCACTGTTCAACCGTATTGGCCGTAGTATTGGCGGGGCTGACGGAGATTTCCACCGGGTTATGTACGATGCTTTTTGCCAGTTGCCGGATGTCATCGGAAAACGTGGCAGAGAACATCAGATTCTGGCGCTTGCGCGGCAACAGGTTCAGTATTTTGCGTATGTCATGGATGAAGCCCATGTCCAGCATGCGGTCTGCTTCATCCAGCACCAACACTTCCAACTGATCAAAGCGAATCGCGTTCTGCTGATACAGATCCAGCAGGCGTCCCGGTGTGGCGACCAACACATCGACACCGCCACGCAGCTTCTTCATCTGGGGGTTGATCTTGACACCGCCAAACACCACGGTGGAGCGTAACGGCAGGTACTTGCCATAGGTTGCCACACTGTCGCCTACCTGCGCCGCGAGTTCCCGGGTGGGCGTCAGGACCAGAACTCTGGCTTGGTTGGGTTTGGCTGCATCTCCCTGCGAGAGGCGCTGCAGGATCGGCAGGGTAAAGCCAGCCGTCTTGCCGGTGCCCGTCTGCGCCGCCGCCATCACATCCCGGCCTTCCAGTACAGCCGGAATAGCCTGGGCTTGGATGGGGGATGGCACGGTATAGCCTTCTTCAGCGACCGCTTTCAATATGGAAGGAGACAAACCCAGTAAGGTAAAACTCATATATAGCTACGTTTCCTGTGACAATAAAATGCTGTGACGACAAGCCAGGGGACCGTAAGTCAGGCTGACAACACAGCGGCGCTGCAGACTACAGGATATTGCCGGGTTTAGCCATAAGTGAGTGGATTTGTGTTGTTTCTGGCCAATGTGTCCGCTATGGCGGCTGGCTAACCTAGCGGTGTAAGTGGTTGACCGGAGAGCCAAAATGATCGCATCTAACAGAAAGAAGAAAATTGTCATTATCGGTGCCGGCATGTCCGGCATGTTGGTGGCAATCCGACTGCTGGAGGCGGGCATTACCGATTTTGAGATCTTGGAAAAGGCCGGTTCGGCAGGTGGTACCTGGCGGGACAATACCTACCCCGGCTTGGCCTGCGATGTACCGGGCTATCTGTATACCTATTCCTTTGAGCCGAATCCTGAGTGCTCCCACCGCTATGCCCATGGCGACGAAATCCAGGCGTATTTCCTGCGCGTGTTTCAGAAATACGGCCTGCGTGATTACGTACGTTTCAACCAGGAAGTGGATACTGCCGTCTATGGTGACGCAAGTTGGGTGATCACCACTAAGGCCGGCGAGCAGATTCAGGCGGATATTCTGATTTCCGCCGTGGGCGTGCTGCATCAACCCAACTATCCGGACATCCCCGGTTTGGATCGCTTTGAAGGTGCCATGTTCCATAGTGCCCGTTGGGATCATAACGTGCCTGTGAAAGGAAAGCGGGTGGCGGTGATTGGGACCGGCTCAACCGCGGTACAGATTCTGTGTGGCTTGGTGGACCAGGTCGCCGAATTGAAGCTGTTTCAGCGTACCGCCCAGTGGGTATTGCCGGCATTCGATGCCCGCTATTCGGAATGGCCGAAGTCCATTATGCGGCGCCTGCCGTTCACAGCACAATGGCTGCATAAGCGATACGACGATGTGTATCACGGTATTCTTGGCGGCGGGTTTGGCAAAGATCGGGTGTTGTTCATCAACGCTTTTCGTTTGATTGCCGAACGTCATCTAAAAAGTGTTAAAGACCCGGCGTTGCGTCGTCGCCTGACGCCGGATTTTCCCTTCGGCTGCAAGCGCTTTATTTTGTCCGACGGATTCTATAACGCCATGCAGCAACCACAAACAGAGCTGGTCACTGATGGCATTGAGTGCATCGAGGCCAATGGTGTCCGCACCAAAGATAGCACGTTACATGAAGTGGATGTGATGGTTCTGGCCACCGGTTTCAAAGCTCAAAATTACGTACGGCCTATCAAGTTGGTGGGTGAAAACGGTATTACGCTGGATCAATACTGGGCGGATGGGCTGAAAGCCTACAAGACCATGGCACTACCGGATTTTCCCAATTTTTTCATGGTGCAGGGTCCACACAGTCCCATCGGAAACTTCTCCCTGATTAAAATTGCTGAGATGCAATGCGATTATCTTATGCAGTTGTTGCATAAAATCATCCGGGGTGGAACAAAAACATTAACACCCAAGCGCCTCGCAACTGACCGGGACAATGCCGACTTGCAACAGCATGCACAAAACACTATCTGGATGGGAAGGGGTTGCCAAAGCTGGTATATCGATCCTCAGGGCCGTCTCACCATATGGCCGCTATCCATCGGCAAATTCCAGGAGATGATGCGTCAACCTCGCTGGAATGATTTTAATATTGGATAGAGGATTAAATATTGTTTGCTGGTCAAGTGGCGCTTTCCAAAGTCCGGGGAAAAACGTGCACTTTGTTGCTGTCTACGAGCCGGTAAAGTAGCGCAGGCTTGGAAACACCAGGTTCCTTTTCACCCGTCTCCTCAATGATGCCAGCATCGAGAAAACGCTTGCGAAATGACTTCTTTTGAAGTGGCGTGTTTAGAATGATTTCATAGGTTTTTTGCAGCAAAGGCAGGGTAAATGTTTCATTCAAAAGGTGTACCGGTAACGAAGTATAAAGCACCTTGCTGCGCAACCTTTCTTTGCTGAGCTTTAACAACTCATTGTGGTCGAAGGCCAGTTTTAAAGACATGGCGTGGTCGATGGGTACCCATGAAACCTCTAGAGAACTGGCATCGACTTTCAATTCTGTGTCTTCGTGTGGGATCAATGCAAAATATAAAACCGTAAGCGCCCAGCCTCTGGGGTCACGTTTGCTGCCGCCAATAGTTGCCACTTGTTCCAGATAGGGTGATGCTACACCGGTTTTCTCCCTGAGCTTGCGAAAAGCGGTTTCATCCAGATTCTTATCCTTGCTTTGATCAATAAAGCCGCCCGGTAAAGCCCATTGATTCTTCTTTGGAAAATGTCCCCGTTTGGTGAGCAGCACTTGTAACTGTTCATCTTTAACCGTGAAAATGCACATGTCCACCGTACAGAGCGGGACATCAAAATCATGAATATTGTAGGAAGCCAGGAACTCTTTTTCGGTATCGAAGGTATCCAATGTGTTATCCGTTTAACTAATTAATACCATCGTTGTAGCTAGGACGGCAGTTTGAATGTGCGCTGTTTTGGGCATACTCCAAGACATCGAAGCAATCGATTAAGTTAGCGAAAGCCTCCATGCTATGTCAGTTTATTACGTTGTTCTTAGCCCAAAGCGCGATCTGTTCACCAATAACTCTATGCCCTGTATCATTTAGAGCATTACTGTATTTATGAAAGATTGGCTCGTCATGTGAACGAACATAGTTTCGTAGAGCAGGCAGAACGTCTAAATAGGGGATGGAGTTGGATTTGGCAAACTCTTCGACATAAAGTTGCGGATAATCAATGCTGTAAATACTGTTTTCGACAGAATCTACATATATTTGTTCTTTATAAGGGAGGCTGACGATGGCGAATTGGACACCCGACTTTTGTAATTTTTCCAAAATACTTGTGAGGGTGTGAAGAGACAAGTCTCGCGCTTCAACTGCAAGCTCTGGGTATTCTTTTTGAGACCAAAAGTTTTCTGCCAAGAAACTCGAATCAATTGTTAGCTCATCAAAAAGCTCACCTTTTTTTATCGGGTCTAAGAGGGTTCTAACGTTTCTGACAATTGAAAGCCTCTCAATAACGGAATGCTTTTTTTGGGGGAGATACTGTTCTGGAATTTTTTCTTTCAAAACGTCGTCATTCCAAACAAAATCATTATTTATAATTTTATATTTATTTAACCCTAAATAGGTATCTCTGAAATCATTCCCATCGTATGAAGCCAGTATTACGATATCAGGCTCAT
This sequence comes from Pseudomonadales bacterium, assembly GCA_002708905.1. Taxonomy (GTDB): domain Bacteria; phylum Pseudomonadota; class Gammaproteobacteria; order Pseudomonadales; family Ketobacteraceae; genus Ketobacter. The sequence goes on along the minus strand of PAPM01000034.1, from coordinate 189,516 downwards.
AAGCGAGAATGTCTTCGGAAATCTGTAGTTCTATATCATCATATCCATAACCACCTACTCCAAAATTCAGTACTTCAAATTCTGATTGGTCTAGCATCGATTCAAAAACACCGGCAAAACTGCTTTTGTAGGTAGAAGACCAACATCCCAAAGTAAAAGAGTCGCCAACTATGGCGATGCGCTTTCTTGCTTTGTCGTGATCTATTTCATGCCAATTCATGCCGTGTGAGTTAAGGTTGATTTCGATAGGGCTGCCGGAAACATTCAAATGAAACACTTTATCCGACATTAGCCGGTGTGACCCGGTCCCATGAGGGTTCTTGATTTTGGCGTGTAACATTTTGCCTCTATAAAAATCCTCGTACCCACGGCTTGCAATTTCACTTGCTACCAATAGAAAAGCGATCACTAATAACAATTGAAGGCCTTTTCTATTTTTCAGACGCATAATGCATTACCTTTGGAAGACAGTTGCTCAACAGGAAAGCATAGTATCTATTATGCTTCTTTAAAAGACGGCTTCACAGTAATGGAAACAGAAGCTGCCCGGGCTTTAATACAAAACCAGTGATTTGCGGCTAGATAGGGTGGGAATGTTACCGTGATTTTGGCTGGGGCGTGGGGGACAAGCTTAGGTATCGATAACGGGTGTTGTGATCTTGCAAAAAATGGTGGGCCCAGCAGGACTTGAACCTGCGACCTGCCGATTATGAGTCGGATGCTCTAACCAACTGAGCTATAGGCCCACAAGAGGAGGGCGCCATTATACGAGGATTCAATAATGGCGCCAAACGCTTTTAGTTTTCACTGTCCAGGAAGCTGCGCAGGTGTTCTGAGCGGCTGGGGTGCCGCAATTTGCGCAGGGCTTTGGCTTCGATCTGACGAATCCGTTCCCGGGTTACATCAAACTGTTTGCCCACTTCTTCCAGGGTGTGGTCGGTGTTCATATCGATACCGAAGCGCATGCTGAGTACTTTGGCTTCACGGGCGGTGAGGCCGGCCAGTACTTCGCGGGTGGCCTCCTGCAAGCCCTCGATGGTCGCGGAATCCACCGGTGAATCGATGGTGGCGTCCTCGATAAAGTCGCCCAGATGCGAATCTTCGTCATCGCCAATGGGGGTTTCCATGGAGATGGGTTCCTTCGCAATCTTGAGGACTTTGCGTACCTTGTCTTCCGGCATTTCCAAGCGCACGCCCAATTCCTCAGGTGTGGGTTCGCGACCCATTTCCTGCAACATCTGGCGGGATACCCGGTTAAGCTTGTTGATGGTTTCGATCATGTGTACCGGAATACGAATGGTACGGGCCTGGTCCGCGATGGAGCGGGTGATGGCCTGACGAATCCACCAGGTTGCATAGGTAGAGAACTTGTAGCCGCGACGGTATTCGAATTTGTCCACCGCTTTCATCAAGCCGATGTTGCCTTCCTGAATCAGATCCAGGAACTGCAGACCACGGTTGGTGTATTTCTTGGCGATCGAGATAACCAGACGCAGGTTGGCTTCCACCATTTCCTTCTTAGCGCGGCGTGCTTTTGCCTCACCAATGGACATGCGGCGGTTGACTTCCTTGATCTCGGGGATGGTCAAGGTGATGTGTTCCTGCAGCTGTACCATGCGGCGCTGGGCACGTAGAACTTCCGGGCGCACGTTGGCGAGACCTTCAGAGTAGGCCTTGCCGGAACTGATGTGTTGGTCGATCCACTCCAGGTCCACTTCGTTGCCGGGGAAACTCTTGATGAACTCTTTCCGCGGCATTTTAGCCAGACGGATACAGTTGTTCATGATGGTGCGCTCGGAAGCGCGAATCGCCACCAGGGTGTCACGAATTTCGTTTTCAACCTGCTCAAACAGACGGGGTACCAGTTTGAAAGTAACAAAATGGTCAGCCAGTTTGCCCAGTGCGGTTTCGGCCCGTTTGGATTCACGTCCGTGCTTGGCAATGGCGGCTTCTGCTTTCTTGTACAGGGATTCCAGTTCGTCGAATTTTTCTTTCGCCAGCTCCGGATCGATATCGTTGTCGTCACTGGAATCGTCACTGTCGTCGTCGGAATCTTCGTCCTCATCTTCGTCATCGCTGTCATCTTTTGCAGGGGCCTCTGGCGCCTGGTTGACGGGAGTAGGAGATGCGATTTCGTCTTCTTCAGAGATGAAGCCGGAGATGACGTCAGAGATACGGCCTTCTTCGTTTTCGGTAACCCGGCGGTATTCTGAGAGCACGGTGTCAATGCAGCCGGGCCAGTAGGCCAGGGCGTGCATCACTTCGCGAATGCCTTCTTCAATTCGCTTGGCGATAACGATTTCGCCTTCCCGGGTCAGCAGTTCCACGGTACCCATTTCACGCATGTACATACGTACGGGGTCGGTGGTGCGACCGGGCTCGCTCTCTACAGAGGCCAGTGCGGCGGCAGCTTCTTCAGCAGCATCCTCATCGGTACTATTGGCGTTGTCGTTGAGCAACAGTTCATCTGTTTCCGGTGCTACTTCATGCACAGGAATACCCATATCATTGATCATACCAATGATATCTTCGATCTGATCCGGGTCGGTGATGTCAGCCGGCAGGTGATCATTCACCTCTGCATAGGTTAGGAAGCCTTGTTCCTTACCTTTGGTAATCAGTTGTTTTAGCTGGGACTTTTGCTGTTCAGTATTGGAGGTCATGAAATGCCCATTCCGTCTGGTGCGCGAAGAACGCGGCATTATACAGGGTAAGGCATGCCGTTGCTACCGGCAGCCCGCGGAGTTTATTGGCTCGATATTATTGGTAATAAATACTTACATTTCAGGCCTCTCGGTGATGCTTGGTAGGCAGTAGTAACGCCTCCATGCTCATCAAAAACGATGATTATTTAGACAATTCTTTCTGTAAGTGTAGTAGCTCTTTGAACTTGTTCTTGTCTTTGACGCCGTCGGCGATGATTTGATCCAGGTCCTGCTCCACTTTTTGCAAATAAAGCCGCCTGACGGCATCACTCAGTTCCGGGCTCTGCTCGTCGTTGGGGAGCAGAAACTCCTTGGCCGCCAGCTTGAAAATAGTGTCCCCGTCTTCCCGGTTCTGCCAATGCCCAAGTATGGAGGCCGTGGAGGCGTCTGGTTTTTGCTTAATAAATTCAAATAGTTCCAGTAGTGTAGCCATTCTTGGCAGTTGTAGTCCCTGCAGTTCGTCCGGCAGGGAAAGGGCAGCCGCCTGCCGTGGCGCGTTCAGCAGCATGCGAATAGTCGCATCCACCAGGGAGAGTTCATCCCGGTGTTTGGTTTTCTGCAGGGCTTTGCGCTTGATTGGTTGCCGCTTACCGGGTTTGCCCGTGTCTGTTTGTCCCGGGCCATGACCGCTGTCATAGTCGTGATATGGGGGTGGCTGGTCAGATTGCAACCCCTCTATTTCCGGGTAGTCGGAATAGTCCGGGCCCTGGTGCAGCGGTTCCGGCGGCGCTGGTGTCAGTTGGATGTCGTCCAGCTCAGTGATTTCCCCCAACCGCTTCAGCATCAGTTGTTGCAGAACTCCGGCAGGCAACTGCTCCAGGTGGGGTTTGGCCAGGCTGGCCAGGCGGGCGCGACCATCCATGGTGCGGGTGTCCACCTCTTCGCGCAGATGTTTGAAGAAGTATTCCGACAGGGTGTCACATTCATCCAGCAAGCCTTCGAAATAGTCCTTACCGTTTTTGCGTACCAGGGTGTCCGGATCTTCTCCTTCCGGCAGCAGCAGGAACTTGATCTGGCGACCATCTTTGGCGGTGGGGAGTGCGTTTTCCAGGGCTCGCCAGGCAGCTCTGCGTCCGGCCTCGTCACCATCAAAACAGAAAATCAGCTCGTCGCTGTGGCGGAACAGTTTTTCGATATGGTCCCGGCTGGTGGCGGTGCCCAGGGTGGCCACCGCGTAGGGGATGCCGAACTGGGCCAGGGCAATCACGTCCATGTAGCCTTCCACGATCACAAAGCGGCGGATCTTGTTGCTTGCCTGCTTGGCTTCATAGAGGCCGTACAGTTCGCGGCCTTTGTGGAAGACCGGGGTTTCCGGGGAGTTCAGGTATTTGGGTTTGTCGTTGCCCATGACCCGGCCGCCAAAGGCAATCACCCGGCCGCGGCTGTCGCGGATGGGGAACATGACACGGTCCCGGAAGCGGTCGTAGCGGCGGCCTTGCTCATTTTCAATCAGCAGGCCGGTCTTGATCAGGTGGTTGATGTCGGAATCGCTTTTGCCCAGGGTGGTAATCAGGTTATCCCAGCCTTGGGGGGCATAGCCCAGGCGAAAGTGCTTGGCGGTTTCCCCGGAGAGGCCCCGGCTTTTGAGGTAATTGACCGGGCGTTCCTTTACTTTCGGGTTGCGTAGCTGTTGCTCATAGAAGCTGGTGGCAGCTTCCAGTGCTTTGTAAAGCGGTTGGTAGTCTTCCCGCTGCTGGCCGGCGCCTTCTTCCCTTGGAACTTCCAGCCCCAGGTTGCGGGCCAGGGTTTCGATGGATTCCACAAAGCCCAGGCGGGTGTAGTCCATCATGAAGCCAATGGCGTTGCCGCTGGCGCCGCAGCCAAAGCAATAGTAGAACTGCTTTTCCGGGCTGACGGTAAAGGAGGGGGTCTTTTCCTGGTGGAAGGGGCAGCAGGCGGAGTAGTTCTTGCCGGTACGTTTCAGGTGCACGTAGCTATCGATGAGTTCCACCAGATCGGTTCTGGCGAGAACGTCATCGATAAACGACTCGGGGATGCGGCCGGCCATGGGCGTGTGCCTGGATTCGTCCGGGCTAGCCCAGCAACTCCTTAACCTTCTTGCTCACCGCGCCCATATCGGCACGGCCCTGTACCTGGGGTTTGACGATGGCCATGACGTTGCCCATGTCTTTCATGCTTTCGGCACCGGCTTCGGCAATGGCGGCCTGAATGATGGCAGTGATGGCGGCATCATCCATGGCTTCCGGCAGGAATTCTTTCAGCACTTCAATTTCGGCCAGCTCTTTTTGAGCCAGGTCGTCGCGACCACCCTGGGTAAACTGCTCTACCGAGTCTTTGCGCTGCTTGACCATTTTGTCCAGAATCGCCAGCACACGGGTGTCGTCCAGCTCAACACGCTCGTCCACTTCCACCTGTTTCAGGGCGGAGGTGGCCAGGCGCAGGGTGGCCAGGCGTTCTTTGTCCTTGGCGCGCATGGCATCTTTTACGGCATCGTTCAGTTTGGCTTTGATATCTGACATGGCGGTATCCGTTGTGGTCTAAAAGAAAGTCTGGAAGTCATATCCAAATAAACAACAATACGCCGGATCGGGGCAAGCCCGCCGGCGTTTTGTGTAAGGTATTTGCAGCTGAAAAGGGCTTTAGAACAGGCGCTTACGACGGATCTGTTCGCGAGCCACTTTCTTGGCGTGACGCTTAACAGCGGCTGCTTGCTTGCGCTTACGTACCTGGGTGGGCTTTTCGTAGAACTCACGACGGCGAACTTCCGCCAGAACACCCGCCTTTTCGCAGGAACGCTTGAAGCGACGCAGGGCTACGTCGAATGGCTCGTTTTCTTTAACCTTTACATTAGGCATTAACAAATCACCTTACTTTTAAATGCTGAAAATTCTGTTTGCGGTACTGGTTCTCGAAATCTTCTAACCAGTTATTCTAGGCCCATGGCCATAAGGGTGCCGCATTTTAATGGCATTGAAGGGGAAATGCAAAGCCGGTTTTTGGTAAACTGCGCTGAATTTCCCCTCTTGCTGCTTTTACAGGGCACTTTGATTAATCTGATTAGGAAATATTGTGCGAATATTGGGCATTGAAACCTCCTGTGACGAAACCGGTGTGGCATTGTTCGACAGTGAACAGGGTATTCTGGCGGATGCGTTGTATAGCCAGATCGAGTTGCATGCGGAGTACGGTGGCGTGGTGCCGGAGCTGGCGTCTCGCGATCACGTGCGCAAGTTGTTGCCTCTTATAGAGGAGGTGATGCAGCGGGCCGGTTGTACTAAAAACAGATGCGCCAAAGCGGAGGTGGATGCCATTGCCTATACCGCCGGCCCCGGTTTGGTGGGGGCATTGATGGTGGGGGCGTCGGTGGCCAAGAGCCTGGCGTTTGCCTGGGGCATACCCGCTGTGGCGGTACATCATATGGAGGGGCATCTGTTGGCACCTTTACTGGAAACGCCAGCCCCGGAGGCGCCTTTTGTCGCGTTGCTGGTGAGCGGTGGGCATACCCAGTTAGTGAATGTGGAGGCCATTGGTCGCTACGAAATCCTGGGAGAGTCCCTGGACGATGCTGCAGGCGAAGCCTTTGATAAGACTGCAAAGATGCTGGGATTGGGGTATCCCGGAGGCCCTGTTATTGCCAAAGCCGCAGAGCGTGGCACTCCCAACCGGTTTCAATTCCCCCGCCCCATGGTGGATCGCCCTGGTCTGGATTTCAGTTTCAGTGGCCTGAAGACCTTCACCCTGAATACGCGGGACGATTGTGCTGAGCAGGGTGGTTTAACGGATCAGGATGTGGCGGACATAGCCTGGGCATTTCAGGATGCAGTGGTGGATACGCTGGCGTTGAAATGTCGGCGGGCGCTGCGGCAGACCGGTGCCAAACAGTTGGTGGTGGCGGGTGGTGTCAGTGCCAACCTCCTGTTGCGGGAGCGACTGGCAGAAATGGTGGCCAGGGAAAAAGCAGAAGTGTTCTATCCTCAGTTGCGGTATTGCACGGACAATGGCGCCATGATCGCCTTCGCCGGTTACCAGCGCATGCTGGCGGGCGCCGATAAGGATCTTAAGGTACAGGTGCGAGCCCGTTGGCCGTTGTCTGAATTGGCCTGAGTATCCCGTTTACGTTCGGGAGGGTTCATTCGTCGGATTCGGGATGCCGAAATCCCTGTTCCTGCCCTTTGATCAACAGCACAATGTTGTGGCGGTGGCGGAACAGCAGGATCAGGGAAAGCACCAGGATTGGGTGGAATAACTCCGGATAAGACAGCAGCAGAATAAAAGGCGCCAGGAAAAACGCAACGATGGAGGCCAGGGAGCTGAAACGGGTGGTGAAAAACACCAGTAACCAGACGCCTCCCACCAGGAGTAGGCTGGGCCAATGCAAAGTGCCTAGCACACCAAATGCCGTGGCCACGCCCTTGCCGCCGCGAAAATCGAAATAGACCGGATACAGGTGGCCGAGGAAAGCGCAAAATCCACAGAGTGCCGCGATGGTTTCCGGCATGCCCAGCTTGCGGGCGATGATAATGGGGACGACCCCTTTGGCCACGTCCCCAACCAGAGTCAGGGCGGCAGCAAATTTGTTGCCCACCCGCAATACATTGGTGGCGCCCGGGTTATGGGAGCCCTCTGAGCGGGGGTCGGGAAAACCGAACAATCGACACACCAGGATGGCAGCGGATACCGATCCGATCAGGTAGGAAAAAATCCAAAGGACAATGGCGAGCAGGCTTTCCAGAACAATATCTCCCGTGTTGACAGTCTATTGTTTCACTTAAGGACGGGGCGTTCAATTGTGACCTTGGCTTGTCCACCGGGGGACATCTTGATAGATTGCCCGCAAATGTGCTGAATTAGGCCGGATGATGGATATTGTTTACATACGAGAGTTAAAGATTCAAACCGTGATCGGCATCCTGGATTGGGAGCGTGCGATCAAGCAGTCCGTGGTGTTGGATCTGGAGATGGCATCGGATATCCGGAAGGCAGCTGCCAGCGAGAAGATTGAGGATGCCCTGGACTACAGTGCGGTAGCCGATCGTATTACCCGTTTCGTAGAGGGTAGTGAGTTCCTGCTGGTGGAAACCATGGCGGAGAAAATTGCCGCGATTGTGCTGGAGGAATTTAATGTCCCCTGGCTGCGTTTGCGCTTGAGTAAGCCGGCGGCCGTGCGAGCAGCCCGGGATGTAGGGTTGGTTATTGAGCGGGGAGAAAAGCCCTGATGGCGCGGGTCTACCTCAGCCTGGGTAGTAACATTGATCGGGAGCGGTATATTCGGGCCGGACTGAATGCGCTGGAGGCGAAGTTTGGTGGATTGATTGTTTCTCCTGTTTATGAAAGCGAAGCGGTGGGCTTTGACGGTGATAATTTCTATAACCTGGTGGTGGGAATCGAAACCTATCTGTCGGTAGGTGAGCTGCAGCGGGTTATCAAGGCAATAGAGGACGACAATGGTCGGGTTCGCAGCGGGCCCAAGTTCAGCCCCCGTACCCTCGACATCGATATTCTCACCTATGATGATCGTGTTGGTGAAGTGGACGGTGTTGCACTGCCCAGAGACGAGATCCTCACTAATGCATTTGTGCTGTTGCCGTTGGCGGATGTGGCCGGTGCGGAGCTGCATCCACAGGTTCAGCGCAGTTACGCGGAGCTGTGGGCCGACTACGACAAACAGCAGCAGGCGCTGTGGCCGGTGCAGTTAGCCTGACTATTACAGAGCCTACAGAGCCGCTTTACAGCAGGCTCTGCCCGCCATCCACGGCAATGTTCTGGCCGGTAATATAAGGCGCCTCTTCCGCCAGAAAATAAATGGTGCGGGCTATGTCGAGTTCGGTGCCCATTCGTTGCATTGGCACCTTCTCCACAATCTCCTGCTTCTCCTCATCGCTGGGATCATGATCCCCCACAGGCCATAACATCACGCCCGGCGACACGGCGTTAACCCGCACGGTAGGTGCCATAAGCTTGGCCATCGACCGGGTGAGGGTGTGCAATGTGGTCTTCGCCATATTGTAGGGAATGAAATCGTTGTTCGGGTGTGTGGCCATGGCGTCGATGATGTTGATAATGTTGCCCTGACTTGCTTGCAGCAGCGGATGCAATGCCTGAGTCAGAAAAAAAGGTGCCCGGGCGTTACTGTAAAACAGGTCGTTCCATTGCTCCGCTGTTGTATTGCCCAGTTCAGTGGGATAGTAGGAAGAGGCGTTGTTGATTAAAAGATCGAGGCGGTGCTTCCAGCTTTTTGCCTGCTCTGCCAACTGTTGCAGGGCATCCGGGTCGGCAAGGTCGGCATGTAATGCAATGCACGAGTGCGCCCGCCGTGCATTGAGCTTATCCCGCAAGGCTTTCGCCAGATCGCCGGAACTGCGGTAATGCAGGATAATGTCGTAGTCTTTCTGGTGCAGGTATTCCGCCACAAATGCCCCAATACGCCGGGCGGAACCGGTGACCAGGGCCACTTTGTTGTTGGTTGTGGATTTGTTATTTATGGTGTCAGTGCAACTCATTCTGAATCCTTCAGGTAACTTTTTTTCATCGATCTGATGGCGTCAATGCGACGCTTGCGTAATTCGATTCCCAGGGTTTCGCCTTTGTATCCCAGGTTCACCAATTCTTTGGCTTGTACTTGTTTGGCAGCCTGTGCGCAATCGCGCAGGTAGTCGGCTTGGTTGTACTCGCGATTCTCGAAGCCGGTGCGACCTTTGGCGTCGGCTTCACAGGCCAGCAAAAAGGGTTCCAGCGTTTCTGGTCGGCGCATCAGGTCGAGTGCTTCCAGCAGTCGCATGACGGTACTGGGTTTTAATTCAAACGCACGATGGCAATGGGTGTGGTAGCGGGCCACCAGGCTGCTCAAACGTTTCACCGGATTGGGCGCTCGCAGGCGCTTGCAAACTTTTTTGCTGAGGAAATCACTGATGTCCTCATGGCCGGGATGACTGGGCAATGTTTCCGGTGGGGTCAGGCCTTTACCCAGGTCGTGGCACAGCAACGAAAACAGAATCGCTACCCGTTGTTCCTTGTTTGGGGCGGTATCCTGATCTTTCATTAGTTGCAGGGCAGCCTGTAGCGTCATCATGACGTGGACACCGGTATCAATTTCGGGATGATGTTTGGGCGGCTGTGGCACACCAAACAGCGTATCCAGTTCTGGGAACACGGCCGCCAGGGCACGGCATTGCCTGAGAATTTCAAAGTAACGCCAGGGGCTGGGCTCTGTAAGTGCTTTTTCGGTTTCCACCCACACGCGTTCCGGCGTCAGGCTTTCCAGCTCACCGCTGTCGGCGATACGCTGCATTAAGGCCATGGTTTCATCGGCCACTCGAAAACCAAGGTGGTGGTAGCGGGCAAGAAAACGCGCTACCCGCAACACGCGCAATGGGTCTTCCACAAAGGCATTGGAAACGTGTCGCAGCACCTGTTCCTGCAGATCTTTTTGGCCGCCGTACGGGTCAATGATTTTTCCCTGGTCGTCTTCGGCCATGGCGTTGATGGTGAGATCCCGGCGGGAGAGGTCTTCTTCCAGCGTTACCTCTTTGCCAAAGTGGCATTCAAAACCGGTATAACCTGCTCCGGTTTTGCGTTCGATGCGGGCCAGCGCATATTCTTCATGGGTGTCAGGGTGCAGGAATACAGGAAAATCTTTGCCCACGGATTGATAACCCTGTTGCAGTAGTTCCTGTGGATCGGCGCCCACCACGACCCAGTCCCGATCTTTCACCGGAAGATTCAATAACTTGTCCCGTACAGCCCCGCCCACAAGGTACACGTTCATGCAGTGTTGTTCCAATGTTGTTCCAAATGCTTTCGTGAATTATTTCTTAAACTTCGAAAAAAGCGTTGACCCGTAATCAGGACAACACCTATAGTGTATTCCATCTAATACATGATTCAGTGTAAATACAGTAATTGAAATGAATATTCAAACCGCAGCTTCCAACATTCGTCACTTTGCTCACGCAGCAACGCCTAAACGCTTTGCTGTGTGCGTCCGTATGTGGCGTATCGGTGGAACGGCTGCGGGAGGGTGATGGATTTTTAACATTTAAACCCTGGTTTTTAAAAGGCCGCAGCGTTCCAGAACCTGCGGCCTTTTTGCGTTTCTGGCTGTTGGGTTCCTGTAACAAAGCGATTTCAATGAGGAGGAAAGAGGAGTGAACCTGTCATGTCAGTGCCAGCTGCTTATCTTGCAGTAATCTTGGTTTGGGCAACGACACCTTTGGGTGTGCAATGGAGTTCTGAGGGGTTATCCCCCCTTGCAGGTGCGTTTAGCCGCATGTTTTTGGCCGCTATCATAGGATGGATTGCGGTGCGGATACTTAAGGTGAAGGTGCCATGGCACCGGCAGGCGGTGAAAATTTACTGGATCTCCAACATCGGCGTTTTCTTTGGCCTGATGTGTGTGTATATCGGCGCAAAGTTTATTACCAGCGGCATGATCTCGGTGCTGTTCGGATTGTCTCCGGTGGCGTCGGCGGTGCTTGCACGTTTCCTGTTGGATGAGCCCCCTTTTTCATTGGCCAAGTGGTTGGCGGTGAGCTCCGGGCTGTGCGGGTTGCTGGTGATTTTCAGTCAGGACATGACGGTAACCGAGAGCAGCTACACAGGTTTTGCGTTGGTGGGTGTTGGTATGTTGTGTTTTTCACTTAGTGGCGTATTGATTAAGCGTCACAGCACAGATTTGCATCCGCTGGCGCAAACCGTTGGTGCGTTGACCCTGGCAGCACCTTTGTATCTTGTTGCCGGTTTAATTTTCGGCATGGAAGTGACTGCGCCGGAACCAAAAGCAATAGCCGCCATTTTGTATCTGACACTGTTTGGTTCATTCATCGGCTTCTTCTGTTATTTCTACATTCTTAAGCACACAGCGGCAAGCTCGGTGGCCCTGATCACCATGATTACACCGGTGTTGGCCATCAGTCTTGGCGTGTTTTTGAATGGTGAGGTGGTGACGGAAAACCTGCTGATCGGAACAGCAATGATCTTTACCTGCCTGTTGCTGTTTTATTGGGGGGATCTCTTGCTGAGCCGAGTAGGGCTGGCAGTAAGGCGCCCACAGGTTTGAGTGATTTTTGTAGTACACTGGTGTGGCCGGGAGCAAGGCTCCCGGTTTTCATCTGTGCGGAGATTCTGGGATATGAGTTTTTACGAAGATAAGATTTTTCCGTTTTTTATGGAGTATGCCACCCGTGTATTTCGGCGTGAGATTGCGGAACTGATTGGCAGCGCAGAGGGCCGGGTGCTTGAAATTGGTGCCGGGACTGGCGCCAATCTGGGGTATTACTCGCCTGGAGTGACAGAGGTGGTCGGCATCGAACCGGTGGCAGCGATGTTGGAAAAGGCGCATCTTATGGTGCAGAAGGCGGCCCACGATTTTCCGGTCAAGTTGCAGGTGGGCGACGCCCGGGATTTGCCGTTTGAAGATGATTCATTCGATAGTGTGGTGGCGTGCCTGGTTTTCTGTACTATTCCTGATCCGGAGTTGGCGGCAGCGGAAATGCGCAGGGTGTTAAAGCCCGGTGGTAAGTTGGTTTTTTATGAGCATGTGGCCTCGGCGCGGCCCAAGGTTCATACCTGGCAAAAAAGAGTGAATCCGGTGTGGCGCAAACTGGCCTGTGGCTGTGAGATCACTCGGGACACCCGCCAGCTATTTGAGAGTGTCGGGTTTCGCTATGAAAGCATCAAGAATTTTGAGCATCCTAAAGTGCCACCGTTGATGGCACCTATTATTGCGGGTGTTGCCGTAAAGTAGAGGAGGGGTTACGACAGCATCAGATTGCGGGAAAGATGCTGCGAATTCGCCATGGCCTCGGCGCCCCAGTAAATAATCCGGATATGGTGCGCCAGGCGTTTTTCCACTTCTTTCTGTTTCGCATAGGGTAGATCCGCGCTGGCGATACCCAGATTAAACACCAATGTCGAAATGGCTTCGGCCATGTAGAGTGGGTTGGTGATCTTGCGATGTCGGCGCCGCATCTCCAGCTCGATGATTTCCGCCAATTGATGGTTCAGGGTCATCAGGCAGCGCTGAATCGCCCGGCGAATTAAAGGCGAGTTGCCGGTGGCCTCACGCGCCAGTACCCGGAATAACGCACCGTTTTCCCGAAAATGTTCCATGCAAACCTGCACGCTGCTTTCGACAATATCTTCGCCCTTTTCCTCCAAAGCCTTTGCGTCCTGCAAAATGGCCTGCAGGGCTTCCTCGGCTTCTGACACCAAAGCCAGTCCCAGTTCTTCCATATTCGCAAAATGACGGTAGAAAGAGGCAGGGGCGATGCCCGCTTCCTTGGTGACTTCACGCAAGCCCAGGCTGGAGAAGCCTTTGTCGTCGCTCATCTTTTTAAGCGCAGCCGCCATAATGTTGTTACGGGTCTGTTGTTTTTGTTCTGCTCGGGTCAGAGTACCAGTCATTATTCCCTTCTGAATTATCAGCTAATAAGTAAGGCGGCTTGCCTGAAGTGCGCCATAATTAAGGGGTTCCGTGGTGGGGAGTTGGTCGGAACAGTCGCTGCCATCATCTTCAAACAATCGATTAAGTGTACAAGTGTTTGCTCAAAAAGCAAAATACTAATTGCTGATTGTCTGATTGTTGGGTTTAAAGCGGCTGAATTAGCCAAAATACTGGCATCTGTGGCCATTCAGCAGTTGCGTTTTATATAAAACGGAGTATATTGGCAAACACTTGTTTGCTGAAATATGCATCGCTTTTTGTATACCCCAAGGCCATGACCCATGGCCTGAGTGGGCTAAGGGAATAAATTATGAGGACTTTCAAACAGTTGTCTCGCGAGCCGATGACCAACGTGGACACGGCCTGGTTACGCATGGATTCCAATGAGAATCTGATGGTGATTAACGGCCTGCTGTTCTTTGATGAGCCGATGACTCAGGATGAGTTCAAAGCACTGCTGGAAGAGCGCCTTCTGGCTCAACATAAACGCTTTCGTGAGCGGGCCCGTAGCGAAAGGGGTGTGTATTTCTGGGAGGAAATGTCCGGTGTCGATATGGACTACCACCTGACGTCACTCGCGCTGGAAGGTAAGGGTGATCCAGAAATGGAATTGCGGCGCCTGGTCAGCACCATGATCCCGCAACCCCTGGAAGCGGACAAGCCCCTCTGGCGTTTTCATTTTATCTCCAATTTCAAATCCGGAAGCGCCGTGCTGGTGCGGGTGCACCACAGTTATGCCGATGGCATTGCGCTGATCTCGGTGCTGGATTCCATAGCCGACAATTCGGTGCTGCACAGTTCCCCTGCAGCCCGTTTCAAATTGTCGGAGCGTAAGCCAAAGTCCGATGCCCTGGCGCATCAGATGGTTTTTTTCCTGTCCAGCTGTGTGTTCTATCTGGGTTTTGGTGCCGCCTGGTTGTTTGAAGCGTTGCGCGTTTCTCTATGTCGGCCTGATTCCAAAACCGCTTATAAGCGTGAACTGTCGCCCAATAAAGAAGTGGGCTGGGCGCCTTCTTTGCCGGTGGAAGATGTGAAGCAGGTAGGCAAGGCCATGGGCTGCACTATCAATGATGTGATCTTGGGGTGTGTGGCCGGCAGTCTGCGTCGTTATCTGGAGCGTATTGGTGAGCCGGTGGAAGGCGTGTGTGTTCGTGCCACCATTCCGGTGAACCTGAGGCCGTTGGACGAAGCGTTGGAGCTGGGCAATCGTTTCGGCCTGGTCTATCTGGAATTGCCGGTAGGCGAAGCCAGCGTGAAAGGTCGCATCCAGGCTGTGCAGCGAAACATGAAAAAGCTGAAGAATGGTATGCAGGCGCAAATGAGTTACAACATTTTGGGCATGCTGGGTTATTTCCCTTCCGCAGTGGAACGCTGGGCGCTGAAGTTTTTCTCCAGCAAGGCGTCAGCGGTCATGACAAATGTGCCGGGCCCTGCGGAACCCGTGATTTTGAAAGGCAAGAAGTTGTCGAAGCCCATGTTTTGGGTACCTCAGTCCGGCGGGATCGGAATTGGGGTGAGCATTCTGAGCTATGACAACAAGGTGGAATTCGGCTTTGTGGCGGACGCGGCGCTGGTGCCCGATCCCCAGGCGATGATTGACGATTATATGGATGAGTTCAAATCGATCCAGGCGGAGGTGTTGGGAGCACCTGCGTACTCCGAGGAACTCTCCAAGGCTTGCTAGCCACGTTTTTTTGTAGTGCGACTTTTGTATTGAGATTTTGATTGTTGTTTTTACTTTTGGGAAATGCTTAGCCTGGCGGGCTAAGGGAATATTATGAGGTATAGGATATGGCTTATTTTGTAACTGGCGCCACTGGCTTTATTGGTCGTTATCTGGTGGAAAACCTGCTGAAACGGGAAGGAACGATTTACATCCTTTGCCGCGAAGCATCACTTGAGAAAGTGGAAACCTTACGCAAGAAAGTGGGCGACCTTGATGGTCGCGTCGTTCCTGTGGTAGGTGATTTAACACAGCCCAGGCTGGGCTTGAGCGATGCGGACCTGGATAAACTGCGAGGGCAGATCAATCACTTCTTCCACCTGGCGGCGGTCTATGATTTCGAGGCCGGTGAGTCTGAGCAGATCATGGCGAACGTGGAAGGCACACGTAATGCAATGGGCGCGGCGGAAGCGTTAAAGGCCGGCCGTTTTCATCATATGAGCTCCATAGCCGCGGCCGGAATGTATCCGGGCATTTTCCGTGAAGATATGTTTGAAGAAGCAGAGAAGCTGGATGATCCCTATCTGCGTACCAAGCATGAGTCGGAAGGCCTGGTACGTAAGCAGTGTAAAGTGCCGTTCCGCATATACCGTCCTTCTATGGTGGTGGGGCACTCCAAGACCGGTGAAATCGATAAGATCGATGGACCCTATTATTTCTTCACCCTGATCAAGAAACTGCGTCAACTGTTGCCGCCCTGGATGCCTATGGTGGGAATTGAAGGCGGTCGTTTCAATATGGTGCCGGTGGATTATGTGGCGGATGCCATGGATTACCTGGCCCATCAGGATGGTCTGGATGGTAAGTGTTTCCACCTTACTGACGAGAACCACTACAAAATCGGTGAAGTGATTAATATCTTTGCCCGCGCCGGTCATGCGCCGCAAATGAATATGCGAGTGGATACGCGCATGTTCAGTTTTATGCCACCGTTCCTGCGTAAAACATTGGGTACGCTGCCGCCGGTGCGCCGTATTACCAGTACGGTGCTGGAAGATTTGGGTATCCCCCATACTCTGTTGAAGTTCACCCGTTACTACACCAAGTTCGATAACCGGGATGCCCGTGCGGCGCTGGAAGGTTCCGGCATCAGTTGTCCCAAGCTGGATACGTACTCCTGGCGCTTGTGGGATTATTGGGAACGCAATCTGGATCCGGATCTGTTTATCGATCGCTCCCTGGAAGGTCGCGTGGCCGACAAAGTGGTGGTGGTCACCGGAGCCTCTTCCGGTATCGGGAAAGCTACGGCGATAAAGCTGGCGGAGGCGGGTGCCATCGTTATTATGGCAGCCCGCAAGCCCACCAAGCTGGATAAAGCCAAGCAGGAAATCGAGGAGAAGGGTGGCAAGGTGTACGCCTACAGCGTGGACATTGCCAGCATGGAAGATTGCGATCGTTTTGCCCAACAGGTGTTGGCGGATTTTGGTCGGGTGGACATTCTGGTGAACAACGCCGGTCGCTCCATTCGCCGTTCTATCAATCTGTCCTATGACCGTTTCCATGACTTTGAGCGGACCATGCAGCTGAACTACTTCGGCTCCCTGCGCTTGATCATGAACTTCCTGCCGGTCATGGAGAAGAACCGCAGCGGGCATATCATTAATATTTCCTCCATCGGTACGCTGACCATGCCGGCACGTTTCAGTGCCTATGTGGCATCAAAGTCCGCGCTGGATGCGTTCTCCCGCTGTGCGGCATCGGAATTTTCTGATTGCAACGTGCACTTCACCACCATCAACATGCCGTTGGTGCGCACACCCATGATTGCGCCCACCAAAATCTATGACAACGTGCCGACGATCAGTCCGGAAGAGGCGGCCGATATGGTGGCGGAAGCGGTGATCTCCCGTAGCAAGCGTATTGCCACCAAGCTGGGTGTTTTCGGCCAGGTAGTGCATGCGGTGGCACCGAAGTTTGCGGAAATCGTTATCAATACCGGATTCCGTATGTTCCCGGATTCAGCGGCGGCCAAAGGCAAGAGTGATGGTGATGAGTCTGCACCAGTGGTGTCACCGGAGCAGATGGCGTTCGCTTACCTGATGCGGGGCGTGCATTGGTAATGCATTGATAAGATGTAAGCTGGACTGAGAGTCATAAGAAGCCGCGTCCCATGGGATGCGGCTTTTTTCATGCAGCTCAGAAGCGGGGCAAGTCTTCTTTACTGCTCAAGCGGAAGGCGCCATGATTAAAGGCCAGTTGGTGCCCATTGCCATCACTCACTTCAAACTGGAAAGATCCGCTGATCCATTTCCCATCATCCGATTCCACAACGATCTCCCCGGACTTCAATTGTTCGGCATCCAGGTTGCCCGTTTTTGAGGTCACGGCGGCTTCCTTGATGCGGTAGGTGCCTGGCCCTTTGTAATCACTGATGATCATGCGAATCTCCGTGTCGCCATGTACGGATACAAAATGCATGGCATCCGCAAATAACGAGGCCCGCTTCTGCCACCAGGCCCGTTCCGGGATGGCCATCAGGTCCTTGGCTTCCCAGTTTTCACTGAAATAGATATCACTGCGATCCTGACGTAAGTCGGCAACCGTTAAATGCTTCAGCTTCTGCTTTTCCTGCTCCAGGGTTTGGCTGAAGGTTTGCTTTGAGTCCGGGATAGACATGGTTGCAGCAGCGTATTTTTGTGCTGCTGCCGGGCCCGTTGATTTAGTGGGAGCAGGTTGAGTCTTTGTGGCTACAACCGTATCCGGTACGAAGGGCTTGACCACAGGTTTGGGTGCCGACTTGGGTTTGGCAACGGCCTCGGCTTTGGGTGCTGGTTTAACCGGATCAACCTTGGCTATTTTTGGCTCGGGCTTGGGTTTAGCTTCGGCTTTGACGGTTTGTGTTGGTTTGGCTGCTGGCGGAGCCTTTGCTGCCACAGCCAGGGTGGCTCCCACTGCTGTAGTTGCGACAGCTGCCGTGTTCCTGGTGATAGATTTTACCAGCTTGTTGTGACGATAACGGCAGGGATAGCTATTGCCGGCTTGGCTACAGGAACCTTCGCCGTGGGCTTCATTGTGCTTGAACGGTCCGCTGTATTGGTTGCCCATTGCGAATACCAGCGTGCCCTGGCCATGACGCATACCCTCAGTGAATTCCCCTTCATAGTAGCCACCGGTGCTGTACTCGATGCGGCCTTTGCCGTCTTGATTTCCATTGCGCCACTCACCGGAATAGACGTCACCATTGGGGTAGTAGTAATGGCCTTTGCCGTGTGGCCTGCCATCCTCGAAGGAGCCCTCGTAAACCCCACCGGAGATAAAGGTCAGCTTGCCATAGCCGTGGGATTTGCCCTGGGACCAGCTGCCTTCATAGTAGGTACCGTCCAGGTTGGTTTGCTTGCCATGGCCGTGTTGCTGCCCGTCTTTGAAATCACCTTCGTATACTGAGCCCGAGACGTAGCGCATAACGCCTTTACCCTGGGGTTGGTCTTTATGCCAGTGACCCTCGTACTCGTCACCATTGGCGTATTTCATTACACCCTGGCCCTGGCGTCGCCCTTGGTAGACACGGCCCCAATATTGCGCGCCGTTGGCGTAGGTGAGGTTGCCCAGGCCATGAGGCTGATTTTTTGCCCACTCACCTTGGTAATGGGCTCCATCCGGCCACACATGGGTGGTTTGTACGGTTTGCTGCTCGCTGACATTAAGATAGCTTTGCTGATCAACGGTTTCTGCATAGGTGTTCACGCAGAATACCAGCAATGCCCCCCAAACCCCTGTAGTGATTCCTGTCATTTTCATTTTTTACTACCCAGTCCAGACATCCTGTCGTGGTGGTTGCGCTGGACTTTCCGTGCCCAGTTCTGTTTTTTGCAAATAATTCCAAATTTATAGGATGGTTTCAATGAGCGACTTGTAACCCTGCCTATAATTACTACTGGTTGGCCACGACAGTAAGGGGACAGGCGAATGTGGTTTCTTCGAGTTGTGTGGAACATTTTGAAGACAGAATGGATACCATCCGCTCTGCCGGATCCTAAGCACGGTTCCAGGCGGAGACTCTGTAAGGCCTATCGCAGGCGGCGCCAACAAGTGAAAAGCTTCTGGATTATCGCCGGGCTGGTGGTTCTGATTGAACCGGCGTTGCCGTTCGCTGTGTTCGTTTCCCTGTTCACCACCTTTCTGTCGTTCATGTATCTCGATGAGGTGGATACCCGTCCCCGTTGAGTTACAAAAAAACTACCAAAGTGTAAGTACTTGCTTACCAATGGCGGTCCTTGATTGGGCTGAAGGTTATAAAATCCGATGGGATTCATTGGATAAATTCTAACCAGTTGAGGTCGGGTTCAAGGGGATTTGTCATAATTCCCAGACGGGCAAACCGTGAACCAGTTCCTCTTTTGTGTGAGATCCACGTAGCGTTCGAGAGGAATGCTGATGTCGGAGATTTTGATTTAACAAGCTGGCTAATGAGGTTGCAGGTGTCTGCAGTAGTGCAAGTGAACAATGGAGTGATTCGAAAGTTAACCTTGGTGGCGGTTATGGTACTGACAGCCAGCAATGGTTCTGCTAATGGCGGCTGGGTGATCGAACGGGATGACCGTGGTGATAGCCCGCTGTTGAAAGAGCGTAAATCCATTGCCATGACCCCGGAGCAGCAGGAACAGCAGCAGCTCGCAACGGCCTATCAGAAAGCCTTGCATGAAGAGCAGGAGCGCATTCGTGAACACTGGTCTTCGCCTGAGGTCAGCAGTCCGCAGCGCTGGGTCAGCTATGCAGAGGATTATTCTTCCAAACGGGTAGTGGATTTCGAACGCAATCACATTGAGATCAGTGTCGACAGTATTTTTAAAGGCAGTCGGTTGGACTTCTCGGCCATGTCCGGCAAGGTGACGGGCCAGTTGGAGTGGGTGCTCGGCACTTCCATCGAACAGGCGGTGAGCCAGGATCCCATTCAAAAGGCCATCACTGAAGCCTATGCCAGCCTGGGGCAGGCGCCGAAACCCTCCGATGCCGGTGCTGAACTGGTTCTGAAAGAGTTGTTTACTTCGGCCCGCCCTTCGGCAGTTGATATTCGTAATACCGCCGCGACTTTGATGCGAAAATCCTCGATTCGATACCAGGCCTTGAATGCAAGCCTGGATCTGGCGGCGGTTGCTGTGAACACGGGTAAGAAGCTCACCTATGTAATACCGCTGCCGGACAATCGCATCCGCAAGAAAGTGGTGGAATACCGGCCGGAGGTGAGTAAAAACGCTCAGCGCTTTTCTCTGAGTGCAGACGTGATGATGGCCATCATTCACACTGAAAGTCATTTCAATCCGCTGGCCCGCTCCCATATCCCGGCCTTTGGCCTGATGCAGATTGTGCCTTCCACCGCGGGGCGGGACGCCACCCGCAAATTGTATAAGAAGTCCAGCCTGCTCAGTGCCCAGTATCTGTATAACCCGAAGAAGAATATTGAAGTGGGAGCCGCCTACCTGAATGTGCTTTATTACGATTATTTGAATGAAATCAAGAACCCGGAAAGCCGGCTCTATTATACCATTGCGGCCTACAATGCCGGTGCTTCCAGTGTGGCAAGAGCCTTTGTGGGCAAGCCCAGTTTTCAGGCAGCGGTCGGAACCATTAACAAGATGACACCGGAACAGGTGTTGGAACGATTGCTTACCAAGGCTCCGCGTAAGGAAACCCGTCTCTATGTTGAGAAGGTGCTGAAGCGGCGGGCTTATTACGCCAGCTTATGATCACTTTGCGCCGGATGATGGCAGGTCTCCTGACACTGGTGCTGGCGGGCTGTGGCGCGGATGCGGGAGAGGTGGCAGAACTAAAAACCAGGCTGATTCAGCAGGAGCAGGCACAGCTGCAGCTGGAGCAGCGGCTGCATGCCCTGGAACAGGTGCCTGAGCTCAGCTTCGTCATTTCCCGTCAGGATGTCACCATCGAAGAGCAAATGTTCCAGCCGCTGCTGCGCAGTTCCGCCCGCCTGTTGGCAATGGGGCAAGAGGTCCCGCAAACCTTTTATGTGGATATGTTGCTGCAGGTTGAAGTGCCTTCGGAAGATTTTTCCGCAATAAACCGCCAGGTCTTCCCGGTGTTTGACGGCAAAAGCCAGATCGAGCTGATGCAGCCACTGCCCATTCACGGTTTATCGGAAAAAGATATCAAGATTACCCTTCGCCCCATGAACTGGTACGGCAGCAACCGCATTGAGCCGGAAAAAGTAACCTATCGCTAAGCCATATTTTAAGCCACTTTCTGCTGTAGCACGATTTCATCCACCAACGGTCGGAACGAGACCTTAACCCCCAGATCCACCATGGTCCAGTAATGCCCGCTGATAACGCGATCCACATGCATGGTTTCCGGGGATGGTTGAAAAGAGCCAATGTACTTGAGGCCGTCCCGCTTGAGCTTGCCCATCACCCGACGGTGCAGATTGGAGTTGGAAAAATCATAGGGCGCGTAGTCCTTGAACGGCGCCATAACGATGTCGATCCACTCGTTATAGAATTCCACATCCGGTTGTTTACCACCCTGCTGGCGCACACCAATGGAGAGCAGATGGCTGTCCAGGTTGTCGACCCTGCCTTCGATGGCATCGGTTACCAGTCGGCGCAATTTGTCGATGGTTTCTTCCGGTATTAATTTCACCGCACCAAAATCATAGAGGATGATGGTGCCGTCGGGGCGAAAGGCGAAGTTGCCCGGGTGGGGATCGGAGTGCACGGCGCGCAGGTCGTAAATCTGGCGACCAAAGGTTTCAAAGATCCGGTAGCCGATCAGGTTGATGGTGTCCTGGCTGTATTCCGGCTGCTTAACCTGTTGCAGGGAATCACCCGGCACATAGGTCAGGGTGAGCACCGTTTCAGAAGACAGCGATTCAATCAGTTCCGGCATGACAATATAGGGGTGATCTTTATAGTACTCCCGGAACAGCTTGATGTTCTCCGCCTCATGCAGGTAATCCAGTTCTTCATAGAGCATGCGACGAATTTCTTCGAAGGTCTGGTCGATGACGTCAGCACTGACCTTCACCAGGCCGGCCAGTTTCAGGGCGCGTTTCAGGTGTTTCAGATCGGAATCACAGGATTCCTTGACACCGGGATACTGAATCTTCACCACACACTCTTCACCATCTTTGGTGAGTGCCCGGTGCACCTGGCCTATGGAGGCTGCGGCAAAAGGGGTTTCATCAAAGTGGGCGAACAGGTTTTCCGGGGTGTCCCCCAGGGCTTTGATCAGTTGCCGCCGGATCATGGAGTAGGGCATGGGTGGTGACTCTTTCTGCAGTACCTCCAGGGCACTGGCCACTTCATCCGGCAGCATGTCTTTCACCTGGGAGGCTATTTGTCCCACTTTCATCACCGCTCCCTTCATTTCTCCGAGGGTTTGTGCGATTTGCTTGCCGATGTCGGAATATAGCTGTTCCTGGCTTTGGGTGTGGGTTTCCTCATCCCGGAACAACCCCTTCACTTTGTGACTGGCTACATTTTTTGCAATGTTGGCTGACATGCCTGCCAGTTTTAAAAAGCGTTTTCCGGGGGTGGTTGCTCTGAAGCGTTTATCGTCTGTTTCCTTGGCCACGAACCTGTATTCCTCTGTAGTTCTCGTACCGCATAGGTTTTATAGTAGTCTTTTTATTGATTTGGGTGCGTGAGTTTTGTTCAAATTATGGTTTACTGGGAACCCGTGAGTACTGAGACTCTACGGCAGAGAGCAGGGGGTGTAAATACCCTGTTGACGGAAGCCCGGGTGTATCGATATTAATGTTATAAATCAGAAGTTTGGTATAATGCGCAAAATTGGACGACCTAATAACAGTAGTTTATCGACCAATAAGAAATGATGGTGTCGATAACTCATCCCACATTCCTAAAATAACAATATCTTGCGTCCTGAAATGTCGTTGATGCGTGCGAGCATCGTTTATCGGAGAGTGTTCACACCCGCTTTAGCCGGCCCGGAATGGTTGGTGGTGGGAGCGTTCGTAATGTGCGGGCAGGGAGCGTTGCCCGCTTGGGAATGAAAGGCGAGAATTCATGAGTGTCCGAACTTTCTTGAAGAATCTGCTGGTGTCCAGCGAGACCGAAGCTGCGGTCGATAAAATCCCGAAGCCGGTGGGTTCATTCGGCTATGATCCCTGGGGCTACAACACGGAAGTGGTGAAAATCGCCATGAGTGTGATGCGCCCCATCTATGAAGATTATTTTCGCGTGGAAGCCATTGGCCTGGAAAATATTCCGGCGCAAGGCCGCCTGCTGATCATTGCCAATCACAGTGGCCAGTTACCTTTTGATGGCAGTCTGGTGAGTTATGCCATGGCCACCAATCCCCATAACCCCCGAGCTATCCGAGTGATGGTGGAGCGCTGGTTTCCCACGATTCCATTCCTGGGCAACCTGTTCAACGAAATGGGTGCGGTGTTGGGAGACCCAATCAATTGCGCCAAAATGCTGCGCAATGAAGAAGCCATCATCGTGTTCCCGGAAGGGGTAAGAGGGTCCGGTAAGACCTGGGACAAACGCTATAAACTGCAGCGCTTCGGCTTGGGGTTCATGCATTTGGCCATCACCGAAAACACGCCCATTATTCCGGTGGGGATTGTAGGCTGTGAAGAAACCATGCCCACACCTTTCCACCTGAAGCGATTGGCCCGACTATTGGGCATGCCCTATCTTCCAGTGACCACACCCATTCCGTTACCGGCCAAGGTGCGGTTGTATTTTGGTGAGCCGATGACTTTTGAGGGGCCGATTACCGGAGAAGATGATGTTGCCGTGAAGGTGGAGCGGGTCAAGGAAGAGATCAACAAGTTAATCCAGCGTGGGTTGCAGGAAAGGAGTGGGTGGTTCGAATGATTCATAAACATAAACCCGAAGTCCTGGTTACTGGAGCCGGTGGCTCCCTGGCGCAGTACGTTATCAACGAACTAAAGAGAGATTACCACGTAGTGCTGGTGGATTTCCGTCGGCGGGTACAGATGGACGAGGGTATGTCCAGTTACCGGGTGGAATACAACAAGCGCGGTTTTGAAGACATTTTCCGTAAGCATAAAATTGAAGCGGTGATTCACCTGGGGCGTATGGGCCTCTACGAGTCCACCCATCGCAACCGCTACAATCATAATGTGTTGGGTACCCAGCGTCTGCTGGATCTGTGTCACAAGTACTCAGTCAAGAAGGTGGTGGTGCTCTCCACCTATTATGTTTATGGTGCCAGCCCCTATAACCCGGCGTTGTTGACGGAAGAGGCGCCGCTGAAAGCATCCGAGTTGACCATGGATCTGGTGGACTCAGTTGAGCTGGAAAACCTGGCCAACATCTACCTCTGGAAATACCCGGAGTTGAATATCACCATCCTGCGCCCTTGCAATATTTCCGGACCTGGAGTGTTGAACTCCCTGAGTTTGTTGCTCTCCAGTAAGATGGCGCCGGTGCTGATGGGCTTTTCTCCCATGATGCAGTTTATTCATGTGGAAGACGCAGCTCATGCAGTGGTGCTGGCGTTCAAGCAGAACAAGCCCGGTATCTACAACGTGGCCACGGATGACTGGGTCAGCTATCAGGAAGCCGCGACCCAATGCGGCTGCCGTCGTATGCCGATTCCGTCTATCCCGGAAGGTTTACCCAGGTTGATCAGCAAGCGTATGAACTGGAAGGGTTGGCCCGCCTATCTGGTGAATTACTACAAGTATCCGGTGATCATCGATGGCAGCCTGTTTAATAAAACCTTTGGCTTCAAACCCCAGCGCAGTCTGGATGATATTTTCTCCTATTATCGGGAGAAGAAGGAAATGGGCATTCTGTAGAGCACAAAAAAGGGAGCATTTGCTCCCTTTTTTGTTGGGTAATTTAAGCGACACACAGGATCAGTGAATCATGTTCCAATTCATATCCGGGGTGATATTGAGGCGCTCGTCCATGTAAATATTGGATTCCATGGCCAGCAGTCGCACATAGCGATCAAAGTACAACAGCTGTTTCAGCAGCAGCGCAAACTCACGGGGGAAATGAATGCCGTGGCGCTTGCCGATACCCACCAGGTCCATCATGACCTTGTTCACCTCATGCTCGTTGATGGACATCATGTCGCCGGCGTGCATATCCACTTCCGGCAACACCCGATCCATACTGGCATAGAGCTCTTCGATGTCCTTGGCCAGGCGCTCGGTGTTGACTTCTGTATCGGTCATGCCGATGCCGAGCATGGCTTCCGCCATTTCCTGGTAATTTTCCTGGCCGATGGCCCAGATAAATTTGGAAACCGATTCCCAGGTGCTGGGTTTGATACGCCCGACGATACCGAAATCGATGAAACCGACACGACCGTCTTTCAGTACCAGTAAATTACCGGCATGCACATCCGCGTGGAAAGACTCACAGAACAGCAGACTGGAGAACCAGGTGTTCATGGCGGTAATTAATGTGGATTCCGGGTCCGGTACGATGTGCTGCACGCTTTCCAGATTGGTAAACGGCACGCCATAGAAACGCTCCATGGTCAACACGCGCATGGTGGAGGCCTGCTCATATACTTTGGGGGCGATGGCCTGGGTGTTGCCGGTTTCCTCCAGGAATTTGTGGAAGTCTTCGATGTTGCGGGCTTCCTGATAGAAATCGCATTCCGCCAGCATGCCTTTCTGAATTTCGTCCACGATGGCAGACAGGGAGGCCATGCTCAGGTTGGGAACGAAGTATTCAAGCACCCGGGCGCCCACATACAGGAAATTGAGGTCCGTCAGCAGGATGTTCTCGACCCCGGGCTTTTGCACTTTCACCACCACATCTTCGCCAGTAACCAGTTTAGCGGCGTAGACCTGGGCGATGGAGGCGGAGGCCAGGGGTACCGGGTCAAACTCCGCGAATACCGTTTCCAGAGATTTGCCGAGCTCTTTTTCCAGCACCCGCTTCATGGTGTAGAAGGGCACCGGAGTGGTTCTGTCCAGGCACAGCTGAAATTCTTCCACATAGTCATCGGGGAAGATGGAGGGCGAGCTGGCGATGAACTGGCCCAGCTTGATGTAGGTGGTGCCCAAGCGTTCGAACGTTTGACGCAGGAGCTTGGGGGCCGGTGGTCGGTCACCCATTACCCATTCCATTCCGGTTTGTGCCAGAACACGCATGGTCTGGCCGATACGAAACGCACCTTTAATGCCGGCGCCAAGCTTACTGAATCCGGATTTTTCTGTCGTCATGAGATAACACCTTGAATAGTCGAAAGTTCTTCCATGAGAAATAGGGCTTCCAGTAGTGATCCCTAAACGGATTGGGAAGCGCGTTACCATTTTACACGCTTTATGGCCCTTAAGGTAATCTGTTAAGTGGTCGATCAGTCAGTCAGGTTTTATTGGTCGACAGCATGTATAATTTTACGTAGGCTAACCGGTTTGTTGGTACAAAGGTGCTGATTTGTAGGGAGATTTCCCGGCAACAGTTTTCCAGGTAGTTTGCAAGAGGGGCGCGGTGACGCGGACGCAGTATTAAGATGATGGCTTTTTCCAATCCATTGAAAATGATCGAGAACAATATCGAGGTGCCCAAATCCCTGCAGGGGATCACCCGTATTGCTGACAATGAAATGAATCCTGAGTGGCTGGGGCTTACGGACCGGGATCGGGACATAATCTGGAAAGCGGTGAAGGACCTGTACCGCACCGGCGCCTATCCGGCACTGTCCATCTGTATTCGCCGTCATGGGGAAATCCTGTTGAACCGTTCCATCGGGCACGCCAAGGGCAACGGGCCGGGTGAAACCGGTGAGAAAGTGATTGCCACACCGGATACTCCGTTCTGTCTGTTTTCCGCGTCCAAGGCCATCACGGCCATGTTGATCCACCTGTTGGAAGAGCGTAACGAGATCAATCTGCTGAATCCGGTAAGTTTTTATGTGCCGGAGTTTGCTGCCCATGGTAAGAAACGTATTACCGTACAACAGATTTTGTCCCATCGGGCAGGGATAGCATCGTTCAAGGATATTGATCCGGAAGTGCTGTTTGATCACGATGCCATTATGAATCTGATTTACGAGGCTGAACCTACCAATGTCCATGGCCGTGAACTGGCCTATCACGCGTTGACCGGTGGTTATGTGCTGGGTGAGTTGGTGCAGCGGGTCACGGGTGAAAGCATTGCCGAGTTTCTGCGTAAAAATGTGCAGGAACCTATGGGTATGCGCAATTTCAACTACGGTTGCCCGGATGAAATCTATCCGGAAGTTGCCACCAATTACCTCACGGGCTTCCCCATAACTTTCCCGGTAAAGCAGATCATCAAACGGGTTTTGGGAGCCGAACTGGCAACGGCCATTGAGTTGTCCAATGATCCACGTTTTTACCAACAGATTATTCCGGCCGGGAACATTACTGCGACGGCGGAAGAGTGTTCTCGCTTTTTCCATTGTTTGCTCAGTGGCGGGGATTACGAAGGGAAACGAATATTCCAGCCGGTGACCATCGAGCGCGCCGTACGTGAGGTCAGTGCAACCGAACTGGACCGCACCTTGTTTTTGCCCATGCGTTACAGTGCCGGTATGATGCTGGGTAATTACCCGGTTGGCTTGTACGGTCCGGCGTCGCCCCATGCTTATGGTCATATTGGACTGACCAATAACTTCTGTTGGGCGGATCCGGAGCGAATGATCTCCGTTTCGTTGCTGACTTCAGGAAACCCCTTGGTGGGCACGCATTTCCCCAGGTTAGTGATGCTGTTAACCACGATTTCGCGGCGTTGCAAGAAAGTATTTAAGAAGTAGAACGTCGCCCCATACATGGAAGAGGTGGCTATGGAATACCTGCGCACTCCGGAAAGCCGGTTCGATCGTTTGGCGGATTATCCGTTTGATTCCCATTATCTGGAAGTTGGGACCAACGGCATGCGAATGCATTACCTGGATGAAGGTTCGGCGGATGCTGACCCGGTATTGATGCTGCACGGTGAGCCCAGCTGGAGTTACCTGTATCGTCACATGATTCCCGTTGTGGCTGCCGCAGGACATCGGGTTATCGCTCCGGATCTGATTGGCTTTGGTAAATCCGATAAGCCGACGAAACTGGAGGATTATTCCTACCAGAGTCACATGGACTGGATGCTTACCTTCGTGGAAACCCTGGATCTCAGGAACATTACGTTGGTGTGCCAGGACTGGGGATCACTGATTGGCCTGAGACTGGCGGCGGAGCAGGAGTCGCGTTTCAAGGCGATTGTTGTGGGCAATGGAATGCTGCCCACCGGTGACCTGAAAGTTCCCGCCGCTTTTCAGTTGTGGAAAAACTTTGCCCTTTACAGCCCCTGGTTTCCCATTGCCCGAATCATTAATTCCGGCACGTTCAAGACGCTGGGGCCGGAAGAGCGCAAGGCCTATGATGCTCCGTTTCCTTCGGCGAAATACAAGGCGGGGGCCCGGGCGTTTCCCCGGTTGGTGCCGGTTACCCCGGATAATCCGGCAGCGGAAGCCAATCGCGCTGCCTGGCAAGTCCTGGAGCGATGGAACAAGCCCTTCCTCACCACATTCAGTAACGGGGATCCCATTACCCGGGGTGGTGATAAATTTTTGCAGGAGCGTATTCCCGGTGCGAAAGGCCAACCCCATCAAACTTTGGTGGGTGGACATTTCCTGCAGGAGGATTCGCCCGTACCCTTTGCACGGGCAATCAACGATTTGTTATCCAGCTTGAACTGATCAGAATAATCGGCATTGATCGAACAACACGACCGGGCCCAGACTTAAGACCAGCTTGGCATAATCCAGACAGAGCACATCTCCATTATGTTCGCTGCGGATCACTGAGGCTTTGGTAAGGGTTTTGAGCGTGGTGATTCCACTGTTCACGGGATTGTTGGAAATGTCCAGTGCCAGCAGCTCGGTGTTGATGGCGAGCGGACTGACATCTTCAATCAGGTTGTAACTGAGTGACAGCCCCTGCAGGAAGGGGATGGATTGCAGTGGTGTCACATCCGTAATTCCATTGTTATCCAAAGTCAGGTTCAGTAACTGTGGCATTGAGGCCAGGGCAGAGAGATCGAATATCTGATTGTTGTGTGCCGCGATGTTGCGAATGCTGGTGGAGGCAGAGAAAGCATCCAGCGTAGTGAGATCGTTGCCGGAGACACTGACGGATTTAAGCAGGGGTAATTCGGTCAGCGGAGAAAAGTCCGATATCTGGTTGTTGTCCAGTGATACGGATTGGGTGAGCTGGAACTGCTCGATTCCTGCAAGCTGCTCTATATCGCGATCCAGGCAATAGATGACCTCAAACTGTTCCAGGTGGGTTGCTCCGTTTTCTGACAGACAGGCACGCAGGTTATCATCCTGAACCAGGTCGTAATTCACCCGGGCTCCCACGTGCACAGTGGCTTTACGGGTGTAGTCGTATACCAGGCCGTTTTCATTGCGGGTTTGCACCAGGAGTGTATAGGTGGTGGTCTGGGTCGGAAACACTTCAATTGAACCGGTGAAACCCACTTCCCCGATGTCGGGGCTGATGCTGAGTCGCTCAATGTAAAAACCGTCCACGGCCTCTTCGTCGGCTCGCCAGCTTATGACACCGTACTCCTGCAGGTTCCTATCCAAAAGGGACTCAGCAGAGAATTCACTGGTAGGGCCACAGCCTTGCAGCAGCACGATAAGGAAAAGTGCACTAATAGATCGAATAAGGGTTGGCATGGCAGTGCTCCAATGTGCATTGGTGTTATTGTTTTATTAACGGTTTGGAGTGAGGCGTGATTCGCACTGCCGAATCGAAACACGCCTATTATAGTAAGGTGGACTGGTTGCCAGGGGAAGAGCCAAACGATGAACGTGCCTTTACCGCATAAAGCGACGCATCTAGCGCATCACGGTAACCTGCATTTTTTTCGCTGGAATCAGTTTCAACGCGTGGGAGAGTTTTACTTCCTTGCCCAGGTGATGACGATAGATAGCCTGATAGGTCAATATGTTTTTCACGTAGTTGCGGGTTTCCTTAAACGGAATGGTTTCCACCCAGATATCGCCGCTCACGGGTAAATAGGTGGGCTGCCAGGCATTGGCCCGGTGGGGCCCCGCATTGTAGGCTGCCGTCGCCAGAATAATGTTGCCGTTGAACTGCTGTTGCAGCTGGCTCATGTAATGGGTGCCCAGTTTGATATTGGTTTCCGGCGTCAACATATCATGGGTGCTGGGGGTGGGGATACCGATGGAGCGGGACAGCTGCTTGGCGGTACGCGGCATGATCTGCATCATGCCCATGGCGCCAACGGAACTGCGTGCCTGGGGCATGAATGCACTTTCCTGACGAATCAGTGAAAACACCCAATCGGTGTCCAGGCCGGAGCTGGACGCATACTTGTTTACGACCGTTTCAAACGCCGTTGGAAAGCGAATCTCCAGGTTGTTGTAGGCATCGGACTGATAGGCTGCACGAATTGCCGGATGATGCCAGCCCCAGATGTACGCCAAATGGGCCAGTATGCTGCGTTCCTGCTCGTTGGTACGACGAATCAGGTGTTCCCACTCGGAGCGGGCCAGATTCAGTTCGTTAATGGCAAACAGTTCCCGGGCACGTTGTACTGCAGGTTGGGCGATCATCGCATTCAGGTCTTCTTCCCGTACCTGCGTGGGCTCGATATTGAGATTCAGTGGTTTGTTCAATCGTTCACTGGCGAGGAAGCCATAGAAGTTGCGCTGCTCGGATAGTTTCTCCAGTCGGGCCACGGGATCATAGCGCGTGAACTTGGCCTTCACCACGGAATCCGGCAGTAGATCCATAAACTGGTCTTTGTTGTAGAGCGCCTGGGAAAAACGCTGTTGGTAGGTCAGGACATCCACATGATACTGATCGATGCGAATTTGCGGCAGCTGCGCGAGATCCACTTCACCCAGTTTGCTCTCAGCCCGGGCCTGCCAGTATTGCCAGGTTTCATCCTGCCATTGTTGTTCATTCAGCAGTGTCAGCCAGATGCGCAGACGGGACCAGTCCTGCTCGTAGAGTGCATGGCGAATTCCGATGGGGATCAGTTCATCATCGTAGCCGTATTGGGCGGCTTGGCTAAGCCAGAAATCGGCATTGTCCTGCTTGCGGACAGCCAGCACAAAGGCAAACTCGTTGGCCACCTTGGCGCGCTCCGCAGCGCTGAAATTAAACGTTGCGGCATACTGGGGCCAGAGTTCCTGCGCCAGCTTTTCATCTTTGCGAATCAGGCGGGAAAAGGCGGTAATCAACAGTGGGCGGGCGCTGTCACCCCACTTGGTGTAGCGCTTCATGTATTTCAGGCGTCGCGGGTCCCGGTATAAGTCTCGCCATTCCCGTGACAGGGGCTGGAGTTCTTTCGGCAGGTGATTTTCCAGGTAACGGGCCAGCTGTATTTTCTTGTTGGCCATCGCCAACGCCGTGCGCTCCCAGGCGAGATCACCAAACATTTCGCCGGTGGTTTTCCAGACTTCGAACAAAGGATCACAGGCGTTGTCCTGGGATGCCCCCACCAGCCACAACTGACGCGCTCCGGCAAATGCCGTTTCCCGGTCACCGACCTTGTATTGCGCCCAGTAGTAGTAGCAATCGTATTTGGTATCGTATTGCCCCAGGCGGTATTCCTGAAGATAGGTATCCCAATCTTTCTGGGAAGCCAAATTGTTGATCCACTTTCGACGCAGCCAGCCGGCCAGAGGTGAATCTGAGAATTCATCGATGAATTCGTCCAGTTCCTCTTTGCTGACGGAACTGATATAGCGGCTGTACTCACGGTATTTGAGGTAGGGATACAGCGGATAGTCGCGCAACGTCTCTGCTTCCTCCCGGAAGCGTTCCCGTTGGCCCTTCGTCAGCAGTTTCAGTGTGTTGTTGTATTTTTCTCTCTGAGCTTCCCAGAGTTGTTCCTGATTGGCTTGAAAAGATAGGGAATAGTTGGCGTGGCTGACACCAGCCATCAGACTCACCGTCAATAACAGTGAAAGGCGAAAAAGTTTACTCACTCTGGGTTACCGCAAAATTCTGTTGTCCGTATTCTATAATCAATAGCAGATAAGCTCAGAAATTTCAGGTGGTTAATGGGTACAAGTCTAATCTTTTTTTGCCTTGTACAAAAATTGATCTTGTTGGTAAGTTTTTGATCTGGGGGGAATCTTCAAATTATCTTCGGGTTCCTGTTGAGGTCACGTCAATGAAGGCTAAACTTAGCTATTACCAGAACTAAAATTAGCTGTGACTTTTAGCAGCTCTTGAACGTAAAAATCGGGGATTATGGAAAAGCGAATCAGAGAAAAGCGTGTCATACAACGACACCACTTAAAGTACTACCTCAGTGTCTATAACCGGAAGACGGGCAAGCCCATTGGTTATATTGTCAATATATCCACTGAAGGTCTGCGCCTCGTCAGCCATATACCCCTGTTAACCCACAGTGTTTTCCAATTCCGAATCAAATTACCCCGGGAGATCGAAGGTGCCAGCAATATCGATTTTGATGCGTTGAGCTGTTGGTGTCGTCCGGATGTGAGTCCCGACTGCTTTGATACCGGTTTCAAACTTATCGATCCGCCCCAGGAGCTGATGCAGCTGATCGAAGGGCTGACCAGCTATTTCAGTTTTAAACTCGATTGATTCACAGATCCGCGGCTTGTTGGCAGTGGATAGTTGCCCCTCAGCAGGGATGCTGTCAAAATCATCCAGTGAAAATAACTCACTGATACGACTATGATTAAATCCGTTGCTTCTGTCATTCTGCTGTTCTGTTTGTCGTTGGCCGCCACCCGGGTTCTGGCATTGCCCGCCGATATGGAGGCAGACCGTCTGCTGTTGGCGGCGCAAGCCAAACTGGACGATCAGAATTTTGAGGCGGCCCGTGGTTACCTGAGCCGGATAGACGGCTTGAAAGTGACACCGGCCCCCAAGTTTTATTACCTGTCCGGACTGATTGCCCTGCATTATGGCGAATTGCAAAAAGCCAGTGACTTGCTCTCCCGATATGTGGAAGAGGCGGGGCGGGAGGCCGAGTTTTACGAGCCCGCGCTGAATAAGATTACGCTGATAGAGGAACAATTGCAGTCCCAGGAAGCCGTCTCCCAGTCCCGGGAGCAACTCCGGGAAATCAAGGCCAGTGGGGGGATCGAGCGGGATGACACGGCAGGCAAAGCCTATGACGATAAGGTAAGAAAGCTGTACATCGCCCCGACCTTGAAAGACTCTTTGGTCCTGCACATCAACAGCCTGCTGAGCTCCTACGAGTACCTGGAAGGCCGGATCAAGAATCGAGACACCTCACCGCGTTTGGAGTATCAAGTCTCCGTACAGGGCCCTTCCCAGCTCTCCGTGGTACGTAAGCAGGTGGACCCGTCTGCCGGGGGGCAGGCATCGCTTTCCTCCAGCAGCCTGGATGCCTTTGGCGTCAATCCTTTTGTCAGTTACCGTTGCAGTAAAGCGACGGATCAGTGTGTCATCCGGCACCCTGCCACCGGGGCGGACTGGATTGTGATAGCCCGGGATGAATCCGCCGCCAAGGAACTTTCCCAGGCCCTGACTCGCCTGATCAAAGCATTACAAAGATAGTTTTGGCCATCGACTGATCGTTCACGTCATTGGAAAATACCGCAAAATAACTTCTAACTTGAGCCTTTTCAGGAAGGTTCGGGCCAATTTTGGACTTTAGAAGCAGCTGTTTTGTTGTTTCCCAGAGGTGAATATGGATCTGTCTGTGAAGCCGGAATACCGGCAGTTTCGCGAAGAAGTTCGTGATTTCCTCAATGAATCTTTGACCGACGACATCCGCGCAGCGGGGCGTCTCGGCACCAGTGTGTTCCATGACAAGGAACGCGCGATGGCCTGGCAGAAAATTCTGCATGCCAAAGGATGGGCTGCGCCCCACTGGCCCAAGCAGTACGGTGGTACCGGTTGGGACGTGGTGCAACGCTCTATCTTCGCGGAAGAGTGCCTGAGAGCCGATGCACCCCAATTGATTCCTATGGGGCTCCACATGTGTGGCCCTTGCATCATCGGTTGTGGTACCGATGAGCAGAAGGCCTATTATTTGCCCCGTATTTTGTCTGGCGAAGACTTCTGGTGTCAGGGCTATTCCGAGCCGGGAGCCGGTTCCGATCTAGCGGCCCTGCAGACTACAGCTGTTTCCGATGGCGATGACTATATCGTTAATGGCACCAAGATCTGGACCACCTACGCGCACTACGCCAACAAGATTTTCTGCCTGGTTCGTACCAACAAGGATTGCAAGCCTCAGGAGGGTATTACCTTCCTGTTGATGGACATGGATGCCCCCGGTGTCACAGTTGAACCTATCATCGGTCTCGACGGTGTGCGTGAGCAAAACACGGTGTTCTTCGATAACGTGCGGGTGCCCAAGAGCAACCGTATCGGTGAAGAAAACCAGGGTTGGACAGTCGCCAAGTTCCTGCTCACCTTCGAGCGTGGTGGTCAGGAATATGCTCCAGGCTTGTATCACTACCTGCAACAGATCAAAGCCATTGCTGAGCAGGAAGGTGACGGCTTTGGCGGTCGCCTTTCGGATGATCCTCATTTCATGCGTCGTGTGCATGAAGCCGAGATCGAAATCAGCGCGCTGGAATTCACGGAAAACCGTATCAAGGCCGCCTTGGGCAGCGGGCAAAGCCCCGGTGCGGTGGCTTCCATGACCAAAATTGTGGGCACTGAATTGAGCCAGAAGCTCACTGAACTGGCCATTGAAGCGGTTGGTGTTGCCGGTCTGCCATTGCAACTGGAAGCCCTGGAACCCGGATCTGGCGTTGCGCCGATTGGACCCGAATACGCTCTTACCGCCATGCCTCGATATCTCAACACCCGGGCCACCAGCATTTACGGTGGTTCCAATGAGATTCAGCGCGGCATTATCGCGAAAATGGTTTTGGGCTTGTAATTCCGGGTTAAGAGGAAGGCGTTATGAATTTTGAGTTATCTGAAGAACAACAAATGCTGGTGGACAGCATCAGCAAGTTTCTGCAAAACGATTATGATTTTGAATCCCGCCGTAAGCTGGCGGTTAGTGAGCTTGGCTATAGTGCCGACAACTGGAAAACCTTCGCTGAACTGGGTTGGTTGAGTGTACCGTTTGCAGAAGAAAACGGTGGCTTCGGTGGTACGGCCCTGGATGTCATGCTGATGATGGAAGCCTTTGGAAAGGCTCTGATTACCGAGCCTTTCATTCCTACAGTGATCCTGGGCGGTCGCCTGGTGGAAGTGTTGGGCAGTGCTGAGCAGAAGGAAAGCCTGCTGGCAGCGGTAATTCAAGGCGAGTTGCAGATGGCGCTGGCCTATGACGAGCCTGGTGCTCGGGGAAACCCTAGCTGTGTCGCAGCTAAGGCGGAACAGAGTGGCGATAGCTATAGCATCAGCGGTCAGAAAGTCATGGTGTTAAACGGTCACGCTGCAGACAAGCTGCTGGTAACTGCCCGCACCGCTGGTGGTCTGACCGATGCTGACGGTATCAGTGTATTCGTGGTGGACGCCAAGGACGCAGGTGTTGAAGTAACAGCTTATCCTTCAATGGAAGGTGGTCGGGCTGCCAACATCGTGTTAAACGGCGCCAAAGGCGAGTTGCTGGGAGCGGCAGGAAAAGCTTTGCCCGCGCTGGAAGTGGTGCTGGATGAAGCCGTGATTGCCATGGGCTCCGAAGCGGTTGGTGCGATGGAGGTACTCTACAAAACCACGGTGGATTATTGTAAGACCCGTAAGCAGTTCGGTATCCCCATCGGCAAGTTCCAGGTGCTGCAACACCGTATGGTTGAGATGTTTATGGCTCATGAGCTGACTCAGTCCACCATGTATATGGCTGGCCTGCGCAACCTGGAAGGTGGTGATATTGCCAAGAAAGCGGCTTCCGCCTTTAAGGTGCAGGTGGGCAAGGCCGGTCGCTATATCGGTCAGCAGGCGGTGCAGTTGCACGGCGGTATGGGGATGACCGATGAACTGAATGTCGGTTTCTACTTCAAGCGTTTAACGGCCATTGATGCACTGTTGGGTAATATGGATTATCACCTGAATCGTTACGCTTCTGTCGCTTAACGGTGAGAGACTTAACAAGCCCGGCCCCAGTGCCGGGCTTTTTTGTGTGGGGAAGCAGCCGTTCTCAGGCGCTATCCTGATTCAGGGACTTGGCCAGAGATTCAATGCAGCCTTCAAGTTCTTCGATCTCCTGGTTTAGTTCAATAATACGGGTGATGTCTTTTAAGGGCACACCGATCAGTTCTTTGCGCAGGTTCGCCAGCTTGCGTTTGGCAATGGCCAGCAGGTCCAGGTTTTTCACAATATCGCTCTGGTCATCAAATACATAGTGAGCCTGGTCGAATAGGTCTTTCTGTGGTGAGGTCCCCTCGCTTTTGCCGATGAAGACCCCTTCCTGATTGTAGTAATGGTATTCCCGAACTGCGTCGGCATCGGTTTCCCACATGGCTCACCTCAATTTATTAAGCGGGTAATACTTCTTGTTAGCCGTGGATTGTCATTTAGGCAAGGTGGTGAGGTTGCTTAGAA
Source organism: Pseudomonadales bacterium (assembly GCA_002708905.1). Lineage (GTDB taxonomy): Bacteria > Pseudomonadota > Gammaproteobacteria > Pseudomonadales > Ketobacteraceae > Ketobacter. Next base: position 153,274 of record PAPM01000034.1, on the reverse strand, counting down.
GGGAAGGGTCTGTAGGGCGCCGCTGTTACTACCAGCGGCGATCAAAATCAGAAGCGATCAGATAAAAGTGATTCAGAATTCCAGGCGGGCACCGGCTGAAACCGTGTAAAGATCCGTATCAGCATAGCTGATCAGTTCCTCATAGCTGACGAAGGCTGAAATGCCATGGGGGAAAACAGCGGTCAGTCCGGCGCTGACTTCAAACCAGGAGCGATCCGGATCGTCCGGGGTAATGATGAAATCCTCCGTGGGGCTGACGCTGAAACGTCCCACAATCAGGTCTCGATCATCCTTCAGTTCATAACGCCAAACGCCTTGTGCATAGGGTAATACTACCCCCCAGCTAAAACTTTGGGCGTAGGCAACCTGCCCACCCATGGAATAGATACTGGATTTAACATCCTGGTCGTCGAATTCCGCTTTCCAGACGCTGTCCCCTTGCTCGGCAAAGCCGTCAATCTGTCCGTCCACGTAGTCCAGTTTGGCCAGGGGGCCATAGGTCCACCCTCCCTGGCTGAAGTCGAATGCGCCGGAGACACTGACATACACCATATCGTTATCTGTGCTGCCGGTGGCAATAGCATCGGGGAGCTGTCTTTGGGTCTCAAATTCACCCTCAGAGTAGCCCAGGGTCATATCCACCGCGAAGTTGGCGCGGTACCAGCTTGCATACAGGATATAGTGGTCAGAGTCATTCTCGGTACGATCATCAAAGTCGCTGTTGTATTCCAGCTCAGTTTCTGTTGTTCCATAGGCGAAACCGAATAACCACTCTGAGTTCAATTGCAGGTCGGCGCCCAGGGTGTAGTGATCGGTTTTCAGATCATAGCCCACTTCATAGTCGGTATTGTCCTGATCGCCATCGACCATGGAGCCACTGAAGAAGGCGCTGAAGCGTGCGTTGGATATTAATTCGCTGCCTGCGGTGCCACCGACGTAACCCCTCAGGAGCTCTCTTGCTGCCGTGTTATTGCCGCCGCCGGCCGCGCGCTGGCGGCGCATGCCTGCCAAGTGATTGCTGACATTGCTGACCTGGTCGCCACTGATTTGCACCAGGGAAGTATGTAATGCCGGTTCTTCGTCCGGCGTCACCTGGGCGGTTGTTGTGGAGCCGGGTTGGGTCCGCTCAAAACAGACCGGGTCTTCGTTTTGGAAGACCAGACTGCACACCGAGTCGATTTCCTGTTCGAAGTTGTCCTGGTTTTGATTGGCCAGCGCAGGCTGGACAACGCTCAGGGTGCCCAACAATGTAGTGGTCGTGAAACTGAGTCTGGCGAGCGAGATGTTCATTGGTTCCCCGGGGAGCATGAATAAATGGAGTCGGGAATTCTAACGGGTTTTAGGCTGAGCTTAAAGGTGGTGGGGGGTGAGGTGATTGTGGAGTCAGGCCACCACGGGGGTGGCCGACTACAGACTTACTGGGCAGTAAGGGTTATGGTGAAGTAGTGGTCCACCAACAACACAATGAACAGGCACATCAGGTAAACGATGGAGTAGCCGAAGGTCTTCATTGCGATTCCCGGCGTGGGGGCAAACTTCAGGCGTACCGCGTAGTAGAGGAAGATGGCGTTCAACACCAACGTCACCGCCAGGTAGATCAAACCGCTCATGCCGGTGAGGTAAGGCAACAGAGTGCAAAGTGCCATCAGAATGGTGTAGTACAGAACGGCGGATTTGGTGTAATCGATACCATGGGTCACCGGCAGCATGGGGATACCGGCTTTGGCATAGTCATCCCGGCGGTGAATCGCCAGGGCCCAAAAATGGGGTGGGGTCCACACGAAGACGATCAGCACCAACAGCAATGCGTGGGGGTCGATGCTGTTGGTGACGGCAGTCCACCCCAGCAGGGGAGGAATCGCTCCTGCCAGTCCGCCAATAACAATATTTTGAGGGGTGGCCCGCTTGAGATACATGGTGTAAATGAAAGCGTATCCAACGATGCCGAAGAGCGTCAGAAACGCGGTCAACGAATTGATGAAAAAAGACAGGATGAACATGGAAGCCACCGAGAGCGTCGCGGCAAACAGAATGGCTTTCTGCGGGCTTATCTTGCCTTTCGCTACCGGGCGGTTTTCGGTGCGGGCCATAACGCTGTCGATGCGTTGGTCCACTACATGATTGACCGCTGCCGCCGCGCCCATGGCAAAGGCCATGCCGATGGAACCAAGAACCAATACATCCAGCGGCACCATGCCGGGTGTGGACATGAACATGCCGACGATTGCGGTCAACATTAGCAGCATCACTACGCGGGGTTTAGTCAGTTCCAGATAATCACGCCAGGAAACAGCGCTGGAGAATTCTCTACTGATGACTCGATTCATGGTTTTATCCCCCCTGAACGATACAGACTAAGATTAAGAAATATCAATGACATCATCAAAATGGCGGCAACCCCATTGTGGGCGACTGCCACCAATAACGGCAGGTTCATCACTACATTGGTAATTCCCAATGCTATTTGGAGCACCAACACCGCCAGTGCCGCCACCGCAGCCTGCCTGATGGTGGACGAGATGCCATTGCGGGTGAGCAGCCAAATAAACAAGCTGCCCAGGTATAAGGTTGTGATGATTGCCCCTACTCGATGGGCAACATGAATCGTGATTTTGGCGTCGGCTCCCAGGTGGGTCGCGTATTCGTAATCATCGATACCGTGCCCCCAAAACTTGAAAGCTTCCTCAAAATTAACATGTTGCTGCCAGCCACTCTGGCAAATCGGCAAATCACTGCAAACGGTCGCTGCATAGTTGGCTGCAGTCCAGCCTCCCAATGCGATCTGGAACGCCAAAATAAATATACCCAGGATACCAAACCGCAAAGCCATGTTAGGCTTGCCTTGCCCTGAATTCTGAACCGGGTCGGGTGAGCTATGCAAACGCACAGCCAGCAGGAACAGCAGACACAGGGTGGTAAAACCACCCAATAGATGTGCCATGACTACCGTGGGAAAAAGCCCGAGTGTCACCGTCCACATTCCGAGGAGCCCCTGGAACACCACAAGGATAGCCAGGGCCAAGGGAGTTTTGATCGGGAGCTGCGGGTTGCTTTTTCTGGCTTTGAAGCTCAAAAACAGAATACTGAAAATGACCAGGCCCAGAGTGGATGCAAAATACCGGTGAATCATTTCCGGCCAGGCTTTGTGGGCTTCCAGAGGCCGTTCAGGGTAGGCTGCATTGGCATTGCTAACGGCTTCACTGGATTTGGGAACCACTAAATGGCCGTAGCATCCGGGCCAGTCCGGGCAGCCGAGGCCGGCATCTTTTAAGCGCGTATAGGCGCCCAATGCAACGACGCAAAGCGCCAGCACAACGGCAATGATTGAAAGTCGTTTCAGCCACATCTGCCGTCACCCTATCTTGGACAGTTTCAAAACTTTTTGCAGGTCTTTCAGCATGTCGCGTCCTTTTAGGATGGATTCCTGTTCATCTTCATAGGTGGGGTAATACATGAAAACGGCACCCATGGTGTCCACCAGATAGATGTAGCCGGTTTGCCGGGTTTGGAGTGGTTGGTTATTCGTTTCACTGAACCAGCTTTCCAGTTCGGCATCTTCGGTGTAGGCCACCCTCAGATGGGGGAACTCCTGCTCAATTAAGGTTTGGTATTTTGCGTCAAGCGGGTGTGTGGCGATTAGCATGGTGGCAACCCGGTTTTGTTCTGGTCCCAAGGCCGCGTGAATCTGTCGAATTTGGTAAAGGCTGTTTTCACAGGCCTCGTTGCAGGTATTAGGCATGACGTACACCATCCACCATTTTTTCTTGAGGCTGTCCGGTGTAATCGGTTCTTTGTTTTGATCGGATAACTCGATCGCGTCGAAGGCTGCGGGTGGGGAGATCAACTCACCCCGGTTCGTTGTGCCCACGGATGTATAGAGGCCGGTTTTGTGCAACAGCAATGCAGCGAGAAATGGTATGACGAAGATAGAAAGCGCGATTAAAAATGTTTTACGGTTGGTATCCATACTTAGCTACTACATTAGTATTGATTATTATTGTTTTCGTTTCGTGTTAACCACGACGTAGATCACCAGTAAAGCAGCAGCCAGGGAAAACCACTGAACTGCATATCCGTAATGCTTTTCCGGCCCCATGAAATGGCTGTGCCATTCGCGCACAAATTGTGAGGACTCGTCCGGTTCCAAGCGCAACACAAAAGGCATCACCGGATAATCAAACAGCTGGGCAGATTTTTCAAGGTCTATTTTCTGGATCAGAAAAGGCCAGTTAACCTGGCTGTAGTCGTCTTCCTTGAGCACAAAGAAGTCAGGGTTGGGTGTATGAGCATTTCCATGCAAGGTGATTTCCCCCTTGACCTGTGGAATTGCAGGAGGAACCCTGCGATCAGGCCCCTGTGCAATCCAGCCACGATTAACCAGTAAAACTTGACCATTCGTCAAGAAAGCGGTCAAGACCTCATATCCGGGTTGACCATGATAAGGGCGGTTATCCAGTAACAGGCTGAGATCATTAAGATAATGCCCGGTGACATGCAGCGGGTAGTCTGTCATATCGCCTGTTATATCGTCTTGGGTGAGAGCGTTGATGTCTCGGCTTGATTGCTGGCTTCGGCTTTCCAGGCGTTCCACCATACCTTCTTTAAATTCGGCACGTCGTAGCTGCCAGAAGCCCAGGTTCATAAGCAGTGCAAACACCAGCACGGTGGCGACGGTGGGGAGCAGACCGGGGGTGAAGTGAAAAACGCCGATAACAATCCCTCTTCGGCTATGTGCTATGGATTTGCTCATTGTTATACTGCATCCACTACTGGTCCGATGGAAGTCATCATGTTGATTAAAATTGCGGTTATTGCTGTTTTGTTTATTATTTTGTTCAGCCTGTTCGGAGCCCTCAGATCATTGGTCCGAAACCAGGAAGGGGATAAGCAAAGAACCGTTAAATTATTGGCCTATCGAGTAGGGTTTTCTGCCCTGTTGTTGATTTTGCTTGGTCTTGCCTTTGCGATGGGGTGGATTCAACCTCATGGGTTAAAAGGCTGAGTTATCGCTAACCCAGCCTTATTGCGCATTCCAGTAGGGCGTTACAACCAGTAAACGCACACAAACAGGAACAGCCAGACCACGTCCACAAAATGCCAGTACCAGGCAGATGCTTCGAAGGCGAAATGGTTATCCGGCGTCAGGTTCCCTTTCAATGCCCGCAAGAACATGATGGTCAGCATGGTGGCACCAATGGTCACGTGCATACCGTGGAAACCGGTGAGCATAAAGAAAGTGGAACCGTAAATACCGGCATCCAGTGTCAATCCCATCTCAGTGTAGGCGTGAACATATTCCTCCACCTGGAAAAACAGGAAGGCAAAGCCTAACACCAGCGTAAGAAACAGACTGATCAGTAACTTGTTACGTTGACCTGCAACCAAGGCATGATGGGCAATGGTCAGGGTGATACTACTGGTCACGAGTAACACGGTGTTCAGGAAGGGTAAGCCCCAAGCCGGCATAGCTTCGGTGGTGGCGCCGCCGGGTGTCAGGGTCAGTGGCCACATGGCCTGGAAGTCCGGCCACAACAGCTCATGAGTCATGGCTTCTTCGCCAGCGCCACCCAGCCAGGGTACTGCAAGAATACGGACGTAGAACAGCGCGCCGAAGAAGGCGCCGAAGAACATCACCTCAGAGAAGATAAACCACATCATGCCCATGCGGTAGGAACGGTCCATCTGGGCGCTGTTCATATTGGCAAGACTTTCCTTGATGGTGTCCCGGAACCAAACGAACATCATGATGACAATACCGGCGATTCCCAATGCGAGAATATAGCTACCGGAGGTGCCGTCGTTGGCGGCGATACCGGAACCGGAGTTCTGCTGGATAAAGTTTGCTGCGCCAAAGGCCACCAAGAACAGCGAAATGGCTGTAATAAATGGCCATGGGCTTTGTTCTGGCACATAGTAGTGTGTTGTTTTTTCTGCCATGGTTGATCTCCTCAAGCGATCAAAAACCTGTTATTTCGCGGCCAGCGAATCGGTATCTGTTGATTTCGTAATGTCGTAGAGCTGATAAGACAGCGTGATGGTGCGTACGCTCTTGGGTAACTCCGGGTCCACATAAAAAATCAACGGCATATCCATTTCTTCGCCGCCATTCAATTCCTGACTCTGAAAGCAAAAACATTCTGTTTTTTTGAAATAGGGCGTCGCCTGTGCAGGTGAAACAGAGGGTATAGCCTGGCCAACAATTAACTGTGTTGTCGGGTTACGGACATGGAAATCCACCTTTTGGATTTGCCCGGGATGCACTTTTACACTGAATGTATTGGGCTTGAAATCCCAGGGCATGGCGGGGTCTGTATTTGCCAGGAACTGTATTGTAACCATTCTGTCTTCAACCACGACGGCGTCTTCTGCAGACGCGGCCTCATTGTCTGTTTTGCCATTGAGGCCGGTAATGTCGCAGATGGCGTCGTACATGGGAGGCAGCACTCCGACGGCAAAAATAAACATGCCGACCACGATCAAGGATAATTTCTTGATCAGTTTTCGGTTTGCCTGTTGTACGGAGTGTTGCTCTGTCATCAGCCGAAATCCCTAATTACTTATTTCACAACAGGGGGGGTGGTAAAACTGTGGTAGGGCGCAGGCGAAGGCAACGTCCATTCCAGACCTTCTGCACCATCCCAAACCTGATCGCTGACGCTCTCACCTTTCTTGCGGAAGCAGACATCGATCAGAATCCACAACAGAATCAGCTGACTCAGGCCGAACCCAAAGCCACCGATACTGATCCACCAGTTGAAATCGGCGAATTGCAGAGAATAGTCGGAGTAACGTCGTGGCATTCCTGCAAGGCCGACAAAGTGCATCGGGAAGAACAGCAGGTTTACAAAGATCAGGGAGGCCCAGAAATGCAGTTTTGCCAGCCCGACGTTGTACATGCGACCGGTCCACTTGGGTAGCCAGTAGTAAACCCCGGCAACGATGGAGAACACCGCACCGGATACCAACACGTAGTGGAAATGCGCCACCACGAAATAGGTGTCGTGATATTGCTGATCCACAGGGGTGATCGCCAGCATCAAACCGGAAAAACCACCAATGGTGAACAGAACCACAAAGGCGATGGAAAACAGCATAGGCACTTCAAAGGTCATGGAGCCTTTCCACATGGTGGCAACCCAGTTGAATACTTTCACGCCCGTAGGTACTGCAATCAACATGGTCATATACATATAGAACAGGTTACCCGCTAACGGTAGACCTACCGTGAACATGTGATGCGCCCAAACCAGGAATGACAGGAAGGCGATGGACGCGGTTGCGTACACCATGGAGGCATAACCAAACAGTGGCTTGCGGGCAAACGTGGGAATAATGGCTGAGACAATGCCGAATGCCGGCAGAATCATGATATACACCTCAGGGTGCCCGAAGAACCAGAATACATGCTGGAACAGAACCGGATCACCACCACCGGCGGCATCAAAGAAACTGGTGCCAAAGTGACGGTCCGTAAGCATCATGGTGACAGCACCTGCCAACACCGGCATAACCGCAATCAGCAGGAACGCAGTAATCAGCCAGGTCCAGACAAACAATGGCATCTTCATCAGCGTCATGCCGGGAGCGCGCAAATTGAAGATGGTCACAATAACGTTCACTGCACCCATGATGGAAGAAATACCCATCATATGAACTGAGAAGATGAAGAAGTCTGTAGATGCCGGCCCGTATTTGGTTGAGAGCGGAGCATAGAAAGTCCAACCGAAGTTAGGAGCATCAGCAATACCCAGGAACGACTGAATGATGGCGATGATCAGTAATGAAAAGGCAAACGGCAGAATCCAGAAGCTCCAGTTATTGAGCCGTGGTAACGCCATGTCCGGAGCACCGATCATCATCGGGACCATGTAGTTTGCCAAGCCGACAAAGGCCGGCATAACGGCACCGAATACCATAATCAGACCATGCGTGGTGGTCATTTGGTTAAAGAAGTTGGGATCAACCAATTGCAGACCTGGATACATCAGTTCTGCCCGGATGATCATGGCCATGAAACCACCGGTCAGGAACATGATAAAACTGAACCAGAGGTACATGGCGCCGATGTCTTTATGGTTGGTTGCAAACAACCAACGTTTGATGCCCTTCATTGGGCCGTGATGTTCACCCATTTTAAAATCCCCCTATCCTTATTTCGCAACGTCACGTGGTTGTACAACATCAACACCATCCGACGGGCTGTTGCCCCAGGCGTTGCGTTCATAGGTAATAATGGCAGCGACTTCTTTCGGGCTCAGCATGGAGCCAAAGGCCGGCATTGCATTCTTGCCTTTCACCACAATGTCGATGTGCTCGGCAACCGGGCCTATGGCAATCGCGCTTCCTGCCAGGGCAGGGAAGGTGGGAGGCAAGCCGGCACCATTGGCCTGGTGACAGGCGGAGCAGCGAGCCAGATAGGCTTTTTCCCCTTCAGCCATCAACTCTTCCTTACTGAAAGTCTTGTCCAGGCTGTTGGCTGCGGCCTCTTCTTCTGCTTTTTGGGCTTCACGGGCATCTGCCAGCCATTGTTCGAATTCCGCAACCGGACGTGCATCAACCACTACCGGCATAAACGCATGGTCTTTGCCGCACAATTCTGCGCATTGGCCGCGATAGATACCGGGTTTGTCTTCGGGGACAAACGTCCAGAGCTCATTGATGAAGCCGGGAATAGCATCTTTTTTGATAGCAAAGTCCGGCACCCACCAGGAATGGATCACATCGTCTGAGGTAATCAAAAAGCGGACTTTGCGCCCGGTGGGAATCACCAGTGGTTTATCCACGTCGCTTTTATAAAATGCTTTTTGCTCCGGGTAGTTACCGTCTTCCCGATAGCTGTCTTTGGCTGTATTTTTGGGAAACAGGCCTGAAGCGAGGGCGGGTCGGATGATCTCTTCAGAAGGAGTGGACAGAACACTGTAGTAGTCCACACCGGGTTGGCCGCTGCCTTCCCAATCCAGATACTCATAGTGCCACTTCCATTGGGAGCCGGTAATTTTCACCGTCAGGGCTGAGTCGCTGGTGTCATTCATGGCGATCAGTACTTTAGTGGCGGGAATGGCCATTAGTATCAGAATGATGAAGGGTACGATGGTCCACATGATTTCCACACTGGTGCTTTCGTGGAACTGGGCGGCTTCGTGTCCCTTGGATTTGCGGTGCTTGATCATGGAATAGAACATGGCCCCAAACACAACAACCCCGATCGCAACACACCACCACAGCATCGTGCGGTGCATATCAAAAACCTGCTGGCTGATGTCAGTGACGCCTGGGGTCATATCCAGTTGCCATTCCGCAAACACCGAGCTGCTGGTAACAGTGGCTAGCGCAAGACCGATAGCTGAACATCGCTTTGCTAATGACTGCATTATTTACTCCCTGATTATTATTTTCGTCAGCCCGTTAAAGAAAGGGTAGTCTTTGCCGGGCGAACTGGCTTTTCTTTTAAAGCTAAAGCACGACAACGCCTAACGATAAACTCGTTGGCATTTACGTTTCTGGAGTAATCGAATGCTGGGAATGCGAGACACACGGGAGTTCGCCACCCACAACCATTCCAGTGGTGGACACATCCAAAGTTGCGTTCAAGCCAATGCAATTACTGTTGCATCAGTCTCACATCTGCCAATGGAGCTGGCGACATCTATGCGAAAGTTGATTTTGGTCACTGTTAGACCATCGGGCGTCACTATAATACTCTGCCTAGTGACAAGCGAAGATAGGTTCGAAATTATGATAGTAAGCCATCATCGCCGTCAGTAATTGTAGGCTGACTCAGAAAAAATCCCCCCGGTGTAGAGGTCCTTCTGCGCCCCTCTGTTTAGCCCATGTAAACTCTAAGTTCTCTCAATTCGGATGTCCAGTCATGGATGAAAAAAAGGTATACTTGACCGGACTTTAACTCCAATTACGAGGTATACAGTCTGACTAGGTTTGTGAGGACTGTTTGAGAGCATCGCATGAGCGCAGAACCCATTTATCGAGTGGTATTTCTCAATCAAAGTGAGATATACGAGATTTACGTCAAGAATGTGTATCAAAGCGATTTGTACGGTTTTCTTGAGATTGAAGGATTCCTGTTTGGTGAGCGTCGGCAAATGGTGGTGGACCCTTCGGAGGAAAGATTGAAAGCCCAGTTTCAGGACGTCAGTCGTACCTATATTCCCTTGCATTCGGTTATTCGTGTGGACGAGGTGGAAAAACAGGGCGTCGGCAAGATTACGGAAGTGAAAGGCGGCAATGTCACCCAGTTCCCCGGCTTTCCCTTTGGCCCGGGTGGTGGCGGCAACAAAACTGGTTGAAACATAATCAATACAGTTGGTGACTATGTTTTATACACCGTTCGTCGTTAAAATGGCCACGCTTACAGGGAAGTGGCTTGTCTATTGTTGGAAAAAAGCCGTAAATAGACGATATGTGTCCGTGTTAGCCCTCTATTGGGGAATTGATGGGTTAACCTAATTAGGAATGGATATCTATGAAAAAAGTGAAGCGAAGCAGCCCGATCAGTTCGCGCTATAGCTTGGATAAGCTGGAAAGCATGGTGTTGCGGGACATTGCCCGTCTGGAAGAGCAGCTTGCTCGCGTAGAAGGGGATTCCAGCCACACCCGTTTATCCACGGCGCGTACCTATCGGAACATGATCGCTGACCGAAAGAATTTGCTGGCTCAGATAAAAGAGCAATCGAGCGAATTTTTGGGGGAAGCTATCTGAGTCTTGGAGCCTCGGCGACAGACATAAAAAAACCGCCTCAAAGGCGGTTTTTTTATGTCTGCAATTCGGTGGGCGCAGGCCAGAAACGCGAAACCCCGCGCGTGGCGGGGTTTCTGGATATGGTGGCTATGCCCTGATTTGAACAGGGGACCCCATCATTATGAGTGATGTGCTCTAACCAGCTGAGCTACATAGCCTTTTGAGGGCGCAAATTCTCGCAATTAAGCCCATTCAAGTCAAGTGAAAGTGCACGATTTACACGTTAAAACGGAAGTGAATAACGTCGCCATCTTTCACGATATAGTCTTTACCTTCCAGTCGCCATTTGCCGGCTTCCTTGGCGCCCTGCTCGCCATTATTGGCAACGAAATCATCGTAGGCGACCACTTCGGCCCGGATAAAGCCTTTCTCGAAATCGGTGTGGATGACACCGGCGGCCTGGGGGGCGGTGGCGCCCACTTTCACGGTCCATGCGCGGACTTCCTTCACCCCGGCAGTAAAGTAGGTTTGCAGACCCAACAGCTGATAACCGGCTCGAATGACTCGATCCAGGCCGGGTTCTTCCATGCCCAGTTCGGCCAGGAATTCGGCCTTGTCTTCGTCATCCAGCTCGATAATCTCCTCTTCAATCTTGGCACAGATGGGAACCACCTGGGCATTTTCTGATTGGGCCAGCTCGGTAACTTGATCCAGCAGGGGATTATTCTCAAACCCGTCTTCTGCCACATTGGCAATGTACATGGTGGGTTTGATGGTGAGCAGGTTCAGGGAGCGCACCTGTTTCAGGTCGTCGACTTCCAGATTGGCTGTGCGGGCTGGTTTGCCTTCATTCAGGAAGGGCAGCAGTTTCTCCAGCACTTTTTGACGGGCAATAGCTTCTTTATCACCACCTTTGGCTTGTTTGCTGGCTTTGGCCATGGCCTTTTCCACGCTGTCCAGGTCCGCCAATGCCAGTTCGGTATTGATAATTTCGATGTCGGAGAGTGGGTCGACCTTGCCGGCAACATGCACAATGTTGCCGTCTTCAAAGCAGCGTACCACGTGGGCAATGGCATCGGTTTCCCGGATGTTGGCCAGGAACTGATTACCCAGGCCTTCACCTTTGGAGGCGCCTTCCACCAGGCCGGCAATATCTACAAATTCCATGGTGGTGGGAACCGTTCGCTCGGGGTTCACGATTTCCGCCAGTTTGTCCTGACGGGGGTCGGGAACAGGAACTACACCGGTATTGGGCTCAATGGTGCAGAAGGGAAAATTCTGCGCTTCAATGCCCGCTTTGGTGAGCGCGTTGAACAGGGTTGATTTGCCCACATTGGGCAGACCGACGATACCGCACTTGATTCCCATAGGTTGGTTCCACTCGTTGATTTGTTAGGAAGACGCCGCAAAGCTGTGCAGCCGATTCATCGCCTTGTTGGCGTTGCCACCCAATAGGTCTGGCATAACCCCCAGGGCTTCATCAATGGCGTCATCAATTAATTGTTGTTCCTTGGCCGGGGCCTTGCCCAATACAAAGCTGCTGACCTGATCAGCACTGCCCGGGTGGCCGATGCCGATGCGTAAACGTGCAAAGTTCTTGTTGTTGCCCAGTTTGCTGATAATGTCACGCAGTCCGTTGTGTCCACCGTGGCCACCGCCTTGTTTCAGCTTCGCCACCCCTGGGAGCAAGTCCAGTTCGTCATGGGCAACCAGAATGCGGTCAGGGGGAATCTTGTAAAAATTGGCGAAGGGGGCAACGGCCTGGCCGCTGACATTCATATAGGTGGTAGGGATCAGGAAGCGGACGTCGTGGCCGTTGATGGTGGCCCGGCCAGTGAGGGCGTTGTATTTTGGGTCGTTGGAAAGGTTGGCATTATGCTGGCGAGCCAACCTTTCAACGAACCAGGCACCGGCGTTGTGGCGGGTATCTTCATATTGCCGGCCGGGATTGCCCAGGCCAACAATCAGTTCAATGCCGTCTTTCAACTGCCAGTGCCCCTTAAGACTATACAGGAAGAAGCTTATTCTTCGCTGGAGCCTTCTTCTTCGTCATCGTCAGAGGAGCCGCCACGGGGAGCGTTAACGGTCACTACTGGCAGGTCGTGGTCGTCGCCCAGTTGCAGTGCTTTCAATTCCACGCCAGCCGGCAGGGTCAGGTCGCTCAGATGAACAACGGTACCAACGTCAACGCCGGCTACGTCCACTTCGATAAACTCCGGCAGGTCTTTGGCCAGGCACACCACTTCCACTTCGGAAACCTGATGGGCGATGGTGCCGCCGTGCTGCTTAACGCCTACGCACTTGTCTTCGTTGATGAAGTGCAGAGGCACGTTCATTTGCAGTTTGTGAGTGGTGTCAACGCGCAGGAAGTCGGCGTGCATGGGGACAGACTTGGAAGGGTGGCGTTGCAGGTCCTTCAGTACCACCTGCTCAGCAGTGCCGTCCAGTTCCAGTGTCAATACGTGGGAGTAGAATGCTTCGTTTTCCAGAGCCTTAACCAGGTCTTTAAACTCAACAGAAATCTGCTGGGCTGGCTTGTCTGCACCGTAAACGATGGCGGGTACTTTGTTTTCGAGACGACGCAGGCGGCGGCTCGCACCTTTCCCCGAGTCGGCTCGAGATATTGCGCTAATGGTAAAATCACCAGACATGGGTGTTTCTCCTATGATGTTAACCTTTCGGGTTTCGCGACCAAACGCCGAAAGGGGTGGTTATATGCCGTGTCTTCCCAGGGATCAGTCCTTGGGCGTAAACATGGCGCTCAATGATTCTTCGTTGTTTATGCGGCGGATACATTCGGCCAGCATGGGAGCCAAGCTCAGTTGGCGGATTCGTTTGCAGTCTCTTCCTGCTGCGGACAGAGGAATGGTGTCGGTGATTACCAGCTCGTCCATCTTGGAATTGTTCAGGTTGTCGATGGCGGGGCCGGACAAGACCGCGTGGGTGGCGTAGGCCACAACTTTGCTGGCACCGTGATCTTTCAGCGCCTCGGCGGCTTTGCACAGGGTGCCCGCGGTGTCGACCATGTCGTCCACCAGGATACAGGTGCGACCTTCAACCTCGCCGATGATGTGCATAACCTGGGAGGTGTTGGCTTTAGGGCGGCGTTTGTCGATGATAGCCAGGTCGCAATCGTTCAGCTGTTTGGCCACCGCGCGAGCCCGAACCACACCACCTACATCGGGTGATACCACCATCAGGTCTTCGTAGTTTTGCTTTTTAATGTCTTCCAGCAGGATCGGTGAGCCGTAGACGTTATCCACCGGGATGTCGAAAAAGCCCTGAATCTGGTCGGCGTGCAGGTCAACCGTCAGCAGCCGGTCAATGCCGACGGTGGTAAGCATATCCGCAACCACTTTGGCTGTGATGGGAACACGGGCAGAACGCACACGACGGTCCTGGCGGGCGTAGCCGAAATAGGGGACTACCGCAGTAATACGGCCTGCTGATGCGCGGCGCAGCGCATCCGCCATGACCAACAGCTCCATGATGCTGTCGTTGGTGGGTGCGCAGGTGGACTGAACGATGAAGACGTCGCTGCCGCGCACGTTTTCATTTATCTCTACCGAGATCTCGCCGTCGCTGAACTTGCCGACTTCTGCGTCGCCCATGGGTACATGCAGATGCCGGGCCATTTTGGCGGCAAGTTCCGGAGTTGCGTTTCCAGTAAAAAGGATAAGATTGGACACGCCAGTCACCTTGTCATTTCAGTCTACTGAGAATATCTGGGGAAATATGGCAGGGCCGCCAGGATTCGAACCTGGGAATGACGGGATCAAAACCCGTTGCCTTACCGCTTGGCGACGGCCCTACAATTTTTGACAGATCTGGTGATCAGTCTGGGCGGCGAATCTTACCAGAAAATCACCAAATGTTTTAGAAATTTTTTTCGAAATTTAGCGCTGATTGGCCAAGGTTCCGAAATACAGTGGGGACTGGTTGCTGCCTTTCGCAATGCTCCATTTAACGTCTTGATTTGCAATGTCAAAATCAGACATTTTGGAGGTGAGTCGGAGTTGTTTCTCCGCGGCATCTGCCTTATCTTCGCATTCGATGAAGAGGCAGGCTCCACTTCCCGTCACTTTAGCTTCTCCTTCTGAGTTCATCAATGTGAGGCATTGATCTATCAGTGGGAAGCGTTTTCTCAAGACCGGTTCGAAGTCGTTATGACCACCCCCGTCCAGGAAGTCGCGTATTCTGATGACCTTTGAATTCCTTGTCAATTGTTTTTCTTGGAAAAGTTCCGCTGTGTTGGCGTGGCAATTCGGGGCAGCAATCAGGTACCAGGGCTCTGGAATCAAGACGTCTTCAAAGCGCTCTCCCACGCCGATTGCCAGGGCTGCATGGCCATGTACGAAGATAGGCACGTCGGCGCCGAGATGCAGGCCCAGCTGGCAAAGTTGGGCTCGGGTGAGGCCGGTTTGCCAGAGGTAGTTGAGCGCCACCAGGGTGCTGGCAGCATTGGAGGAGCCCCCGCCCAGTCCGCCGCCCATAGGCAGCCGTTTGGCAACCTGGATATGGGCACCCAGCGAGCAGCCGGTGTGTTCCTTTAATAGGAATGCTGCTTTATAGATCAGGTTTTGCTTGGGGGTTATTCCCGGAATCGGCGGGTCCACTTGAATGTCCGGCTGCTGCAGGAGATCGAAGCTGAGGGTGTCGTGCCAATCAATAAACTGAAACAGGGTTTGCAGGTTGTGGTAGCCGTCCTCCCGGCGCCCGGTGATATGGAGGAACAGGTTCAGTTTGGCCGGGGATTGCACCACCAGGGTCATGATGAGGGCTCGGCCTCTTCCTGGCTGGGCAGTGGTAACCACTCCTTGATAATCAGGGTCACTTTCAGGTCCTCCTTGGTGATTTTGATCTTTTGGGGCAGCAGGGTGCCCATCGCTTCACCGTAGCGATCGAATTCCAGGTACCACTGGTTTTGCTGCAGGGTTTTGAGGGTCCCGTATTCGTTGTAGGAGGGCTCGCTTTTGCCGTAGGGCGCCGGTATGCCCTTTACCCAGTACAGTAATTGGTGGATCGGAATATGCCAGCCGGTGTGTTCCAGTACCAGTTGCTCCGGGGAGTCCGATATAAAGGTGCCGTCGCTGGTTTCGAGGCGGGCGCCGTAGGGGTTGCCGCTGACTATGGTAGAGCCTTGGCCCAGCGGCCCGGAGAGCATGATATAAAAACTGTCGAAGGACTGGCTCCAATCCAGGTAGGCGCTGCCTCCATCCTCTGCCGTGCGGACCCCGATCTTGCCCCGGATCTGCCATTCCTGCATCAGGGTGAGTGCGCGAACGTGCTCCACCCAATCCAGCTTCGGTTGGTCCGCTTTGGGTGGAGGCATATCATGAGTGGTTTGCCAGATTTGGCAACCCGTAATAACGAGACTGGCAAGGGTGATGGCCAGCGTGGTCAGGAGTCGGCTATTGGGCACGGTGTATCTTCAAATTCAGGGGGTAGTCGGCAAAAAGCGGTCCATCACTTCTTTTAATATGGTGCTCTCCGGGTTTTTGTCCAGAGCGTTGCGCCAGATGATAGCAGCTTCTTTCCGTTGACCGGTAACCCAAAGTACTTCTCCGAGGTGTGCGGCAATTTCCTGGTCGTCAAAGGCTTCATAGGCTTTGCGCAGGAAGTCCAAGGCCACCTGGGTTTCGCCCATGCGGTATTTAATCCAGCCCATGCTGTCGATGATGGCAGGGTCGCTGGGGTTCAGATTATAGGCCCGCTCAATCAGTTCCCAGGCTTCATTCAGGCGTTGGTTGCGGTTGGCGAAGGTGTACCCCAGCGCGTTGAGTGCGGCACTGTTGTTGGGTTGCAGTTCCAGAACTTTGCGCAGATCCGCTTCCATTCCCGAGAAGTCGTCCAGCTGTTCTTTCAGCATGGCGCGAGTGTAGAGCAGGTTGGTGTCTTCCGGAAACTCCTGCAGCCCCTGGTCGAGTACCGCGACGGCTTCGCGGGTGCGTGCGGCGGAATTGAGTACTTCGCTTTTCGCCATTGTGAACCTGGCTTTTTCTGCCGGCATGGCGTCCATCGCCTGGTCCAGGATGGTCAGTGCGTCGTCTATTTTTCCCTGTTCTTCCAGCATCAGGGCATATTGAATGTGGGCCAGGGCGTAATGAGGCCCGATGTTAACCTGTTTAAAGTGCACACTGGCTTTATCGAAATCGGCTTCGCTCCTGGCGATTCGGGCCAGATAAATGTTGGCTTCATCGGTGCGATGGTTCATGTCCAGCAGTTGGTTAAAGTATTGCTTGGCTTCGTCGGTTTGTTTGTTTTCCCAGCTCAGCAGCGCCAGGGACAGCACCAGATCCCCATCCAGCGGGAAGTTGCGGGACAGGCGATAGAATTGCTGCTGGGCGGCGGTCAGCTGGTTTTGCTGCATCAAATAGCGGGCGTAGGCGACGCCGAGACGTTTGTTCTCTGGCCACAGGCTGGTTTGCTTGGCCAGATATTTCATTGCCTCGTCATGCTGGTTGAGAGCAATCATGGATTGCGCGCGGGCAAGGATGGCATTGCCGTAGCTGGGGGTGAGCTCCAGCGAGCGGTCGTAGTCCTCAATGGCTTGCTGGTGCATGCCGTTCATGGCTTCCAGGGAACCCTTGGCGTACCAGAGTTTGTCGTCGTCAATGGTCTGGGTGTATTCAGTGAGTTTGGCCAGAATAGCCTGGCGGGTTTCCTGGTTTGAAGTACGGGAGGCCTGCAGCAGATATTCAAAATTCATTTTGCCGCCATTGGCCATGAGCAGGTCAACCTGAGCCATGGCTTCTTCCAGCTTACCGAACCGGATCAGTTCTATGGCGGCAAGCTCACGGGGGGCGGGGTTTTCCGGTTCGATTTCAGACCACAGCATGGAGGCGTCCAGGGTGGCCTGGTGAGCGCCCAGGTAGCGGGCGATAAACGTGGCCCTTTCCACCACCTGGGGGTCGCGGGTTTCATGAGCCTGCTTCAGGTACTTGCCCAGGGCCACATCCGCGCGATTGCGCTTGCCGGCGAATTCCGCCAGCAACAACTCAAACAGGGTGTCGCGTTCAAAGGGGCGGCTGGGGAGCGCTTCCTCAGTCACTTCAGGTGCCTGTTGCGCGGGATCAGGTTGGTCGTTATTGCCACTGCCAACCGTGGTGCAGCCATTTAGTATAGAAACGGCTGCAATTGAAATAACTGCTAAAATTCGTTTATAAATCATACGTATGCAGGCGTACCTGTCACCTTGTGAACTCCAATAAAAGCAGGAATGGGAAAACCATGCAAGGAATTTATCCACAGACTGCTCATATAACTATAGATGCTTATGGGCAGCTGTTGTTCCCGATTGATCGGTATCATTGGAACCACTTATCTATCAGGGTGTCTTCCAATGCTTGTGTTATAATCCCGCCACTTTTTAGAGAGGGTGGTGTTTAGCGGCCTGAATTTGGGCCAGATCCAGTACCATGGCTTTACTCGCATACGGCATTAATCACCGAACCGCATCCGTCGATATGCGGGAAAAAATGGCATTTTCGCCAGAAAGGGTCATCAACGCGCTGAGCGAAGTGCGGGACCAGGCGCGTCTGCGGGAAGTAGCCATTCTTTCCACCTGCAATCGTACCGAGCTGTATTGTTCCATTGATGCGGAAGATTCCTCTTCCCTGCTAACCTGGTTAGGGCGTCACCATTCGCTTCCTGTTGAACAGATTTCCCGTTGTGTCTATGAGTTCTGGAACGAAGCGGCGGTGCGGCATTTGATGCGGGTGGCCGCTGGTTTGGATTCCATGGTGTTGGGGGAGCCACAGATCCTCGGGCAGTTGAAAACAGCCTATTCTGTTGCCCAGGAAGCGCAGACGGTTGGGCCTGAGTTAGGTCGGTTGTTCCAGCATTCCTTTTCTGCTGCCAAGCAGATCCGGACTGAAACCGGGATCGGTACTAATCCGGTCTCTGTCGCCTTTGCCTCTGTGAAGCTGGCAAAGCGTATTTTCTCTGACCTCAGTGACACCAACGCCCTGCTGATCGGTGCCGGCGAGACGGTGGAGCTGGTGGCGCGCCATCTGGTGGAGCAGGGGGTGCAGCATATCACGGTGGCAAATCGTACCCTGTCCCGGGCCAATGCCCTGGCGGAGGAATTCAAGGCGCACGCCATCACATTGAGTGATATTCCACTGGCGTTGCCCCACGCGGATATTGTGATTTCCTCTACGGCCAGTCCGCTGCCGATCCTTGGCAAAGGCGCTGTGGAACACGCCCTCAAGCTGCGTAAACACAAGCCCATGTTCATGATGGACATCGCGGTGCCCCGTGACATTGAAGAGGAAGTGGGCGAGTTGGCGGACGTCTATCTTTATACCGTGGACGACTTGCAGCAGGTGGTGGAAGAGAACCGGCGCCAGCGCCAGGCAGCGGCGACCAAAGCCGAGTCGTTAGTGGATTCCTGCATGGTGCAGTTCATGGAATCCCTGAAGACCTTGGATGCCGTTGACGCGATTCGAAATTATCGGGAAAAACTGGAAACGGTGCGTCAGTTGGAGCTGGAAAAAGCGTTGCAGCAGATCCGCTCCGGCGCCGATCCGGAGGACGTGATGCAGCGCATGAGCCGTGCGTTGATGAATAAAGTCATGCATGCCCCCACCACCGGTATGCGGCAGGCCGCAGAGAACGGCCGCAATGATCAGATTGAATGGGCCCAGCAGCTGCTGGGTATCATCGAACCCAACAAGCCGGATTAGCTGGGCTGCACCTGATTAATTCCCTTTATCTCCTCTTTTCAGCAGGCGGTTCCACGCCGGAACAGGATATTGTGACATGAAAGATTCGTTAAAAATGAAGTTGGCCGGGCGCAGCGAGCGCTACGAAGAAGTGGGCATGTTGCTGAGCCAGCCGGAAATCATTTCGGACCAGAATAAATTTCGCAAGCTCTCCCAGGAATATGCGGAGATCGAACCGGTAGTGCAATGCTATCGCGAATACGATCAGGTGCTGAAAAATATTGATGAAGCCAAGAGTTGGCTCAGTGATCCTGATCTGAAAGAAATGGGAGAAGAAGAGCTTTCGGTCAATGAAGAAAAGCGCGAGCAACTGGAAGTTGAATTGCAGAAGCTGATGCTGCCGAAAGACCCTTTTGATGGCAGCAATGTGTTTCTGGAAATTCGGGCCGGCACCGGTGGCGATGAAGCAGCGATTTTTTCCGGCGACCTGTTTCGCATGTATTCCCGTTATGCGGAAACCCAGGGCTGGAAGATAGAAATCGTCAGTCAGAATGAGGGCGAGCACGGCGGCTTCAAGGAAATCATCTGCCGGGTCATTGGTGACCATGTCTATTCCCGGCTCAAATTCGAATCCGGTGCCCACCGGGTGCAGCGGGTGCCGGCCACAGAGTCCCAGGGGCGTATTCACACCTCCGCCTGTACCGTAGCCATTTTGCCGGAAGCTGATGAGGTAACGGATATCGAAGTCCGTAGTGAAGATCTGCGGATCGATACCTACCGCTCATCCGGTGCCGGTGGTCAGCACGTTAACACCACGGATTCTGCCGTGCGTATCACGCACATTCCGTCCGGCGTTGTGGTGGAGTGCCAGGATGAACGCTCCCAGCATAAGAACAAGGCCAAGGCTATGTCTTTGCTCAAGTCCCGCCTGTTGCAGCATGCTCAGGATGCCCAGCATAAGGAAACCAGTGATGCCCGCCGCAACCTGGTGGGAAGCGGAGACCGCTCCGAACGAATCCGAACCTATAACTATCCCCAGGGACGAGTCACCGATCATCGCATTAACCTGACATTGTACAAACTGGCGGAAGTCATGGAAGGTGAGTTGGGCGATGTCATCCAGCCGCTGATCAACGAATATCAGGCAGATCAATTGGCTGCCCTATCGGAAGAAGGCTGAAATCGGTTTTATGAATACGGTTGCCGGCAGTTTGCAGTGGGCAGAGCTTGCTCTGGCGCAATCAACCCCTGAGCTGCTGGAGAGCTGCAAGGTCGACAGTCAATGGCTGTTAGCCCATGTGCTGCAGCGTAACAGTGCCTGGTTGCGTGCCTGGCCGGAGCATGTATTAACGGATGATCAGTGGCAAACCTACCAGCAACTGATTGAGCGCCGAATGGCGGGAGAACCGGTTGCTTACCTGACCGGCCAACAGGGCTTTTGGAATTTTGATCTGAAAGTAACAGCCGACACTCTGATACCGCGCCCCGATACAGAACTGCTGGTGGAACAGGCCCTGCAACATATCAATGAAGAGCACGCCATAGTGGTGGACTTGGGAACCGGAACCGGCGCCATTGCGTTGGCCCTGGCCAGTGAGCGTCCCGCCTGGGTAGTGACTGCCACCGACATTCATCCCGCCACGTTGGCAGTGGCTCGTCACAACAGCCAAGCCCTTAATCTTCCCATTCGCTTGCTGGAAAGTGCCTGGTTCGAACAGCTCCAGGGAGAGCGTTTTCACCTGATTGTGTCCAACCCTCCTTATATTGAAGATTCAGATGAGCATCTGCAGGGTGTTGGAGTGAGGTTCGAGCCGGTGCGTGCGTTGGCCTCTGGTCAGGACGGGTTGGATGATATTCGCCATATCGTTGCGTACGCCCCCGAGCATCTGGAGAAGGCAGGTTGGTTGCTCTTGGAGCATGGCTATAACCAGGGGGAAGTGGTGCGGCAGTTGTTGATTGAGCGAGGATTTGAGCAGGTCCGCACGGTGCAGGATTTGGCTGATAATGACCGTGTTACACTTGGGCAATGGCCTTCGCAAGAGCCGTAAACGGTAGAGATGGAATCTGAAATAACATGCTGACTGATGAAGAGTTACTGCGCTATAGCCGCCAGATCATGTTGCCAGAGTTGGATATTGCAGGGCAGGAGCAGCTGAGGAAGGCGTCCGTTCTGGTGGTGGGGTTGGGTGGCCTGGGTTCTCCGGTTGCCATGTATCTGGCAGCCGCTGGGGTCGGTAAGTTGGTACTGGTGGACCATGATCAGGTTGATTTGAGTAATCTGCAGCGGCAAATCAGCCATGCCACAGATCGGGTCGGGGTTGATAAGGTGGCTTCTGCTGCGGTGATGTTAAAACAATTGAATCCGGGTTGCGAGGTCGAGACCGTGACCGCCAGGTTGACAGAGGATAACGCGGATAGCCTGGTGTCATCTTGTGATGTGGTAGTGGACTGCAGCGACAATTTTGCCGTGCGCTTTCTGCTGAACAGAGTGAGTGTTGCCTGTAACAAGCCGCTGGTTTCTGGTGCCGCTATCCGCATGGATGGGCAGGTGAGTGTTTATGATCCCCGCGTGCCGGACAGCCCCTGCTATCGTTGTTTGTTCGAGGAAACCGGAGAAGAAGACCTGCGTTGTGCCACCAATGGGGTTTTAGCGCCCTTGGTGGGAATTGTCGGCAGCATTCAGGCTACGGAAGCCATTAAGGTGATCACCCATGTTGGTGAGCCGTTGGTGGGGCGGTTACTCATTATCGATGCGATTAATATGAACTTTCGAAGCGTTAAGGTTAAGCCGAACCCAGATTGTCCGGTGTGTTCAGGTCAGTGAGTTGTGGTGTTTTGCTGTATTCTCAATGGGCTCGTCACCACGTCTTTTCTCGTAGATTGAGAAATGGTTGCGACCCGCTTCTTTGACACGATACATGGCTATATCGGCCCTTTGAACCAGGTCCTCAATTTTCTGGCCATGCTCCGGGAACAGGCTGATACCAATGCTGGCGCCAACCACATCTCTGTTACCGTTGCCCAGGTCGATCGGTTTCTGCAGTGCGGCCAATAGCTTTTCTGCAATAGCTTTGGGTTGATTCACATGTTCGACAATGATGAGGAATTCGTCTCCACCCCAACGAATGACTATGTCCTCTTTGCGAAGATGCTTGTTGATACGACGGGAGATGGTTTGTAGGACCAGATCACCGGCATCGTGCCCGTATTGGTCGTTGATGGGCTTAAACTTGTCCAGGTCGACTAACAGGAACGCACAGTGGGAACTGGTTTGCTTGGCGTGTTGAAGCGCGCTTTCAATTTTCCGGTAACCTGCCCGGCGGTTATAGAGACCGGTCAGAGGGTCGCGCTCCGCTTCAAACTGAGTCCGTTTTTCGCGGGCAGTACGCTCGGAAATGTCGTATAAAATACACTCCACAATCATGTCGCCTTCGTCATCGGTGACCTT
Source organism: Pseudomonadales bacterium (assembly GCA_002708905.1). Classification (GTDB taxonomy): domain Bacteria; phylum Pseudomonadota; class Gammaproteobacteria; order Pseudomonadales; family Ketobacteraceae; genus Ketobacter. Next base: position 130,464 of record PAPM01000034.1, on the reverse strand, counting down.
GGAAATCAGGCTGTTCAGCCAACGGGACTGATCAGCGCTTTTGGTGTGGAGCTGCAGATCGCTGGTGACGGGGCTGTTCGTTTGATATGCCGTTTGCAGCAGTGCGCGCACCTGGTCTGGGTTCTCGAAGAACGAGTGAAACGGTGTGCTGCGCATATCAGGTGACGTGCTGGCATCGCTCAGCATTTCCACCAGGGATGGGTTGTACATCAAAATTCTGCCTTCAGCGTTAACCAGTGCTATCCCACAGCTGGCCTTTTCGAAAATCAGCCGAAACTGGCGTTCCAGTGACTCGGCGTATTCCCGCAAGCGACGCTCGCCATCCAGCGTGTTTTGGGTGGCCGTGAGCAGAGTGTTGGCATCTTTTACCAACAAGCCAATTTCATCCTGTGCGTGGCCCTTTGGGCATTCGAGCCGTTCCATGCTACCCGGTGGGATAAGGTGAAGCTGACCTGCCAACTTTTTGATTGGGGCGCTCAAATTGCGGTGCACCAGGATAATCGCAAGAATCACCAGCGCCAGTGATTGCATGGAAACGATCAAGACATGGCGCCAGGCGGCATCCCGGGCAGCAGTCTTGATCAGTGCTTGATTTGGGAGCATGGTGATGTTGCCCACGATCTCCCCACTCATGAATGGGGAGTCCAGGGTGTACGTCTTCAAATCGGGTGTTGTGGATTCAATTGCTGAGCCCCCGCGTACTTCCATGCCGGTTACGCTGGTAACGATTGCACCGGAAACAATGTCATTACTGGAAAGTCCCCGCGCTACTTCCAGGGCAATTTCATCGTTGTCCAGGTAAGCAGCTACCGCTGCGCTGCTCTCTACGGTGTTGAATAACTGTTGTAGTTGCTGGTTCGCGGAATGCAGTTGTTCACGATAGGTGCGGTCATAGAAATAGAAGGAGAAGCATGCAGTGAGCACTACTGCTCCCAGTAAAATTGAGAGTCCCGCTTGGTACGCTATGGATGCACGTGCCTTAATCAACACGCCCCACCACCTTCACACTTTGGTCGAGGTCGGCTTCGTCGATATACCCTATGGCATTTCGATTGTTGCGAATAGTATCCAGCACTTGATTACTGTTGCCCATCAGCATGGGCGGAGTGGCCCGGCCGGTAAACAGCAGTTTTGCCCAATACGCGTTTACCTGGGCGACGGTTTTTTTAACCAGGCTTTGGTAAAACTGTTCCCGCTCCTCTGATGTCGGGGGATGGTCCAGCCGCAAGGCGAGTTTGCCGTCGGGAAAATACAAATTACGACCCATGTAAAGGTCGATGATTTCCCGCTTGCTCAGCTCCGTCACCGCGTTTTCCTTGTTCACGATCACCACGATGCCCGCCCACGTGTTGACGGTTGTGAGGAGCAGTATGCTGAGTGCTGCAATTTTTAGTAGCGTCTGCATCGTCAAAACACGTAATTCAGGTTGATGGTGAAGGTGCTGATGGATTTGTCGTCTGTTGGGATTACCCTTTGATCCCAGAATCCTCCGCTGTATGCATCCACCCTCGTGTAATCCCACTGGGCTTTGGCGGCCAGGTTGTAGAATATGTTCCAGCGTATGCCTAAGGTTGATGTATGCTGATCAACCTGTAGCGCATCGTAAAGGTACTGGGTTCCTGCTTGTAAGCTGTCCAACAAGGGTTGCCAGGGCAATCCAACAGTGGGTGGGGGTGGTACCAGGGTGCGATCTTCCCCCCGTTCTGCTTGGGCCCACATTACGTAGAGGGTGGATGGCCCTATATGTCGGCCGATGCTCAGGTAGCCGTTGCGGTAGGTGCCGTAGTGGTCGACACCGGTATTGATGTAACTTATCTCAGACTGGATCTGCCAATTGATGGGCGTATAGGCAAGTCCCAACGAATAGTACTTTGAACGTTTGCCTTCGGATTCCAGCCCGCGGCGATAGGCTTCCGCTTCAGGCCACAGCAAAGAGGCGGCTTCCAGCGCTTCGGCGAGCAGCTCTGTGCCGGGAAGATATTTGTCACCATCAAACTCAATGGTGGCGGCACTGAATTGGGCCTGCCATTCATCATTTTCCCACACAAGGGTGCCGGATAGAATGGGTTTGATCTTTACGTCGTAAAGAGTATCCGCTCTTTGGAAGGTGCTGGAGGTTTTACCCACTTGGAGGCTGCCCCTGAACGTGCCGGTCCCGGCTGAAGTGCTGTAAGCTATGTCCAAACCGTCCAGGTGATCAAAAGAAAGGATGTTGTAGAATTCAGTGGGTGGACGTACCCACAGGTAGGCAAAGCCGATATTCCGGTAATCGGACAACATGTAATTGTTGGGGCCCAAGCGGCCGGCCCGGAAAGTAATTGACTGTGTGGCCCGATAGCGTAAAAAAGCCCAATCCACGCTGTTTTCCAGGTTGTTTTCCACACGGTCTCTGGCCACCAGCTGGAGGGTGGCCGAGAGTCTGTCATTGTATGCTGCATCCAGTTGCAAGCCGAGATTGGAATTGGATTTAAAAGACCAATCGCCGTCGAACACGCCTTCCTGATACAAGCCCTGGATGAAACCGAGATCTTCATCGCCGCCCTTGACAGCGCCCAGCGTCGCAAAGCCACTCACATGAAAGCGTTGTTCATCAATAACATCTGCAGTGGAAACCGAGCACAAAGTGCCGGCTACGAAAGCGCAGGTCAATATACACAGAAGTGAGTTTCGAGACATCCCATCTTGCTCAATAAAAAAATTCCGGGGTTTCGTGTGAAATGGATGAAACCCTTATCTATTGAGTTTAGCATAAGGCTTAAAAGTAACCGGTCGAAACGCTGAGAAAACGTAAGCACTCACATTGCCGTTAACTTATTGATAAACAAGAAAAAGGATAAGCCGAATGAAAACACGAGCCGCGGTTGCCTGGGAAGCAGGTAAACCTTTGAGTATTGAGGAAGTGGATTTACAAGGCCCTAAAGAGGGCGAGGTCATGGTGCAGCTGGTGGCGACCGGTGTCTGTCATACCGATGCCTATACGTTAAGTGGCGCGGACCCCGAAGGTATTTTCCCATCCATCCTGGGCCACGAAGGTGCAGGGGTGGTGGTGGAAGTGGGGCCGGGTGTGACCAGTGTGGCGGTAGGTGATCATGTTATTCCGCTCTATACCCCTGAATGCGGCAAGTGCAAATTCTGTTTATCCGGCAAGACCAATTTGTGTCAGGCTATCCGCGCCACCCAGGGGCAGGGCTTGATGCCCGATGGGACCTCCCGCTTCAGCCAGAATGGCAAGATGATCCACCACTACATGGGAACATCCACGTTCTCTGAATACACTGTGCTGCCGGAAATTGCCGTGGCCAAGATTAACAAGGCCGCGCCTTTGGACAAGGTTTGCCTGTTGGGTTGCGGTATTACCACCGGAATTGGTGCGGTGTTGAACACAGCAAAAGTGGAAGCGGGCTCCACTGTTGCCGTGTTTGGATTGGGTGGTATTGGGCTGTCGGTCATCCAAGGGGCGGTGATGGCCAAGGCCGAGCGGATCATCGCGATTGATCTGAATGAAGACAAATTCGAGATGGCAAAAATGCTGGGCGCCACCGACTTTGTGAATCCAAAGAATTATGATGCGCCGATTCAAGACGTGATCGTGGAGCTGACCGATGGGGGAGTGGATTACTCGTTTGAATGCATCGGTAACGTCAATGTGATGCGTTCTGCTCTTGAATGTTGTCACAAGGGGTGGGGCGAATCGGTCATTATTGGTGTTGCCGGTGCCGGGCAGGAAATTTCCACACGCCCCTTCCAATTGGTTACCGGGCGTGTATGGCGTGGTAGTGCGTTTGGTGGAGTGAAAGGGCGTTCTCAGTTACCGGATTACGTTGATCGTTATATGAAGGGCGAAATCAAAATTGATGAGATGGTAACGTTCACCATGCCTCTGGAGGATATTAACCGCGCTTTTGATCTGATGCATGATGGTGAGGCAATACGTTCTGTTGTGATTTATTAGTAAGAGGGTGTGGCTGTGGAAATACTAGAAGAGGTCCGTTGCTTTGATGGGCGGCAACTCCGCGTCAGGCATCATTCCGTTTGCTGTAATTGCGATATGGTCTTTTCCCTGTTTCTGCCGCCACAGGCTGAGCAGGGCATTGTCCCGTTGGTCTGGTGGCTTTCCGGTTTGACCTGTACAGACCAGAACTTTGTTACCAAAGCCGGTGCCCAACGGGTGGCGGCTGAGTTGGGGTTGGCGATTGTTGCTCCGGATACCAGTCCCCGCGGCGAAGGCGTTGCTGATGATCCCGATGGGAGTTGGGATTTTGGATTGGGAGCTGGATTCTATGTCAATGCCACGCAAGCACCCTACGCCAGTCATTATCAGATGTACGATTACGTACAGCAGGAACTACCTGCACTGATCAAAGCATCCTTTCCTCTGGACATGGCCCGTCAAAGTATCATGGGGCACTCCATGGGGGGGCACGGTGCTTTGACGCTGGCATTGAAAAATCCAGACCAATATAAGTCCGTGTCGGCGTTTGCACCCATTTGTGCACCTATGCAATGTCCTTGGGGTAAAAAAGCGCTGGAGGGTTATCTCGGTGAGGAGCGGAGCCTGTGGTTGGAGCACGATGCAGTGGCATTGCTGGAGCAAAAGGGGTTTGCTAAACCGATTTTAGTTGATCAAGGTTTGTCGGATGGCTTTCTCCAGGAGCAGCTGAAGCCGGAATTGCTGCAGGTTGCCTGTAATAATGCCGGAGTCGACCTGACGATAAACCGCCGTGAAGGCTATGATCATAGCTACTATTTCATCGCCTCGTTTATTGAATCCCACCTCCGCTACCATCATCAATTTCTGTCGTAGGGTATAGCAGGTTGCCGGGGCAGTGTGAAGCCCCGGCAAATTGGAGAGCGTCACACCAGTTTCTTCGCCAGAATCTGGTTTACCATCTGTGGATTGGCTTTGCCTTTGGACAGTTTCATAGTTTGCCCGACAAAATAGCCGATGAGTTTTTTGCGTTTGTTATCGTCCGCCGCCAAGTATTGGGCAACCTGATCCGCACTTTCGGCAATTACCTGGTCGACGACGGCTTCTATGGCACCGGTGTCGGTTTCCTGCTTCAAGCCTTTGGCTTCGATGATGCTATCCGCTGTGCCGCCGTTGATCCACAGTTCCTCAAAAATCTGCTTGGCAATTTTACCGGAGATAGTGTTATCGGCGATACGTTTTACCAGGCCGCCCAATTGTTCAGCACTCACTGGACTGCTGTCGATATCCAGATCATTTTTGTTCAAGGCACCCAGCAGCTCCACACTCACCCAGTTGGCGCAGAGCTTGGGTTTGGCGCCGGATTCTTTCACTACGGTTTCAAAATAATCCGCCAGCACGCGATCGGCCGCCAATACCCGGGCGTCGTAATCCGATAGCTCCAGCTCCGCCATAAAGCGCTCGATCTTTTGGGTGGGCAATTCGGGTAGACTCTGTCGAACGCGATTGATCACCGCTTCGGTCACTTCCAACGGCAACAGGTCGGGATCAGGGAAGTAGCGGTAATCGTTGGCTTCTTCCTTGCTGCGCATGGCGAAGGTTTTGTCTTTGTTCACATCATACAAAACCGTTGCCTGCTGGATTTCGCGGCCAGATTCCAACTCATCCATTTGCCATTCGATTTCCGCGTTAATTGCCTTCTCCACGTTTTTAAAGGAGTTGACGTTTTTAATCTCGCGACGGGTACCGAATTTCTCTTCGCCCTTCTGGCGCAGGGATACGTTACAGTCGCAACGCATGGAACCCTGAGACATATCGCCGTCGGAAATACCCAGATAGCGAATCAGCGAGTGAATGGCTTTGGCGTAGGCCACCGCTTCTTTCGCTGAACGCATATCGGGCTCGGATACGATCTCCAGCAAAGGGGTGCCCGCGCGGTTGAGATCGATACCACTCATGCCGTGAAAATCTTCGTGCAGGGATTTGCCTGCGTCTTCTTCCAGGTGCGCACGGGTGACGCCGATGCGTTTGGTGGTGCCGTCTTCCAGCGTGATCTCAATGTGCCCCTTACCCACGATAGGTAATTCAAATTGTGAGATCTGATAACCCTTGGGCAGATCCGGGTAAAAATAGTTTTTGCGGGCAAAGACCGATTTCGGTGTGATTTCCGCTTCGATACCGAGGCCGAATTTTACGGCTTTCTCGACGGCATCGGCGTTCAAGACCGGCAGCACACCAGGCATACCCAGATCAATCAGGGACGCCTGGGTATTGGGCTCCGCGCCGAATTCGGTGGAGGACCCGGAGAAAATTTTGGATTGCGTGGCAAGCTGAACGTGCACTTCCAATCCGATGACCACTTCCCATGACATGGCGGGCCTCCTTATGCAAACGCCGCTGGCACTTGCGCATGCCAGTCGGTTTCTTGTTGGTAGCGGTGAGCCACGTTCAGCAAACGGGCTTCGTCAAAATAGTTGCCGATGATCTGCAGTCCCACCGGCAGACGGTTGCTCAAACCTGCGGGAATAGAAATGCCGGGCAAGCCAGCCATGTTCACGGAAATGGTGTAGATGTCCGACAGATACATTGAGACAGGATCAGAGGCTTTCTCTCCCAGTTTGAAACCGGCATTGGGGGAGGTTGGGCCCATGATCACGTCCACGCTCTTGAAGGCTTCATCAAAATCGTTCTTGATCAGACGGCGCACTTTCTGCGCTTTCAGGTAATAGGCATCGTAATAACCGGCGGACAAAGCATAGGTGCCGATCATGATGCGGCGCTTAACCTCTTCACCAAAACCTTCACCCCGGCTGCGCTTGTAGAGGTCTTCCAGGTCGGCTGGGTCCTTGCAGCGATAACCGAAGCGCACGCCGTCAAAGCGGGACAGATTGGAGGAGGCTTCGGCCGGCGCTACAACATAGTACGCAGGAATGGATAGGTGCGTGTTGGGTAACTCGATATCCACCAGGGTGGCGCCGAGCTTTTCGTAAAGTGCGATGGCTTCCTGAACCACTTTGCCCACTTCCGCATCCAGACCGTCTTCAAAGAACTGTTTGGGCAGGCCGATGCGCAGACCATTCAACGGCTGGTTCAGATCCGCGGTGTAATCCGGTACTTCAATGTCAGTGCTGGTGGAATCCTTGGGATCGAAACCGGCCATGGCGTTCATCAGCAGGGCAGCGTCCTCGGCGGTCTGGGTCATGGGGCCAGCCTGATCCAGGGAGGAGGCGAAGGCAATCATGCCCCAACGGGAAACCCGGCCATAGGTGGGCTTCAAACCGGTGATGCCGCACAGACTTGCTGGTTGGCGGATGGAACCGCCGGTGTCGGTGCCGGTGGCGGCAGGTGCCAGTCGGGCAGCAACAGCGGCTGCCGATCCGCCGGAGGAACCACCGGGCACATGATCTGTGCTCCAGGGATTTTTCACCGGGCCGTAAAAACTGGTTTCATTGGAAGAGCCCATGGCGAACTCGTCCATATTGGTTTTGCCCAGGGTGACGATGCCGGCATCATTCATTTTTTCCACAACGGTGGCGTTATAGGGGGCGATGAAATTGTCCAGCATTTTGGAGGCGCAGCTGGTTTTCACGCCCTGGGTGCAGAAAATGTCTTTATGGGCAATGGGGACGCCGGTGAGGGCGGTGGCATTACCCGCAGCTCTTTGTTCGTCTGCCGCTTTGGCCTGGGCCAACGCCTGTTCTTCAGTTACCGTAATAAAGCTGTTTACACCGGGATCGTGCTGTTTGATGCGATCCAGAAAATGCTGGGTCAGTTCCTGGCTGGACAGCTCGCCCGCCGACAGGGCATCAGACAGGGCTTTCAGGGTTTTGGTATGCATGGAATCGGTTACCTGATCATTCAATCACTTTGGGTACAAGGTACAGGCCTTCTTCGGTGGCCGGGGCGATCTGCTGGTATTCCTCGCGGTGGTTGGTCTCGGTGACCACATCCTCCCGCAAACGCTGCACCGCATCGGTGGGATGCGCCATGGGCTCCACGCCGTCGGTGGGAGCGGCCTGCAGCTGTTCAATCAGGCCCAGGATGGAGGATAACCTTTCGGTGGTGGCCTCGACCTCGCTGTCGGCCACCTGCAGGCGGGCCAAATGGGCAATTTTGATGACGTCTTCTTTGTCCAATGCCATGGGGTTCTCCGGCAGTGAATTCGGCAAAGGGCGTATGGTACCAGAATTTGGCTGTGGGTCGATCCCGCGCGGCGTTGGAAGGATCTGGCTGGAAATGGCTAAGTGCATAAAAGATGTGGCAAAAGTTAGACCGGTTCCCTTGCCGAACCGACCACGCACTGCTATTGTTCCCGCAATAGTGTAACTAATGTAACTACAAGAATTTCCAGAATCATTTAACCGCTCGATGGGTTGTCTATCCTTCTATGTTTAAACGTCTACGTGGCATGTTCTCCACCGATCTCTCAATCGATCTGGGGACCGCCAACACCCTTATTTATGTAAAAGATCGCGGTATCGTCCTGGATGAGCCGTCCGTAGTGGCGATTCGCCAGCAAAATGGCGCTAAAAGCGTGGCGGCAGTCGGGATGGACGCCAAGCGCATGCTGGGAAGAACCCCCGGCAATATCACGGCAATCCGGCCTTTGAAAGACGGGGTCATCGCTGACTTTCATGTTACCGAGAAGATGCTGCAGCACTTCATCCACAAAGTTCACGAGAACAGTTTCATCACTCCCAGCCCCCGGGTACTGGTGTGTGTGCCCTGCAAATCCACCCAGGTTGAGCGAAAAGCGATCAAAGAGTCTGCCCTGGGGGCTGGTGCCCGTGAGGTTTACCTGATTGAAGAGGCCATGGCGGCGGCCATCGGTGCCGGTTTGCCGGTGGAAGAGGCCAGCGGGTCCATGGTGGTGGATATTGGTGGTGGTACCACTGAGATCGCCATTATCTCCCTGAATGGTGTGGTGTATTCCGATTCCGTGCGGGTGGGTGGTGATAAATTTGATGAAGCCATTGTCACCTATGTGCGCCGCAATTACGGTAGCCTGATTGGTGAAGCCACTGCGGAGCGCATCAAGCAGGAAATCGGCTGTGCTTTCCCCGGCAAAGAACTGCTGGAGATTGACGTTCGTGGCCGTAATCTGGCGGAAGGGGTACCCCGTTCCTTTACCCTGAACAGCAGCGAGATCCTGGAAGCCCTCCAAGAGCCTCTGTCTCAAATCGTGTCGGCGGTGAAGAGCGCGTTGGAACAATCACCGCCGGAACTGGCTTCGGATATTGCCGAGCGTGGTTTGGTGCTGACCGGTGGTGGTGCCTTGTTGCGTGATCTGGAACTGTTGCTGGCAGAAGAAACCGGCCTGCCGGTAATTGTGGCAGAAGATCCTCTTACCTGTGTTGCCCGTGGCGGTGGTAAAGCCATGGAAATGATGGATAAGAGCGGGTTTGATATGTTCTCTGTGGACTGATCTGTCCTCATGGGAGCGATTACGAAAGCCGGCCGGTTTCCTACCTGGGCCGGCTTTCACGTTTTATAGAGCTGAATAATGGTTCTTATATTGTGATGGATAACATTTTCTATCTGGGAACATTCTATGTCGGCAGGAGGGTAGCGCCATAAAGCCGATATTTGGTCAGAACACGGCAAATCGCTACCGTTTGGTGCTGTTTTCCATCATTTCATTCGCCATGATTTTTGTTGACCACCGCTCCGATGTGTTGGTGCCGGTGCGGTTCACCCTGTCCATCGCCACTGCGCCGGTCCAGTACGTGGCAGATATCCCGGCCGAGCTGGCCTCCTGGTCCCAGAGCAGCGTGCGTTCCCGGGGCGAGCTGGAGGAGGAAAATGCCCGGCTGCAGTCGGAAGTGCTGGTGTTGAAGCGCCGGGTGCAAAAGTTGGCGTCCACGGTGGCGGAAAACACCCGCCTGAAAGAATTGATGAATGCGTCTGATCTGGTGGATGATCAGGTGTTGATTGCCGAGATTATTGGCGTCGATCCCGACCCCTATCGGCATGAGGCCATCGTCAACAAAGGTGCCGGCGACTCAGTGTTTGTGGGGCAGGCGGTGCTGGATGCGGAAGGTCTGATGGGGCAGGTGATCGAAGTGGGCCCATTTTCCAGTCGGGTCCTGCTGATCTCGGATATTTCCCACGGCATTCCCGTGCACGTAAACCGCAATGGAGTGCGCGCCATTGCGGTGGGCTCAGGCAAGCTGGACCAGCTCAACCTGATTCATGTGCCGGACACTGCAGACATTGTGCGTGGGGACCTGTTGGTGAGTTCCGGCCTGGGGGGGCGATTCCCCAAAGGCTATCCCGTGGGGGTGGTGACCAAAGTGGAGCACGATCCCGGCCAGCCATTTGCGGTGGTGGAAGCCAAACCCATGGCCAATCTCGACCGTTCCCGTCACGTTCTCTTGGTGTTCTCCGAAGAAAGCCGAAAGTTGGTGCCGTTGCTGTTTGGTCCCTCTGACCAGGAAAAGGCGGACCAGGAAAACACGGACCAGGATAAGGAAGCAACAGAAGACGATTCTGGAAATACTGCTGAGGCTGGGGAGGCCGGCCTTGCCCCCAGCCAGGAGGAGGCCACTGATGGAGAGTAGGGTCGCTGCCGACGGCATCGGCGTGGTGGTGTTCAGCCTGGTCGTGGCGGGCATACTGGCGGCAATTCCCTTGCCGGAATGGGCCATTGGTTTGCGTCCGGCCTGGGTACCTTTGGTGTTGATCTATTGGGTCATCGCCATTCCTCACCGGATTGGTGTGGTGAGCGGCTGGGTGGTGGGCCTGTTCCTGGACGCTCTGACCGGAGCCGTGCTGGGCCAGAACGCGCTGGCACTGGGATTGGTGGCATACATTGCCTATGTGTTGCACTTGCGAATCCGGGTATTTCCCATCTGGCAGCAATGCCTTTCCATTCTGGTACTGGTGGGCATCTATCAGTTAGTGAGTATTCTGGTGATGCGAGCTGTCCAAATAACACCCTGGACGTTCTGGTATTGGGTATCGGTGGTGGTGTCTGCGTTGGTGTGGCCACTGGTGAGTCTGGCACTAAGTTATTTGCGAGGTCAGCGTGGCGGTTGATTGGATATATTTGGCGTCGGCATCGCCCCGGCGGCGGGAGTTACTGCAGCAGATCGGGGTGCGCTTCACCGTGATGAGCGCCGCAGTGGACGAAACAGTCTTGCCGGATGAGCGGCCATTGGACTACGTCTGCCGCTTGGCCCAGGCCAAGGCAGAAGCGGTGTTGAGCCGGGTTGAGATCGAAGGCCAGTTGCTAAGGCCGGTGTTGGGTGCGGATACGACGGTGGTGTTGGGCAACCGGATTCTGGGTAAACCTGAAAACGAAGCCGACGCGGTTGCCATGCTGCTGTCCCTGTCCGGACAAATCCACAAGGTGATAACGGCGGTGGCCCTGGCCAACGACAATTCGAAGACTCCGGAAACCCAGCTGTCCTATTCGGTAACCGAAGTCAAATTCCGCACGATTGATGAAGCAGAAGCCTTGCGTTATTGGCGCACCGGAGAGCCCGCCGACAAGGCCGGTGGCTACGGCATCCAGGGCCTTGGCGCTGTATTTGTGGAAAGCCTCTCAGGTAGTTACAGTGGGGTTGTGGGTCTACCCTTATATGAGACAGCGAATTTATTGAAACAGGCCGATGTGAACCTGTGGCGAATGCCAGAGACAGTATCCAATGAGTGAAGAATTACTGGTCAATGTGACCCCCATGGAAACCCGTGTGGCGGTGGTTGAAAACGGCGTCGTGCAGGAACTCTTTGTGGAGCGCACCGCCAAGCGTGGCTTGGTGGGCAGCATCTATAAAGGCAAAGTAGCCCGGGTGCTGCCGGGCATGCAGGCGGCGTTCGTGGACATCGGCCTGGAGCGTGCGGCCTTCCTGCATGCCAAGGATATCTGGCAGGCGGACAAGCCGGAGGACAACGGCGACGGCACTCCCAATATTTCCGATTTGGTGGCGGAAGGCCAACCCATCGTGGTACAGATCACCAAGGATATGATTGGCACCAAGGGCGCGCGCCTGACCACTCATCTTTCCGTGCCCTCCCGTTTTCTGGTGTATATGCCGTACACCGATCACATTGGTGTGTCCCAGCGTATCGAAGATGATCAGGAGCGGGAACGTCTGCGCTGTATCATGGATAGCATCCTGGAAGAGCGGGACGATATTCCCAAGAAAGGTTTCATTCTGCGCACCGCTGCAGAGGGGGCTGATGAAGACGCCTTGCGCCGGGACGTGGATTTCCTGCGCCGCCTGTGGCGCTCCATCAATGACAAAATCGCCCGCTCCAATCCGGTGACGCTGATTCATCGTGATCTGGCACTGGCCATGCGCACCCTGCGGGATGAAGTGCGCCCCGGGGTGGAAAAAGTGCGTATCGATTCCCGGGAAACCTACGGCAATGTGATTGACTTTGTACGTGAATATATTCCGGATGTGGAATCCCTGATTGAGCATTACCCCGGTGAGCGGCCGATCTTCGATCTGTACAGCGTGGAGCAGGAAATTCAAAAAGCCCTGGCGCGACAGGTGCCGTTGAAATCCGGCGGCCATCTGATCGTCGATCAGACCGAAGCCATGTCCACCATCGACGTGAACACCGGTGCCTTCGTCGGGCACCGCAATCTGGAAGAAACCATTTTCAAAACCAACTTGGAAGCGACCCAGGCCATTGCCCGCCAACTGCGCTTGCGCAACCTGGGTGGCATCATCATCATCGATTTTATCGACATGGAAGACCCTGAGCATCGGCGCCAGGTTTTGCGTATGTTTGAAAAAGCCTTGGAGCGGGATCACGCCAAAACCAAAATTACCCAGGTGTCTGAACTGGGCCTGGTGGAGATGACCCGCAAGCGCACCCGCGAGAGTCTGGCCCGGGTGATGTGTGAGGACTGTCCCACTTGCAGCGGCCGCGGGATTGTGAAAACACCGGAGACCGTGTGCTACGAAATTTTCCGCGAGATTCTGCGTCAGTTCCGCGCTTATGAAGTGGAATCATTTCTGGTGATCGCCTCCCAGGCGGTAGTGGATCGACTGCTGGACGAAGAATCCGCCAACGTCGCCGACCTCGAAATTTTTATCAAAAAAACCATTCGCTTTCAGGTGGAAACCCTCTACTCCCAGGAGGAGTTTGATGTGGTGCTCATGTAGCAGGAGTGCCTCATGAAACGAGTGGCGTCCGGAGTCGTGCGCGGGCTCCTCAGCCTGGTGGTTGTGTTCGTGGTGTTGTCCGCCATCTTTGTGGGTGTGGCCCGCGAACTGGTGTATCAGGTTGATGACTTCAAACCGGAACTCCTGGCGTTTGTAAACCAACGTTTTGGTTTGCAGGTGGAGCTTGAATCCATTGCCGGCAGCTGGAAGGGGTTAGCCCCCCGCTTTACCTTGAATAATGTGTCCGTGCGTCTGGCGAACTCCGAGTCTGAAGCGCCCCGTATTGAAACCTTGGATCTGGAAATCCTGCTGCTACGTTCACTCTTCAGCCTGGAGCCCCGTGTGCGACTGAGAGTGGATGGCGCGGAAGGCCATGCCTGGTCACAGGATGGCCATATTGTGTTGGGTGGATTCGATACTTTTGCGCCATCTCCCGAAGACAGTGGTGATACCAACAAGCCTGCCAAAAGTAATCCGCTGCTGGATAAACTCCTGGCCCAACCGCGCATTGAAATCCGTAACAGTCGTCTTGTCGTCGCCGATTTGTATAGCGAACCGGTTACTCTGACGCTGCATGAGTTCCGGACTGAGGCGGGTAAACGGTTGCGTTATGTGTTGGGTGATTTCACGGCCCATGGTCCCAGTGATTTCCGCTTCGCTCTCAAAGGCAGAGTCAGTGGCTCCGTGTTTAGTAAGGGGACGTTAAATGGAGGATTGTACCTGCACGCCGATGGCGCGGATTGGTTGCCCTGGATACCGGAGGAAAACCGCAGTATTTCCGCTGCAACGTTGCAGAGTTTGCAGGGGGGCGCCAGCGCCTGGATCAATTTCCGGGCGGGTGACATTGAGGAAATTGTTACTGACTTCGCCATTGATGACGTGGAGCTTTCCAGTAAAAACGACATCAAGCCACCGCATATTCTCGATCTGAAAGGTAAGGCCCGTTGGGCCGGCGATTTAACGGAATGGCGTCTGGATCTGCAGGATATCCGCATGCAGACCTCGCGGTTTTTATGGATGCCCAGTTTCATGAACCTGCAGACCAGCGTTCAGCAAGACGGGCAGATTCGCTATCGTATCAAGATCGATGACATGGATATTGAGCCCTGGGTTAATTATTACCTGGGCACCCAGTCCCGCGATTCCCAACTGCACCAGACCTTGAGCAAGCTGAGACCGGCGGGGCAACTGCAGGATGTCGCCATAGAATTGTTTTTAGTCGATAAGGAAGTTGCGGACTATCGCTTTGCCTTAACGCTGAACGCCTTCCAGAATCGGCCCTGGAAGTTTATTCCCGGCCTGTATGACCTGGACATGCGGGCCTGGGGCAAAAAGGGTTTAACCCTGTTTCGGGTGGATGAAACCTATCTGGAATTAAATTACCCACAGTTGTTCCGGGATGTGCTTACTGTCAATTATGTGGATGCCAATATTCTGCTACGTAATCTTGATGACCAGTGGTGGTTGCAGTCCGGCCCGATGTACGTTAACTCCAAATATGCTCAATCGGCGACCCAGATGTCATTGTCTGTTCCCAAAGACAAAACCATCAGCCCTTTTCTGCAGCTGCAGGCTACCCTGCGCAACGCTGACGGCAAGCACAAATCCCTTTATCTGCCCGCCGGCATCATTCAAGAATCTTTGTTGAAGTGGCTGGATGAAGCCATTGTCGATGGCCATCTGATGCGCGGGGATATCCTGGTGCATGGCCCTGTGCGGCGGGATGAAGCGGAACTCCGCCGTGTGTTACTCGGCTTCACCGCCCGGGATGCAGAACTTCAGTTTCTGCCTGACTGGAAAGAGCCGGTCAGGCAGGGGGTTGCTGATGTGGTGGTGGATCAGGGCGAAGTGGATGCCCGGGTTTTGGAAGGCACTTATTATGGGCAGCAGGTGAAGGCAGCTTCTGTCACATTGCCGCGCTACGACCGAACAATAGACGAACCCCATATCCTGAGCGTGCGAGCAGAGACAGAGGGGCCGGCAGATCAGGCGTTTACGATTCTGGCGAAGTCACCGTTGCGACAGAAGATTGGAGATTTTATTGAAGACCTTACATTGCAGGGTGAGGTCGGGGTTCAATTCTCCCTGGACGTGCCTCTGCAGTCCGAGTATTCGGATCAGATCCAATCCACTACAGAGGTTCAGTTGCGAGCGGGTACCCTGGGGCTTACCAGTCAGAATCTTACTCTTTCTGATGCCAATGCAGAGGTTCAGTTTGATTTGCAGCAAGGATTATCCGCCCGGAAAATTGAGGGCAGGTTCCTGGGTGGTCAGTTGCAAGGCAAGATGAAAACTGTCGGAAAGCAAAAAGGCAAATCGGTGCAGCTGGAGTTTGATGGCAACAGTTCAGTCAAGGCCATACGCAACTGGCGGGAAATACCTTTCCTGGAGCTGGCCGCTGGCCCCTTGGATTACAGTGCGTTGGTTTCTATTCCGCTCACTGCCCAAAGCCCTGGCCATAAAACATCGCCGCAACTGACGATTCGCAGTCAGCTGGAAAAAGTGGTAGTCAATGCCCCTGAACCATTTGGCAAACAGGCCAACAACAAACGGCTGTTCAATCTGAAAATGGACTTGGGGACAACCCCGTCTGAGCTGAATATTCAATACGGGGAAGTCGGCAACGTTGCGCTCTTGTTGGGAGAGCAGGGCTTACAACGTGGCGCCATTTTACTTGGGTCGGGAGAAGCTGCATTGCCGAGCTCAGATATTCTGCAAGTAAAAGGAACCTTAACCCGGTTTGATGATCAGGAATGGAAGCCCCTGTTGCAGTCCAAAGCGCAGCCCAATGTACAGCCCAAAGGAACGGACGCTGTAACCCCGGGAGCAGATAACCAGCAAAACGACATTGTCTCCATGCTGGATGATTCCGAACTGAGAATCCATGACCTGACCTTGCAGGGGTTCCCTTTCGGGCAAACGGATCTGCGCATGACCCGCGGCCAGGGTTATTGGCATGTCTGGCTCAATAACGATCTGGCAACCGGTAAGCTGGAGCTACCGGACTATTTATTTGGTCCCTGGGAGAATTTAAGCAAGCAGACACAGCCATTAGTCATCAACCTGGAGCGGTTGCATGTGAGTGGTGCAAAAGAAGTGGCCGAGTCTTCATCGGATAGTGATAACTGGCAGCCTGCCGATGTATCACCCGCTACCCTGCCGCCGATGAATGTCAGTATTGATCAGTTTACCGTAGGAGAGGCCCGGTTCGGGCGCTGGACCTTACAGGCGCAACCGACAGCCAATGGCATGCAGGTCAATAATCTGAACGCTCAGCTGGATGGTGTGACGTTGCGAGGTCAGGCTCATTGGACCGAATCCCAAGCGGGTCAGCGCAGAACGCGCTTTGTGGGCAGAGCCGCTGCCGCTAATGCCGCCGATGCGATCAAGGCCATGGGCGGCACACCAACCCTGAGCAGCAAAAGTGCCGAGGCAAAGGGCGATGTGTCCTGGCCCGGAGCACCGTTCGAATTTGCCCTGTCAAGGTTAGCAGGAGACGTTTCGGTAAAATTGAAGAGCGGCGTATTTTATAACGTCAGCTCCAATGCCGCCGGTAAATTATGGGGACTGCTGAACTTCGAAACCCTCATGCGTCGTCTGCAATTGGACTTCGACGATCTTAGTGAATCAGAAATGGTTTACGATGAATTCAGTGGTGATATCAAACTGGATCGAGGTGTACTGCATCTCTCCCGTGTAAAACTGAATTCCCCTTCCATCAAAATGAACGCGGAAGGCAAAGTCGATGTTGAGCATGAGGCACTGAGCATGGGGTTGGATGTGACACTGCCTGTGACCAGAAATCTGGTATTGCCCGCTGCGGTAATCGGTGGCGTACCGGCTGCGGCCACCGCCTTTGTGGTGGAAAAGATGTTTGGTGATCAATTCGATAAACTCACCACGATCAAGTACGATATTAAAGGCACCTTTGATCAGCCCGAGATTTCGGTGAAGGACTCGTTCAGTATTATTCCCAAACAGGTGGGGGAGGCGGTAATGCGCAGCGACAAGCCAGCGCCTGGTGCATCGCAGGAGGGGCTTCCCCAAGATGCAACTCCCCCGAATACGCCTACGCAAAACAGGGAACCGCAGGAGGCAACCCAGTGAGCTTGGTTCGTGTCGCCGCCATCCAGATGGTGAGTAACTTCGATGTTGAAAATAATCTGAAAACAGCGGAACAACTGTTGCTGCAGGCGGCGGAGCAGGGCGCCGCTCTGGCGGTACTGCCGGAGAATTTTGCGGTGTTGGACAGCGATAACCTGTATCGCTGGGGCGAGGAAGAGCAACAAACCCGGATGTTTTCCGGTTTCCTCCAACAGCAGGCGCAAAAGCTGGCAATGGACATCGTCGGTGGAACCATTCCCATGCGGCAAAGAATGGATGGCGCTCCGGTATCGGGCAAGCGGGTGACGGCAACCTCATTGCATTACAATGCGAATGGAGAGTTGTGCGCGCGCTACGACAAGATTCACCTGTTCGATGTCTCGGTAAACGATCAGCAGGGCCAGTACAAGGAATCCCGGGTGATCGAAGCGGGGGCTGACTGGGTGACTTCCACCACAGCGGCTGGGACGGTGGGACTGACGGTGTGTTATGACTTGCGCTTTCCTGAACTCTATCAGCGGTTGGCGACTGCGGGTGCCACCCTTTTCACGGTACCATCGGCCTTTACCTACCGCACAGGGGAAGCCCATTGGGAAACCCTGTTGCGTGCCCGGGCCATTGAAAACCAGGCCTTTGTGATCGCCCCGGATCAAGGTGGACAGCATTCCGAAAAACGCCAGACCTGGGGTCACAGTATGATCGTGGACCCCTGGGGCACGGTGTTGTCACAGTTGGAAACCGGACCGGGCTTGGTGCTGGCGGATCTGGATCTGGATTGGCAACAGGAAATTCGTGCTGCCATGCCCACCCAGCAACACAAACGATTTGGTAAAACGGAGCTGTCATGAGTTCAAATCAGTTACTGCAACAGGCTCAGAATACGTTGTGGCTTCCCGGCGCGCTGGATGAAGCGGGGCTGGTCCCGGTGTTGGAATCCATGCTGGCAAAGGGGGCGAATTTTGCTGACTTGTACTTTGAGAGAACTGTTTCAGAATCCTGGAGTCTGGAAGACAGCATCGTTAAGGACGGCAGCTTCAGTGTGGGCGGTGGCGTCGGCGTGCGCGCTCTCTGTGGCGAAAAAACCGGGTTTTCCTATTCTGACCAGGTGGATCTGGAATCGATAAAGAAGGCTGCCGTTGCCGCTTCATCCATTGCCACCGGCGGTGGTAACAAGATCTCGGCCATTCACTCGGTATCTCACAGTCCTTTGTACCAAATGGTAAATCCTTTGGACACATTGGGACCTGACGCCAAAGTGGCGCTGCTGCAGAAGGCGGATGCACTTGCCCGCGAGATGGATCCCAATGTGGTGGACGTCAGCGTCAGTTTGGTGGGCTCCTGGAAAACCGTTCTGGTATTGGCCACTGATGGCACCCTGGCGGCGGACGTGCGACCGTTGGTGCGATTCAGTGTCAGCCTGGTGTTGGAAAAAAACGGCCGCAAGGAGCGGGGTAACGGCGGCGGCGGTGGTCGGGCCGGCTATGGGCAGTTTGATGATGCTGCGGTGGCAAAATACGTTGAGGATGCCATCAAAATGGCCCAGGTGAACCTGGAAGCCATTGATGCCCCGGCCGGTACCATGCCCGTGGTGTTGGGTTCCGGTTGGCCCGGGGTCCTGTTGCATGAAGCGGTGGGACATGGCCTGGAAGGCGACTTCAATCGCAAGGGCACCTCCAATTTTTCCGGCCGTATCGGCACCAGTGTTGCCAGTGAACTCTGCACCATCGTGGATGACGGTACGCTCCAGAACTTGCGGGGCTCGTTAACGGTGGACGATGAAGGTACACCGACACAGTACACCACTCTGGTGGAAAAGGGCGTGTTGCAGGGATATATGCAGGACAAGCACAATGCCCGTCTGATGGGGCATGCGCTCACCGGCAACGGGCGCCGGGAATCCTATTCCCATTTACCCATGCCGCGGATGACCAATACCTACCTGTTGCCCGGTGAAGATGATCCTGAAGACATCATCCGTTCCGTCAAGAAGGGGCTGTATGCGGTAAATTTCGGTGGCGGGCAGGTGGATATCACCTCCGGTAAATTTGTGTTTGCGGCCAGTGAGGCTTATCTCATTGAAGACGGCAAGATCACCGCACCGGTGAAAGGGGCCACGCTGATCGGTAATGGCCCGGAAGCCATGTCCAAGGTGTCCATGCTGGGCAATGATCTCGCTCTGGACAAGGGGGTGGGTACCTGTGGTAAGGAAGGTCAATCGGTGCCGGTGGGCGTAGGCCAACCGACTTTAAAAGTGGACGAGTTGGTGGTGGGTGGCACCCGCTAGTCTGCACTCTCTGGAATGCTTTTAATTGCCGCTGGTGTCCCGTAAAAAACGAAACAATTTGCGGGCATGGGCGGTTTCCGGTTTGTCCTGGGAGCTATCGTTGGCCTGCTGCTCCTTTTTGGCGTTCCGCACTAACTGGCGCAGTTTCTGGGTGTCCACACCGGGAAAACGCTCAATCACGTTGCCAACGGCACTGTTATCACCCTTGATCAGTTCATCCCGTAGCGTCTCCAATTCATGGAAGGCGCGGGTGTTGAGGGTATGGGCGTTTTCAATTTCCTGCAGCCGGGCTTCCAGCGCTTCGGTATCCATATCCCGCATCACCTTGCCGATGTACTGCTTATGCCGTCGCAGACCTTCCCGACTCTTGATGCGTTTGCCTTCGGCAATGGCCTGGGCCAATCGGTCATCCAGGTTAAAGGTTTCCAGCAGAGAATCACTCAGCTCCAGCAGCTTTTCGCCGATTTTCTTCAGGCGCTCGGCTTCCCGTTTGATGGAGGATTTGCTGGGTGGGAGATCGTCTTCTTCAAAAGACTCGATGTCGTCGAATTTGGCCATATCACAGGGTGTTGCGGTTATACTGTTGAGGAAGCCAATCATATCACAGCTGTCATTCATCGTCCGAGGGTGTTAATGGATATTGAACGCGAGTTACGCACATTACAGGATCGAATTCGTCTGGCCCTGAGCATTGCCGATAAACATCAAGCCACTGCAGAGGTGGGGGCCTATCAGGATCAGGGACTGGCGGTGAGCGTGCGCAACGGTGATGTGGACAAGGTGGAGTTCACCCGCAATCATGGCTTTGGCATTACGGTGTATCGGGGCAAGAGCAAAGGCAGTGCCTCCACTTCAGACTTTTCCGACGCCGCCATTGAGCGGGCGGTGATGGCGGCTCTGGACGTGGCCAGCTACACCGCGCCGGATGAATGTTCCGGACTGGCGGATGCAGATCGGATGGCGAAGGAAATACCCGACTTGGATTTGTATCATCACTGGGGCATTAATCCCGAGCAGGCTATCAAAATGGCGCAGGCCTGTGAGGCGGCGGGTTTGTCCCGGCCTCATATCAAGACCAGCGATGGCGCCCATGTGGGAACATCGGACTCGGTGCGTGCCTATGGCAACAGCCATGGCCTGGTTGTGGCCTATCCCCAAAGCCGCCATGGCATCAGCTGTGCGTTGATCGCCTCCCGGAGTGACAACAAGGGCGAGACCATGGAGCGCGGCGGCTGGTCCTATTCCCATCGCTTGCCGGATCAACTGCAGGATGGTGCTGAAGTGGGTGCTAAAGCCGCTGAGAGAGCCTCCCGCAAACTGGGTAGTCGAACCGTTCCCACCGGTGAGTTTCCGGTGATGTACGCCCCTGAGATCGCAGGAGGATTATTGGGACATTTTATCGGTGCCATTTCCGGTGGCAGCTTATATCGTCATTCTTCGTTTTTGGAGAATACTCTGGGGCAAACGTTGTTTCCAGAATGGATGGACATCTACGAACAGCCACACCTGCTGCAGGGACCGGCCAGTGCCGGTGTTGATGGGGATGGCCTGGCCACCTATGGCAAGCATTTCGTGGAGCAGGGTGTGCTCAAGCGCTATGTGTTGGGTACCTACTCCGCCCGCCGTCTGGGGCTGGAAAGTACCGCCAACGCCGGTGGGGTTCGCAACCTGCGCTGCACTTCCACCCACTCTCTGAACGAACTTCTGACGATGATGGGCACCGGATTGTTGGTGACGGATGTGATGGGGCAGGGCGTCAACATTGTGACCGGTCATTACTCCCGGGGTGCCGCCGGGTTCTGGGTGGAAAACGGCGAGATCCAGTTTCCGGTCTCGGAAGTGACCGTCGCCGCCAACCTCAAAGATATGTTCCTGAATCTGCGGGGCATAGGTGACGACATTGATGCGCGGGGCAACGTCCAGGTTGGCTCTATTCTGGTGAACAACATGACGGTCGCGGGAAAGCGAAGTGAACGTTGCTGAACCATAGACCGCCCCCGCGATTGACAGGGCCCTGCTTCAATCAATAAACTGACAGCGATTGTTGTCATAATGGCCGGGCCGGCCTGTTCGATACAACAAGAACAATAACAATATTGAGGTTTCAAGGATGAAGTATCAGTCCCAAGGCCGGGTGGGGTTATCTGGGCCCGCACGTCTATTCTTTTTGTCCATATCCGTACTGCTTCTCTCTGGCTGCTTGCCCAAAACGCCGTTGGTGGATATTCCCTCGGCTGAAAACATTCGCCGGGTGAGTGACGGCAGGATTTTCATAACCGGTAAAGACGCGCTCTATCGCCTGGATCAGAGTGGGCAGGCCTTCGCAGCGACTGCGGTTGTATCGGATCCCGAATGCGCTTACTTCGCGGGTTTGGCGGAGCTTAATGATTGGCTTTTCTTTGTCTGTGCCACGTCGTCCGGATTGCAGCTGAAGGATCTGAAGTTCAGTGAGGCGGGCTATCTCAAGGCTTACTCGCTCATTGACGAACGCGTGGTTTCGGTGATGGAACTCAGTGGATTCCAGTTTCCCAATGGGTTGGATACCCTACCCGGGCAAGATGCCATCCTGATCGCGGATGAAGATTTTTTCGTGGCGCTGGGCGGGGTCAGCAAGGCGACTTTTGATTTCAGCTCCGGGCAGCCTGTATTGACGGATTACCAGCCCCATTGGATCGGACCGCAGCAGGAAGTGTATGCAGCCAATGGTGTGAGAGTGGTTGATGGGAACGTCTATCTCACCGATATCGGTTTTTTCAAGCGGATTCCGCTGCTGGCCGATGGTTCACCCGGACAGGCCGAAATCCTGTTTAAGAATCTTACGGTGCTGGATGATTTTGATCGTTACCGTGACGGTTTCCTGATTACCGATTTTGTGAAGGGGCGGCTGGTGTATGTGCCGGATGATGGTTCTGATCCCGTTATTTCTGCAGGTGGCTTGAGCAGCCCGTCCGCTGTTTTGGGGCAACCCGGTAACGGGTTCCAACCTGGGGAGGTGCTGGTGACGGAAAGCCGGGGATTGCAGGCAAGTCGGGGTAATCAGCTGGTGAAGGTGGACATCGATGCCCTGGGGCTCGGCGGGTGTTCGGCTACAGAGTAATAGTTGACCAGAGCCCCAAAAAATGGGGCTCTGATGGTGCCGCAATCAGTATGTGGCAATGACCTTTACGGTGTCGTCGACAGCGCTGGAATCGATGTAGCCAATGATATCCGGGTTGCGGGAGACCAGTTCTCTCACTTCCTGGTCAGACTCAATAATCTTTGGCGGGATGCCTTTACCGGTGAAGATAAGGCGAGACCAGTAGGATTTCATTTTGGTTTCGTCTTTACCGACAGTGGTTTCCAAGAACTTCACGCGGATATCCGTGCCTTCGGTGCGGTCCAGAGGCACAGCCAGATTACCGTTGGGGAAGCGCTTCAGTTTACCCAAATAAATCTTGGCGATGTCCTCAGTTGTCAATTGGGCATCGTTGGTCGGGTGAATAATTACGGCAACATCACTCAACGCGATGTTCGATAACAGCGCGAACGCGATGCCTAGTGTCATTCTACTTATGTATTTCACTCGATTCATTGTTGTCCCTCTCCGAAGTTACAGGGCTATTCACCCTTTATGGTCATCCGACCGCTAACGGAATCGTTGCTTTTTACATCGTACTGAGCTTCTTCGCCCTGACCAATTGTAAACTTGATCGGTTCATATCCCGGCATCAGGACGTATCCCACATTGCCTGTGCCCGGGTTGGCAAGATTCAGGTTCACAGTCTGTGAATCATCATCAAACTCCAGCTGAGAAAACTGGGAGGAGGTGATGTTGGCAACGTAGGAAGGCGCAATTCGCTCCTGGTTGCTTTTAATGACGGCTACCGTGTTGGCTTCCCATTGCACAGGAGCCGTGGCGCGTTGCCGATAACGAAGTTGGGCCAGCTTTTCTTTATAATTCAGGTGGCTGACTTCGGCAAAAATTTGGTTGGTAGAGAAATCCCCGCTGCGAAACTTTAACGTCGTTTTCGGTGTGGCAATATACATAGGCTTGCCGAAACCACTTTGCAGTAGCTCTACGTCCACTTCCTCAATGTTTCCTTTACCATCTTCCCAATAGGCCAATACCCATTCCGGCGTCAGTCCTTCCATATCGATCGTAATGGCCGCACTGGAAGCTGGCTTGGATGACTTTGGCTTGCTTTGGGACTGGAGTTCAGGTGTTTTCACCGGAACACTGGCAATGGCGACGGGGGCCGGTCGTGGTGCCACCACAATGGCTGATTTCAATTCCACCTCGGCGTTGGCGAGACAGCGGTTCAGAGCTGCAAGCTGCTGCTTGATGTTGGCGTTGGAAGGGCCGTCAGCGCTGTTATACAGCGGGTCTTTGGCAAGATTACGTTGTACTGCTGTTCGTGTGGAGCGGGCGGACTCGTAGCTGGTCTTCGCTTTTTGATAGGCTGCCGAGTTGTTAGCCGGTATCTTGCCGATGGCTTTACAGGTATTGCCGGCGTCTGCCAACTGATTGGAATACTTCTGTAAGGCCGCTTCGGCTGAGACCATGGCGGATTCCTTTTTATCAACCGCTGATGTCAGTTTGGCCAGGCATTGCTGACCTTTGTTCATCTGCGCATTCAACGAATTCACCACGGCCTGGTCAGACGCTTGCGCCTTGAGTGAATTCAGTTCGTTCAGTGCACTCTGCTCGAACGATTTGGCCGTTTTCAGGGCATTGTTGGCGGCTGTTATCGCTGCATAGTTGAGCGGCGAACCATTGGTTTCCTTCAGGCTGTTTTCGCAGTAGGTGTTGAAGTTGGAAACCTCTTCTTCCGCACTTTTGGTCAGGGCGGCAATATTCTGGCTGGAATTGAGTCGTGCGATTTTCTTCTCGGCCCGTTCACAACGTCGGATCTGGCTGGTGATGCTGAAAACGGTTTTCAAACTGGGGGCCGTTTCCACGGCTTTATCTTTCAGCGCAATGAACTGTTGGTGATGCATGTTGGCCAGGTCTACATCTTTTTGTTCGATTGCGGAGAAGGTCTGCTCGCAGGCGGCAAAGGCTTCTTCAATCATCGGTGTTCCGATGATGATTTCCATGTCATGCTTAACCCGGTCACAGAACTTCAGGTTGCTGTCCATTTCCCTCTTGGATGTATTCATAATCGAGGCATCGATCGCCTTGGCTTGGTTGACCATATCCAGATAGCGGGCGAATTCGGTTCGTGCCTTGCTGACATTGTTGGCGCCCACGGCGTTGCGTGCTTCAACGCAGTGATCAAACCCTTTCAGGTATAGATTAACCGCATCATCGAAGCTATCCGCCTGTGCCAATGAGGGAAGGGCGATGGACAAAACTACACATGCATGAACAGCAAGCTTTCGTGTAAACATGTTATTGAACCGGACTGCCAAGTGATTAGAACCATGAACTGCTTGATGCAACTGACTGGAATTCTGATGTAACCAGCCCCGTTTGAAAACGGGGCTGGTGATTGACTATCAGAAAGTCAGTACCACCTTAACGGTGTCATCCACTGAGGTTACGTCAATGTAACCGATTGCGCCGGGGTCCTTGGCGACCAACTCTTTCATTTCCTTGTCTGAATCCACGGCATTGGGTGGAACCCCTTTACCGGTGAATATCAAGCGCGACCAATAAGCTTTCATTTGTGATTCGCTTTTGTCGACGATTTTTTCAAGGAATCCAACACGAATGGCACTGCCTTCACCACGCTCCACTGGAGTGGCTTCTTTGCCATTTGGGAAAGACTTGGTTTTGCCCAGGTAGAGTTTGGCGACGTCCTCCGACGTGATGGGCGCATCGTTGGCCGGGTTCACAATGATCGCCGTTTCTGCCCACAGTGCAGTCGAAAGCAGCATAACTGCAGAACCCAATACCCCGGAGATAACCTTATGTTTTAATAATCTTTTCATTAGCAATCTCCCTTAGAATACCAGGTCTACGCCGATGCGAACCAGTGAAGGCTCTCGTGTACTTTTGGATATAACGCTTACTCCCTGAATTGGGTTGAAGCTCAGGTTTTCATATTCGGCTTCTTCCTGAGTGTAATCGAACTTCAACGCAGCAGATGGGTGGAAGTCGTAGCGCACAGAGAAGTTATACGATTCGCTTTCGTAGCCGGCCACGAGTGTGTCCTGAATAGTGTCAATTAACTGTTGTGCAGAAAAGGCACCGAAAGAATCCGCAGAGTTAGCAGCACCCGTAAGTACAGCCATGACGCTTTGCTCCCCAGGGGCGATGCCAACCAAATCATCGGTCAGTGTGGCTATGGTATTGTCGTTATTGGGTATATCTGCCTGCCCATAGGTGAGGCTGTAGGTGAATTTACCGGTGCGGAAACCGGCAGAAACATACCAGGAATCTTTCTGATCATTAAGCGGGGCGTTATCTACACCGGTCTGGGTTACTTCTGCAATTGCGAAAAAGTTGCCCCAGTCCGCTGCAAGACCAACACCGCCGAAATGACCTTTATCGTTTTCCATGTTCAAACTGTCTAGTTGCTCGTTAGTTAGCGGCAGGCCGGCTCCGGTCATGATGCTGCTGATACCACCGGCTACCTCATTGATACCAC
Organism: Pseudomonadales bacterium; assembly: GCA_002708905.1. Lineage (GTDB taxonomy): Bacteria > Pseudomonadota > Gammaproteobacteria > Pseudomonadales > Ketobacteraceae > Ketobacter. The sequence goes on along the minus strand of PAPM01000034.1, from coordinate 104,454 downwards.
CGATAGTAACAATAGATTCACTATAGGTAGCCTGGAATGTCAGCCAGTCCCAGTTCATGTTCCAGCTTACTACCCAGTGATCGTCACTGGAGAGGTCGAAGCCACCGGCATCTACGTTGCTGGCACCGGCGATTATGTTGATACGCGAAATAACCGGACCCCAGTCGCCATAGTATTCCAGGTTTACGCCATCGATATTGTCGAAGCCGCCGATTTCATACACCTCCGATGGGGGAGCGATCCAGTGATAAGCGTATCCCACATCGAGAAAATCGGAGTACAGGAAGTAGGGCAGCCGCTGACGGCCGGCTTTCAGGGAAAAGTTATCGCTTATCTGATAACCAAAGTAGGCCCAGGAGATTTTTGCATCGAAGTTCTCGGCGCCTTTACCCAAAAATTGTGCCGTGGCAGAAAGACCTTCACCCAGGTCGGCACGGAACTGAATGCCGTAGATGGAATCGGCCTGGTAGTTCGCCTCGGACTCATATTTTTCATCGACAAGAGTGCCTTCATCTTTGTCTAGCGTCTGAATCTTTGTCTAGCGTCTGACCGTACACTACTGACGCAAAACCATCTATCCGGATATCTGAGGCTTGGACTGAGCCTGCGGCCAGCCCGACAGCGGCAGCCAGCAGAGTGAGTTTAAAGGCCTTTTTCTTCATTGTGGTGCTCCTTGTTGAGAACATTCTGTAGCTCGTTTTTAGAAGTTAGAGTTGCGATGCAATCCTGTTTGACCAGAACCGGGCGGTAGCAGATTGGCAAAGGTTTGGGTATGCACGGGATAAACAACGATAGAGACTCGAACAGTTTAGCCCTCGATTTTGTTTTCGGGTAGGAATGTCAGAACTGCCGAGAGGGTATGCTGGTTTTGAATTAGTTGAGTATTGCTCATCCTGTTGGCTCCGTTGTTTTTGTTCATTTAGCCGGTGTTTAATGCCCAGAACTTTTTCGTATATTAACTATGAGTCTCAGCTGCTTTGCTCGCACTGCGTTAATGGCTGTGACCCACTTCCGTATTCCGTGTTAATTAAGTAATAGTTGAAGTGGCCGAAAATGTACAAAAAATTGCCTAGCCTGTGAATGAAATATTAGCTTCAGTTATGAATTGAAACACATTTCATTGAAATCAAAACGTTGAATGATCAAACATGATTCACTGGGTACTGGCCAAAGGGGGTGGTTTGAGAATCTGTGGTTATAGCGTGGCAGGAAAAGCGAAGATGGAATTATAAAAAAAGCCCAAATCTTGGTCGGATTCGGGCTTTTTTATATATTGAACGTTTGGCGTGAACTACTTGGCAAAATTCTCGTTTGCAAAATCCCAGTTCACCAGACTCCAGAAACCTTCCAAATATTTTGGACGTGCGTTCCGGTAATCAATGTAGTAAGCGTGTTCCCACAGATCGACAGTGATCAACGGAGTAACCCCATCTTCAGTGATCGGTGTGCCGGCATTGCTGGTGTTAACGATGTCCAGGGAACCATCGGCTTTTTTCACCAACCAGGTCCAGCTGGAACCGAAGTTGTTCACTGCAGAATCATTGAACTTGGCTTTGAAATCCGCAAAGGAACCGAAGGCTGCATTGATCGCATCGGCAACTGCGCCGGTAGGTTCGCCACCGCCGTTGGGGCTCAGGCTGTGCCAGTAGAACGTGTGGTTCCAGATTTGAGCAGCATTGTTAAACACGCCGCCGGAAGACGTTTTGATGATGTCTTCCAGGCTCTTGCCTTCGTATTCAGTACCGGGAACCAGGCCGTTGAGTTTATCAACGTAGGTTTGGTGATGCTTGCCGTAATGGAATTCCAGGGTTTCTTCAGAAATGTGTGGTGCCAACGCGGTTTTGGCGTAAGGCAATTCGGGCAAAGTGAAGGCCATGTGTATGTCCCCTCGTTAGTTAATGATGGTCTCATCTCTAGGTTAAGAGGCCACACTTTAGCAGAATTATTCGTGATTTGTCAGATATCTAGGGCGGGGCTTGAGTTGTTTTTTCTATTGAATCAATAGCTTCTATCTATTGGGGGTGCACCAGGTTCAGGCGTAGTAGAGGGTGGCCAGGCCAAGAAATGAACAAAACCCGACCACATCTGTAATAGTGGTGAGTATGACCCCGCCGGACAGGGCCGGGTCAATGCCTACTTTATCCAGCAGCATGGGGAGTGATGCGCCTGCCAGGGCCGCAATCAGCAGGTTAATAATCATGGCGGCCGCCAGCACGGTCCCCAGTAGGGTGTCCCCAAACCAGGCAGCGGCAATCGCGCCCACAACAACCGACCACAGGATGCCATTGAGAAACCCAACCGCCATCTCTTTGGTCAGCAGCCAGCGGGCGTTGGCGGAACCCACATGGCCAAGAGCCATACCGCGAATCACCAGGGTCAGGGTCTGGTTGCCGGCAATGCCGCCCATACTGGCCACAATGGGCATCAATACCGCTAATGCCACCACTTTCTCCAGGGTGCCCTCAAACAGACCGATCACATAGGAAGCGAGGAAGGCTGTTACCAGGTTGATTCCCAGCCAGACGGCCCGTCGCCGGGTGGTTTTCCAGACCGGGGCAAAGGTGTCCTCGTCCTCATCCATACCCGCCATACTCATCAGGGAGTGGTCTGCCCCCTCCAGGATGACGTCCACCACGTCGTCGATGGTGATCCGCCCCAGCAAGACACCGTTATCATCCACCACCGGCGCGGTTACCAAGTCTTCCCGCTCAAACATCTGGGCTACGTCGCGGGCCGAGGTGGACGCTTTGATGGCCTTGGCATCGGTATTCATGGCTTCCCGCACGCTCATTCCCGGATCTTTAATCAGCAGCTTGGTCAGGGGAAGAATCCCTACAAACTGACCGGTGCGGTTCACTACGTGCAGGTTGTCGGTGGTATCCGGCAAGGATTCGTGGCGTCGCAGGTAGCGCAGCACCACATCCAGCGAAATATCCGGGCGGATTGAGATGATGTCCGTATCCATCAGGCCGCCGGCGGTGTCTTCGGGATAGGAGAGTATGGTTTCAATGCGATAGCGGTTCTGGTCGTCCAGTGCGTCCAGGACTCGCTGCATGACGGTCTTGGGCAATTCCTGAAGTAAATCCGCGAAGTCGTCGGCGTCAAAACCTTCCACCAGGCTCAGGATGTCCTCAGTATTGCGGTTTCTCAGGAAGTAAGCGGCCAGCTCTTCATGCAGGTACTGCAGTACTTCGCCTTCTTCTTCTTTATCGATTAATTGCCAGAGTAAATTCCGTGCCCGCAGGGGGGAGGACTCAATCAGCTTGGCAATTTCTGCCGGAGACATACCCCGCAACATGCGCCGGATTTCATCGAAGCCGCCACTGTCGAGGGCTTCCAGGAAGGCGTGGAGCTGATCTTGTGTTTCATGGCTGGTCTGCGATTTTGCCATCGATCACCTCCTGGGTTGCGGGTAGGAAAAGGTGCTGCGTCTCGCAGCGGAGCCGCATTCTAACGATAAGTGCTGAAGATGGCCAGTTGGTGGGGCAGTGGGTGGTTATTCCGCTTCGTCAAACCGATTGTTGATCAGGGTCTCGATTTGCTGCCACGCATCTTCTGCATCGGCCCCATCCACGGTAACAGTGAGCTCGGTTCCCTGGCTGGCCGCCAACATCAGTATAGACATAATGCTTTTGGCGTCTGCTTCCTGGCCGTTGCGGTTGATGATGATCTGACTTTCGAAACGGGAAGCGGTGCCCACCAGCTTGGAGGCTGCCCGTGCATGCAATCCCAATTTATTGATTATGGTGATGGATTTTTCCAGTTTCATCGGTGGCTCACAAGTCTACTGCAGCCCTGATTAAACCAGTTTATAAGTCACGATGTCTAGCTTGGACATTACTGATACGTGCTTTAAAGTGCTCAGTAAGTTGTTCCGTGATGTAAACAGAACGGTGTTGTCCACCGGTGCAGCCAACGGCAATGGTCATATAACTGCGGTTGTTAGCCGCGAATCGGGGCAACCACTTTTCCAGATAGGTAATCAAATCCTCCACCATTTCCTTAACCGGTGGATGCCCCTGCAAGAATTCCTGAACACCGGCGTCCAGGCCGGTCTGATTTCTCAAGGCCGTTATCCAGTGAGGGTTGGGCAGGCAGCGCACGTCGAACACCAGGTCAGAGTCACTGGGAATGCCATTTTTAAAACCAAAGGATTGAAACAGAATGGCCATGCCTTCCTGGGAGCGGGCGACCCGTACCTTGATCTGGTCCCTTAATTCATGCAGCGTCAGGTTGCTGGTATCGATGATCAGGCTGGCGCTGCCTGCCACCGGATTCAGCATCTCCCGTTCCCGCTCTATGGCTTCCATCAGAGTATTGGTGTCGTTGCTGATGGGGTGGCGGCGCCGGGTTTCGCTGAAGCGCTTCATCAGCGTTTCGTTACCGGCGTCCAGATAGATGACCTGACTTTCTACGCCGTCCGCACTCAGTTCCCGTAACACATTGGGCAGCTTTTCCAATTGAGTAACACTGTTACGGGCATCGATGCCAATGGCGACGGTTTCTATTTTGGGTTCGGTGCGGGTGGCCAGTTCACCCATCAAAGCCCGCAGCAGGGTGACGGGAAGGTTGTCTACACAGTAGTAACCGATGTCTTCGAGGACGTGTAATGCAGTGGTTTTTCCTGAGCCGGATCGACCGCTGATTACCACTAGTCTCATACTGGCGTTACCAAGGCATCGTAGATGCTGTCACTGGAATGGGCTTTGCGCAATGTGTTGCGACGATCTTCATCGTTAAACATGGCGGCAATCTGGGACAGGATTTTTAAATGTTCTTCGTGGGCATCCTGGGGTACCAGGAGTACGAACATCATATCCACTGGTTCGTGATCAATGGAGTCAAAGTCAACGCCACTTTGTAATTTGATAAAAGCCCCGATGGCTTTGCTGCAGTGTTTGGCGCGGCAGTGGGGGATAGCGATACCTTTGCCCAGCCCGGTGCTGCCAAGTTTTTCGCGGGAGATGAGGTTGTCAAACAACTCGTTGGGATCCAGCTCAGGGCACTGCTGGGCGATCAGCCCAGCAGCGGTTTCCAGAACTTTCTTTTTGCTGCCGCCCGGTACGTCTTCAAATACCCGTTGCGGACTGATGATGTCAGCAAGTTCCATAAGTTCTCACTTAAACCGTAGTTACCAGCTTTTCATTTTTTCCTTGTGCTTCAGCACCTGACGATCCAGCTTGTCAGTCATCATGTCGATCGCAGCGTACATGTCTTCAGACTCGGCGTTGGCGAACAGGTCAGCACCTTTTACGTGGATTTTGGCTTCGGCTTTCTGGCGGTTTTTTTCGACACTGAGGATGGCTTGGATGCTGGTGATGTCGTCGGTATGGCGCTCGAGTTTCTGCATTTTATCGGCAACGTAGTCCCTGAGAGAGTCCGTAACTTCTACGTGATGTCCGCTGATATTGATTTGCATAGGCCACTCCTTAATCGTGGTTTGGTTTTACTGCGACCCCAGAGCACGTTGACCGATTTCTGGTGGTCTTTGTGTTATGTCTTTATTCTCTGACCAGCGGTCAAACCAATCGTTTCCTTTCGTTGGACGGAGGGATCAACATGGCTTCCCGGTATTTTGCAATGGTGCGACGGGCCACCTTGATGTCTTGTTCTTCCAGTATGTTGGCAATTTTGCTGTCGCTCAACGGTTTTTTCGGATTTTCTGCGGCAATCAGCTTCTTGATAATGGCGCGAATGGCGGTGGAGGAACACTCGCCGCCGGAACCGGTGCTGACATGGCTGGAGAAGAAGTATTTCAGCTCAAAAATGCCGCGGGGAGTGTGCATGAATTTCTGGGTAGTGACGCGGGAAATGGTGGATTCGTGCATCCCCACTGCCTCCGCAATATCATGCAGAACCAGGGGCTTCATCGCTTCTTCGCCCTGCTCCAGAAAACCGATCTGATATTCGACGATCTTGGTGGCGACCTTGAGCAGCGTCTCATTGCGACTCTGTAAGCTTTTGATAAACCAGCGGGCCTCCTGCAAATTGTTTTTCAGGAAGGTGTTGTCACTGCTGTTGTCCGCCCGCTGGATCATGGAGGCATAACCGCTGTTAACGCGCAGGCGGGGCGTGGCTTCCGGATTCAATTCCACTTTCCAGCGGCCACGGTCCTTGCTGACAATGACGTCGGGAATAACGTATTGCGTGTCATCGGACTCCACGCTGCTGCCGGGGTAGGGGTTCAGGGTCTGAACCAGAGCAATGGCCGACTTCAGGCGAACTTCGGAGAGCTTGCCCTTGCGCATGATGGTGGCGAAATCCCGCGAGCCCAACGCATCCAGGAACATTTCCACTACCAGGATAGCGTCTTCCCTGGCCGGTTCACTCTTCGGCAACTGTTTCAGCTGGATCAGCAGGCATTCCCGCAGGTCCCTGGCGGCGACTCCGGGTGGATCAAACTGCTGAACCCGATGCAGTACGGCCAGCACTTCTTCCAGGGAAATGGGGCTGTCTTCTTCGTCTTCGTCCGGAATCAGCTGGATGTCCATTGCTTCCAGCTCTTCCTGCTGGAGGCGAATCAGGTCGGCGACCACATCCTGCTGCGCCAGCACCCCGTCCCGGATCTCTTCCACGGTTTGGGTCAGGTAACCCTTGGGGTTGATGGCTTCAATAATGGCCATGGCGATCATGCGGTCCATGTCCGACATGGGGGTGAGATTGAGTTGCCACATCATGGTGTCGTAGATGGATTCGGGAGCGCTGTTGCGGCTGTCAAAATCAAAATCGTCATCGTCGAAGCTGCCGCCGGAGGAGCTGGGACCGGCGCCGTCGAACATAGTGTCCCAATCACTGTCCACCGGCAGTTCATTGGGCATCTCCTTGCCTTCCAGGTCGACAGCTGAATCCTCTGAACTGGAGCTTGAACTGCTCTCCATGCTGTCGCTGGACTTGGAAAAATCTAATGTCTGGTCGCTATTTGAACTGTTGTCCTGAGCTTGATCGTTGCCGGAATCGTTACCCTCGTTATCCGGGGAGGACTCATCGACATCCAGGAGGGGGTTGGATTCCAGGGCTTCCTGGATTTCGGTCTGCAAATCCAGTGTGGACAGCTGTAACAGGCGAATGGCCTGCTGCAGCTGAGGCGTCATAGTAAGGTGTTGACCAATTTTGAGCTGTAAGGTTGGTTTCATTGATACCTAATTCAACTTCTGCAACGACCAGAGACAACGTTTCCAACAATTGGGCATATTATTCACACAATTGAATAATCTCTTATTTTCAAGAGGTTAGTGATGATTAAGATCACTACTTCTGTCTAATTGTAAGAGCAGTCCGCGCCCAAAGCAATTTGCATGCCTGAAATTACTTAGAACTTTTACATATGGAACTGGTTGCCCAGATACACATCCCGGACTTTCTGGTTTTGCAGGATAAGTGAGGGCTCACCTTCAGCGATGATATGGCCTTCGCTCACAATAAACGCCTTCTCGCAGATATCCAGCGTATCCCTTACGTTGTGGTCGGTAATCAGCACACCCAGCCCGCGATCCCGCAAGTGGCTGATGATCTGCTTGATATCTGCAACGGAAATCGGATCCACTCCGGCAAAAGGTTCATCCAGTAGAATGAACGCTGGATCTGTGGCCAGCGCCCGGGCAATTTCCACCCGCCGCCGTTCTCCGCCTGATAAGGCCATGCCCAGGGAATCCGCTATATGCCCGATGTGGAATTCGGCCAGCAGTTCTTCCAGCTTCTGCTGTCGCTGCTTTTTATCCAGATCTTTGCGGGTTTGCAGGATGGCCATGATGTTTTCTTTCACTTTCAGTCGGCGGAAGATGGACGCCTCCTGGGGCAGATACCCGATGCCTTTCGCGGCGCGGCCATGCATGGGTAGGTGGGTGATTTCTGTATCGTCCACCAGAATGCGGCCTTTGTCCTGGGGCACGATACCGATAATCATGTAGAAGCAGGTGGTTTTGCCGGCTCCGTTCGGGCCCAGCAGCCCGACTATTTGCCCACTCTCGATGGTGATGGATACGTCCTCCACCACAGCGCGACCTTTGTAGCTTTTTGCCAGGTTGGATGCAGTCAGTCGGCTCATGGCTTTGGTGACGCCTCCTCTTCCTGCGCAGGATTGGTGTCAGCATTGGGTGGCGGAGCAGGCGCGGGTTCGGCGGCGGCAGGCAGGATCATTTCAACGCGGCCTTTAATATCACCCTGGGCGGGATCACTGGACTGGCCCATCGCCTGCAAGCGCTGGCTCTGAATTTCGTAGACAATTTCCTCGCCGCGGAAAATATTCTCCCCCTGCACGATGGAGGCTTTGCGTTTTAGTAAAAGTTTCTGATCGCGAACGAGGTAATCAATGTTCTTGGCCTTGGCGATTACCTCCGCCTGGTTGGGTTCAGGGACCTGGGAAAAAAGTGCGGGTTGGCCGACCGCCATCACGATATCCACTTTGCCCTGGTCGGTTCTGATCTTCAGGGAGTCAGCGGCAATACGCAGAGTGCCTTGAGTCAGTACCACGTTGCCTGTGTAGGTGGCAGTGCCGTCTTTCTCGTCAATGAGCGCTGTGTCTGCCACGATTTTCAATGGTTGTTGTCGATCACTCTCCAACGCTGATGCTGTTGATGTGAAGGCCAGCAGCATGCTCAGAGCCAGTAGTTCTTTAAGATTCTTCAGGTTCATAAATGCTGGTTACATTCTGTTTTAATTGAATTCTGTTTTCGTTCAGGTCCGCATCCAGGCCCAGGGCTTCAATGTAAACGCCAGTTTGTCGAATAATGACCTTGTCCTGGGTGGTTGCGTAAGATTCGCGTGGATGCAGTTCCAGGGTTTCGGTCTCTAAAATGGCAGCCTCGCGTACGCCTTGTTGCACGATAGTAACCTGGCCGGACAAGTGCAGCTTGTCGGCGTCGTTGTCGGAGGTGGCGCTGGCCGCGCTGGTTTTCCAGGAGGCCTGCTGCTGTTCGTAAAAGGTAATGGTGGGCTTCACCATAATGTTACGGTTGCTGGACAGGTACTGCAGCATGGATTCGGCGTTGAGCAGGAATTCCTTGTTGCCGTGCTCATCGAAACTGAGCTGTTGCAATGAAATCGCCACCATGTCCGGCTGTTCATAGTTGCCTGCAATCTTGTCTGATTGCTCAAACCACTGATCCCATTTCATGTAGGCGAAGGTCGCCAGCACGAAGACAGCAAGACAAAAGCTGGTAAGGATCAGTTGGGTGCGTGGCTTCATCAGCGTAAGTAGGGCTCCAGTACTTTGTCCAGATTGCCCTGAGCCTGTAACAACCAATCACAGAATTCACGTACCGCGCCGTCGCCACCGTTGGCTTCGGTAATCAGGTCTGCATGCTGTTTTACGATTGGCAGGGCATCTGCAACGGTAACACCGAGTCCTGCATGGCGAATGGCCGGCAGATCCGGCAGGTCATCTCCCATGTAGGCGATTTGCTCCGCCGACAGGTTTTCCTGTGCCATCAATTCCTGCAACGCGATTTTCTTGTCTTCACGGCCTTGAATCAGTTTGCCGATTTTTAAATCCCGGGCGCGGCGATTGACCAGTTCAGATGTGCGGCCGGTGATGATGGCCACTTCTACGCCGGACTTCCGCAGTAGGTTTAGTCCCAAGCCGTCTTTCACATTGAAGGCTTTGATCTCGTCACCCAGACTGGTGAAATACAGGCGGCCGTCGGTCATGATGCCGTCGATATCGAAGGCCACCAGTTTAATGGGTTTAGCTTTCCGTAGCAGATCTTGCTGAGTCATCAGTTACATTACTCCGGCGCGCAGCAGGTCGTGCATGTTCAGTGCACCGACAGGCTTACCTTGGTCATCAACAACCATCAGTGCTGTGATTTTACTCTTCTCCATGATGTTCAATGCTTCCACCGCCAAAATATGAGGATGAATGGTTTTGGGCGTTTTCGACATCACGTCCTCAATCAGGGTGGTTTGAATGTCCATGCCCTGGTCCAGCATGCGGCGCAAATCCCCATCAGTAAAGACACCGGCCAATTCGCCATTCTCGTTCAGAATACCGGTCATGCCCAGTCCTTTGCTGCTCATTTCCAACAGTGCCCGGCTGATGGTGACACCTTGCTGGGTCAGCGGGATCTTGTCGCCAACATGCATGATGTGTTCTACCAGCAACAGCAATCTGCGGCCCAGGCTGCCGCCTGGATGGGAAAGCGCGAAATCATCGGCGGTAAAGCCCCGGGCTTCCAGCAGAGCGACGGCCAACGCGTCGCCCATCACCAGGGTAGCGGTGGTGCTGGCAGTGGGGGCCAAACCCAGGGGACAGGCTTCTTCGTCGACACTGATATCCAGGTGAACGTCCGCCTGGGTCGCCAGTGGGGAGCGGTTATCTCCGGCCATGCTGATCAATGATGCCCCTTTGCGCTTGATGAGGGGAACAATATTCACCACCTCATCGGTTTTGCCGGAATTGGAGATGCCGATCACCACGTCCTCTCCGGTAATCATGCCCAAATCACCGTGGCTGGCCTCGCCGGGGTGAACAAAGAAGGATGGTGTGCCCGTGCTGGCCAGGGTGGCGGCAATTTTGTTGCCGATATGGCCGGATTTCCCCATGCCGGTAATGATAACGCGGCCTTTGCAGGCCAGGATCAGTTCACAGGCTTGCTTGAAACTCTCATCAATGCGCTCTTTAAGGGCCAGAGTGGCTTTCGCCTCGATCTCGATAACCCGTTGACCAGACAGGATAAAGTCAAAAGTGGTTTGGTCTGAATTCATTCTTGTACCAGTGATGTCTCATTAATATGGGCACAGTGTAAACCAATTGGCCCTCAGGCAGTAACGGTCTGCTGGTAGAGGAAGCCAAGGTAACCCAGGTAGCCGATCAGCAACACGGCACCTTCCGGCTTGGACAGTTGTCGGTTCTTTCTCGGCCAGAAAATAAACACTGCGAGAAGGAGGGTTATCCCGGTCATCGCGCCATAGTCGCGCAGGAAGTTCTGCTGGCTGATCTCAATGGGATAAATGACGGCACCGGCTGACAATACCGCCAGCAGGTTGAGGATATTGGAGCCGATGATATTGCCCAGGGCGATATCGTGATGGCGACGCAATGCGCTGGCAACCGAGGCGGCCAGTTCCGGCAGGCTGGTGCCGATGGCCACGATGGTCAGGCCGATGACCACTTCACTGATTTGCAGGGCCGTCGCCACTTCTATGGCGCCCCACACCAACAGGCGAGAGGAGCCAATCAAAATCGTCGTGCCCAGGATGAACCAGAACACGGATTCCTTCATCCCCAGATCAGGAATATCTTCCTCGCTTTCTGGGCTGATGATTTCGTCCTTATGCTCTTTCTTGTACCGGAACATGAGGTACATCAGGAGCAACAGCATGACCATCATGGCCCAGCCATCTTGCTGGGACAGCGTATGATCGCTACAGAGGAAGCCGGCTGCCGCCGTTACCGCCAGGAGTGCGGGTAAATCCTGTTTCAACAAGCCGGGGCTTACGGGAAGAGCCGCGATCAGGGCGGTGACGCCCAATACCAGGCCGATGTTGGCGATGTTCGAGCCTACAGCGTTGCCAAAGGCCAGTTCCGGTGATTCCGCCAGGGCAGCCATGATCGACACTACGATCTCCGGGGCCGAGGTGCCCAGTGCCACTATTGTGAGCCCGATCATCGCTTTGGACATGCCCAGGCCTTCCGCCAGCCCCACCGCACCGTCTACGAACTTGTCGGAACTCCAGACCAGAAGGACCAAACCGGCGATAATGGCAATAAAGGCAAGCAACATGACTGAAAATCCTCGGCATGAATCGGCATGCAATGTAATGAGAAAGCGTACACCATGCAAGGGTGAACAGTCGTTTTTCCTTTTATTGACATAGTGATATAGTTCTCCACCTTAAATGTCAGCCAACTGCTATAAAAACCCAGAAATAGGTCTGCATGACATCCATTACCAGTACAAGGCTTCAGCCCGCAGCGAATTATGTCGAAATCCGCGACATGACCTTTATGCGTGGCGAACGGGCTATCTTCAAAAATGTGAATATCGACATACCCAAGGGTAAGGTGACGGCCATTATGGGCCCCAGCGGCACCGGTAAGACCACCTTGCTGCGGCTGATCGGCGGGCAGTTGAAGCCGGATCAGGGGCGTATTGTGGTGGACGGACACAATGTGCCGGAGCTGGGGCGTTCTGATCTGTTTGAAGTGCGCAGCAAAATGGGCATGTTATTTCAGAGTGGCGCGTTGTTCACTGATTTGTCGGTGTATGAGAACGTGGCGTTTCCCCTGCGGGTGCACACGGATCTGCCGGAAGACATGATTCGCGATATCGTGTTGATGAAACTGCAGGCGGTTGGTTTGCGTGGTGCCAAGCATTTGATGCCCAGCGAACTTTCCGGCGGCATGGCGCGCAGGGCGGCCCTGGCCCGTGCCATCGCGTTGGATCCGGATCTGGTGATGTATGACGAGCCTTTTGCCGGTCAGGACCCCATGGCCATGGGTGTGGTGGTGCAGTTGATTCGACTGTTGAACGATGCCCTGGGTCATACCAGTATCGTGGTTTCCCATGATGTGCAGGAGACAGCCAGCATCGCTGATTATATCTATGTGGTGTCCGGTGGCGAGGTGATAGGGCAGGGTACGGCGGATGAAGTGCTGAATTCCGACTTGCCGCGGGTACGCCAGTTTATGCAGGGTCTGCCGGATGGACCGGTGCCTTTCCATTTTCCTGCGCCTTCCCTGGAAGACGACTTTCTCAGAGGCAGTTCATTGTGATCGAACGAATCGCCGCATTAGGCCGTTCCGGTCTGGACATACTGGAGGCGATGGGCCGCTCCGGTATGGTGCTGTTCCACGCTTTGTGGGCCTGGCCCAATGTGCGTACCAGCTTCCCGTTGCTGGTCAAGCAAATCTATGCCGTGGGCGTGTTGTCCATGGTGATCATCGTGGTATCCGGGCTGTTCATCGGCATGGTGCTGGCGCTGCAGGGATACAATATCCTCAATCGTTACGGCAGTGAGCAGGCTTTGGGGCAAATGGTGGCCCTGACTCTGCTGCGTGAACTGGGGCCGGTGGTCACCGCGTTGCTGTTTGCTGGTCGTGCCGGTTCGGCCCTGACGGCGGAAATCGGCCTGATGAAAACCACCGAGCAGTTGGCCAGTATGGAAATGATCGGTGTGGACCCCTTGCGACGCATTGTGTCTCCACGATTCTGGGCGGGTTTTATTTGTATGCCCACCCTGGCATTGATATTTTCCAGCGTAGGTGTGTTGGGTGCTTACGCCGTGGGCGTGCTTTGGTTGGGGGTTGATGGTGGCTCTTTCTGGTCCAATATGCAGGGCAGTGTGGAGTGGGGTGAAGACGTTATGAACGGCTTCATCAAGAGTGTTGTATTCGGTGTTGTGGTGACCTGGATTGCGGTATTCCAGGGCTATGATACGGTGCCGACATCCGAAGGGATCAGCCGTTCCACCACCCGTACCGTGGTGTATGCCTCCCTGGCCGTTTTGGGGCTGGACTTTATTTTAACCGCAGTCATGTTTGGAGAACTGTAAAATGCGTGGTCGTACATTGGAGTTGGCGGTAGGCGGATTTATGCTGATTGGCCTGTTGGCAATCATCTTCCTGGCGTTGCGGGTGAGCGGATTGTCCATGAATTCCTCCGAGGAAACCTATCGGGTGGTCGCCAAATTTGAAAATATCGGCGGATTGACCGTGCGCGCCAAGGTCACCATGGCGGGCGTCACCATCGGCCGGGTATCCAATATCTATCTGGATAAAGAGGACTTTGTCGGCGTGGTGGAAATGGATATTTATAAGCAATTCAATAACCTGTCCAGTGATGCCAGCGCTGCGATTTTGACGGCGGGGGGGCTGGGGGAAAAGTACATTGGGCTGATTCAGGGTGCGGAACTGGATAATCTGACGGATGGCAGCGAAATTTATGACACCCAATCTGCTCTGGTGCTGGAAGATCTGATCGCCAAATTCCTGGTGGGCAGGGTGTCTGATGAGCCCTAGTAGTAACGGACTCTCAAAGCTTGGTGTGAGTCTGATCCGGGTTAATGATTCCCAGCTGGCCATCAGCGGCGACATGTTGTTTGCCTCTGCCACCCGGCTGCGGGGGGAGGGCGAAAAATTACTCCCGGGCATGTCCGGGGACATTACAGTGGATCTTTCCCAGGTGGGGCGGGTTGGCAGTGTGGGCATATCCGTGCTGCTGTGCTGGTTGCGCATGGCGCAGGTACTGGGTAAGACCCTCAAGTTTGTCAATGTGCCGGACGATATGCTGGATGTAAGCCGGGTGAGCAGCCTGGATTCGGTGATTCCCTTTTCATCTTGATTTAGGCCTTGTTCATCCTGATTTTGGCGTCGAATTTGTTTACAATGGCGCCTTTGAAACCCCTAACTATCCCCAGGTAGTTCTAAATGATCACAGCTGAACAGATTAAGCAGCGCATCGAGAGCGGCATAGAAGGTGCCGAGGTACTGGTGCGCCTGGAGGGCAATAAGTGCCTGGTGGCCGTAGCCGCGGCTGCATTTGAGGGCATGCGTTCCGTGAAAAAGCAACAATTGGTGTACGCCTGTCTGAATGAAATGATTGCCGGCGGCGAACTGCACGCCGTCAGTATGCATACCTATACCCCATCCGAGTGGGAATCCCAGAAAAAACTGGGCATTCCCGGATTCTGATCTGCACGAGGCCTCAACATGGATAAATTGGTAATCACCGGGGGCGCAAGTCTCGACGGTGAGGTGCGCATTTCAGGGTCAAAAAACTCTGCTCTGCCGGTTTTGGCAGCAACCTTGTTGTGTGATGAAACCATGAAGGTGTGCAATCTGCCCCACCTGCAGGACATCACCACCATGATCGAGTTGCTCGGTCAGATGGGGGTGGAACTGATCATCGACGACAAGCTCAATGTCGAAGTGGAAGCCAACACCATCAAACAGCTGGATGCCCCGTACGCATTGGTGAAAACCATGCGGGCTTCGATTTTGGTGCTGGGCCCCATGTTGGCTCATTTCGGCGAAGCCCATGTATCCCTACCCGGTGGCTGTGCCATTGGCAGCCGACCGGTGGATTTACACATCCATGGCCTGGAGCTGATGGGGGCGGATATCACGGTAGAAGGCGGCTATATCCACGCTTACAGTAAAGGTCGCTTGAAGGGTACCCGCATTGTGCTGGAGACGGTGACGGTAACCGGTACGGAAAACCTGATGATGGCGGCGACCCTGGCGGAGGGGCGCACCATTCTGGAGAATGCTGCCCGCGAGCCCGAAGTGGTGGATCTGGCGGATTGTCTGAAGGCCATGGGAGCGGATATCCAGGGTGCCGGTACTGATACCATTATCATTAACGGCGTGGAGCGCCTGCACTCCTGCGAGTACACCGTGATTCCCGATCGTATCGAAACTGGCACTTATCTTGTTGCCGGCGCTATCAGTCGGGGCAGGGTCAAGGTCAAGCAGACTCGGGCAGATATTCTGGACGCGGTTCTGGTAAAACTGGAAGAGGCCGGGGCACACATTTCCTCCGGTGCCGATTGGATTGAATTGGATATGAAGGGCAATCGCCCCAAAGCCGTTAATATCCGCACGGCGCCGTATCCTGCGTTCCCCACTGACATGCAGGCTCAGTTCACGGCATTGAATGCGGTGGCTGAAGGCACCAGTACCATTATCGAAACGGTATTTGAAAACCGCTTTATGCATGTGCCCGAATTGAATCGGATGGGTGCGGATATTCACCTGGAAGGCAACACTGCCATTATCAAAGGTGTCGAGCGCCTGGTGGCGGCACCAGTGATGGCGACGGATCTGCGGGCTTCTGCGGGGCTGGTCTTGGCCGGTCTGGTTGCGGATGGTGAAACCATGGTGGACCGCATCTATCATATCGATCGTGGTTACGAGTGTATTGAAGAGAAACTGCAATTGCTGGGTGGC
The DNA here is from genome assembly GCA_002708905.1 of Pseudomonadales bacterium. Lineage (GTDB taxonomy): Bacteria > Pseudomonadota > Gammaproteobacteria > Pseudomonadales > Ketobacteraceae > Ketobacter. The sequence goes on along the minus strand of PAPM01000034.1, from coordinate 88,568 downwards.
ACTATTCACCGTCTGCCGTCATAAAAAAGCATCGCAACCCATTTGCAATAACAGAGTTAGTCATGACTGCAAGAATTCGCATTGCCCTGTCCAAGGGGCGGATACTGGAAGAAACCCTGCCGCTGTTGAAAGTGGCGGGGATTGAGTTATTGGAAGAGCCTTCCAAAAGCCGCAAACTGATCTTTCCCACCAGTGATCCCAACGTGGATATCGTGATTATCCGGGCCACTGACGTGCCCACTTTTGTCGAGCACGGTGCTGCTGATATCGGCGTGGCGGGCAAGGACGTTTTGATGGAACACGGTGCGAGAGGCGTGTACGAACCGCTGGATCTGAATATCTCCCGCTGTAAGCTGATGGTGGCGGCGAAGAAGGACGTACCGGAACCGGAAGGGCGTCTACGGGTGGCCACCAAGTTCGTTAATATCACCAAGCAGTATTACGCCGAAAAGGGCGAACAGGTGGAGATCATCAAACTCTACGGCTCCATGGAGCTGGCGCCTTTAGTTGGTCTGGCGGATAAGATTGTCGACATTGTCGACACCGGCAATACCCTGCGCGCCAATGGGCTGGAACCTACGGAACTCATCGCCACCATCAGTTCACGTTTAATCGTTAACAAGGCTTCCATGAAAATGAAGCACAACCGAATTCAAGCCCTGATTGATCAGCTCTCTACCGCAGTAGAGAATAATCGCTAGGCCCCTTAAACAAAGAGGATAAATCTCATGACTCTGGAAATCACCCGACTGGATGCCAATCAAGCCGATTTCGAGCAGCGCCTCGACGCCCTGCTGGCTTGGGAGAGCGTATCCGATCATGGGGTGCAGACCGCCGTGCATGAGATTGTGGAGAGCGTGCGCCAGCGTGGTGATGCCGCCGTGTTGGAATACACCCGCCGCTTCGATCATGTAGAGGTGGCGTCCATGTCCGAGCTGGTAGTGCCGGACAGTCGTTTGCAGGCTGCCCTCGATACTATTCCGGCCGATCAGCGTCAGGCGCTGCGGGTAGCGGCTGAGCGCGTGCGGTCCTATCACGAACACCAGAAGCAGGATTCATGGAGTTATACCGAAGCCGACGGTACGCTGCTGGGCCAGAAAGTCACGCCGTTGGATCGTGCCGGTTTGTATGTGCCCGGCGGTAAAGCCTCCTATCCCTCGTCTGTGTTGATGAACGCGATTCCCGCCAAAGTCGCCGGCGTACAGGAAGTGGTGATGGTGGTGCCTACTCCGCGTGGCGAGGTTAACGAGATGGTGTTTGCCGCGGCCAAGATAGCCGGCGTGGACAAAGTGATTACAGTGGGCGGTGCTCAGGCGGTGGCTGCGTTGGCCTATGGCACCGATACCATTCCGCGGGTGGACAAGATCGTGGGTCCCGGCAATATCTACGTGGCGACAGCCAAGCGCATGGTGTTCGGCCAGGTGGGAATCGACATGATTGCCGGCCCCTCCGAGATTTTGGTGGTGTGCGATGGCAAGACCGATCCGGATTGGGTGGCCATGGATATGTTTTCCCAGGCGGAACACGATGAAGATGCCCAGGCCATTCTGGTGTCTCCGGACGCCGCTTTTATTGAACAGGTAGCCCAGTCCCTGGAGCGCCTGTTGCCTTCGTTGGAGCGGGAGAGCATTGCCCGGGTTTCACTTAAAAACCGCGGTGCTTTAATCAGTGTGAAGGATATGGATCAGGCGCTGGACCTGATCAATCGAATTGCGCCGGAGCACCTGGAGTTGTCGGTGGACGATGCAGAAGCCATGGCGGCCCAGGTGCGTCATGCGGGTGCCATATTTATGGGGCGATATACCGCAGAAGCCCTTGGCGACTATTGTGCCGGGCCCAATCACGTATTGCCCACCTCCAGTACGGCACGATATTCCTCGCCTTTGGGTGTATATGATTTCCAGAAGCGCAGTTCACTGATCATGTGTACTCCTGAAAAGGCCTCAGAGCTGGGGAAAGTGGCTTCGGTATTGTCGCGGGGCGAGAGTCTCACGGCCCATGCCCGTTCAGCCGAATACCGGATCAAGGATTAAGGAGTAGCCCATGAGTGATGTGAAACAACGAGTGCGACAACGAGTGCAGCAATGGGTGCGTCCTGAAATCCAGGCGCTGTCTGCCTATCATGTTCCTCCTGCCTCCGGCATGGTGAAACTGGATGCCATGGAAAACCCTTATCACTGGCCTGAAGCCATGGTGGATGAATGGCTCCAGGTACTGCGCGAAGTGCAGGTGAACCGTTATCCCGATCCCACGGCTCACGAGTTGAAAGAAGACTTGAAACTGCTGATGGGGGTGGACCCTGCCCATGAGGTTGTGCTCGGCAATGGTTCCGATGAGTTGATCCAGATTATGGCCATGGCGCTGGCCCAGCCCGGCCGCACCGTGTTGGCGCCGGAGCCCAGTTTTGTAATGTATCGCATGATTGCCACGTTCTGTGGCATGGAATATCGCGGCGTGCCTCTGGCGGAAGACTTTGCTCTGGATCTTGATGCGACCCTGCAGGCGATTGAGGAAACCCAGGCTGCACTGGTGTTTCTGGCACAACCCAATAATCCCACCGGTAATCTGTTTGACCTGGATTCGGTCAGGCAAGTGTGTGCTGCCACACCGGGTTTGGTGGTGATTGATGAAGCTTACATGGCCTTTACCGATCGTCATCACCTGAACCTGATGGATGAATTCGATAATGTGGTGGTTATGCGGACCTTGTCCAAGATGGGGCTGGCCGGTTTACGCCTGGGCATGTTGTTTGGCGCCAAGGCTTGGCTCGACGAATTTGAAAAGGTGCGTCTGCCCTACAACATCAATGTGCTGACGGAAGCTTCGGCAAAATTTGCCCTGAATCACTTTGATGTGATGAAGGCGCAGACGGAAGAGCTGAGAAAAAACCGTACCGAGTTATTGGCGGCATTGCAGGCGTTGCCGTTCGCTAAAGTCTGGCCCAGTGAAGCCAATTTTATTTTGGCCCGTACGCAATCAGGTCTGGCCAGGGGGCTGTTCGAACAGCTTAAGGATGCCGGTATCCTTATTAAATGTCTAGACGGCGCCCACCCCCAATTGCAGGACTGCCTGCGGTTTACGGTGGGTACTTCGGATGAGAACCGTCTGCTGCTGCAGGCGTTGCATAGCGCCATGGACGTGTAGCGCGTTAACTTTTAACTATTTATTAACCCGGCTTGGCCTCAAACTTGGCCTTGATAAACAGCTCATGGGGAACATAGATCAGTTCCGCTACCTTGCGAATAGTATTGTCTTCGTAGCGGTCCAATTCCCCATCCGCCCAGGCTACTTTCCACATATCCAGAATCAATTCGTATTTTTTCTCCGGGCTGAAATGATCGTTGATCTGGCGGGTGAGAGCGTAATAGTCGTGAGCATCCTGTTGCTGGTTTTTGGCAGAAGCCAGTAATTCATCACAGTCGCTTTCTGCCAGATTCAGTGATTGCATCAGGGCCGCACGGATCGCACTCTCTTCTGCATCTTGCCACTGATCATCGGCCGCCATGACCTCCACCAACAATGCAGCGGCGGCCAGCTCGGGTCTGACGCTGTCCTGGGCAGATTCCGGTTGGCTGAACAATTCCAGTAGGCGTTTTAACATGTTGTCCTCTTTATTTTTCCAGTTAACTGTGCGGTGTGGGGCGCGCGCCCACTACCACCAAAATGTCGATAGACTGATTTTGGCGGTTCACCCGGATGGTAACTTTCTCACCCGGTTGCATATTGGAAATCATATCCATGGCGGCCCTGGGGTCTTCAATCATGTTGCCGTTCATGTGAGTGATAATATCGCCCGGACGTACACCTGCCTGGTGGGCAGGTCCGTTTTTGGCGATGCCTACTACCAATAGACCCTGAATGTTCGGTAAGTTCAATGCCTGCGCCAGGACCGGGTTCAGCACCTGGGGTTCGATACCCACCCAACCGCGGATGACCTGACCGTATTGCACCAATTGTTTGACTACGGTGGTGGCGGTGCTGATGGGTATGGCGAACCCGATGCCGTGGGAGCCCCCTGAATTGGAATAGATGGCCGTGTTGATTCCGATCAGGTCGCCATAGGCGTTGATCAGGGCGCCCCCGGAGTTGCCGGGGTTGATAGCAGCATCGGTTTGAATAAAGTCGACAAAAGAGCTTAGGTCCGACTGGTGGCGTCCCAGTGCACTGACAATACCTTTGGTAACCGTTTGCCCCACTCCGAAGGGGTTGCCGATGGCCAGCACCACATCGCCCACCCGAATGTTTTCAGTATTGGCCAGGGTAATGGCGGGCAGATCCGGCATATCAATGAACAATAATGCCAGGTCTGTTTCGGGGTCCGAGCCCACCACCTGGGCTTCCACTTCCCGGCCGTCGGCCAGCCCCACCTTGATTTGGTCGGCTTCCGCAATGACATGGTTGTTGGTCAGAATATACCCGGATGGGCTGATGATTACGCCGGACCCCAGGCTCTGTTGCATGCGCTGGCGGCGAGGGGCCTGGTTTAATCCGAAGAAACGGCGAAATATGGGGTCTTCATACAACGGGTGCACGCGCTCAGTGACCAGCTTACTGGTGGCGATGTTCACCACCGCCGGTTGGGCCTTGCTCACCGCATCGGCGTAGGAAACCGGTTCGCTGATGCTGACAGTGCTTTGCTGAGCGGGTTCGGTGATTTGCTTTTCGATCAACACTACTTCATGTTGGATGGGTTGGGAGGTGCGCTCAACAACGAATATATAGGCCAGAGCGAGGATTAGTCCATAGAGCACCGGGCCAACAAGGGGGCGGAGAACTGATTTCATAGAGTGACTGGAAAATCCACAGCAGTTTTTGAATAATCACGCACAAATGCTGGAAGTTACCACGTAACCCTCAAATCCACCACCCTTAGCCCTAATAACGGAGTGCACCATGATTCAACGCCAGGCCCTGTTGCAATATCTGGATTCCCTCTTGGAACCGGAATATTTCAAGGACTATGCGCCCAATGGGTTGCAGGTGCAGGGCAAGGACCAAATCCAGACAGTGGTGACTGGTGTCACCGCCACCCAGGCATTGATCGACCGGGCCATTGAGCTGGAAGCAGACGCCGTCTTCGTGCATCACGGTTACTTCTGGCGTGGCGAGGATCCGTCCATTGTGGGTATGAAACACAACCGCATCAAAACCTTACTGGAGCATCAGATCAATTTATACGCCTATCATCTGCCCCTGGATGCTCACCCGGAGCTGGGAAACAACGCTCAGTTGGCGTCCCGCCTGGGATTGTTGGTCGAGTCTGGCTTGGATCCAATGGAAAAGCGGCCGGTGGGCAATGTGGGCAGACTCAACCAAGCGCGGGAGGCAGAAGCATTCGCTGCCACCATTGAGTCCGCGCTGGGGCGCAAGCCATTGTTGGTAAAGGGCGGTGATCATACTATTTCCAGAGTAGCCTGGTGTACGGGCGGCGCCCAGGGTTATATCGAAAAGGCGGTAGCGATGGGGGCAGACGCCTATATCAGTGGCGAAATTTCTGAGCAGACCACCCATGTGGCCCGGGAGTGCGGAATCCATTACTTTGCTGTGGGTCATCATGCCTCCGAGCGCTATGGTGCGAAAGCCGTAGGTGACCACCTTTCAGCAAAATTCCAGCTAAAACATGAGTTTGTGGATATCGATAACCCGGCCTGATCTTTGCGTTGAAACTGGGTATAATGCGCCCCGTTTTCCAACCTTTTACTTCGACGTATTACAGGCCGGTGTTCCCACAGTGAATCCAGGGCCTGTTGATATTAAGGACATTGAGATGATCAAACCCCATGGTGCCGACGCGCTCAAGCCGCTGTTCGTCTACGACACCGAAAAACACCACGCACTCAATAAGGAAGCCCAGCAACTGCCTTCACTGCTGGTGACTTCGGCAACCGCTGCCAATGCTGTCATGCTGGGGGCAGGTTATTTCACTCCTCTCAGTGGCTACATGAACCTGGCGGATGCTCTGTCAGTGGCAGAAAGCCTGCACACCACGGATGGCCTGTTCTGGCCCGTACCCATCGTCAATCTTAACCAGGATGTCAGCAGCATTGGCGATGCCAAACGCATTGCGTTGCGCGACCCCAATGTCGAGGGCAACCCGGTGCTGGCGATCATGGACATCGATGCAATCGAGACCGTCTCCGACGAGCAGATCGATTTCATGGCCCAGAATATTTTCGGCACCCTTGATCCGGAACATCCCGGCGTGGCCACCTTCAAGGCGCAGGGCAATATTCTGCTCTCCGGTTCGATTCAGGTTTTGAATTTCAGTTATTTCCAGACTGATTTCCCCGATACCTTCCGTACTGCTGTGGAAATTCGCAACGAAATGCAGGAGCGTGGCTGGAACAAGGTGGTGGCGTTTCAAACCCGAAACCCAATGCACCGTGCCCATGAAGAGCTGTGCCGTATGGCGCAGAAAGATCTCGGCACCGACGGCATCCTGGTGCACATGTTACTTGGGCAACTGAAACCCGGAGACATCCCGGCCGATGTGCGCGATGCCTGTATCCGTAAAATGGTAGAGCTGTATTTCCCACCCAACACCGTGATGATCACCGGTTATGGCTTTGACATGCTCTACGCCGGTCCCCGTGAAGCGGTGCTGCATGCGGTATTTCGCCAGAACTGTGGCTGTACCCACTTTATTGTGGGGCGTGACCATGCCGGAGTCGGGGATTACTACGGTGGTTTCGATGCCCAAACCATCTTTGATGAGAAAGTGCCGGCAGGCGCCCTGCAGATCGAGATTTATCGTGCCGACCACACGGCCTACTCAAAGAAACTGGATCGCGTGGTGATGATGAAGGACGCACCGGACCACTCCAAGGAGGATTTCATCCTTCTGTCCGGTACCAAAGTGCGGGAAATGCTGGGCAATGGCCAGAAGCCACCACCGGAGTTTTCACGCCCTGAAGTGGCTCAGATACTGATTGATTACTATCAGAAGAGCGAAGGTTAACCCCGAGCGTTTCTGAGCTTTAGAAAAGCCCGCTGTTTGATCCGGCGGGCTTTTCTGTTGCTGGGCCTTATTGTCTGTTTAGTTGGTTTGAATCTCGATTTTACGGGGCTGGGCCTGCTCCTTCTTGGCAATGGCCACCACCAGCAAGCCGTGTTCAAAGCGTGCGTTGATCCCGTTGCGATCAGCATCCTCCGGTATGGTGAAGGAGCGGCTGAATTCACCTACGGCCCGTTCACGGTAACGGTAATCAGTGCCTTCTGCTTCAGTTCGTACTTTCTCGCCACTGATTTTCAATACGTTATCATCCAGTTCCACCTGTACTTGTTCGGGCTTGATGCCGGGCAGTTCCAGATGAATCTCATAGCCGCTACCGGATTCGGCAATATCCACCACCGGTTGCCAGCGACGCTGACCATAGCGGCGTCGGTTATCGTTGTTCAGTTGGTCGAGTACTTGCCAAGGGTTCAGGGTCGCAATAGCCATGTTGTCTTCTCCCGATATACCAAAAGTCGTCTGCTACGTTGTTCGGTTAAAAATTCTGTTGTCGGGAAATAAATGGGGTAAGGCAAAAGCCCTTTCAAGAGGGAAAAAGTAAATTTTTTAGAGAGGAGCTGGAGGGGTTGAAATGGGGGCTGGATACCCCCATATAAACAGTTTAAACGCGGGAATCGTGCAGACCGAATTCTTCGGACAGGGTGCCCTGATCTTTCACATCTTTCTTGGGGGCATAGTCGCGGGGCGGTTGCATGGCATCGGTTTCACCAAATTCCGCATCGCTCTGAGTTTCCTCTTCCAACTCACCTTTTGCTTCCAATGAAATGAATTTTGCTTTTTTGTTGGGAAGCTTGGCGGTGGTGTCCAGCTGGAAACTCTTGGGTGGTTCGGCGAATGAATCAGCGGCAGACTCCAGATGCTTCTGCACCGCAACGTAGTTTTCTGTCAGCGTATTCACCATCTGTGCAGTCTTGTTGAAGTGCGTGTTCACGTTTTCGCGATAAGCCGTGAACTCTTCCTGCAGTTCACGTAGTTGTTGTTCGATGTTGGATTGAGCTCGAGCCCTGGACATGGCCAGATAGCAGCCCAGGGCGCCAGCGGCCAGCCCAACCACAAAAGAAATTAAAGTTGCCGTATACATAGACTCTCTCCAGAGCTTTCTTTTTACTTAATAATAGAATACTACAAGTTTCTGTCGCTGCGGGACAGGGTGAGTTCCGGCTTACAAAGCAGAAAGCGGAAGGTAAAATGTAAGCAAATTATCCCCACTCGGAGTGTTTTCATGAATCAGTTTCCCCAAGGTGAGTCACCGCTGTTTATCGATGGGCCTGTCGGCGCCTTGCAGGCTGTCGCAACCTGCCCGCAAAATGCTGCTGAAAGCGGGGGAAATGTCTCGATCGTCTGTCATCCTCACTCTTTGATGGGTGGAACCATGAACAACAAAGTGGTGCATACGGTGGCGCGTGCGCGGCGTGATCTTGGCCACAGGGTGGTGCGTTTTAATTTTCGCGGTGTGGAAAAAAGCGAAGGGGAATACGACCATGGTCTGGGGGAGCAGGAGGATTTGCTGGCTGTGATTGACTGGGTTCGTTCGGTGCGCCCCTTGGATCGCATCTGGCTGGCGGGTTTTTCCTTTGGTTCGTTTGTGTCTGCTGCTGCCTGCGGGCGAGCGACCGAGCGGGGAGATCCCATTGATCATCTATTGCTTATTGCGCCGGCGGTGGTGAACTACGCGTTTGAAAAATTCATTGCGTTCCCTTGCCCAATGGCCATGATCTACGGGGATGAGGATGAAGTGGTGGATTCCACCGAGATTCGGCGCTGGTACGAGACCGTCACTGGTCCCAAGCAAGTATTTTGCCTCGAAGGGGCAGGGCATTTCTTTCACGGTCGCCTCACCGAGGTAAAGCAGATCGTGCAGGAACAAATACCCTGACCGGCTACCTGTCCTGAGCATGGACAGCATTATCGGCCTGCGCTAGAGTGGGCCCGCTTTCGCAGTCAATGGCCCCTAATTAATTTCGAAGACCTGAATATCATGACGCCTTTGGAAAAGTATCAACAGGACCTGACCCGACCGGATTTCAGTTACGACCAGGCTCAGGAATACGCGGTGCAGCAGCTGGACAGGCTCTACCACGATTTGGTGGACCGCTACGAGAATCGCCCCCGCACGTTGTGGGCGCGCATTGCGCCGAGCGCCCGGGCCAAGCAGAAAGAGCCCTGTAAAGGGCTGTATTTCTGGGGCGGCGTCGGGCGTGGCAAAACCTATCTGGTAGACACTTTTTTTGAGTGTGTACCGTTTCAGTCCAAGATGCGTATCCACTTCCATCGCTTCATGCAGCGGGTACACAACGATTTAAAGGCGTTGCAGGGCGAGAAAAACCCCCTTGAAATTGTCGCGGATCAGCTTGCCAGGGACGCGCGCATCCTGTGTTTCGATGAGTTCTTTGTCACCGACATCACCGATGCGATGATTTTAGGCGGGCTGATGGAGAAGTTGTTCGAGCGAGGCGTTACCTTGGTTGCCACGTCCAATATCATTCCGGATGAGCTATACAAGGATGGTTTGCAACGGGCCCGTTTCCTGCCGGCAATTGAGCTTATCAACAAGTATACCGATATCGTGAATGTGGACAGTGGGGTGGACTATCGCTTACGGACACTGGAGCAGGCGGAAATCTACCACTGTCCATTGGATGAGGCGGCTGAGGCCAGCCTGAGCGAGAGCTTCAGGTCGCTCTCTCCTGAACTGGGTCACGACCGGGAAGCGATTGATATCAACGGCCGGGAAATCAAGACCCGCAGTGTGGCTGACGACGTGCTCTGGTGTGATTTCAAGGCGCTCTGCGATGGTCCCCGCAGCCAAAATGACTACATCGAATTGGCCCGGATCTACCATGCGGTGCTGGTTTCGGGAGTGCCGGTAATGGGGGCGGCACAGGATGACATGGTGCGGCGCTTCATTAATATGGTGGACGAATTCTACGATCGTAACGTCAAGCTCATCATGTCCGGCGCCGCTCCCATTGATGAACTGTATTCCGGCGGCAGGCTGGAATTTGAGTTTCAGCGTACCCGCAGCCGTCTGTTGGAGATGCAGAGCCGGGAATATTTGTCCCGTCCCCACAAGCCTTAGTGGTTTTGGCTTACTGGCGGGATAATGGTTCAGCCTAAGATATCTAGGTGCGTGGCTGGTTAGTTCTCTGATTCGCCCTGTCAGCAATCAGGATGAAATTATTCTGGCCGTTTGCAGAAGAAAAGCGGCCCCAGGCTCTGGCGCACTGACAGAATTCTGTTATAGTTCTTCACCCCGTTACTGTCATAGCAACGAAGCCGATGGAACGCACCTCACAGCATCATTGGCCGCACTGCTGAAAATTAATGATAGCTCGTTAAATCAGAGCGTTATCGAAACTGTCTCCAAAAATGCTTGTAAAGCGGGGACGGGTTGGGTAGTATTCGCGCTCTTTAAATTGACGGGCAGACCTCGGATTAGAGTGTTCTAGGGCAGATTCAATGAAAACGTTTAGTGCAAAACCAGAATCGGTAGAACGTGACTGGTACGTTGTGGATGCAACCGACAAGACTTTGGGTCGTCTGGCGACTGAAATCGCCCGGCGCCTGCGTGGCAAACACAAGCCGATTTATACACCTCACGTGGATACCGGTGATTACATCGTTGTAATCAATGCAGAAAAAGTGCGTGTAACCGGTAACAAGCGTACTGATAAAATGTATTATCGCCACACCGAGTATCCTGGTGGTATCAAGGAAATCAGCTTCGACAAGCTGATGGACCGCAAGCCGGAGCAGGCGATTGAGAAAGCTGTTAAGGGCATGATGCCGCGTAACCCGCTGGGTCGCGCTATGCTGGGTAAGCTGAAAGTTTACGCTGGCGCTGAGCATCCGCATGCTGCGCAGCAACCTAAAGAACTGGCGCTGTAAGGGGGCGGAATAGTGGACACTAATTACGGTACAGGCCGCCGCAAGACTGCTGCAGCTCGAGTATTTTTAAAGCCTGGTTCAGGCAATATCTCCATCAACGGTCGTGCTTTGGACCAATACTTCGGTCGTGAAACTGCCCGTATGGTGGTTCGTCAGCCACTGGAGTTGGTTGAGGCCACTGATAGGTTTGACGTTTACGTGACTGTGAAAGGCGGTGGCGGCAGCGGTCAGGCTGGTGCGATTCGTCACGGTATTACCCGTGCGCTGATGGAATATGATGAGACCCTGCGCTCCACCCTGCGTAAAGCTGGTTTCGTTACCCGTGATGCTCGTGAAGTTGAGCGTAAGAAAGTGGGTCTGCGAAAAGCGCGTAAGCGTCCTCAATTCTCAAAGCGTTAAGCATCACCTTACGTTTTGTGTATTTAAAGCGCCTGGGGTTGTGGCCCCGGGCGTTTTGCATTTCATGCTTCAGGTCGGTCAACGAACCAAACCTTTCCTTGTAACTCCCCTGCAATTTCATTACTATTTGCGCGTTTAAAATTATGGGTAGGGGTTGGTGTGCCTTTCTTTTGCCTTTTGCGAGTGCAAGGTCCATGCGACTTCTTAATGTATATCGGGGAGAGATACTGAATGAGTACTGAAGGCGTAAATGAGGGGCGGCGACGCTTCCTGATTGGAGCCACTTCAGCAGTTGGCGCAGTGGGTGCAGTAGGCGCCGCTGTGCCTTTTGTGAAGTCCTGGAACCCCAGTGCTAAGGCCAAAACGGCCGGTGCACCAGTGGTCGCGGACATCAGTAAGCTGGAAGTGGGTCAGCGTATGACCGTTGAATGGCGTGGTAAGCCAGTCTGGATCCTGCGTCGCTCCAAGGAAGCTATGGCAAGCCTGACGGCTGTTGCCGATAACCTGCGTGATCCTGAATCCCAGGAATCCAAGCAGCCCGAATATGTTTCCCCAGAAACCCGTTCCCGTGAAGGGCATGAGGAAATTGTGGTTTTAGTCGGATTGTGTACTCATCTGGGGTGCTCTCCACTGTATCGTCCTGAGGTGGCCCCAGCCGATTTGGGTGCCGATTGGAAGGGCGGTTTCTTCTGCCCTTGTCACGGATCCAAATTCGATTTCTCGGGCCGTGTGTTCAAGTCAGTACCCGCACCTCTGAACCTGGAGGTGCCGCCTTATTACTACATGAGCGACACGCTGATCAAAATTGGTGAAGATGGGGAGGCAGCCTGATGAGTATGTTTCAAAATCTGATGGGTTGGGTTGATGCCCGATTCCCCGCCACCAAGATGTTCGAAGATCATATGAGCAAGTATTATGCTCCCAAGAACTTCAACGTTTGGTATTTTTTCGGATCCCTGGCCATGCTGGTACTGGTTAACCAGCTGTTGACGGGCATCTGGTTGACCATGTTGTACAACCCTTCCGGTGAAGGCGCGTTCATGTCAGTCGAGCTGAACATGATGCGGGATGTAGAGTATGGCTGGTTATTGCGTTATCTGCACTCTACTGGTGCGTCGGCCTTCTTCGTGGTGGTCTATCTCCATATGTTCCGCGGTATGATGTACGGTTCCTACCGGGCCCCCCGTGAACTGGTGTGGATCTTTGGGATGACCATTTACCTGGCTCTGATGGCGGAAGGCTTCATGGGTTACCTGTTACCCTGGGGGCAGATGTCTTATTGGGGTGCGCAGGTAATTATTTCACTGTTTGGCGCCATCCCGGTCGTCGGTGACGCGCTGACTGAGTGGATACGTGGCGATTACCTGATCTCCGGTATTACCCTGAACCGCTTCTTCGCGCTGCACGTGGTCGCGCTGCCTATTGTCATTCTGGCGTTGGTTGTCCTGCATATCATTGCCTTGCACGAAGTGGGTTCCAATAACCCTGACGGCATTGAAATCAAGAAGCTGAAAGATGAAAACGGCGTACCTCTGGATGGTATTCCTTTCCACCCTTACTACAGTGTCCATGACTTGGTGGGTGTGGTTGTCTTCCTGTTCGTGTTCCTGACCATCGTGTTCTTCTTCCCTGATGGTGGCGGCTATTTCCTGGAGAAACCAAACTTCGAGCCCGCAAACCCGCTGAAGACACCTGATCATATTGCTCCGGTATGGTATTTCACGCCTTTCTACGCGATCCTGCGTGCTGTCCCTGACAAGCTGCTGGGTGTAGTTGCTATGGGGGCGTCCATTGCGATTCTGTTTGTCTTGCCCTGGCTTGATCGCAGTCCGGTTAAGTCTATTCGCTACAAGGGCTGGATCAGCAAGATAATGCTGGCGCTGTTTGTCGTGTTCTTCATCATCCTGGGTGTGTGTGGCGTTAAGTCTCCAGACGTGCATGTAGAGTTCCTGCCTTTCGAAATGACTTACCGCGTGTTGGGCCAGATTGGTACAGTGTTCTACTTCGCATACTTCATTTTGATGCCGTTCTGGACCTCAAAAGAAACCTGCAAACCCGTTCCTGAGCGAGTAAGGATGACACACTGATGAATAAGTTTATCTCTGTATTGGTACTGTTGTGTCTGCCGGTGTTTGCTCAAGCTGCCGGTGGTGGGCATAACGAATATCTGGTTCCTGCACCCATAAACATGGACGATAAAGTCTCTTTGCAGCGTGGTATGCAGATTTTTATGAACAACTGTATTGGCTGCCATTCTGCCCAGTATATGCGTTATGAGCGTGCGGCGACGGATCTGGAGATTCCCGCTGAAATCATGAAGGCTAACCTGATGTTCACCACGGATAAAATTGGTGAGACCATGCACTCAGCCATTCCTCGGGACTTGGCCAAGAAATGGTTTGGTACCATTCCACCGGATTTAACGTTGGTGGCTCGAGTTCGTGGTGCCGATTGGGTGTATTCTTACCTTACCAATTTTTATCTCGATGAGTCCCGTCCATGGGGCGTGAACAATCATATCTTCCCCGATGTAGGTATGCCTCATGTGTTGTCCAACATGGAAGAGGAGTTGGGTGAAGACAAGTTCGAAGAAGCGATGGCCGATCTGACCAACTATATGGTCTATATGGCAGAGCCGATCCGGGCTGAGCGTGAGCGAATTGGTGTTTACGTATTGATATTCCTGGCGATCTTGTTTATTCCGGTATACTTCCTGAATAGGGAATATTGGAAAGACGTACATTAATCAGGAATACATCTAAAGTGTGGGGCGGTTGGCTTTATAGCTTCCGCCCCTTCGCTATTTCTGTTGCAGCTGTTTGCAACGCTTATTTTTGGAATACTGCGCTGGAGTGAAATTTCATGGGCGTCATTGCTAAACGATCTTCGATGACTTTTTTTTCAGATGGTAACGATCACTACAGCCATCGTGTCCGTATCGTACTTGCGGAAAAAGGGGTGGCAGTGGATGTGTTGGATGTGGATCCAGCCGATATGCCGGAAGATTTAGCAACCCTGAATCCCTATAACGAGTTGCCAACCCTGGTGGATCGTGAATTAACTCTGTACGAGCCCAATATCATGATGGAATACCTGGATGAGCGCTTTCCGCATCCTCCATTGTTGCCGGTTTATCCGGTGGAGCGTGCTCGCAGCCGATTGTTGATGCATCGTATCCACCGCGATTGGTGCCAGGCGGTTGATGCCTTGATGGCCGGTACGGAAAAAGAGGCGGCGTTGAACAAGTTTCGAAAGGACTTCTCTGAAAATCTGGTGGCAATTGATCCGATCTTTGCGGAAAAGCCGTTTTTCATGAGTGATGATTTTACCCTGGTGGATTGCTGTGTGGCCCCGATTCTGTGGCGTTTGCCTGCCATGGGAATAGAGTTGCAGAAATCCAAGGCCGGTAATCTTTTGGCCTATGCTGATCGTCTGTTTGCCCGTGAATCTTTCCAGGCCAGTCTTTCTGACGCAGAGCGCGAACTGCGTCTTTAGTTTGTAGTGACAGTGCTGCCTTCGGCTCTGGAGGCAGCTTCTGAGAGGGTTTTGATGACACCTAGCCGACCTTATTTCATCCGTGCTGTTTATGAGTGGATTCTGGATAACGAGCTGACGCCTTATTTACTGGTGAATGCGTCCTATCCTATGGTGCAGGTGCCTAATGAGTTCGTCAGCGAAGGGAAAATCATTCTGAATCTGGCACCCTCGGCTATTCGCAATCTGCACATGGGTAATGATGAAGTGGAGTTTTCCGCTCGTTTTGGCGGTAAGGCCCGTAATCTCCATGTGCCGGTGGGTGCGATCCTGGCTATATATGCCAAGGAAAATGGCAAGGGTATGTTCTTTGATGAAGATGAAATTCCACCCCCGGATGGTCAGGGTGGCGGGGATGAAAAGGCGCCAAAGCCTGCCGGCAAGCCCTCTCTTAAGGTTGTTAAATAAACTTCAGACCTCCATGCCAAATATCTGCTGATCAATCAGGTCGCACAGGGTGTGAATGATCGTTAGATGGGCTTCCTGCACTCTTGGGGTGGAGCTGGAAGGTACCCGAATTTCGATATCTTCACTTTGCATCAGCCTGGCGCAATCCCCCCCGTCTTTTCCAGTCAGCGCAATCACCTGCATATCCCGGTCATGGGCCGCTTGAACAGCCTGCAGAATACTGGCTGAGTTGCCGCTGCTGGTGATGGCCAACAGAATATCGCCTTCGTGCCCGATGGCCCGGATCTGTTTCGAAAAAATTTCGTTGTAGCTGTAGTCATTGGAGATTGAGGTTATGGTGGATGAATCGGTTGAGAGGGCGATTGCCGGGAGGGCCGGCCGTTCCCGCTCAAACCGGTTTAGCATTTTGCTGGATAACTGCTGGGCTATGTTGGCAGAGCCGCCATTACCACAGGACAATACCTTGCGGTCGGTCAGCAGGCATTGAACCATTCGTTCGCTGGCGCTGATAATCAGGTCGGGAAGATCTTCCTGGCAGCGATGCAGTGTCACCAGGTGGTCATCAAAAATTTCGGTGACTCGATCATGCATGTTCATGTTCACTTCCTTAATTGCGAGCGCTTCGTCGTTTTATTATACGGTAATTTAACGGTATTGCCGAAATCAGTAGAAGGCTGATGGTATCCAGTCAATACTGGGCCGGCCATCAAGGTCGCCGCTGATGCCGATTACGTCAAAGCGACACGGCGGCCAGCGATCACCAAAATGCTGCTGCAGGAAAAAGCTGGCTGTCCGAATCAGTTTGCGCTGCTTGCTTGTCGTTACCGTAGCCACTGGAGTGCCGTGGTCGGAAGCAGCACGATAGCGTACTTCAACGAACACCAGCATATCCTGATCTTGCATGATCAGATCAATTTCGCCGGTCTTGCATTGGAAATTGCTATCGCAAAATCCGAGGCCTTTACTTTGCAGAAATGTCTTGGCCAGCTCCTCAGCCTGGTTGCCTGTGATTTTTTTGGTGGTCAGTGGCTTGCGATGTTTTGGGGAGGGCATGGGTTCCTTCCGGGAAGCTTGGGCTGTCCTTCAGCTCGGTCTCAATAACACGGGGTAGTAATTGTGGTCGGCCGTTCTTGATGACCGCCCAGCTCAGTTCGCGATGCACCTTGTTGTCAATGCCGATGGTTAGATTGCCTGTAGCGCCAAACAGGCCTGCATCCGGGATCTGGGTGAGCAGTTGCAGGCGGGATTGCAGGCGATACGCATCTACCCCCATGGCGTTGAGCCTGGAATAGCGGTGATCTGCTTTGGGCCACGCCTGGATGAGTGCCTGTTGGATGGCGTCGGGTTTTTCCAGCAGCCAGGGAATATCGCAAAATTCGATGCCGTTCAGGTCGCGATCGGTTTTGGGATTGGCTTTGCCGCTGAATATTTGCGACCCGGCCACCACTGGAATGGCTTCAGCGTAATAGAAGTCCAGCAAGGGGCGAATCTGGCGTGCCTGCTCCGGGGTCGAGATCAAATAGATGAAATCGATGTCCTGGCGTCGGCGTGGTTGGAACTCGAGCTTCTTGCCGAGAATGTTGCGAAGCTGCCGGGCTCGAAGTTCGCTGTGTTGGACCAACAGCATGTCTTTGATGGCGTTCGCCATATTGTTTTGGTCATCATAGCTGGCGATCCCTGTAACGCGCCCTTTGTTCTGTTGCCATTGCTCAGAGAAAGCCAGATAGGCCCGTTCCCACCAGGGGTTATTCTGAAACAGGACCGCCGCATTGTGGTACTGCTTCTGCATTGCGTGGCGGGCGACTTCCGCTGCATCATCTTCAGGGGAAAGCCCGAACTGGTAAAGGTTCACCGGGGATTCGAACTGTCCCTGTTCCTGATTAAGTGCAATGGTGGTGACGGGAAGTGCGTCGGTGCTGGTCAGCAGGCTGCGCAGGTTTTCCTTTTGTAGCGGACCAATAATGATTTCGGCGCCTTCATCAACGGCTTGCTTGTACACGACGCTGAATTGGCTGCTGTTGCTGGTGTCGTAGACTCGAATGGTCACCGCGGATGGGTTTTCGGTGTTGCCCTCAAGGGATGCGTAATGGGCACTCATGAAGCCGTGTATGATGGCTTCGGCTGCCGGGCGGTAGCGACCCTGAGTGGGTAGCAGCAGTGCGATGTTCTTGGGCTGGTTTGCGCTGAGTTCGCGAATAAGGCGTAACGCTTCCGGAAGCTCAGTGGCGGCTGCGTGTCCCGGATAACGCTGTTGCCATAAATCCAGTTGTTTGAGTTGTTGGTCCAGCTTGTCCTGATAACCTTTGTATATCCAGGCCAGTTCCAGCCAGGCCTGAAATTCAGGCACGGCCACTGTGCTTGATAGCTGCTCCAGGGTGTCGTTGGGTATGGCAATCAGATCGCTCCAGATCATCTGGTGATTGGCGCTTGCGGCTTCGTCCATCAGCATCGGACCAACAAATATGCGTTCCCGGGCTGCGGCCAGATAATTGGCGTTGATTTCCCACACTTGGGCCCGCTTCAGGCTGATTTCGTTAAGACGGTCCGAACCCAGGTCGTTGGACGCCGTCAGCAATCCCATCAGGTCCGTGGTAATCAGTTCCTCAGCCCGGAGTGGCTCATTGAGCGCCAGGTTGATGTCGGTCAGTGTCAATACCAGGGCCGCCAGGGTGTCGCTATCCAGCACCGTTGCGTTTACCGAACCCAGCAGGCGCTTCGCTTCTTCTGCTTTATCCTGCTGCAATAGCAAGTTCGCGGCTTGAATCAAAAGCTGCTCTGCTTCTGGGCTGGTGGCCTGCTGAGAGCGCTCAATCAGCTCATTGATGGCGTTTGCCTGGCTGTTGTCGGCTTGTACGGCAGTGCTGCCCCCTCCGGTGGTTTCACAGGCGGCGAGGATCAAGGTCATGAGGAGGGCGGCAAGTGTGCTAAGCTGTGCGCGTCGAATGAACTTCATTTTTATATCAGGCCTGCGATTATATGACGACTGGAATTCTCTATATTGTGGCAACACCCATCGGTAATCTCAACGATATTACGTTGCGAGCTATCGAAGTGTTGAAGCAGGTTGATGTGATCGCGGCGGAAGACACCCGTCACAGCAAGAAACTGCTTGATCATTATGGCATTGATACCAGATTAATGGCGGTACATGATCACAATGAGGACGACCGCATTCAATCGTTGCTGGGATTGTTGCAGGGCGGTCAGTCGGTGGCACTGATTTCCGATGCCGGTACTCCGCTGATCAGTGATCCGGGTTTTCGGGTGGTGCGGGCAATGCACCAGGCCAATGTAGAAGTGGTCTCCATTCCTGGCCCCTGCGCAGCGATCGCAGCGCTATCCATTGCCGGTTTGCCCACGGATCGCTTTCTGTTTGTGGGGTTTCTGTCGGCTAAACAAAAAGCACGGCAGGGGGAATTGGAAAACCTGCTGGCTGAAACCGCCACCCTGGTTTTTTATGAGTCCCCGAAACGCATCCTGTCCACCTTGGAAGATGTTATATCCGTGATGGGGGCTGGCCGCGTGGTGTCTGTTGTTAAGGAAATCACCAAGTCGTTTGAGACGGTGAAGACGCTTCCGGCGGCAGAGGCGTTATCCTGGCTGCAGGAAGATCAGCACCATACCCGGGGAGAGTTTGTGTTGTTGGTACAGGGTGCAGAGCATAAGGGTAGTCTGGTAATCGATCCAAAAGTGATGCGGGCACTGCAAATGACTGCAGAGTACATGCCGCTGAAAAAAGCCTGTGCAGTGGTGTCCGAGCTGACCGGCATTGCCAAGAATGCTTTATACGACGCGGCCCTGACGCAAAACAAGGGTTGATTCCTTAGGCTTTTAGGGTTAATTTCGCACCCTGAAGTCAGCCAGACAGTCGCTCTTCCTGGTGGGGTAACCCGCAAAGGGAGGGAGGAAAGTCCGGGCTCCACAGGGTAAGGTGCCAGGTAACGCCTGGGCGGCGCGAGCCGACGGAAAGTGCAGCAGAAAGTATACCGCCTAAGCCAGCATGCTGGCCGGTAAGGGTGAAATGGTGCGGTAAGAGCGCACCGCGCGACTGGTAACAGTTCGTGGCGATGGAAAACCCCACCTGGAGCAAGACCAAATAGGTATCCAAAGGCGTGACCCGCGCTGGATACGGGTAGGTTGCTAGAGGCGTATGGTGACATGCGTCCCAGAGGAATGACTGTCCACGACAGAACCCGGCTTATCGGTTGACTTTACATTTTCTACTCAGGCTGTACGTATATCCCTCAAACTGTTGATGTGTTCTGCATCACTGTTCTAAAAACATCCTGTTTATATCGCGAAATATTATCGCTTGCTAGAAGTGGCTTTAATAGGCCTTTCTATCCTCCTGTTTTGTATTGATATTTTGTGTGCCAATTCTCTGTCGTGCTGTGAGTTTGCGCACGTAAGTCTTTGTTTTTCCGTATCAAATTCACATTTTTGCCCGGGTTTTCAGCTTGACAATGGAGCGTACCGCTCCCTATAGTGTGCCTTAGGTGTCACAAAGTGGGATTTTGTGGTGCCAGGTGGGTTAAAGTGGGAGAGGTGGCCAAGTCATTAGGCCACAGATTGATGGGTAAAAGAAGTCGTTTACGACGCAACAGGTAACCAAGTGTTTAGAGGACCCAGCGCGCTCAGTCTCGATGCGAAAGGACGGATGGTCATGCCCAGCCGTTTTCGTGATGCGCTGTCCGAATATTGCGATGGGAAGTTGATCGTGACCCTGGATTTCGAAGGGCACTGCCTTTCCATGCACCCCCTCCCTGACTGGCAGGAGATTGAACAGAAGCTCCTGGCCATGCCCTCCCTGAATCCGGCAACCCGGCGGTTGCAGCGTATGCTGCTGGGTTATGCCAGTGAAGTGGAAATGGACAGCAATGGTCGGGTAAGTCTGCCCCCGTTGCTGAGAGACAAAGTGAAGCTGGAAAAGAAGATCATGCTGGTGGGCCTGGGTAAGAAGCTGGAAATCTGGCCTGAAGACGCCTGGGACAACGGCTTCCAGCAGTGGGTCGATGAGGGCCCGGTCAAAGCAGAAGAGCTGCCACAAGCTGTACAAGATCTGGTGTTGTAACCATGACATCGGAACTGAAACACGAAACCGTACTACTCAATGAAGCGGTGGATGCGCTGGTGACAAACGAAGCTGGTATCTATATAGACGGAACCTATGGGCGTGGTGGTCATGCTCGCCACGCACTGGCGCGTCTATCGCCAACAGCCCGTTTCATTGCCTTTGATAAAGACCCTCTGGCGCTGCAGTCTGCTGAGAAACTCGCGGAGTCTGATCCACGTTTTTCCATTATTCATGATTCTTTCGCCACATTGTCGGCGCATATTGAAGCATTGGGTTTGGCTGGCCAGGTTGATGGTGTATTGCTGGATCTGGGAGTGTCTTCTCCTCAACTGGATGATGCCGGGCGCGGGTTCAGTTTTATGTCTGATGGCCCACTGGATATGCGCATGAACAATCAGGCAGGCCAGACAGCGGCAGAATGGCTGAACAGTGCTGACGTCGATGAAATTGCTGTCGTGCTGAAAGAATTTGGTGAAGAGCGCTTTGCCAAGAAGATCGCCAGGGCCATTGTGGCTGCGCGGGATGAAAAGCCTTTAAGCACCACTGCTGAGCTGGCGGCCCTGATCGCAAAAGCGAATCCTTCCAAGGAAAAAGGCAAGCACCCGGCGACGCGTTCCTTTCAGGCAATTCGTATTTTCATTAATCGTGAACTGGATGACTTGCAGCTGGTGTTGGGCCAGGCACTCAGTGTGCTGAAGCCGGGTGGCCGGCTGGTGGTGATCAGCTTCCACTCGCTGGAAGACCGCATGGTAAAGCAGTTTATTCAGCGTAAGGAAAAAGGCGATCCAGTGCCCCGTCATCTGCCGATTCGGGATGATATGGTGAAGCGGGAAATGAAAAGCATAGGCAAGGCCGTTAAAGCCTCCGCGGAGGAGGTGGAACGGAATGTGCGATCCCGCAGTGCCATTATGCGGGTGGCGGAGAAAGTGGCATGAACCGACTGATCCATCCCGCAACCCGTTCCTGGTTGTTCGTTATGCTCGCGTTGGTGTTGGTCATTATTTCCAGCGTGGCCGTGAACTACTCCAGTTACGAGACGCGCCGACTGGTGGCGGAGCACCAGCGCCTGCAAATAGAGAATAACGCCATGCAGGTAGAATGGGGTCAGTTGCTTTTGGAACAAAGTACCTGGGGTTCCTATAACCGAGTAGAGCAACTGGCCGGCAGCAAGCTAAAAATGAGGGTGCCTGCACCCAACGAAATAGTAATGGTGGAGCCATGAGCGATCACACAACCCAAACGAATTATGCCTGGCGCCATTACCTGGTGCTGGGCATGTTTGTGTTGTTGACGCTGCTGGTGGTGGGTCGACTTTTTTATTTGCAGGTGGAGTCCCAGGCTTTCCTGCAGGACCAGGGAGACCGCAGGGTCGTGCGGGTGGAAAATATTCCTGCTTACCGCGGCATGATTCAGGATCGAAACGGAGAGCCCCTGGCAGTCAGTACTCCGGTAAAAACACTTTGGGCCAATCCCCAGGAGTTGATAGAAGCGCAATATGCCTGGAGTTTCCTGGCCAAGAAAACCGGAGTCAAGGAAAGCAGTTTGCGTGACCGCGTGCTGCGCAATCAGGATAAGCAGTTTATTTACTTGCGCCGGCATATGAATCCTTCCAAGGCGGAGGAGATTCTGGATATGAATATTCCCGGTGTATACAGCATTGAGGAGCATCGACGCTACTATCCAGCCGGTGAGGTCACCAGTCATCTGGTGGGTTTTACCAATATCGATGAAGAAGGGCAGGAAGGAATCGAGCTGTCTTTTGATGAGTTTCTTAAAGGTGAAGAAGGTAAAAAGCGAGTTATAAAAGACCTGCGCCGTCGCATTATCAAAGATGTGGGGTTAATACAGCCGGCATCTCCAGGCACGGATATCACCTTGAGCATCGATTTGCGGGCGCAGTATCTGGCCTATCGCGAGTTATTGTCTGCAGTAACGGAATATCGTGCGAGCTCGGGCAGTGCGGTTGCGATTGATATTAAAACCGGAGAAGTGCTGGCCCTGGTGAATCAGCCATCTTACAACCCGAATAATCGTAGCAAAAAGGATGTTCCTAACTTCCGTAATCGCGCATTAACCGATGTGTTTGAACCCGGTTCAACGGTGAAGCCCTTTACCGTGGCTGCGGCATTGGAAAGTGGAAAGTGGAAGCCATACAGCAAGCTGGACACCTCGCCGGGCTACTTGCGAATCGGTACCAAATCCATCCGCGATATGAGTAATTATGGCGTGATTGATTTGGGTAAGGTTATTGCTAAATCCAGTAACGTTGGTGCCAGCAAGTTGGCTCTGTCCTTGGACGAGCATTACCTCAGCTCTTTCTTTCAGAAATTGGGCCTGGGCCAACCAACCGGGGTTGGTTTTCCCGGTGAAAGTGTTGGAATGCTGCCTGCGAGACAAAAGTGGCGCAGGATTGAAGTGGCAACTCTGTCATATGGTTATGGGTTGTCGGTGACCGCGCTGCAATTGGCGCAGGCCTACGCGATTTTGGGCAGCGGTGGAATCAAGCGACAGGTCAGTTTACTGAAAACCGAAGGTGATGTGACCGGTGAACGTGTTCTGGATGAAACCATTGCCCGCCAGGTGGTGCATATGATGGAAGGTGTGGTGGATGTCCATGGCACCGCCAAAAAAGCACGAGTGCCGGGATATCGCGTGGCTGGTAAAACCGGAACAGTCCATAAGGTTGCAGCCACTGGTTATCAGGATCACCGCTACCTGGCGCTGTTCGCGGGTGTGGCTCCGGTGGAAGATCCTGCGATTGCATTAGTGGTCGTCATTGACGATCCCAAAGGGGATATGTATTACGGCGGACAGGTGGCGGCGCCCGTGTTCTCGCGAGTGATGGCAGGGCTGCTGCGAGTAAAAAATATTCCCCCCGACAAAGCAGTCGAGACCTATGTCGGGTTATCCAAGAAAGCGGCTCCCGATTCATGAATAGGGGCACAAAGGTGGAGCGGTATCTAGAGGATCTCGTTCCTTTTTTGCAACTGGAAGAAAGTTGGAAGAAAACAGTCGTGACAGGTTTGGCAGTTGACAGTCGAAAGGTAAAAGAAGGCGATTGCTTTCTGGCCTATCCCGGGCATCAAAGTGATGGCCGGGCGTTTCTGTCTGCGGCGATTTCGGCAGGTGCCGGATCAGCATTGGTGGAAGCGGACGGATATGATCAGCAACCCTGTGCTGTGCCTGTGATCGCCGTCCCTGGATTAAAAGCGCGTTTGGGTGAAATCGCTTCCAAGTTCTATGACCATCCCAGTGCCAAGTTGAAACTGGTTGCCATTACCGGCACCAACGGCAAGACCAGTGTGAGCCAATTGGCCGCTCAAGCGCTGCAGAATCTGGGGCAACAATGTGGTGTGGTTGGAACCCTGGGTAATGGGCTGGTGGGGAAATTGCAGTCGACGATAAATACAACACCGGACGTGGTGGACTGCAATCGTCTGTTGGCTGAAATGTATGATCAGGGAGCGCAGTGCGTCACCATGGAAACCTCTTCTCATGGCCTGGTGCAGGGGCGAGTGGATGGTTTGACGGTTTATTCAGCGTTGGTCACCAATATCAGCCGCGACCATCTGGATTATCACGGCACTATGGAAGCCTACACCGAAGCCAAAACATTATTGGCTTCTCATCCCGGGCTGCAGCATCTGGTATTGAATTGGGATGATGAGCGGGTCGCGACCATGGCCATGGCAATGCACAAAGCAACCCGGCTCTGGTCCTTCTCTCTCCAGAATCGTGATGATGTCACCGTGCGTACTGAATCAGTCCATTATGGCAAGCAGGGAATCGAATTGGTGGTTGCCTACGGAGAGTCGAAAGCCACGTTGAAAAGCGAACTGATCGGAGAATTCAATGGCGCCAATCTGGTGGCCAGCCTGACCCTGCTGTTGACGCTGGGGGTGGAGCTCTCGGAGGCTGCACAAGCACTCAGCCAGGTGAAGCCGGTGTTGGGTCGCATGCAGCGCGTGGCGGGTACGGATCATCAACCCATGGTGATTATTGATTTCGCCCATACACCGGACGCATTGGAGAAAGCGTTGCTGGCTCTTAAGCGTCATGTGGAGGGGCGGATCTGGTGTGCGTTCGGCTGCGGTGGTGATCGTGATGCGGGCAAGCGTCCGCTGATGGCCGAAGTGGTGGCACAGCTGGCGGATGAGCTGGTTATTACGGCGGACAACCCTCGTGGTGAGACTTTCTCTGGCATTGTTGCCGATATGGTAAAAGGCATTCCTCACGGTGTTGCATATCAGCTTATTGAAGATCGTGGAGAAGCCATAGCTTACGCAATCAGCAATGCTGCAGCGAACGACGTGGTTTTGATCGCCGGGAAAGGTCACGAAGACTATCAGGAAGTTGCCGGCCGGAAGTTGCCCTATAGCGATTATGATGCGGCGGTGACTGCGTTGGCCAGATTGAATGCCGGCAATGTTGGTTTTGGTAAAAGGGAGGGCAACTGAATGGATTTGTCCTCTCTGGTGAATACCATTAACGCCAAGCTGATTGGCGCGAATGCAGAGTTTGCCCGTGTGTCAACAGACACCCGTACGCTTCAGCCAGGGGATTTCTTTGTCGCCTTGCAAGGTGAAAACTTTGATGGCCACGAATATATAACGGTCGCGAAGGACGCCGGTGCCGTGGCTGCCATGGTGTCCGTAGAGCAGGATGTTAATCTGCCGCAGGTTGTGGTGGCAGATACCCGCCTGGGGCTGGGCGCGCTGGGTAAAGCCTGGTTACAACAATTTTCACCCAGGAAGATTGCTATTACCGGCAGTTGCGGCAAAACCACAGTAAAAGAAATGGTGGCCGCAATTTGTAGTGAAGTGGGCCCGACCTTGTCCACAAAAGGTAATTTGAATAATGACATTGGTGTACCGCTTACATTGTGCCGGCTGGAAGCCAAACATGAGTTCGCGGTGGTGGAAATGGGAGCCAATCACCAGGGCGAGATCGCATATACCGCCGGTTTGGTGATTCCGGATGTGGCATTGGTGAACAATGTGGGCGCTGCGCATCTGGAAGGCTTTGGTTCCATAGAATTGGTAGCGGAAGCGAAGTCGGAAATTTATCAGGCGCTACCGGCAAGCGGTACGGCGGTGATAAACGCGGACGATCGATTCGTCGAGGTCTTCCGGAGCAAAGCGTCCCACTGTCGACAACTTGCTTTTTCCATGGTGGATGCCGCAGCGGATGTTTGTCTGCAATCTGCAACGATGAACGCGATGGGGCAATACAAATTCAAGGCATTGGTACAAGGTGAAGAGCTTGCGGTGCAGCTGTCCGTCATTGGGCAGCATAATGTTGCCAACGCGTTGGCTGCGATTGCCATTGCCCATGGGGCTGGATGTCCACTTCCGAAAATCGCAGCAGGACTGGCTGCGGTGAAAGCGGTGCCAGGCCGATTGCGGGTGGTGGAAGAGTTAACCGATCTAAAAGTGATAGATGATACATATAACGCTAACCCGGATTCCGTACGCGGGGCGATTGATGTGTTGGCGAACCTCAAGGGAGATAGCTGTCTGGTTCTGGGTGGAATGGCTGAGCTGGGCCAGTCCGCAGCGAAAATGCATCGGGAGATCGGTGCCTACGCCGCTGAGAAGGGAATAGGAACGGTCTACGGTTTGGGTGAGTCCGCCACCTTATACAGGGAAGGCTTTCTATCAAATCCAGGGAGCGGCGTGTTTATTACCGGCGAGAATCATCAGCGTATAGCGGAAGACCTGTTTGCCAACCAACGTAATTCAACCATTTTAATCAAAGGCTCAAGAAGCGCTGCAATGGAAAAAGTGATCGAACGAATGATTGAGTGTCAACAGGCTCAGGGGAGTGCGCACTGATGCTGCTTTGGTTGGCCGATTACCTCCAGCAATACTACTCCGTATTCAATGTATTCCAGTATCTTACGTTTCGGGGAATCTTGGGAGTGCTGACCGCCCTTGTCATTGCTTTTATCGTAGGGCCTTATCTGATTGAGCGTTTGAGTTACCACCAGATTGGGCAGTCAGTCCGGGACGACGGGCCCAAATCTCATCTCAGCAAGGCGGGCACGCCCACCATGGGTGGTGCCCTTATCTTGGTAGCCATTGTCATCAGTACGCTGCTGTGGGCGGATTTATCTAACCGCTACATCTGGGTGGTCTTGATTGTCACGTTTATCTTTGGCGCAGTGGGCTGGGTTGATGACTATCGCAAGGTGGTTCAGCGAAACTCCCGTGGACTACCAGCCAAGTGGAAATACTTCTGGCAATCCGTGGGAGGTTTGGGGGCAGCGTTCTTTTTGTACTTTACCGCTCCGGATTGTGCACCTGATGCCATCAATTGCGGATTCGAGACCAAGTTGATAGTCCCATTCTTCAAGGAGGTCTATCTGGACTTGGGCTGGTTCTATATCGTGCTCACCTATTTTGTGATTGTCGGCACTTCCAATGCTGTGAACCTGACCGATGGCCTGGACGGCTTGGCGATTATGCCGACGGTGTTGGTGGGTGGCGCTTTGGGTGTGTTTGCCTATGTGTTTGGGCATTCTGAATTCTCACGTTATCTCGGCTTTCCTCATATTTCCGGTACGGGAGAATTGATAATCGTGTGCGGTTCTTTGGTGGGAGCGGGGTTGGGCTTTCTGTGGTTCAACACGTATCCTGCACAGGTATTTATGGGTGATGTAGGTGCGCTGGCCCTGGGCGCAATACTGGGTGTTATTGCAGTCATTACCCGACAAGAGATTGTCCTGTTCATAATGGGAGGCGTTTTTGTAATGGAAACGGTCTCTGTGATTCTCCAGGTAGGATCGTACAAGCTAACGGGTCGACGGATTTTCAGAATGGCTCCTATCCATCATCATTTTGAACTGAAAGGCTGGGCTGAGCCCAAGGTGATTGTTCGCTTTTGGATTATCACAGTGATTCTGGTGTTGTTCGGGCTGTCAACTCTCAAACTACGATAAAGAAATTAGGTTTAAGGATGCTAACGTGGCGAAATTAAAAAACAAACATGTAGTGATTGGCCTGGGTAAGACCGGGTTGTCCTGCGTGCGTTTTTTGAAGCGCCTCGGTTGCGATGTGGCTGTGATTGATACCCGCTCTGAGCCACCTGGAAAGGAAGAGCTGGCACAGGACTTCGCCGATGTGAAATTGCATTGTGGTGATCTCAATCAGTTCGATTTGACCAAAGCCAGCGAGCTGGTGGTCAGCCCGGGGATTGCGATTCAGACACCTGCGATTGCCAAAGCGATCGCTGCAGGTGTGCCTTGCTCCGGTGATGTCGAGCTGTTCGCGAAATCGGTGGATGCTCCTGTTATAGCGGTTACCGGCTCAAATGGGAAAAGCACGGTGGTCAGTATTATCGGTAAGGCACTCGAGGCGCTTGGTTACAACGTCTGTGTCGCCGGCAACATCGGGCTTCCGGTGCTGGACGCATTGTCTTCAGCGATTGATGTGGATGTGTGGGTGTTGGAGTTATCCAGTTTCCAGTTGGAAACTACCCACAGTCTTCGTGCCAAAATTGCAGTAAACCTGAATGTGACGGAAGACCATATGGATCGTTATGGCTCTCTGGATGAATACGCCATGGCCAAGCAGCGGATTTTTGAAGGCTGTGATGCGGCCGTTTACTGGCTTGATGATCATCGCAGCAAGCCGGTTCAGGGGGGGCGTACTCAGCTACCTTTCGGGGGGGATGAGTCCGCCCACGGTCGTTTCTATGTGAACACCGACCGTCAACCAAATCAGGTGATGGATGGTTCCCGTAGTGTGCTTTCGGCAGATGATCTGCATATTCGTGGCGCACACAATTTGCTGAACGTGGCGGCATGCCTGACCGTGTTGGCAGAGTTTTGCGGGGGGCGTTATGTTGATGCATTGGATGCCATCAAGGCGTTCCCCGGATTGCCCCATCGCTGCCAGTGGGTTGCGGATATTAATGGCGTAGCCTGGATTAACGATTCCAAAGGTACCAATGTTGGATCAACGGTGGCGGCAGTAAAAGGATTGGACGGCAGCGTGAATGGAAATCTGTATCTCATTGCCGGTGGTGAAGGTAAGGGCGCTGACTTCTCTCCTTTGGCTGATGCACTAAAAGATAAAGTTGCGGAGGTTGTTGTGTTTGGGCGCGACGCTCAGCAAATCCAGCGCGCAGTGAGTGGTGTGGTTGCTGTAGAAATGGTAGAGACCATGCCACAGGCGGTGGAACTGCTTAAAAGCAAAGCTAAAGCTGGAGATGTTGTTCTGTTTTCTCCAGCCTGTGCTTCCTTTGATCAGTTCAAGAATTATGAGGATCGCGGTTATCAATTTATTGCCGCGGTGAGAGGTTAAATGGCGATGTCATCACCAGTTGCATCCATTACGCAAATGCAATCGCTGTCTCCCAGGCAGTGGTTGATGTTGCTTGGTTGCGCGTTGATGTGCATTGGCCTGGTGGTGGTTTCCTCGGCATCGATGGATATGGCCTCCCTGAATTATGATTCGCCTTTCTTCTTTCTGAAACGGCATGGAGTGTACCTGGCAGCAGGAATCGTGTGTGCGGTGTTGGTCTATCAGATTCCGTTGGCGGTATGGGAACGAAGCAGTGGTGCATTGTTGATTTTCGCCTACTTGTTATTGGCTCTGGTGTTGCTACCAGGAATCGGCAAAACCGTGAATGGCAGTACCCGCTGGATCCATCTTGGGCCAGTCAATATTCAGGTGTCAGAGATAGTGAAAGTCTGTGCAATCATGTTTGTTGCCGGGTACCTGGTGCGTCGAGTGGATGAGGTGCGTAGTACTTTCTGGGGATTTATGAAGCCGGTAATGGTGCTCTCGGTCATGGTTTTGCTGCTGTTGAAGCAGCCGGACTTCGGCGCGGTGGTGGTGATCATGACGGCTGTGTTTGCCATGCTGTTTCTGGCTGGTGCCAGGCTGAGCCAATTCCTGATCGTCACATTTGGCAGTGCGGGTGTGGCTTATCTGCTGGTGGCGTCCTCTGAGTACCGCTGGAAGCGGGTGATGGGATACATCGATCCCTGGGCAGACCAATACTCCACCGGTTATCAATTGGTGCAGAGCCTTATAGCATTCGGTCGTGGTGAGTGGACGGGGGTTGGATTGGGAAATTCCATCCAGAAATTATTTTACCTTCCTGAAGCGCATACGGATTTTGTATTTGCCATCTTGGCGGAAGAGTTTGGCTTTATCGGCAACCTGATCGTGATTGCTCTGTATTTGGCACTGGTGTGGGTCGCTTTTGGCATCGCCCGTAAAGCGGAATCACTCGGTAAGTTTTTTAACGCCTATATGGTATACGGGTTCGCAACCCTGATTGGTCTGCAGGCCATTGTTAATGTGGGGGTTGCCAGTGGTTTGTTACCTACCAAAGGATTGACTTTACCTTTCATCAGCTACGGTGGAAGCAGCCTTATTGTGATGAGTATGGTTCTGGCCCTGATTATGCGGGCGGATTATGAGAATCAAACAGCAGTGCCTGTTAAGCCGGCTTCGAAAAAGAAAGCATCCGCTAAAACCGCTCCCAAGCAACGTAAGGAGCCAGTGCTATGACGGATGCCAAGGTGAAGAAAGTGTTGGTAACTGCTGGGGGAACCGGAGGCCATGTGTTCCCGGCGCTTGCTGCGGCTCGGTTGTTTCAGGAGCAAGGTGTTGAGGTGCTGTGGATAGGTACCCGCCAAGGTATTGAGGCCGATATCGTGCCCAAGAACAGTATCAATATTGAATATCTTGATATCGCAGGTGTTCGGGGGCAGGGCTTGGCAAGATTGATTTGGGCGCCATTGAAAATTGTTAAGGCTGTCACCCAGGTCATCAAAATTGTGCGGCGTTACCAGCCGGATCTGGTGCTTGGAATGGGTGGTTTTGTGACGGGGCCGACAGGGGTGGGTGTTTGGCTATGCGGTCGGCCTGTGTTTATTCATGAGCAAAATGCCATCGCCGGTTTTACCAACAAAGTGTTGGCACGTCTGGCCCGTAAAGTGTTTCAGGCGTTCCCGGGCGCATTTGCAGCGGGCCCTAACGTGGAAACAACCGGAAATCCCGTACGCAAGGAAATCGCCCAGTTGGCTTCGCCAAGCCAGCGTTACGATGAGCGTGAGGGTCCAGTGCGAATACTGATTTTGGGCGGCAGCCAGGGCGCGGTTGCCCTTAACCAGTTGGTGCCAAAAGCCCTTGCTCAGTTGCAGGCTGAACTGCCATTTCTGGTGCGTCACCAATGCGGTGCCAAGAATATTGAGGCCGCACATGGCTGTTACCAACAGGCCGGTGTGGATGCCGAAGTAGTGCCGTTTATCGATGATATGGCGTCGGCCTATGCCTGGGCTGATGTGGTTGTTTGTCGCTCGGGTGCACTTACGGTCAGTGAGTTGGCGGCAGCGGGTGTGGCATCCATATTGATTCCCTATCCTTTTGCGGTGGACGATCACCAAACCAAAAACGGCCAGTACCTCAGCGCTGCAGGAGCAGCGGTATTGGTACAGCAGAGTGAATTAAATGAGGCGGATTTGGCTCAATTGTTGAAAGAAAAATTAGGTAGTCGGGATGAACTGAAGCGGATGGCAGAAAAAGCCAGAGCACTGGCCATGACCCATGCCACTGAAAAACTGGTTCAACGTTGTATGGAGGTGGCATGTGAATAATCAGAAAGCCGCTCCCCGCTTAATTGAAATTCCCGAGATGCGCCGTATTCGCACCATCCACTTTGTGGGTATAGGCGGTGCGGGCATGTGTGGTATAGCGGAAGTTTTGCTGAACCAGGGTTATCGGATCACCGGCAGTGATATCAAGTCCAGTGCCACTACACAAAGACTGGAAGAGCTGGGTGCCACGGTCTTCATCGGGCATCATCAGAACAATGTCGCCCAGGCCAGCGTGGTGGTGGTGTCGTCTGCCGTGAAAGCAGATAACCCTGAACTGGTTGCTGCACAGGATATGCGGGTTCCCGTCGTACCCAGGGCAGAAATGTTGGGAGAGCTAATGCGTTATCGCCACGGTATTGCGGTAGCCGGGACCCACGGCAAAACCACCACCACCAGTTTGATTGCATCCATCCTGGCCGAAGGTGAATTGGATCCCACCTTTGTTATCGGTGGGCTGTTAAACAGTGCTGGTACCAATGCCCGGCTGGGGGACAGTCGCTATTTCGTGGCAGAAGCGGACGAGAGTGATGCATCTTTCCTGCATCTGCAACCGATGATTTCAGTGGTCACCAACATTGAAGCCGATCATATGGCGACATATGGAGGCGATTTTAACAAGCTGAAAGATACGTTTATCCAGTTCCTGCATAACCTGCCGTTTTATGGGCTGGCGGTCATGTGTATTGATGATCCGGTGATTGTCAGTTTGTTACCGCAGGTTTCGCGCCCTGTGGTGACCTACGGTGTGCATGAAGATGCCGATGTCAGGGCGGAAAGTATTGTAATGGAAGGCACCCGTTCCCATTTTGATGTGGTTCGGCACGACAAGCCCGGTGTGTTGAAGGTATCCCTGAATATTCCCGGCCATCACAACGTGTTGAACGCCTTGGCCGCCATTGCTGTGGCTACCGACGAAGGTATCGCTGATCAGGCCATTGTGGATGCGTTGGCTCGATTCCAGGGTGTGGGGCGACGTTTTCAGGTTTGCGATAACCTGCCGCATGGTGATGGGATCGTTACGTTGGTGGATGATTACGGACATCATCCCACAGAAGTGGCCGCCACGTTGAGCGCTGCCCGTGGTGCCTGGCCTGACCGCCGCATCGTGATGATGTATCAACCCCATCGTTACAGCCGGACGCGGGATTTATACGAGGATTTTGTGAGCGTGCTGTCGCAGGTGGATCTGTTGCTGCTCATGGAAGTGTACTCTGCCGGTGAAGATCCCATACCTGGCGCTGACAGCCGCAGCCTGAGTCGCAGCATCCGTCAGCGGGGCGCGGTGGATCCGGTGTTTGTGGATGATGTGCAAAAGATTCCCAAGATATTAAAAGATGTGTTGAAGCCCGGAGATGTGTTGATAACACAGGGTGCGGGTAACGTAGGAACCATTTCAAGCAGACTGGCTACCAGTCGGTTAAAAGAGGTGTAGGGCTGAGTATGAGCGCGTTGGCGGCTTTGGGAAAATTTGGTGTGTTGTACGGCGGTGAATCCGCTGAGCGGGCCATTTCGCTGCGCAGTGGACATGCTGTTTTGGCGGCATTGAAAAGCCTGGGAGCGAATGCGGTGGGTATTGATGTCCGCTTTAACGAAGAGCTGTTCAAGCAACTGGCCGGTATTGATACCGCGTTCATCGCGTTGCATGGTCGCGGTGGTGAGGACGGTGTTATTCAAGGCCTGCTGGAAGTACTGAATATTCCCTACACCGGCAGTGGGGTCGCGGCTTCAGCCATTGGTATGGACAAGTTGCGCACCAAGTTGATTTGGTCCGGCCTGGGCTTACCAACCCCCGATTTTAAATCCGTCACCAGCAGCGATGAGCTGGACGGCATTCTGGAAGCCATGGGCGGTGTTGTGATGGTGAAGCCTCCCCTGGAAGGATCCAGTATTGGAATGTCCAGAGCAACCACCGAAGCCGAACTGGTTACGGCTGTGGATAAGGCGCTGGATCATGGTGATGTGATTTTGCTGGAACGTTGGGTCGAAGGAGCAGAATACACCTGCGCGATTCTGGGTGAGGAAGCGCTCCCGGTTATTCGCTTGAAAACTCCGCACCTGTTTTATGATTTTGATGCCAAGTACCAGTCCGATACGACGGAATATCTGATTCCTTGTGGTCTGGAAAAAGAAGCAGAAAACCAGCTGCAGCAATTGTGTCTGGAAGCATTCAAGGCTGTTGGCTGTCAGGGGTGGGGGCGTGTTGATGCAATGCAGGATAAAGAGGGTGCGTTCTGGCTGCTGGAAGTCAACACTGTACCTGGAATGACGGATCACAGCCTGGTGCCCATGGCCGCCAAGGCTAAGGGATACAGTTTTGAACAATTGGTGGAAGCTATTGCTTCAAGTGTGAAAAGGTAAAGGGCGAATCAGTGAAACAAACGAAAGCCAATCAAAAGCAACCAGCGGTGAACCGGGACGCCCTGCGCCTGGTGTTGCTGGTGATAGCGTTGATGCTGTTGGCTTCGGTTGTGTTGGCGGGACGGGTGGCCCTTTATCGCTGGTTTGATGGCTATCCTATTCAAAGGATCACGGTGATGGGCGAGCTGCAACATGTGGATCAGCAGGTTTTGCAGGCGGCCTTATCGCCCTACATGGTGGAAAACTTTTTCACAGTGGACCTGGAAAAAATTAAACAGACCACGGAATCTTTGACCTGGATCGATTACGCAGATGCCAAAAAAGAATGGCCGAATACATTGATTGTTTATCTGCAGGAACGCGTTCCAGTGGCAAACTGGGGAAAAAGTGAATTTTTAAGCGTAAAAGGTGAAATATTTTCTGCAGAACACGTGCAGCCTGATGTAAATTTGCCTACTTTTATAGGCAAGCCGGATCAAGCTGTTGCCATTGCAGAACGCTACACAAAAATGCAGGAAATTTTGCGCGAGGTTGGTCTTTCAGTTAGCACCATTGAGCTGGAAGATCGGATCTCCTGGAGAGCGCAACTCGACAACGGTTTGATGTTGGTGGTTGATGATAAAGACAGTATGGAGAAGCTGAAACGTTTCACCCGACTGTACGCGATGTTCACCGAGCAACAAAAACAACAACTGTTCAAAGTCGATTTGCGATACGAGAACGGACTGGCAATCAAGTGGAAGAAAGATGATGGTGACACAGACGCTGCGTAACATGTTTGGCCTGGGAGATTCCCATCCCGTAAGTACACAGGAAAAGTCCAGTGGAGTAGTCAGAGATATGGGTAGCCGAATGATAGTTGGACTGGACATTGGTACCACCAAGGTCGTGGCCATTGTGGGCCAGTTAAAAGGTGATGGCCGAATCGAAGTCGTCGGGATCGGTTCCTGCCCCTCCCGCGGTCTCAAGAAAGGTGTGGTGGTGGACATCGAATCCACGGTCCAGTCTATTCAACGTGCGGTGGAAGAAGCTGAGTTGATGGCGGGTTGCCAGATTCATTCGGTTTACGTGGGCATCGCGGGAAGCCACATTCGCAGCCTGAACAGCCACGGCATTGTCGCCATTCGGGATCGGGAAGTCACCCGGGCTGACCTGGAGCGTGTAATCGATGCAGCCCAGGCCGTGCCGATTCCCGCCGACCAGAAAGTGCTGCACATCTTGCCCCAGGAGTACGTGATCGATTCCCAGGAAGGGATAAAAGAACCCATGGGCATGTCCGGCGTGCGATTGGAATCCAAGGTGCACCTGGTGACCTGCGCGGTAAATGCCGCCCAGAACATTGAACGTTGCGTGCGCCGCTGCGGTTTGGAAGTGGAAGACATTATCCTGGAGCAGCTGGCTTCCGCCTACGCCGTTTTAACCGATGATGAAAAAGAATTGGGTGTCTGCATGGTGGATATTGGTGGTGGCACTACGGATATTGCGGTGTTTACCGAGGGCTCCATTCGTCACACTGCGGTCATTCCTATCGCGGGTGATCAGGTGACCAACGACATTGCCATGGCATTGCGCACGCCAACGGAACATGCAAACGATATCAAGATCAAATACGCATGCTGTCTGACTCAGTTGGCGGGGCCCGATGAAACGATCAAAGTGGCGAGTGTTGGTGATCGTCCTCCCCGTGAATTGTCCCGTCAGGCGTTGGCTGAGGTGGTGGAGCCCCGCTATGACGAGCTGTTTTCACTGGTGCAGGCCGAGTTGCGACGATCCGGATACGAAGATCTGATTGCCGCCGGCATCGTGCTGACGGGAGGCTCCTCCAAAATGGAAGGCGCGGTGGAGTTGGCGGAGGAAATTTTCCACATGCCGGTGCGGCTGGCGTCGCCCCAGACGGTGGCTGGCCTGACCGAGATGGTGAAGAACCCCATTTATTCCACCGGGGTTGGCTTGCTCAAGTATGGACAGAAACAGGTCGCCACCGGCGCTGCGCCACAAAGTCCGCCTAATGTCGTGCAGGCCGGCCTGATGGATAAGATGAAAACCTGGATCAAGGGCAACTTCTAACAGCCCACACAACAAGATTTAAAAAGTTCTCAACAAGAGAAACCATAGCTGAAGGAAAGGAAGGGAGATAAATATGTTTGAACTAGTTGATAACGTTCCTCAGAACGCAGTCATCAAAGTAGTCGGCGTTGGCGGCGGCGGTGGTAATGCCGTGGAGCACATGCTGTCCAATGAAGTGGACGGTGTTGAGTTCATCTGTGCCAATACCGACGCTCAGGCGCTGAAAAATATGAACGCCAAAACCTTACTGCAGTTGGGTGGTGCGGTCACCAAAGGTTTGGGTGCCGGTGCCAATCCTAATGTGGGCCGGGATGCCGCACTGGAAGATCGCGATCGCATTCGCGAAGTGCTGGAAGGTGCGGACATGGTCTTTATCACCGCCGGTATGGGTGGTGGTACCGGAACCGGTGGTGCACCTATCGTTGCGGAGATAGCCAAGGAGATGGGTATCCTGACCGTTGCAGTTGTGACCAAGCCATTTCCGTTCGAAGGTCGCAAGCGTA
Source organism: Pseudomonadales bacterium (assembly GCA_002708905.1). Taxonomy (GTDB): domain Bacteria; phylum Pseudomonadota; class Gammaproteobacteria; order Pseudomonadales; family Ketobacteraceae; genus Ketobacter. The sequence continues at coordinate 52,713 of PAPM01000034.1, read as the reverse complement.
TGCAGGTTGCCATGGAAGGTATGAAAGAGTTGACTGAGAACGTGGACTCGCTGATCACTATCCCCAACGAGAAACTGTTGTCTGTGTTGGGTCCTAAAACCAGTTTGTTGGATGCGTTCAAGGCAGCCAATGATGTGCTGCTGGGTGCGGTACAAGGTATCGCTGACCTGATCATCCGTCCCGGTATGATCAACGTCGACTTTGCTGACGTGCGCACCGTCATGTCCGAAATGGGTATGGCTATGATGGGTACCGGTGGCTCCAGCGGTGAAAACCGTGCCCGCGAAGCGGCCGAGAAAGCCATTCGCAGTCCATTGCTGGAAGACGTAAACCTGCAAGGCGCGCGCGGCATTCTGGTGAATATCACCGCGGGCGAAAGTCTGTCTTTGGGTGAGTTCTCTGAAGTGGGTGATACGGTTGAAGAGTTCGCCTCCGAGCATGCCACTGTGGTAGTGGGTACGGTAATCGATCCTTCCATGGGCGATGATCTGCGTGTGACGGTTGTGGCCACCGGTTTGGGTCCCGTTGCGGAACAGGCAGCACCGGTTCGTGCAGTTGAAAGCGTGACTAAACGGTCTCCCGTTGAAGCTGTCTCAGACTACAAGCAGTTTGATAAGCCTGCCGTGGATCGTATACGTCGTGATCACCCGGCTACTGAAACCCGCCGTCGTCCCATGATGGAAACAGATGTGAACCGCGAATATTTGGATATTCCAACCTTTTTGCGACGACAGGCGGATTGATCAGGTTAAATAGTGCACAATTGTTTGCTAAATATTTGGTTATCTTGACAGTTACTGCTAATATTGCGGCAGACTAAGATTTCGTGCCTTTTGATCTTTTAACTCTTTGATTTGTGTGGAACATCATGATTAGACAACGCACATTGAAAAATACGATTCGTGCAACCGGTATCGGTCTGCACACCGGTGACAAGGTTTACCTGACCTTGCGCCCGGCGCCGGTAAACACCGGAATTGTATTTTGCCGCACAGACCTGGACCCGGTTGTGACCATTCGCGCTGATGTGATGAATGTGGGTGACACAACCCTGTCCACAACCCTTGAGAACGGGGATGTTCGGGTTTCCACTGTGGAACACCTGCTCTCTGCTATGGCTGGTCTGGGTATCGACAACGCGTATGTGGATCTGAGTGCACCGGAAGTACCTATTATGGACGGCAGTGCTGGGCCATTTGTGTTCCTGCTGCAATCCGCCGGTATTGAAGAGCAAAACGCGCTCAAGCAGTTCATCCGCATTAAGCGTAAGGTTCAAGTCAAGGATGGAGACAAGACGGCCACCTTCCTGCCGTTCAATGGCTTCAAAGTTGGCTTTACCATCGACTTTGATCATCCTGTGATCAAAAGCCGTAGCCAGAATATCTCGCTTGATTTTTCGAGCACCTCCTTCGTTCGAGAAGTGAGTCGGGCCCGTACCTTCGGGTTCATGCGTGATATCGAATATCTGCGGGAGCGCAATCTGGCGCTGGGTGGTAGTGTTGAGAACGCCATCGTTGTAGATGATTACCGCATTCTGAATGAAGACGGTCTTCGCTATGACGATGAGTTCGTGCGTCACAAGGTGTTGGATGCCATTGGTGACCTGTATCAGTTAGGCAAGAGCCTGATTGGTGAGTTCCATGGTTACAAATCTGGTCATGCGCTGAACAATATGCTGGTGCGTGAGCTGCTTAAGCAGGAAGATGCATGGGAAATCGTTACCTTTGACGATGAGAAAGTGGCTCCCATCTCTTACGCAAGACCCATTTTGGCAATGGATTAGCCAAATAAAGTTAGCTAAAACCTTCCTTCCGTCCATCTAACCCGGTTATTACATCGGGTTAGATGGAAATCCCATCATTTTTTGCCATAGTTCTCTAAGGTAGTCGCCAGTTTTCGCATCGACGCTGCCAAGTCTTGATCGGTTAGGCCGTTCGCTGTCTGCCGAATCAGGTCGCGATTTTGCGTGGAGACGGTCGGCGCCTCTCGTTTGTAGTGCCTGTCCAGTTTCGGCTGCTGGGCGGCGATACGGATACAGATTTCCTGTAGTGCCCTGAATTTGCTGGATTTTTTGAGTTTGGCGAAAATTTGGGGCTGCATGAACTTAAGCTGGGTAGCTGCAGAACCGGTTTGGGCTTGCAGGATGAGAGAGCCATTGCGATAGCTGGCAACTGTGCAGAATTGAGACAGTTTTGCCGGTAGGGCGGATGCCAAAATGTGATTCAGCTCCGCAACTTGAAGAGAATTTTCGGTGAGGGACTTCACTTCTTTGTTGCAAAGCATGAGATCTCTTATATTTTTTATGGTACTGTCCTTCGCCATTGATAGAAAGTGCTCAATTCACCAAGTGGATTGTGATTTTTAGGGGCTAAGCCCTTATTAAGATTTTGAACCAAATTGGCGGCGAGCTCTAGAGTAGTATTTAGATGAACATTATTCTTTTTGATCCCAAGACCGGCCACTCAAGAACAGTGAAGCTGCGTACACCGTTGCTGGTATTGGCGGTTGTGCTTGGTCTCTGTCTGTCTGCCGCCGGCGGTGTTGCAGCCGGAATGTGGTTGAAGCAGGGCATAAGTAGTGAGCCTGGTGATCTTGCCAGCTTCTTGAAGAGTGATATTGCCAATAACGCTGAAAAAGTTGAGCAGGCCAGAAAGCAGGCAGAAGATCAACTGATAGCCATGACTGTGCGTATGGCCGAGCTGCAGGCACGATTGATGCGCCTGGACGCCTTGGGTGAGCGACTGGTGGAAGTGGCCAAGCTGAACGGTGGTGAATTTGAGTTTTCACGCATCCCGGCGGTGGGTGGTCCGGAAGAGGCCGAGCTTCAGGTAGAGTTGGATCGCCCCAGTTTCCTGGAAGATCTCGACCAGTTAGCCGCAGATATTGAGGCTCGAGAGCAGCAGTTAGAAGTGCTCGAAAGCCTGCTGGAGAATCGAAAGCTGAGAAAAGAAGTTTCTATCGCGGGTCGTCCTGTTACCTGGGGTTGGTTGTCATCTCGCTTCGGCCGTCGCACTGACCCATTTAGTGGGCGCCCGGCATGGCACGCTGGTGTGGACTTCGCCGGCAAAGAAGGCTCTGATATCATCTCGGTTGGGTCAGGCGTAGTTACCTGGGCTGGTGAGCGTTATGGCTACGGTTTGCTGGTGGAAGTAAACCATGGTGGTGGCATTACCACCCGCTATGCCCATGCCAAGGAAATTCTGGTTTCCGTTGGAGACATTGTTAAACAGGGTGAACCTCTCGCCCGAATGGGAAGTACCGGGCGTTCAACCGGCCCCCATGTCCATTTCGAAGTCCGGCAAAATGGAAAGGCCGTTGACCCTGCCCGTTACGTTTACCGTAAACGGGGTTAAGCTTCATCTCAGAACAGCCTGATAGTCAAGATAGCGCATCATCGCGGTGCGCCTGTCGTTATTCCCGCACGTAAATGCTTTATCCTTCTAGGAAAATAACGTTAGAATTGGCCCTTTAATTTTATTCCTGTTGGCATTTGGGAGTTTTGGACCTTTACTCTCCGGGAGTGGTCCAAATGTGTCAGCCGGTCAGGAAAGCCTCAGTAATAGAAGTGAAAACCTATGTTAGGACCACTGTTTCGCAAGATTTTAGGCAGTAAGAACGATCGCGAACTTAAGCGAATGGGCAAGTTGGTTGTTCAGATCAACAGCCTGGAGGAAACAATCCAGTCCCTGAGCGACGATCAGCTCAAAGCCAAAACGCCGGAATTTCGCTCCCGTCTGGAACAGGGAGAGACCCTGGATGCTTTATTGCCTGAGGCCTTTGCGGTAGCTCGTGAAGCCAGTAAGCGGGTGATGGGAATGCGTCACTTCGATTGCCAGATGATCGGCGGTATTACCCTCCATGAAGGGCGAATAGCGGAAATGCGCACCGGTGAGGGTAAAACCCTGACGGCCACATTGGCGGTATACCTGAATGCGCTGTCCGGTCGTGGTGTACACGTGGTAACGGTTAATGATTACTTGGCCCAACGTGATGCGGACTGGATGCGTCCTTTATACGAATTTCTGGGTATGAGTGTCGGTGTCATCCTGTCCCAGCAAGATCCGGCCAGCAAGCGTGAAGCCTATGGCTGTGATATCACCTACGGTACCAATAATGAGTTCGGCTTTGATTACCTGCGTGACAACATGGCGTTCACTCTGGAAGACAGGGTACAGGGTCCGCTGAATTTCGCCGTGGTGGATGAAGTGGACTCCATCCTTATTGATGAAGCCCGTACACCCCTGATTATTTCCGGCCCCAGTGAAGACAGTTCTGAACTCTATAAGAAGATCAATATCCTTATTCCCAAGCTAAAACGGGGATACGAGGAAAGTGAGATAGGTGAAGGCGCAGAGAGCTACCACTATTCTATTGACGAGAAAAACCGCCAGGTTGAGTTGACTGAAGAAGGCCATCAGTATGTGGAAGAACTGTTGACGGAGTACAAACTCCTGCATGAAGGGGACAGCCTCTATGCCGCCAACAACCTGAATCTGTTGCACCATGTCCACGCGGCTCTGAAAGCCCACTGCCTGTTCCAGCGTGATGTGGACTATATCGTCCAGAATAACCAGATCGTCATTGTGGACGAGCATACAGGCCGGACAATGGCCGGGCGGCGCTGGTCTGACGGTATTCACCAGGCGATTGAAGCCAAGGAAGGGGTGCGTATTCAGAACGAAAACCAGACCCTGGCTTCCACCACGTTCCAGAACTATTTCCGGATCTATGACAAGCTGTCCGGCATGACCGGAACGGCGGATACCGAAGCATTTGAATTCCGCCAGATCTATGGTTTGGATGTGGTGGTGATTCCCACCAACAAGCCCATGGTGCGGAATGACATGAATGACTTGATCTTCATGTCAGCGGAAGAAAAGTTTGAAGCCATTATCGAAGACATCAAGGAAGCCATGGAAGCCAAGCGTCCGGTACTGGTGGGTACGGCATCTATCGAAACGTCCGAATATTTATCTGGCTTGCTGAAAAAGCAAAAGATTGATCACAAGGTATTGAACGCCAAGTTCCACGCCCAGGAGGCGGATATCATTGCCCAGGCAGGTCGTCCTGGCGCTCTTACCATCGCCACCAACATGGCGGGCCGGGGAACCGATATTGTGCTCGGCGGAAGCTGGCAGGCGGAAGTGGATGCGCTGGACAATCCCAGTGAGGAGCAGGTTGCCAAGCTCAAGTCTGAGTGGGAAGCGCGTAACCAGGCGGTGAAGGAGTCTGGTGGCTTGCATATTATCGGTACCGAGCGGCATGAATCCCGTCGCATCGATAACCAGTTGCGGGGTCGTGCCGGTCGCCAGGGTGATCCGGGTTCCACCCGTTTCTTCCTGTCGTTGGAAGACGGTTTGATGCGAATTTTTGCATCAGACCGGGTAAAAGGTTTGATGCAGACATTGGGAATGGAGCGCGGTGAAGCCATTGAGCATCGCTGGGTGACCAAATCCATCGAAAACGCCCAGAAAAAAGTGGAAGGCCGTAACTTTGATATTCGTAAGTCTCTGCTGGAATACGATGACGTGGCCAATGATCAGCGTCGGGTGGTTTACGAACAGCGTAACGATATCCTGCATGCGGAAGACCTGTCGGAGAACATCAAAGCCATCCGCCTGGATGTGGTGAACGATTTCATCAGCGGTTACATCCCGCCACAAAGTATGATTGAGCAATGGGATGTGGAAGGTCTGGAGCATGCCATGGAAACTGATTTCCGTGCGCATATGCCGATTCAGCAGTGGCTGGATGAAGACAAGTCCCTGCATGAAGAAAGCTTGCGGGAAAAAATCATTGGTATTCTGGAAGAGGCCTACGCTACCAAGGAAGCCAATCTGGGTGACGAAGCCCATGTGATGCGCCAGCTGGAAAAGCATGTCATGTTGGCAACGCTGGACCGTCTCTGGAAGGAGCATTTGGCCAATATGGACCATCTGCGCCAGGGTATCCACCTGCGGGGATACGCCCAGAAAAACCCCAAACAGGAATACAAGCGTGAGGCGTTCGAGCTGTTCCAGTCATTCCTGGAGAATGTGAAGCTGGAAGTCATTCGCGTTTTAAGTACAGTGGAGTTACGCCGCCAGGAAGAGGTGGAAGAGCTGGAGCGGCAGAGGCGGGAAGCAGCTGAGCGGGAGTTGACCCTGCAGCATGCAGATGCCTCCGCAACGGCCGAAAGCGGGCAACCGGAGCAAGCGGGAAATGCACCGTTTCAGCGGCAGGAACGCAAGGTGGGGCGCAATGAACCCTGCCCCTGCGGTTCCGGTAAGAAATACAAACACTGCCATGGGCAAGTGGAATAAACTTACCAGGAATCGCAACAAGGGGCTGAAAGGCCCCTTTTTTTATGGATGACGGTAAAATCAATCAAACAACTAAGAGGATTTGAATCATGGCGGTTGGAAAAGAAACCTTCGGTGTAATGCATCCAGTGAAAGGGTTTCGCCTGGGTACCACTCAGGCCGGAGTGAGATACCAGAACCGCCGTGACTTGGTGATAATGGAAGCCGCGGCAGGCAGCACTATTGCAGGCACCTTCACTAAGAATGCATTTTGTGCTGCGCCAGTTACCTTATGTAAGAACAACCTTGCGACCCTCGGAGGCCACTCTGATAAGCCTATCCTCCTGGTTACCAATACCGGGTGTGCCAATGCAGGAACCGGTACTCCGGGAATGCTGAATGCCCAATCCGTGTGTAAGGCTCTCGCAGAGCAGGCCGGTGTCGCGAAGGAAAATATCTTTCCTTATTCAACCGGTGTCATTGGTGAGCCCTTGCCAGTTGAACGCATTGTCGCGGCACTACCCAAATGCCTTGAGGCCTTGAGTGAAGATGGGTGGGACGATGCTGCCTACGGTATTATGACAACGGATACGCGACCTAAAGGTGTCTCTGTGCAGCTGGAAATGTCCGGCGCTGTGGTGACCATTAGCGGCCTCTCAAAGGGCGCGGGCATGATCAAACCCAATATGGCAACCATGCTGGCCTATGTTGCCACCGATGCCAAGGTGGCTCCCGAACTCTTGCAGCAGCTGGCTTCGGCAGCGACGCAGGCATCCTTTAATTCCATTACCGTTGACAGCGATACCTCCACCAACGACTGTTGCATGCTGGTGGCAACCGGTCAGTCCGGGGTGGAAATGTCGGAATCCAGCGCTGATTTTGCAGCATTCAAGTCGGCACTAATGGATGTGTATCTGCAACTGGCCCATGCGATCGTACGGGATGGAGAGGGTGCCACCAAATTTGTGGCAGTGGAAGTAGTTGAAGCCGGTTCTGTGGAAGAGGCGAGGGAAGTGGCTTATACCGTGGCGCATTCTCCATTGGTAAAAACAGCGTTGTTTGCCAGTGACCCGAACTGGGGCCGAATCCTGGCGGCCGTGGGCAGGGCGCAGATCGATAATCTCGATGTAAATGGCGTTGCTGTTTCGTTGAATGGGGTTCTGATCGCAGAGCAGGGCGCAGTCGCCGCCAGCTATACCGAGGAAGCCGGTGCGGCTGAAATGCAAAAAGAGGAAATCATCATTCAGGTGGCGTTAGGCCGTGGCTTGGCTAAAGCCACCATCTGGACCACTGATTTTTCCTACGATTACGTCAAAATCAACGCGGATTATCGTTCCTGATATGAAACGTGTTCATGTCGTTGCAGCGGTTATCAAGCGAGGAAATGACATTCTTATTGCCCGCCGTCCGGACCACGTTCATCAGGGCGGTAAATGGGAATTTCCTGGCGGTAAAGTGGAGTCCGGGGAGGCTGTGGAGGTTGCGCTTGCTCGGGAGCTGCAGGAAGAATTGGGTATTCAGGTAATCGATGCGAAACCGCTTATCACCATTGCTCATGACTATCCGGATAAGCAGGTGCTGCTGGATGTGTGGAAGGTCAGTCAGTTCGCTGGTGAGCCGCAGGGATTGGAAGGTCAGGAGGTGAAGTGGGTCGAGTCGGAATGTTTACCGGATTACGAGTTTCCTGCTGCCAATGTACCGATTGTGGCGGCCGCCCGTTTGCCATCGGCCTATGTCATTACCCCTGAACTGGATGGCTCGGTGGACAACTTTGTCGCGGCGCTGCGTAGCCTGATGCAGGATGGTTACAGGCTTTTCCAGTTGCGGCTTAAAGACTGCGAGCCAGCCGTGCGGAAGGATTTGATCGCGGCTATTGATCCGCTGCGTGCTGAATATCGGGCCAGGATTTTGGTTAACAGCGACATGCCCCACGAAGTCCATTCGAGGTTCGATGGGGTGCATTTGACATCGCGGCAGCTACTTGCCTGTGGCGAGCGCCCCGAAAATATGAGCTGGGTGGCGGCATCCTGCCACTCCCAGTCGGATATCCAAAAAGCGGAAGCACTGGGTGTGGACTTTATTACCTTGTCCCCCTATCGCAAAACCCAAAGTCATCCTGAGGTGGCGCCGATCTCAGCGGATGACTTTCATCAGTGGGTCAGGGCAGCGAAGGTACCTGTTTATGCGCTGGGAGGTGTCAGTATGAAAGATGAGCCCCAGGTGCTTTCCCTTGGAGCACAGGGTGTGGCCGGTATCCGTGGCTTCTGGCCAACAGAATAAAGCAATAAAGATTGGTCAGTGAAGGGGCTTGTCCTGGTGGTCATCTTCCGGGATGCTCCAATCCGGTTCGCCCGGGATGTAACGTTCGCCACTGGCCCATTCGCCCAGATCAATCAATTTGCAGCGCTCACTGCAAAACGGCCGGTATGGGTTGTCCTTCGAATATTCCACTTCCTGTTCGCAGGTAGGGCATTTTACTTTCATGATTGTCTCGCCAGTTGCAGGTAAGTTTGGTGTAGCTTATCCACCTCCTGATGCAGGTGTGCCAGATCCTGATCATTGCAGATTACGTCATCGGCTTTCTGCAGGCGCTCTTCCCGGGGCATTTGCGCGGCGATTATTGCTTTGACCCCTTCTTCCGTAGTGTCATCGCGGGAAATGGTACGGGCTACCTGCAGTTCGACGGGAACATCAATAACCAAAACCCTGGAAACCATTTGATGCTGACTGCTTTCCAGTAGCAGGGGGGAAGCCAGGATGGTATAGGGTGATCGGCTGTTCTGAATTTGCGAAACGATTTCCTGGGCAATCAGCGGATGGGTCAACCGCTCCAGCCATTTGCGCTGTTCGGGATCAGCGAATACGATTTCTCTCAGTGCGCGTCGATCCAGGCTGCCATCAGCCGCTATAACCCTGGCTCCGAAATGTTCTTCGATTGCCTTTAGGGCCTGTCTGCCGGGCTCCACGATGACCCTGGAAGCCAGATCTGCATCCACTACTGTTATGCCGTGGGACTGGAATCGATCTGTAGCGGCGGTTTTGCCGCTACCAATGCCCCCGGTTACACCAATTACCAACATAGACCACCTCATTATTGAAGTGGCCTATTGTTACGAGGGGTGGCCTGCTTGTAAAGCGGGGCTAGCTTGAGTTTCGCTAGCGAAGAAAACTCTGATAATTCTTGAGGATGGTTTCGCCCCAGAAGAAGGCAATCCAGCCCGCTGCGGCCAGATAAGGTCCAAAGGGAATGGGAATGTTCTTATCGCGGCCTTTGATGACGATCAAGCTGATGCCCACCACGGCCCCGACCATAGAGGAAAGCACCAGAATCAGGAGCAGATACTGCCAGCCCATCCAGGCGCCCAGGGCGGCCAGCAGCTTAAAGTCGCCATAGCCCATGCCCTCTTTGCCGGTCAGAAGCTTGAACAGCCAATACAGGCTCCACAGGCACATATAGCCAACAGCGGCGCCAATCACGGCATCCGTGAGGGTGGCAAACATACCATTGATGTTCAGCAGCAGGCCCAGCCACATGAGTGGGAGTGTCATTTGATCCGGCAGCAGTTTGTGATCGAAATCGATCATGGTGAGGCAAATGAGAACCCAAGTGAACACCAGGGCCGCCGCTGCCTCCCAACCAAAACCAAAGTGATAGGCAGCGAAACAGGACAGGATCCCGGTAACCAGTTCAATAATCGGATAGCGAGCTGAGATGGGATTGCTGCAGCTACTGCATTTGGCTTTCAGGACGATATAGCTGGCGACCGGAATGTTCTCATACCAGCGAATCTGGTGGCCACACTTGGGGCAGGTGGAATCCGGCTTGGCAATATTGAATGGAGGCTGCGGCAGGCTGTCGGGGTGTTGCTCCAGCTCCTTGGGCAGTGCCCCGAAAGTTTCCTTGATAAAGTCCCGGCAGTTTTCCAGCCATTCCAGCTGCATCATCACGGGTACTCGGTAGATCACCACGTTAAAGAAACTTCCGAATATCAGACCGAAGAAAAAAATAACCCCGGCGAAATAGTCGGGGTTATTGGATAGAAAATGGAAAACCTGGTTCGACATTGTTGAGGTGTTTTCCTTATACAACAGAACCCAGCTGGAAGATCGGCAGGTACATGGCGACGATAAGGCCACCAACCACCACACCGAGGAATGCCATAATGATGGGCTCAAGCAAGCTGGTGAGGCCGTCTACAGCGTTATCCACTTCGTCTTCGTAATAGGTGGCAACCTTCTCCAGCATGGTGTCCAGAGCGCCCGACTCTTCACCAATGGCGGTCATCTGCACGGCCATAGCAGGGAACACTCCAGTGGCTTTCATGGAAAAATTCAGTTGGGTACCGCTGGAGACGTCATCTCGAATTTTATTGACGGCATTTTTGTAAACAACGTTACCCGTTGCGCCTGATACAGATTCGAGCGCTTCCACCAATGGAACGCCGGCTGCAAAGGTTGTTGCGAGGGTTCTTGCATAGCGGGCGATGGTGGCTTTGTAAATAATGTCTCCTGCCACGGGAAGTTTCAGCACAAAGCGATCAATAGCATCCCTGAATGCCTCCGAGCGTTTTTTCGTTTCTGAAAACGTAACGCCCACAACGAATCCAATGAGCAAAACCGCCCACCACCACGTTTGCAGCCATTCAGACATATTAATTACCATTTGAGTGAATGCCGGCAGCTCTGCTCCAAAACTTCCGAACAATTCCTGGAAAGTGGGAACAACCTTTATTAAAAGGATCGCAGTGACCACCGCGGCTACCACTAAAACAGCAATAGGGTACTTGACTGCCTTCTTGATTTTAGCCTTCAGAGCCTCAGTTTTTTCTTTATATATGGCGATTCGGTCCAGCATGGTTTCCAGGGCGCCGGATTGCTCACCAGACTCAACCAAGCTTACAAACAGGTCATCAAAATAGGCAGGATGTGCCTGCAGAGATGTGGCGAGATTATTACCACCTTCAATATCCGACTTGATGCGCAAAAGGAGATCGCGCATGGAAGCGTTATCGTGACCATCAGCAACAATTTCAAATGATTGTACCAGCGGAACCCCGGCTTTCATCATGGTCGCCAGCTGGCGGGTAAAAATCGCGACATCCAGTGGGGTAATCTTTTTCTTGCGTTCCCCCAGTAGCGAGGCGGCCTTTTTCTTCACCTTGTTGGCAACAATGCCCTGTTTGCGCAGTTCTGCTTTTACCAAGGTAATATTTTGCCCTGGAATCTCGCCCTTGACCTTGTTTCCCTTTTTATCCAGGCCTTCCCAGGAGAAAGTCTGGATTTTCGCGGGCGCTGCCTTTTTTGTTTGTTTCGCTTGAGCTGCTGCAGTAGCCATTATTAATGCCCTGTGGTTACGCGGTTAACTTCTTCCAGGCTGGTTAAGCCGTCTTTGACCTTTTTCAGGCCGCTGGCCCGCAGGTCGGGGAAACCTTCTTTCTTTGAAGCGTCAGCTATCTGAATAGCATTCCCTTCTTCCATTATAATGCGTGATATGGGGTCGGTGACCTTCATTACCTCATAAATACCCACTCGTCCTTTGTACCCGTTCACACATTTATCACAACCTTGCGGACCATATACGGTAAAGCTACCGATTTCATCCTCTTTAAAACCTTCTGCGATAAGGGTTTCTTTGGGGATATCCACCGGCTTTTTGCAACTCTTGCAGAGCCGCCTGGCCAGGCGCTGGGCGATAATCAGGGACACAGAGGTGGCGATGTTGAAGGCTGGGACCCCCATATTACGGAGTCGGGTCAGGGTTTCCGGAGCGCTGTTGGTATGCAGAGTAGAGAGTACAAGGTGCCCGGTTTGAGCCGCTTTGATGGCTATCTCGGCTGTTTCCAGGTCCCGGATCTCCCCAACCATAACAATGTCAGGATCTTGACGCAAAAAAGCCCTGAGCGCTGAGCCGAAGTCCAGACCTACTTTTGAGTTCACATTGACCTGATTGATGCCCTCCAGGTTGATTTCCGCGGGGTCCTCCGCCGTAGAAATGTTCCGTTCCGGGGTATTGAGGATATTCAATCCAGTGTACAGCGATACGGTTTTACCGGAACCCGTGGGGCCTGTGACCAATATCATGCCCTGGGGTTGTTCAAGAGCCTTCATAAATAAGGATTTCTGGTCTTCTTCGTAGCCCAGCATATCGATTCCCAGCTTGGCGCTGTCGGGATCGAGTATCCGCAATACGATTTTTTCCCCGAAGAGCGTCGGCAAGGTGTTCACCCGGAAATCAATAGCCCGGGTTTTTGACAGTTTCAATTTGATACGGCCGTCTTGAGGGATTCGGCGTTCAGAAATGTCCAGCTGGGACATAACCTTAAGGCGCGCAGCCAGCTTGCTGGCCAGATTAACCGGGGGGCGGGCCACTTCCCGCAAGATACCATCAGCCCTCACGCGAATTCGATACGCTTTTTCATAGGGCTCAAAGTGAATATCCGAGGCCCCCATCTTGATAGCGTCTAATAATATTTTGTTAACAAAGCGAACTATGGGTGCATCATCGGCTGCTTCCGCCGTAACGTCACTGGCCTTATCATCTTCCCCACCGGCTTCGATATCCAGATCATCCAGATCGGCATCACCCAGATCACTCAACCCTGTGTCGGAGCTTTCCAGATAGCGGTCAATGGCGCTGTCGAGCTTGTCTTCATCCACGATGATGGCTTCGGTGCTCAGGCCGGTGTTGAATTTGATTTCATCCAATGCTTGCAGGTTGGTGGGGTCTGACACTGCTACGTAAAGGCGGGTACCCCTTTTGAACAGAGGAAGTGCCCGGTGCTTTCTTATAAGCTTTTCTGCGACCAACTCCTTGGGGAAGGCGTCTGTGGACATGGCGTCCAATTCGATCAGCGGGGTGCCGAATTCTTCAGCGGCAGCCAGTGCGATGGTCCTGGCAGGAATCAGGTTGTTTTGAACCAGATAGGTAACCAACGGGATTTTCTGCTTTTGTGCTGTCTCTGATGCGTTACGAATAGCATCTTCAGCGATTGCGCCTTCGTGTAACAGTTTTTTTGCCAGGCCACTTAAATTCATAGCTAGTAAGTCGATTGCCGGTTGAATGTTCAGTTCAGGTGAAGAATGAGCGTTAATCAATTGTATATATTGATTCTTTTTTAATAGTAGATCAAACACTCAGAACGCAAAGCTTTACTGAGATAAATTATTCATGCAGGTGACAAAAATTGTCAGCTTGTGGCGTGCTATGTCTGCGCAAGGCCGGCCTCACCAAGGTCTGCCGGAATAATGATCAGCCAAATCTTTGAATTCTGGAGGGAAAGATTTATTTCTTGAATCTGGCACGAGCTGTGCTTTTCTTAGATTAGTTGGTTGGCATAGTGCCGATGTCAATTGCAAAGAACGCTGTACTTTAAAAACGCTTGGAGAAACATTTATGAAGAAGCAAATGCAACAGGGTTTCACTCTTATTGAATTGATGATCGTGGTTGCGATCATCGGTATTCTGGCTGCTGTGGCCATTCCTCAGTATCAGGATTATATCGCTCGTTCTCAGGTAAGTCGTGCTCTGGGTGAACTGGCTCCGTACAAGACTGCTGTTGAAGAGCGTCTGATGCGTGGTGGTACTACCGTTACTAATACTGAAATCGGGTATGTGCCTTCCAACATTACCACAGCGAAAGGCGTTGCTACTCCACCGGACATCGCATCCATCACTGCGGGTGTTGTTTCTATGGTTGTGACTCTTGGTGGCGATGCGGCTGCTGGCATTCAGGGTGCTACAATCACTCTTACCCGAGCAGTGACTGGTACTTGGCAATGTGACGTGGTAGATACTGGTACGACCAACTTCAAGCAGAGCTATGTTCCTGCTGGTTGTCTGTACAATGGTGCTGCTATCTAAAACAAGGTAGCTAGGAAGCATCAAAGGGGGAGCGAAATGCTCCCCCTTTTTTTGGGGTGAATCTTTCGGAATAAGGGTACAATTATGGCGGAACATAAGAATTCAGCACACGGATTTACATTGATTGAGTTGATGATTGTGGTCGCTATCTTGGGGATTTTGGCAGCGATTGCAATTCCACAATATCAGGATTACATAGCACGCACACAGGTCGGTCGGGCTGTATCAGAGCTTGGCCAGTACCGGGTAACAGTGGAGGAGCGCCTTATTCGCGGCGATTATAACATTGTAAATGGTGATCTGAATTATGTGGTATCCAACATAACCACTGGCGCCGATGCGACAGATATAGCTGACTTTTCTGGCGGTGATGGTAGCGGATTTATTTCGGTTACCTTGGGGCGTGATGCGTCCACGGGAATAGCTAATACTGTTGTAACCATGAACCGCACGGTGGATGGTAGTTGGGATTGTATTATCAATGGCGCGACGGCAACGGCTTGGAAAACAAGCTATTTGCCTACGGGTTGTGAAGAGCCTTAGTAAAACCCGGCGGGTTTTCTTATGACATCCGCATCGACAAATCCACTGCCCGGCAGTGCTTGGTCAAACCGCCAATGGAAATATAATCCACCCCGGTTTCCGCAATCGCCCGTAGGGTTTCATCCGTCACCCCACCGGACGCTTCCAGCTTCGCCTGCCCATTGACCAGCTGCACCGCCTTCACCATATCCTCAATACTGAAATCATCCAGCATTATAATATCGCTGCCTGCATCCAGCGCCTGTTGCAGTTCAACGAAGTCCTCAACTTCCACTTCCACCGGTTTGCCGGGTGCTTGCCTGCGCGCAGTTTGAACTGCTGCTGCAATCCCCCCGCAGGCCGCAATATGATTCTCTTTAATCAAATACGCATCATACAGTCCAACCCGATGATTAAAGCATCCACCGCAGGTAACCGCATACTTCTGCGCGGTACGCAATCCCGGAATGGTTTTGCGTGTGTCCAGTAATTTGACCCCGGTGCCCTCCACCAGATCGGCATAGCGGCGGCAAATAGTGGCGGTGCCTGACAGCGTCTGCAGAAAATTCAGTGCACAGCGCTCGCCGGTGAGCAGACTGCGAGCCTTTCCTTCCAGTTCGAACAGAACCTGGTTGGGTTTAACCCGATCTCCGTCCGCCACTTGCCACAGCACTTTCACCTCCGGATCAATCTGCCGGAACACTTCGTTGACCCAGTCCACACCGCAAATTACTGCATCTTCCCGAGTAATTACTCGCGCTTTTGCCATGTTGCTTTCCGGAATCAAAGCGGCGGTGATATCCCCGTCGCGAACGTCTTCCTCAATGGCGAAAGCGACGGTGCGGGTAAGGTCTTCCAGGCGGTAATCAGGTGTCATACGGGTCTACTTTAACAGTCTACTTATTGAAATATTCTTTGGTCAGTTTGAATACCAGCGGGCATAGCACCAGCAGGGCAATCAGGTTGGGTATGGCCATCATGGCGTTTAATACATCCGCCAATAGCCAGACAAAATCCAGGGACAGTATGGTGCCAGCAGGGATGGCAAGAATCCAGAGTAACCGGAATGGCATGATCACACTGGTACCAAACAAATACTCCGCGCAGCGTTCGCTGTAGTAGCTCCAGCCCAGAATGGTGGTAAAGGCAAACAGGGCCAGACCAATAGCAACCACATGGGCGCCGTAGTTGTAACCCAGGATGTCGAATGCCTGCTGGGTAAGTTCGGCACCGCTTGCGCCCTGGGTCCAGGCGCCACTCATGACGATCACCAGGCCGGTGATGGAGCAGATAATAATGGTGTCGATAAAGGTGCCCAGCATAGCGATAAAGCCCTGTTTGACAGGATCATTGGTCTGCGCCGCCGCGTGGGCAATGGGGGCGCTGCCCAGGCCGGCCTCGTTGGAAAACACACCGCGTGCAACACCAAAGCGAATTGCGGCCATGATGCCTGCTCCGGCGAAGCCACCCACAGCCGCGTGACCGTTAAAGGCGCTGTCCACAATCAGAACAATGGCTTCAGGTACTGCCTGGATATTCAGCAGGATAAAAATCAGACCAGTAGCGACATACAGAAACGCCATGGTCGGAACCAGTTTGGAAGCCACCTGGCCAATGCGCTTGATGCCACCGAGCAATACCAGGCCGGCGATGATCGCCAGGATGCCGCCGGTTACAGGATGGGGGATGCTATAAGTGGCTTCCAGGGCGTCTGCCACCGAATTGGATTGCACCGTATTACCAATACCAAAACCGGCCAGTAGACCAAACAAAGCAAACAAACTGCCGAGCCAGGCCCAGTTTTTCCCCATGCCATTTTTGATGTAGTACATGGGGCCGCCCACATAGTTGCCCCGATCGTCCTGCTCCCGAAAGCGCACGGCCAGCACCGCCTCGCTGTATTTGGTCGCCATGCCGATCAGGGCAATGCTCCACATCCAGAACAGGGCCCCCGGACCACCCATGGCAATGGCCGTGGCCACCCCGGCAATGTTCCCCGTACCCACTGTGGCTGACATGGCGGTCATCAGCGCGCTGAAGGGGGGGATATCCCCGGATTCAGTAGAGTGCCTACCCTTTATCAGCAGGCGGAATGCGTACGGGATTTTGCGGATGGTGGCGAACCTTAACCCTGCAGTCAGTACGATGCCGGTTACCGAAAGCGCGATCAACATGGGGGCGCCCCACAGGATATTGCCACTAAGCCACGAAAGGAATTCGGTTAGGTTTTGCATCCCGCCCACCTGAAACTGATTAGTTAGTGTGGGGCGATTTTACGCCAAAGTTGCATTTTTTACGAATATCAAAGGGTTATTGGTTAGTCATTTTTTCCGTCAAAAAAACGGCAGAAAAAGCTCAAAAAATAGACGTTTTTCTTTGTGATCCAGGTCCCAAATAGCTCTCATCCGACAGGTACGTTACAAAATCACACCTATACTGCTATTGACGTGTTGCAATCTTTCAAAAGATGACAAAGTTTGTCAGTCGGCACAGAAGAGACAGGATCACGCTCGCAGTTAAATGGATGTTGAGTGGACTTTGTGTAAAAGATGTATGTGCGCATAGACGAGGCTAACAGCCATGAATCAGAAGCCAGAACTTCGGTGTGTCAATGGAAATGGGATGTCGGCTTCCCTCAATGGTTCAGTGAACACCATGCAGAATGAAAAGGCCCAACAGAATGCTGGTCTGCCCAGTGTGCTGATGAAGGCACGCCGTGCGGCTCTGGAAGAGTTGCATCAGCTTCTGTCCGACGTGTTTGATAAAGCGGACGATACCTTCTTTGAGTACGCAGAAAAAGCGGACAGCGAAAAGGACAAAGACGCTTACATCGAAACCATGCGCCAGTTACGCCTCAATCGCAAAGAGATTGAGCGTAATTTCTATCAAAAACTCAATGTACTGTTTAAGAAACTACCCCATTCTGCGGCGGACGGTGTGTCACTGGAAGCGGTTTCCTCATTGGAAGGATTGTCACTGGTTGCCGATGACGATCTGGAAATGAATGTGGCTTTGGACGGTATGGTGGCCAAAGCCAAAAGCAAGTTTTCAGACAAGGTTTACCAGCTGAATACCCGTATGGAAGCGTTGTTGGTTCACTCTCATGTCAAAGTCAATGAGAAGAACAACCCGTTCCATCCCCAACAAGTTTGCGAAGCCTTCAATAGCGCTACACAAATCGTTCAGTGTGATATCAAGAAGCGACTTGTGTTGTACAAGCTGTTCGACAAGTTTGTGGTATCTGATTATGACGTGGTGTTGGATACAGCCAATGCGGTTTTGGCCGAGGCCGGTGTGCTCCCTGATTTAAAGGGAACACCTAAGCTTTCCTCAGTGCGTCGCCGTGCCAAGGAATCCAAACAGGAAGAACAGAAAGCAGAGCCCCAGGAAAGCGCCGCCAAGCAAGCGGCCAATGAGTTCTTCACCCAATTGCAGACCCTGCTGGCATCCGTTCGCAATGTGCCTACGGTGACCAATATGGTCTCCGGACCGATTGGTTCAGCGGCAGAAAACGCTCGGGAGATGACGAATGCTGAGCTGTTCGACATGCTGTCCCGGGTACAGCAGGTTCAACCTCAGGGTGACGATGTCGTCAGCGGTAAGGTCAGTCTGCCCAAGGTCAACGTGCGTGGTGTGGTTTCCAACATGCTGCGTCAACGGGAAAATCAGCAGGGCCCTGAGAAAGTGGGGCAAACCGATACCGATGTCATTAATCTGGTATCCATGTTGTTCGACTTTATTCTGGATGATGACAACCTGCCGATTCCGGTAAAAGCGTCGATTGGCCGCTTGCAGATACCCTATCTGAAACTGGCGATTCAGGATTACAGTTTCTTCAGCCGCGGTGGTCATCCTGCCCGCAAGCTGCTGAATGAATTGGCCCGTGCCGGCATTGGTTTGACTGAAGATGCTGACCAGCTGCAAAAGGATATGGTGTTCAAGAAAATCCAGTCCACGGCTCAACGCATTCTCAGTGAATACGAAAAAGATGCCGCGCTGTTTGACGAGTTGTTGCATGACTTCACCCAGTTTATGCAGACTGAGGTGCGTCGTGCCCAGATGATTGAGCAGCGTACCAAGGCGGCGGAAGAAGGCAAGGCAAAAGCC
This sequence comes from Pseudomonadales bacterium, assembly GCA_002708905.1. Classification (GTDB taxonomy): domain Bacteria; phylum Pseudomonadota; class Gammaproteobacteria; order Pseudomonadales; family Ketobacteraceae; genus Ketobacter. The sequence continues at coordinate 33,942 of PAPM01000034.1, read as the reverse complement.
CAGTTGGCAGAGAAAACCGCCCTGGAAACCGTGCGCAAGCGTCTGGATGGAAAAACCGTTCCGGAAGTGGTGGTGCGGTTGCTGACGGAAGGTTGGATGGCTGTATTGAAACTGGTTTTTCTGAAGTATGGCCCGGAGAGCAACAACTGGCTGGGTGCGGTCAAAACCATCGATCATCTGTTGCTGAGCGTGGCGCCCACGGAAGATGACGCGGCACGCAAAAAACTGTTCAACATCGTTCCTATCCTGCTGAAAAACTTGCGCCAGGGCTTGAACAGTGTATCGTTCAACCCGTTTGAAATGGGCGAGATGCTGACTGAACTTGAGCAACTGCAAATGCAGGTGCTGCGAGGTGAGACTCCGGAGCATCTGGACGATCGTAAGGATCCGGCCAAAGACCTGGTGGCCGCAGTTACTGAAGATATGGAGCGTATGGGCGCTTCCCCGGTGTTGCCGGAGCGGGGCAAGGTGACCGCTCTGGACATCACCCGAACGGCCGCCGCCATTCCGGATGCGGAGCTGGAGGCACTGCCCGACAATGATCCTTATCTGCAGAAAGCCAAGAAGCTCAATGTGGGCGCCTGGTTGGAGTTTCGTGGCGATGCCGGCAACAAGACCCGCTGCAAGCTGGCAGCCCATATCAAGTCAGCCGACAAGATGATATTTGTAAACCGAACTGGTGTGAAGATTGATGAGAAAACAACTCTGGGCTTGGCCCACGCCTTGAAAAAAGGTGAAGTGCTGATTCTCGAAGATTCTCTGTTGTTCGATCGGGCGTTACAGAATGTGATTGGCAATCTGCGCAAGGTCAAAGAGGCCAATCTGTAAAGAATTCATTTTCAGAATTTCACTGTCACGAATCCTTTCTTTTTACACCCTTCCTGGCTGCCCTAGTGGCAGCTTTTTTTTGCCTGCGACTCATTTTTTCCTGTAACTTAAGGGGCTCAATAAAGGGTACATCAGTTATCAGGAAATGATTCGTGGAAATCAAAGATCATTGGTTGGTGGGGGCAAAGCAGGTGCCGTCACCCAATTGCAATGAGCGCCCGGTGGGAATCGAACCGGACCTTATCGTTATCCATTGCATCAGTTTGCCGCCGGGGCAGTATGGCAGTAACCATATAGAGCAATTCTTTCAGAACTGCCTGTGTGCGGATGAACATCCCTATTTTGAGGAGATCCATAAGATGGAGGTCTCCTCTCATCTGTTGATCCGTCGCGATGGTGAGATCGTGCAGTTTGTCCCCTTTAACCAGCGGGCCTGGCATGCCGGTAAATCCTGCTATGGTGAAAGGGAAAACTGTAATGATTTTTCTATCGGCATTGAGTTGGAAGGGACCGATGACAGTGCCTACGAGCCGGTTCAATACGAGCGATTAAAACAGGTGATTGAAACGCTGGTTTCTCACTATCCGAAAATCAAGCCGGATGCGCTCGTAGGGCACAGTGATATAGCGCCTGGGCGCAAGACCGATCCCGGCCCTCACTTTGATTGGGACAAGTTGAACAAAGCGCTTGGATTGTCATGATTTGTAAACAGTTTTTTCGGGAAAGATGGCAATAATCTGTTAGGCTATTAATTAATAACAAGAAGGAGTGCTGGATGACACTGTTGGCATTACTGGTGGCGCTATGGGGCGTTAAGGAATCGTATGTGCCCAGCTATTTCGCCGACTGCCAATGGGGTCTGGCCTACATGAAACGGGCTCAGCAGCTGTCCTTCCTGAACAATGCTCATCCGGCCCTTGGCTACGGCTTCTATATCCTGCCCCCTGTTTTGCTGGCCTGGTATTTTGCAGAAATGCACGATCGCTGGTTTTTCTCATTTTTGGAGGCGGTGGCAGCGGTCGTTGTGTTTGTGGCCATCCTGGATTATCGCAAGGTGGAAGCGGCATTAACGCCTTTTCTGAAACGCTGGCGTAATCAGGAATGGCAGGCGGCTTATGAACATGGCTCCAGCAGTTTTGATTACGGGCGTATGGTCAGCCCCAGCCAGCTGCTGAATCAGACCATTACCCAGTACTGGGTAAGAATTAACCAGACTTTGTTTGCCCCCTTGTTCTGGTTTGCCATATTTGGCTTGGCCGGTCTCGTGTTGTATGTGCTGACCTCGCTGTTGGAGCGGGGTGATGACGACAACGAACGCCCGGGCTGGAAAAAAATAGGAACGGAATTTTTGTACGCACTGGACGGGGTTCCTGCCCGGGCCATTGCGTTGACCATTGCGGCGCTTTGCTTCAACGGCAAAGTGGTTGCGGTAGCGCTTCGCCGCTTTCGGGCAACTGATCGAGAGGCGGAAGTGGTGCTTAAGCTGGCAGTAAAAATGGGATTGGATTTCCAGGAGCTGCCCATGAGCGATGAAGATATGGCATCAGAGGGAGCCCGTCGTCTTCATGCTGTTCAAGATTTGCGCAGCAATGTGTTCATTTTTTGGTTGGTCGTTATTGCGGTGCTAACCATTATTGCCTGAGCCGGAACACCATCCGGATCCCAGGTGACCAGAAGTGTCATCCCAATCCTATACTGTTGAGAATGACGGAATGTAATGCAGGGCCAAAAGCCCTCGTAGACCAGGAGTTTTGTCTTTATGACGCGTGAACGTTTTTATGGTGACAGTGATCCTGTCGAAACCCAGGAGTGGCTGGAAGCACTGGCTTCCGTACTCGAGAACGAGGGGCCGGAACGGGCCAAATACCTCCTCGACAGAATGGGTGAAAAAGCCCGGCAGGCGGGTTTGCAGGTAAACGATCTCACCACTCCCTATATCAACACCATTGCCCCTGAATATCAGGCGCAGATGCCGGGCGACCACTTTATGGAACGCCGCATTCGTTCCCTGATTCGCTGGAACGCGCTGGCCATGGTGCAGCGGGCAAACCTGTCCGATGATGAGCTGGGGGGACATATTTCCAGCTTTGCTTCCTCCGCCACGCTTTATGACGTGGGCTTCAACCATTTCTTTCGTGCGGCCAATGAGGCCTTTGGCGGTGACCTGATCTTCTATCAGGGGCACTCGGCCCCCGGCATTTACGCCCGCGCCTTTCTGGAAGGGCGTATCCAGGAGAAGCAGATCGAGAATTTCCGCCGGGAAGTGGGGCGGGAGGGCCTGTCCTCTTATCCACATCCCTGGTTGATGCCCAACTTCTGGCAGTTCCCTACCGTATCCATGGGGCTGGGGCCGATTCAGGCCATCTATCAGGCCCATTTCATGAAATACCTGCAGAACCGGGAGCTGATCAAGAAGGACGACCGTAAGGTTTGGGCGTTCCTCGGGGACGGCGAAACCGATGAGCCGGAATCCCTGGGTTGTATATCCCTGGCCGGGCGCGAGAAGCTGGATAACCTGGTGTTTGTGGTGAACTGCAACCTGCAGCGCCTGGACGGTCCGGTGCGGGGTAACGGTAAAATCATCCAGGAATTGGAAGGGGTATTCCGCGGCGCCGGCTGGAACGTGATCAAGGTGATCTGGGGGCGGCGCTGGGACCCGCTGCTGGCCCGTGATAACGAGGGTGTGCTGCGCAAGCGCATGGAAGAATGCGTGGACGGCGAATACCAGAGCTTTAAAAACCATGGTGGTGCCTATACCCGGGAGCATTTCTTCAACAAGTATCCGGAGTTGGAAGCCATGGTTTCCCACATGTCCGATGATGAGATCTATCATCTCAATCGCGGTGGCCATGACCCATTCAAGGTCTATGCAGCTTATCACGCGGCTATGAACCACAAGGGACAGCCTACCGTGATTCTGGCGAAAACCGTTAAAGGCTATGGCATGGGCAGCGGTGAAGCCGCTAACAAGACCCACCAGATGAAGACCCTGGATATGGAGAGTCTGAAGGCATTCCGTAACCGTTTTGACATGCCGTTCAATGACGAAGAGCTGAAAAAAATCCCATTCTATCGTCCGGCCGACGACAGTAACGAGATGCGTTATCTGCATGAGCGCCGCAATGCGTTGGGCGGTTATCTGCCTTCACGCCGCACTGAAAGTGAAAAACTGGAGATCCCCGAGTTGGGCGTGTTCGGACCCCTGCTGGAAGGTTCCGGTGGTCGTGAGATGTCCACCACCATGGCCTTGGTGCGTATGATGAACTCCCTGATCAAGCAGAAATCCATTGGCGAGCGGGTGGTGCCCATTGTACCGGACGAAGCCCGTACTTTCGGTATGGAAGGTATGTTCCGTCAGCTGGGAATCTATTCCGCTGTGGGGCAGTTGTACAAGCCCGAAGATTCCGAGCAGGTAATGTATTACCGGGAGGATATCAAGGGTCGTATTCTGGAAGAGGGTATCAACGAAGCAGGTGCCATGTCCGCCTGGATTGCCGCGGCAACGTCTTACTCCGTCAACAATCACCCCATGATCCCGTTCTATATTTTCTATTCCATGTTCGGGTTCCAGCGCATCGGCGACCTGGCGTGGGCAGCGGGTGATGCGCAAGCACGAGGCTTCCTCATTGGTGCCACTGCCGGTCGAACCACGCTCAATGGTGAAGGGCTGCAGCACCAGGATGGTCACAGCCATGTGTTGGCAGCAACCATTCCCAACTGCGTTGCCTACGATGTGGCCTACGCCTATGAGCTGGCGGTAGTGCTGCACGATGGTCTGCGCCGCATGTATCAGGAGCAGGAAAACGTTTTCTATTACATCACGGTGGAGAACGAAAATTACGAACATCCTGCCATGCCCGCCGGGGTGGAAAAAGACATCCTCAAAGGCATGTACCTGCTGAAAGAGGGGGATGACAACAACAAGCTCAGGGTTCAGTTGTTGGGCAGTGGTTCCATTCTGCGGGAGGTGGAAGCCGCTGCGGAAATCCTCCAGGACGTATACAGTGTGACTTCTGACATCTGGAGTGTCACCAGCTTCACCCAGTTGCGCAACGAAGGACTGGAGAAGCAGCGCTGGAATATGCTGCATCCGGAAGAAGAGCCCAAGGTGCCCTATGTGACCAAGGCTCTGCGCGCCCGCAAGGCGCCAGTGATCGCTGCATCGGATTATATCAAGACCCATGCTGATCAGATTCGACCCTTTGTCCGTAACCACTACACGGCCTTGGGCACAGATGGCTTTGGCCGCAGTGACTCAAGGGAACAGCTGCGGCACTTCTTTGAAGTGGATCGTTACTTCATCACGGTGGCGGCACTGACTTCTCTGGCGGACAAGGGCCTTATAGGCCGCAGCAAAGTGGCTGATGCCTTGCGTCGCTTTAATATCAGTGCAGACAAACCCTACCCACCCAGCGTGTGATTGAGGAGAACGAACATGGCAGTGAAAGACGTGTTTGTGCCCGATCTGGGCGGTACAGATGGGGTCGACGTAATTGAGTTAACCGTTAAACCCGGTGACCGGATTGAGCAAGAAGAAACCTTATTGGTGCTGGAATCCGATAAGGCAACAGTGGAAGTGCCGTCGCCGTTCAGTGGCGTGGTGTCCTCCTTTGAGGTGTCTAAAGGACAGACGGTGAAAGAAGGTGATCTGCTGGCGAAAATGGAAATGGAAGAAGCCGGTTCTGCTGCGCCTGCGGCGGAAAAGTCTTCAGCCAAGGCCGAGCAGTCGCCACCCAGCGAACCAGAGAAGAAACCAGAGCCGGAACCCGGAAAGGCTGAAGCCGCGGCCGCCAGCAGCAGCCAGATGGAAACGGTAACCGTGCCTGATATAGGCGGTGCGGAAGAAGTGGATGTTATTGAAGTGTCGGTGCAGGAGGGAGACCAACTGGAGCCGGAACAAACCATGGTGGTGTTGGAATCGGATAAGGCCACTATGGAGGTTCCTTGCCCTAAAGCCGGCACCGTGCGCAAGGTGCTGCTGAAAGTGGGGGACAAGGTTTCCCAGGGCACACCGGTGCTGGAGTTGCTGGTGGTCGGCGGATCGGCCGAGGCTGCCAAGAATTCTGCCACTGCCCCTGCCAATCCGGCAGAAAAGGCACCGGCTCCGCAGGCGCCTTCAACACCCGCAAAAGCGGTTCCACAGGCCGCCAGCACTGCACTCGCATCCGGACCCAGCAAACGGGTACACGCCGGTCCGGCGGTACGTCGTCTGGCCCGTGAATTGGGTGTGGACTTGGCTGCAGTTAAAGCAAGCGGTCCCCGCGCCCGAATTCTCAAGGAAGACGTGCACGAGTATGTGAAAGGGCGCTTGCAGGGCAAATCCGAAACCGTTGCAGCGGGTTCAGGTTTGCCGCCCTTGCCGGAGATGGATTTCTCCAAATGGGGTGAAGTGGAGAGTGTGGAGCTGAGCAAGATCAACAAGGCCAGCGCCGCCAATTTGCATCGTTCCTGGGTGCATATTCCCCACGTTACCCAATACGATGAAGCGGATATCACCAGCCTGGAAGCCTTCCGTAAATCCGAAACGGCAGCACTGAAAGAGCAGGGAATTAAACTCACTATACTGGCATTCATGGTAAAAGCCTGTGCCAAAGCCCTGCAGGAGTTTCCCCGTTTTAACAGCTCGCTGAATCCGGAAGGCACGCACCTGGTCTTTAAGAAATACATCAACATCGGGATTGCGGTGGACACACCAAACGGATTGGTGGTGCCGGTGATCAAGGACGCGGATAAAAAGTCCGTGAAAGAGATCGCCCAGGATATGCAGGTGTTGAGTGAGAAGGCGCGGGCGAAGAAGCTGTCACCTGGTGACATGCAGGGAGGGTGTTTCTCTATTTCCTCCTTGGGTGGAATTGGCGGTACCGCATTCACGCCTATTGTGAACTGGCCAGAGGTGTCGATTCTGGGCCTGTCGCGCTCGCAGATGAAGCCGGTGTATAACGGAAAGGATTTTGAACCCAGGCTGATGTTGCCGTTATCTTTGTCCTACGATCACCGTGTGATTGATGGAGCAGATGCTGCGCGCTTCACCACCTACCTTTCCAGTCTGCTGACGGATATTCGGCGGCTCCTGTTGTAGTCAATTCGGCCAGGTCGGTCACTTTAGAAAATCCATTGCTGTCTTCAGGCGGCAATGGATTTTTTATTGGGATCAAACTTTTCACAGCAACGGATAAACTCATCCCGCTCCTTGAAGCTAATGGGGCGATCCATAAAGCAACGTTGCCAGATGTCAGTCAGCATTTCCGCCGTGGTGGTTTTGTCCAGTTTGATACCTTTGTGCTGATACACCATCCAGGCAATGGCGGAGGCGTAAAGCAGGTTGGTGACCAATTCGGTATGGGGTGATTTCGGGAACTCGTGTTGCGACGCCATACCTCTTACCTGGCTGGCCAGGTCCGGATCCATTGCCAGATAATGATCCCAAACGTTCTGGTGCATCTCTTCAGTAATGCCATACATTCCAATACCGCCTTCCCGCTGCAGGTGATGGCCCATTTCGGATTGGTGGCACGCTGTTGCCAGCAGGAGTTGCTCCGCTTTCGCTGATTCCACACCCAGCAAACGCAAAGTGGGTTGGATCACATATTCGAGAAACTCGCGACAGTTAATGCCCATTATTGATACTCCTGTCAAAACACTGCCTATACCGGAGTGAAGCAAGGAACCTGCCAGCTAGCTTTGTCTTGTTTCATCGTCTCCTCATATTAAGATCGACCGGAATCACGAATGTTTCAATGAAATATCGGTTCATTAATGTAGCTTTTGGTAATAACCTGCAATTGGCATGATTGTCGCGGGTGTCAATAATTGTCAGAAACTGTCTTTTAAAAGAATGACTTTGGAAGCAGAGAGAAAAAAATCGTGGTGAAGGCTGCACTTTTCTAAGATCTGTTTTGTGATTTTTGCCGGTTAAATCAAGCTTGTTTGGAATAAAAAATTCAGTAAGATTGCCTCTCGGTTTAAACCTTATATTGGCTTCTGTTCTGAACAACGGGCTGTATATGAAAAATAATATTAATAATTTTGGGAACTTTTAATCTCGCCCTTTTTGCAATGTGCAAACGTTGTTAAGTTTCCCAACACTGCAATGCAGATTGAAGCCGCTCCATGCCGTTTTTTGTCGTTAACCCGACCCGGATTTTCGCCCACTGTGGGAAGTGCCGCACAAGAATTCCATGCCTGGCACAATGGTTGTATAAAGAGTCCGCCTTGCTTTCTGTCAGTCGTAATGTGCAAAACAAATGGGTGGATCGCAGGTTGTTGGCTGGCACAATCTGTAGCAACAGCCGTTGGAGCTGATTGCTTTGTTCCTTAAGCTGTGTTCGTGCGTAGCAATGCCAGTTGGTATCCCGTAAAGCCAGTTCGCCAATGTAGGCTGCCGGATGGCTTACCGCCCAAGGGCCCAACTGCCGCTGTAAATGTTCCCGAATGGATTCACCACCATACACAAACCCCAAACGCAAACCTGCCAGTCCAAAAAATTTCCCCAGTGACCTCAACACGATCAGACTGGCCGGCAGTTCTTGATCGTAGCAAAGCACCGAATGTTCAGGTGTTGGATCCATAAAGGCTTCGTCCAGGATTAAATAACCCTGCAACGACTGCAGCCTGTCGGCTAATTCAATTATGTCAGCAACGGATTCGGTATTGCCTGTGGGGTTGTTGGGGTTGATGCATACCACGGCATCGTATTGGTTTGGTGTGATGGCGGCTAGCGATTCATAAAAGCAAAGATTGCGCTGATGCCGAAGCCACCAGTACTGATGCTCTTCATAAGCTTCTTTGGGTAACCAGACCCGTTCTGCTTTTAAAACGGTTGGAAGATTTTGGATGGCCCATTGACTGCCCGGGATTGCGAGGACCTGGGCACCGTAATATTGTGCTGCCGCTGCTTCCAGTTGCTCATAGCGCTCCGGCAACCGTTGCCAAATCTGCTGGGGGATGCTGGGCACGTTCCAGTTAACCGGGTTAATACCGGTGGACAGGTCGAGCCAATCGCTCAGCGGAATATTGAACTGCTCTGCCGCTGCCTGCAGACGTCCGCCGTGTTGTGGAGGCGTTTTCATGTTGCGATCAATCATGGTCAGGTCAGTAATATCCAGAGAATCCAGAGAATCCAGAGAATCCAGAGCGATGCGATCAGAATCACCAGGGATCGATCCAGTAATTGCAGTGCTGCCGGAATGTGGTCCGCCCGGGCGGTGTCTGAGCCGCCGAAGAAAGGTTTTTGCAATACAGTGCCGTGATAAACCGCTGGGCCACCCAACTCCAGATTAAGTGCACCGGCACCGGCGCACATAACCGGGCCGCCGTTGGGGCTGCTGAGTTCTGCCGCTTGTCGGCGCCAGCATTGGAACGCCAAATGGCGGTTGCCGGCCAGTGCATAACACAGGGCACACAGGCGGGCGGGCAGATAGTTCAGCAGGTCGTCCAGCTTTGCCGCCGCCCAGCCAAAGTGGAGATAGCGTTTATTGCGATAACCCCACATGGCGTCCAGGGTATTGGCCTGTCGATACAGCACGGCACCGGCCCCGCCGAACAGCACAAACCAGAACAGGGCGCCATAAATACCGTCGTTGCCGTTCTCAAGAATGGATTCGACGGTGGCCCGGGAGCAACCGCCCGCATCCAGGTTTTCCGTTTCCCGACTCACGATCATGCTGGTGTGGAAGCGAGCCTGCTTCAGGTCATCTTCATGCAATGCATTGAATACCCGCAGGCCGTGCTCCTTTAAACTTTTGCGACCGATGCAAAGGTAGAGAAGGGCTGCGTCCAGGGTGAAGCCCCAGATGGAATGTCCCAGAGTGGAGCTCAACCCTGCTACCAGCAAGGGAAAGGGCAGCACCAGAACCAACCAGGCCAAGACCCCGCGCGCTTTCTGGATGGAGGGGGAGGCGACCCCCACCGAATTGAGTTTGGCTTCAACCCTGCCCGCCAGCTGTCCAAAGCCCACCAACGGGTGGCAGCGTTTGGGTTCACCCAGTAACTGGTCCAAACCCAGTGCAATCAGAATTTTAATCACTACAATAAGCACGTTTCTCAGCCAGCCGGAAAAAGGAAGCGATTGTAGCATGACGGCCAATACTTTGATGGTGCAGGGCACCACCTCCGACGCCGGAAAATCCACGTTGGTGGCAGCACTGTGCCGGGTGTTTGCCCGCCAGGGCGTTTCTGTGGTGCCGTTCAAGCCTCAAAATATGGCGTTGAACAGCGCAGTGACGGCCGATGGCGGTGAAATCGGCCGGGCCCAGGCCCTGCAGGCCGCGGCAGCCGGGCTGGAGCCGGTGGTGGATATGAACCCGGTGTTGCTGAAGCCCACCACGGACATCGGGGCTCAGGTGATCATCCATGGCAAGGCCCGCCACCAAATGAACGCAGTGGAGTACCACGAGTACAAAACCCTGGCCATGAACGCGGTGCTCGAAAGCCATCAACGCCTGCAAGCGCAATACGAGCTGATATTGGTGGAGGGTGCAGGCAGTCCGGCGGAGATCAATTTAAGGGACCGGGATATTGCCAATATGGGCTTCGCTGAGACGGTGGATTGCCCGGTGATTCTGGTGGCCGATATTGATAAGGGTGGCGTCTTTGCCCATTTGGTGGGGACCCTGGCATTGCTCAGTGAATCGGAGCAGGCGCGGATCAAGGGGTTTGTCATCAATCGTTTTCGCGGCGACATTGCGTTACTGCAACCGGGACTGGATTGGCTGGAGGCCCATACCGGCAAACCGGTGCTGGGGGTGCTGCCCTATCTGCATGGATTGCACATTGATGGCGAAGACGGTATCAACCCCCTGGACGCGATAGATAAGGCACAGCAGGCCTTGAAAGTGGTGGTGCCGGTCTTGCCTCGCATCAGTAACCACACCGACTTTGATCCACTGCGGCTGCATCCCCAGGTGGATTTTCATTATGTTGGTGCCGGTGAAGCGCTGCCGGCGGCAGATCTGGTTATTCTGCCGGGGAGCAAGAATACGATCGCCGACCTGCGCTGGTTGAAGCAGCAGGGTTGGGATAAGGCGATTCAGAAACATCTGCGCTACGGCGGCAAACTGCTGGGCATTTGTGGCGGTTTTCAGATGCTGGGTCAACGCCTGGTGGATGATTTGGGTATTGAGGGTACGCCTTCCGATGAGTTGGGACTAGGTTGGCTGGCTATGGAAACCCAGCTGTTGCCGGACAAACAATTAAAGCGTCGGGCCGGTGTTCTGTTGCCCACTGACGCGCCTTGTGCGGGCTATGAGATTCACGCCGGTATTTCAACGGGAGCAGCATTGCAACGGCCACTGGTAAGATTTGAAAACGGCGATCACGATGGCGCCTGTTCTGAGGATGGCCAGGTCATCGGCACCTATTTGCACGGCTTGTTTGATACCGAGTCTGCCATTGAGACTGTGCTTAAGTGGGCCGGTTTGGCTCAGGTGGACAAGTTCGATTACAACCAGGAAAGGGAACGTCAGATTAATCGCCTGGCGGATGCAACGGAACAGCATTTGGATCTGAATCGTATTCGGTCGCTGCTTGGTTGAATCGATAAACCAGGATCAAGAGACGGCCACAGCAATGGCCAGTAGTGCAATGGCTTCCACAATTTCGACGGTGGCTCCAGCGGTATCGCCCGTGGTGCCGCCAATACGTTTCAGCATCAGATTGCGTAGCCACCAGAACACAACTCCCACTAACAGCAACGCGAATATTGCAGGCAGTCCAACGAGAACGATCCACAACAGGCCCAGTAAACACGCCTGCAAATAGCAGTTGGATTCCGCCAAACCCTCTTTGAACGGGGTCGCCAAACCGCCGTCCCGCACATACGGTGTATGCAGAAACAGGATCGGCATCAGCCCTCGTCCAAGGGAGGGCGCCAATAACAACAGGGCCGGTGCTTCCACCACAAATTGTTGCAGGCAGGCAAACTTAATCAGCAGCACCAACACAATGCTGGTCACGCCGGCGGGGCCGCTGCGGGGATCTTTCATGATCGCCAGCGTTTTTTCTGGACAGGTTCCCCCCAGCCAGGCGTCTGCGCTGTCTGCCAGACCATCCAAATGCAGCGCGCCGCTGATGATGACCCAAAGGCATACCAATAACGCAGCTACGATGGCGGGACTGATGTGTGGTGCGATCCAGAGCAATATGGATGACGCCAGCCACAACACAGCACCGATGATCAGCCCCACCACACCGTACCAATAGATAGAGGCTTTCACATCAGCAGCGTTGTAGTCCGCTTTGCCTGTGGGCAGCCGGGTGAGGAACTGTATGGCAATTAACAACGCATTCATGGTTTGCCGTTGAAGCGATTAATAAAACTGAGGGCGGCGTTGTACTGACCGTCTTCTTCCAGATAAATTTTAAAGCGCGTCATCCCGGCATAGGGAACATCCACCCGAAAACTGTCTTTGGGGGTAAGGTGAATAAAATGGGAAAGGGCCGAGCGAATCACGCCACCGTGAACCACCACCAGAATATGATCGCCTGGTGGCGATGCCAGTATCTGATCCAGACTGGCGCTGATCCGTGCGCTGAATTCCGTAAACAATTCTCCCCCCGGTGGTGTGTGCAGTTCCGGATCCTCCCATAGCCGTTGCAGAAGCTCCGGATACTGGGCCCAGGCATCCTTGGGCGTGAGGCCCTCCAGTTCGCCAAAGCATAATTCCCGCAAATCCGGTTGCACCGTTAAGGGCAGTTTCCGCGCCTGGGCTAATTCTGACGCGAACGCCTGGCAGCGCTGCATGGGGGAACTGATGATGGCATCCCAACAGGTGCCGGCGGCCATGGCCTGTTCCGTGGCGAAGCGCATCTGCTGCCAGCCGCTCTCAGACAGGGGGTCGTCGATGGAACCCCGGTAGCGCACGCCACCTTCCGGTTCCCCGTGGCGGATCAGGTCCAGGGTGATCTTGCGTTGTTCTGCCGGTGAGCCAAACATCATCAGGGTTCCAGTTTTTTCGAGACGGCCGCTTCGGCAAAGGTCGCCATCTTACCGTGCAGTGCACAGGCCAGCCGCAGCAGTGGTACCACGGTGGCGGCACCACTGCCCTCACCCAATCGCAGGTTGAGGTCCACAATGGGTTGCACACCCAAATGCTCAATGATCCGTTGATGGCCGGGCTCGGCGGAGCAGTGGCTGAAGAACAGGTAAGGTTCGATTGATGGATTCAGTTGCAGGGCGGCTGCCGCTGCTGCAGTGCAAATGAAACCGTCCACAATAACCGCTATGCCCACCTGAGCCGCCGCAATATAAGCGCCGGTTAAGGCAGCAATTTCGAATCCGCCCAGGATTCGGGATATGGCCGCCGAACTGGTGAGTAAGGGGGCATGCTGTGCCAAGGCCTGCCGAATCACTTTGATCTTGTGTTGCACGCCATGTTGGTTCAGCCCGGTACCGGGGCCGGTAATTTCGGCCACAGAAATATCCGCCAGTTGCGCGAGCATGGCGGTGGCGGCGGTGGTGTTGCCGATGCCCATTTCACCGCCAATGTAGAGTTGTGCTCCCTGCTGGTGAGCCCGTTGCACAGAAGCCCGTCCCAACGCCAGCGCCTGCTGCCACTGGTCATCGGTCATGGCGGGTTCCAGCAGAAAGTTGGCGGTCTGATTGGCGATAGGGGCGTGAATGACCCCCGGCAACTGCTCCGGCACAGCGTGGGTGCCGGTATTGACCACTTCCAGTGTAGCGCCCAGCTCTCCTGCCAAAACACTGATGGCGGCACCGCCATTGATAAAATTGCGCTGCATTTCAACTGTAACTGCTTGCGGGAAGGCGGATACCCCTTCTTCCACTATGCCGTGGTCGCCGGCGAACACGGCAATAAAGACCTGCTCCAGGTTGGGTTTGAGCTGGTTCTGGATGGCGGCCAGTTGAATGGCAATCTGCTCCAGCCGGCCCAGTGCACCGGGTGGCTTGGTGAGTTGATTCTGACGCTCATGGGCGGCGGTCAGCATGGCCTGACTGGGTGCTGAGGCGGGCTCTGCCCACCAGGGATTGGATCGATAGTCTGTCATGAAGTCTTTGCTGGTTTGAGTTGATGGGGGAGACCGGCGACCACCAGGGTAACGCGATCGGAGAGGGCCGCCAGTTCCTGGTGCAACCAGCCGCTTTCGTCAACAAAGCGACGGCTGAGTTCGCCCATGGGGACAATGCCCATCCCGGTTTCATTGCTCACCACTATGAGGTCACTTTGCAACTGAGGCAGCGCTGCCAGCAGAGCCTGTTTGTGCTTTTCAAAGTGGGAGCCGTTGTCGAGACACAAGAGGTTGGAAACCCAAAGGGTAAGACAGTCGATCAGGATGACGGTATCCGGGGAGTCGACCTTGGCCAGGGTTTGACCCAGGTCCACCGGCTCTTCCACCGTGGTCCAGGAAGCAGGGCGGCGGGATTGGTGATGATCGATACGCGCTCCCATCTCCCCGTCCAGGTTTTGGGCCGTGGCGACATAGATAACCTGTTTCCCACTGGCCAGTGCCCGTTTTTCTGCCAAACGGCTTTTTCCGGAACGGGCGCCACCAAGGATCAAATCAATCATGATTCAAAGCGCTTTCGGTTCCACATCACTTCTTCGCCGCCATTGGCGCGGGCCAGCACGCGGGCCGCGACGAACAGAAAATCAGACAGTCGGTTCAGGTACTTAAGGCCCCACTCGTTGACGGGCTCCTGTTTCGAGAGGCTTAACACCCGGCGCTCGGATCGGCGGCAAATGGTGCGGGCCAAATGGCAGGCGGTGGCAGCCCGATTGCCGCCCGGTAAAATGAATTCCTTCAGGTAGGGCAGGTCCGCATTCATGGCGTCAATGTGTTGTTCCAGGCGCTGTACAAAGGCCTCTGTCAGCACCACGTGGCCGGGGACACAAAGCTCAGCCCCCAGATCAAACAGGTCGTGTTGAACTTCGAATAGCCACCCCCGCAAAGGCTCGCTTACCTCCGCTTCCGATAACACCATCCCTATAACCGAATTCAGTTCATCCGTAGTGCCATAGGCTTCAACTCGTAAGCTATCCTTATCAACACGGGTTCCGTCTCCAAGACCGGTACTACCCTTGTCTCCGGTGCGCGTATATATCTTGGAAAGGCGGTTGCCCATGGGATTTACTCCTTTTGGTTATGGATTATGGATTGATCGGCTACTGAACAAGCAATTTATGCGGAAATGCGGCCAGTTTTTGTATCAAAAGTCACAGAATCGGGCTGCAATTTACGACTAAGCTTTAGGTGGGTCAAGTCGACGGACACGCGATTTGGCCTGAAATTGCCGCAGTAGTTGGAGATGGAGGGCAGCATGAATAGATTGGGTGTTGATGTTGAATTGCTTCGGGAGTTGTTAAATGCAGCTTCTCGAACCGCGCTGACCCATCGCGGCAGTGAGCATGAGTGCTATGTTCTGGGGCAACTGGAAGCCACTGCTAACATGGCCTACGTGCTGTGCGCCGGATCGGGCAACGAGGAGTTGGAACTGCTGTGTCAACAGTTGGCATTGGACGCGCTGAATCGACATTCTGAACTCAATTGCGCCACCAACAGTGTTTCCCGCAAATCCGGTGACAAAAGCTTCATTACATCTGCTTAACCTGATTCAGCAAGGCCTGATTGCTGGGACAGGCTAATCCCAGTCGGTGCGCCTGTTCCAACAGATAACCGGTAATAAAGTCAATTTCCGTGGTTCGCTGTTTGCGTACGTCCTGCAACATAGATGATATGTTGTTCCCCGTTTGCGCCGCGACACTTTTGGCCAGGGTAAAAAGTCCCCGGGTCTCCTCCCCCAACACTTGGGTCATGACTGCTTCCACTTCAGTGCAGACCGCTTCCATTTGGGCCAGCGCATGCGGGTTCTGTAGTAAATCCCCATTAGGACAGTCATAAATCGCCGTCAGCGGGTTGATGGCGCAATTGATGGCCAGTTTTCGCCAGAGCCTGCCGTGGATGTTGGGATCTGCTGCCAGCGTCAGGGGCAAGTTGGCCCACTGGCGGCACAACGCTTCAGCCTCGGTTTGATGGCGTGTCTCCAGAGCACCGATGTAAGTCTCTCCGGAACCGGCGTGAATGACTCGGTTGGGGGCTGGGCGGTTGGCGCCTTCAGTGGTGGTGCCCAGCAGGAGAATCGCGCCCCTGAGCCGTTCTGCCACCGCTTCCCAGGCACCCATACCGTTTTGCAGCAGGAGAATACGGGGCTGTGGGGCGAGGCGTGGGCGCACTGCCTCGATGGCTGCCAGTGTTTGCTGGGCTTTCACCGTCACCAGCAAGTGGCTGATGGGCTGGTCGGGCGGGGCTTCTTCAAACTGATGACGAGTGATGATATCGGACTCAACCAGTTCGATGGTTTGTGGCCCACCGCCATTACGACCGATCAGGTGAACGCCGAAACCGGCCTGTTGCAGATAGCAGCCGAACAGGGAACCGATGGCGCCGGGTCCCAGAATATGCCAGGTTGTTGTCATGATCCGGTGCCGATTTTATTTAGCGGTACGCCAGCGAATAACCATCAAACGACCGGTTTCCCGGGCGCTGGGGATTTGTTGTTGAGTAATCGCCAGCATTTTGTCCGCCGAGGGAAAGCCGGTTTCCTCATCGGCAGCCGACATACACATGGCGGCTTTGATGTTTACAAATCCCTTCGAGGTCTTCACGGCCTTCAGGTTCAACGCTTCGTAAATCCGGCGATAGGTTACGGCGTTTGCCTGCATGATATCAGGTTGGTGGGTGACGACGACAAATTGTTCGTTGGAAAGCCGTGCCACCACGTCCAGCGGGCGTACCAACTGGCGCAACCGACGGGCGGTGCTTACGACTATCTCGCGCATGATTTTCTTGCCGTGGGAGGTCATCAGTTCCTTGTAATTATCCAGGTTGATGACCATCAGACAGGCGGCACCCTGGCGGGATTGGGAGTGCTTGATGGTGGCGGTAAGGCGCTCAATGGCGAAATGGCCGTTGCCCAAACCGGTGAGGGGATCAATCAGCGAGTGTTTCTTGAAACGTTGATTGGATTCCACCAGCAACTGGTTTTCCTGCAACAATCGATTCTGCAAACAGGACAGGCGGTCCGCCGCATAGATCCTTGGCAGGAGTTGCTGGTTCATGACCGACTTGTTGATGAAGTCATCCACGCCCTGGTCGAAGGCCTGACGCAGTGCCTGGTCTCCTTCCCTGGCGGTCAGCAGCATGATGTAGGTGAAGTGGTTGGTGGCTTCGTCCAGTTGGCGCACCCGGCCGGCCAGTTCCAGGCCATCCATCTCCGGCATCAGCCAGTCGGCAATCAGGACATTCACAGGACGGGATTCCAGCATGGCCAGGCCCTGTTGGGCGCTGCTGGCGGTGCGTATGTCCTTAAAACCGGCCGCTTTCAGTGTACGTCCAATGACAGCGCCGGAAAACTTGGCGTCGTCCACGATCATAATGGGCAGGTCAGCGTTCGGCATAAGAACCTATTTCAATCCCGGTTTGTTTTTATTCGTTATTGTCTACTGGGGATTAAGTTTGGCCGAGAGTGCTAAATATGTCTAATTCGCGGGCGCCAATAAGTGAAATAGCCCACTGATTTATTGGATTTTTTTGGCCTAACCGGTTTTTTTGGTTAGCATGCCTTGGCACCTCTCAATTGACATCCTGTGGCGGGCCCACCACTTATGAGTAACAACCTGAAATTCCACCATTCCTGGCGTGAAAGTCTTTCGGTATTGCTGAGGCCCCAGGTCTGGATCATGTTGTTTCTGGGGTTCTCCGCCGGTTTGCCGATCATGTTGATTTTTTCCTCGCTCTCCATTTGGTTGTTGGAAGCGGGGATTCAGAAGTCCCAGGTGACCTATTTCAGTTGGGCTGCCCTCGGTTATTCCTTCAAATTTGTATGGGCGCCGTTGGTGGATCGGGTGCCGATTCCCTGGTTGACCCGTGCGTTTGGCCCCCGGCGTTCCTGGATGCTGTTGGCACAGATGGGCATCGTCAGCGCGATACTGTTGATGGCGATAACTGACCCGTCCCAGGGCTACACCCAGGTGTTGATAATGGCAGCCGCAGCGGTGTTGTTGGGCTTCAGTTCCGCCACTCAGGATATTGTGATTGACGCTTATCGTATCGAAGCGGCCGATGCGGATATGCAGGCGATGATGTCCGCCACCTACATTGCCGGCTATCGTTTGGGGATGATTGTTACCGGGGCAGGAGCACTCTATCTGGCGGCTTATTTCGGCACTACGCGTGAACACTATGTTTACGAAGCCTGGCGTATGACCCACCTGATTATTCCCCTGTTCATGCTGGTGGGGGTGGCGACTGCACTTTTTATCAAAGAGCCTGCTGCGGTTCAGCGCGATTACCACTTTGCCAACTCGGATTACCTGCGACTGTGCCTTTTGTTTGTGATTGCAGCCTCAGGCTTTGTCGGTACTTTTTTCATGGGCGGAATGGGGATAACCGGGCTCAAAACCATGTACGGTTTTCTCGATAGCAACCTGATGGCTTTCCTGCTGGAAGTGCTGCGGTTTGGGGCTGCGGTATTCATCGCCTACCTGATTGCCCGGATCATCGTGTTGATAGGGCTCGCCAACCGGGAGTTGGTGGAAACCAGTTATCTCGCACCGATTCGCAATTTCCTGCAAACCTATGGTGCCCGCACGACGGTTATTCTCTTATGTCTGGTGAGCCTGTTTCGCATATCCGATGTGGTGTTGGGGGTGATCTCCAATATTTTTTATACCGAGATGGGATTTGCCAAAGAAGAGATTGCCACGGCAGTTAAATTGTTCGGCGTCTGGATGACCATCCTGGGTGGCTTGGTGGGCGGCATACTGACCATGCGCCTGGGGGTGATGCTGATGCTCTCCGTCAGTGCCATCCTGGTGGTGGTGACCAATCTCTGTTTTATCCTGCTGGCCCAGGTAGGCTACAACGAATATGTGCTGTACGCGGTGGTGTCAGCGGACAACCTGGCGGCGGGCATTGCCAGCGCCTCGTTTATTGCCTTCTTGTCTGCGTTGGTGGACGTGAAATTCACCGCCATGCAATACGCGATTTTCAGCTCACTGATGACTTTGATTCCCAAGCTTACGGCAGGTTACTCCGGCACGATCGTAGAGGCGGTGGGCTACGTGCCTTTCTTCACCATTACTGGTCTGCTCGGGCTGCCGGTGCTGTTCTTTATTTATCTGGCGTCGAAGCATCTGGAGCTGGCACATCCTGCCCAGGATAAGGTGTCACCATAGGAACTGTTTCAGCGGCACCTGGTCCCCAACAAACGTAATCCCTTCCCGTTCCTGCTTCTGCTTTTGCAGTTGCCATTTGTCTGTCCCTTCCGGAAAGGAAATCCGGCCCTGGCTGTTGATGACCCGGTGCCACGGAATTCTGCTGTCGTTGGGGAGTTGCTTCAGGATTGTGCCCACGAAACGGGCGTGGCGGGGAAGACCTGCTAACTCGGCTATGCGGCCATAGGTGCAGACTTTGCCCTTGGGAATAGCGCCGATCACCTGAATGATGCTGTGTCTGGTTTCCTGGTTGGCGCTCATTAAAAACAAACCATAAAAAAACAGCTCATAAAAAAGAGTGGCTTCTACGTTAGGCTCGCTTACGGTAGAAAACCACTCCTTTCAACGCTTCCGGGATAGTCAGCGATTAACGCAGGCCACCATCCACTTCCACTACTCGACCCGTGAAGTAGTCGTTTTCGAAAATAAAGGTAGCGGCTTTGGCAATGTTGCTGGGTTCACCCAAACGCTTCAGAGGCACCGCACCGATCAGGCGATCACGGGCTTCCGGTTTCATGGCGGCGATCATGTCGGTGTTGATGGTGCCGGGAGCAATGGCACCGGTTCGGATGTTGTAACGGGACAGTTCTTTCGCCCAGGATTCGGTCATGGCCACCACACCGGCTTTCGCGGCGGAGTAGTTGGTCTGGCCGAAGCTGCCCTGGCGGGCCAGGCTGGAAATGCTGACGATTACGCCTTCTTCCACACCCAGTTCGATCATCTTGGCGGCGGCTTCACGGGCGCACAGGAATACGCCGGTCAGGTTGACGTCGATGACCATCTGCCACTGCTGAGTGGACATCTTGGTGATTTCGCCGTCTTTGGCTTTTACCAATAGGCCGTCACGGGTGATACCGGCGTTGTTTACGACACCGCTCAGGGTGCCGAAGTCGGCCACCACGTCGTTGAACAGCTGTTCTACTTCAGTGTCCTTGGCGACGTTTACGGTGTAACCCTTGGCTTTTACGCCTTCGGCTTCACACAGGGCAACGGTTTCCGCGATGTCATCTGCATTCAAGTCCACAACCGCAACATTGGCCCCTTTCTGGGCAAACGCCAGAGCCATACCCCGACCCAAACCACGGCCGGAACCGGTGATCACAACAACTTTATCTTTTAAATCCATAACTACTAACCCTCTATAAATGGTCCGCTTTCTAATACGCTCTAATTAGTCGGCTTGACTTGCGAGTCGCGATTATTCCTGTTTTGAACCCGGATTTCCAGAGGGGGAGTGGCCAGTAAGGGGCTGTGGTCCGGACGTCAGCCCATTGTTTACGCCTTGGCATCCATCAGCAAGTGGAGTAATGTTCTGGCAGAAGGCCTGCTAGTCGAGCTAGGCAGGTGCTTAAAAAACGTTGTTATTCAATTGATTATCATAAGTTGATTTGAATGGGCAGGGATGAATGGGTATGAATGGGCGATTGATGAAATTATTGAAACCGTCAGCTTGGGTTTTGGGGATGATAGGGTTGCTGTGGCAGCTCCCGGCGTTAGCGCAGGCGCCTGGGCGCGAAGATATTGAACTGATATCCGTCACCGAGAAAGTCGAGGCCATTAACCTGGAAACCAGGGAAGTGGTGTTGCGTGGGCCGGACGGCCATTTCAAACATCTGGTGGTGGGCGATCACGTGCAGCGCCTCGATGAGGTCGAAGTGGGGGACAGCGTCAAGGTGGATTTCTTTGTGTCCGCTTTGTACGAAGTTCGCGAACCAACAGCGGAAGAGCTTGAGCAACCCTATCTGGAATTGAACCATACCGTGAAGGCGGAAGCGGAAGAGCTGCCAGCCGGTGCCACGCTTAAACAGTTTCGATCAGTCTGTACCATCGTGGACCTGAACGCCGTCAACATGACGGGTACCCTGAAAGATCCCAACGGTAAATTTCGGGTGGTGGCGATCAAGAATCCAGAGAATATCACCAAGCTGAGAATTGGGCAGACCGTGGTTGTCACACACACGGAAGCCTATGCGGTCTCCCTGGAAAAGCCGGTGCAGGCGCCGGTGCTAAAGTCGGCGACGGAACTGTAAACAGGGTTTCCTTTAAAGTGGCAATTCTGTTTAGAAAGGTGTTCCGGCGAACAGACGTATAACCTGACCAAACGCATTGTGTTGCAGACCCAGACCGATCCGATCCACTGTTGTGATCCACAGATCGATCGGTTTGGGAGCATATAAAGACACACCAAGCTCGTAATTCAAATCCCTTACGCTTCCGTCTTTCCATTTCTCCGCATAATCAATGCCGTTGTAGCTCCAGGATACCGAACCGTACACCGTGGGAATGGCAATCCCCGCTTTCAGGGAAACATAAAGATTGGTTTTATAGTCGTAGCCTGTGATCAGCTTGACGTAGTTGTCCTGCAGGTCGCTGGCAAAGGTGCGGTAGCCGGCCAGAACCACTTTGTTTACCCACACGTGCCGATCAAGATCGCCCTGGTTGTAATAGCGGGAGTGCAAACCCACCGAGTAAACCTGGGCTTCTTCCTTGGTGGAAAAGTTTTTGGCGTAGCCGTAGTCGATGTGGGGAATCAATTCCCAGCGGTCATTCACGGAATAGACTTTTTCGACGCCGGGAATCAGGGTGAGGGTGCCGATGGAGTCGGGTATTTCCAGCTCTTGCAGGTTGTCCCGGCCGTAATCGAAAAAGCCGGCGGAGGTGGACAGGCGGATGCGGATGTCTTCCCGGTCGCGCCACTGGAAAGTCATGGGAATATTCAGCACAAAGAGCGAGGCATCGGTGGCACCGTACAAACCACTGCCCATGTACGCTGCGAAGGCATAGTTGGCCGGTTCTTTGTCCAGCGGTTCCTCCGCCACGGCATATGAACTCCAGGATAACCAGACCAACAGCCAGCTTGCCCAGTTTTTACCCTTCATACGGAAACATCGCCCCCACCTGCAAATATCTGCGGGCATGTTACCATCAGGATTTGGCTCGACAAAGTTCGCAATTCAGTAACAGCGGGGGATGGATATGGAAGCCGGTAAACGGGCGCGGTTGGTGTTACAGTCTGTATTCAGTGGCGTGCTCAGCACCCATTCAAAAAAATACCCGGGCTTTCCCTTTGGCTCGGTGGTGCCTTTTTGTCTGGATGAAACGGGTCAGCCGCTTATTCTGATCAGCCGTCTGGCGCAACATACCCAGAACATCGCTGACAACGCCAAAGTCTCCCTGACCTTACTGGAATCGAACTCTGAGGAGGGGGATATTCAGCAGGTGGAGCGTCTTACCCTGCTGGCGGAGGCAGAGGCTGTTGCAGAGGTGGATCAGGCGGCCCAGCGCTATTACCGCTGTTTTCCCCAGGCCAGGGGCTATCACGATGAGCTGGATTTTGATTTCTATCGCCTTAATCTGGTGCAGTTGCGGTTCATCGAAGGTTTCGGCCAGGCTCGCTGGTTGTCCCCCGGAGATACCATCCTGGCCAATCCCTTTACTGCGGAACAATTGAAGCGCATTGTGGATCATATGAATGAGGATCACGCTGATGCCATCCAACATTACTCTGAGTTGGCCGCGATACCCAATCCGGCGGGCGATGCCACCATGGCCGCAATCGACAGTGAAGGCATGACACTGCGGGTCGCCAATCGCCTGCATAGGGTTGAATTTGAGCGATCTGTCACCACATCAGAGGAAGCCAGGGCGATTTTGGTGGAAATGGCCCGTACACCAATCAGGACACAAGCCAGTTAGGATTAGAGTCAAATGGGATTCGGGCGCATATTTTTATTTATCTTTGTTTTCGCACTGCTTGAGGCCATTGTGCTGGGTCAGGTGGCCCAGACCATCGGTTGGCCGGTCACCATCCTGCTGACGGTGCTCACCGCCATGATGGGCTCATTCATGTTCCGCTGGCAGGGCGTGGAGACCTGGGTTCGTCTCAACAACCGCATGCAACAGGGCGAGATGCCCGGTGTGGAGATGGTGGAAGGTGTCATGTTGTTGCTGGGCGGTGCGCTGTTGATTACGCCGGGGTTTATCACCGACGGCGTCGGCTTCCTGCTGCTGATGCCTCAGACCAGGAAAGCCTTTGCCTCCTACATAGTCAAGAAAGGAGTGATGCAGGCGTTTGCCCGCGGCCCGGGGCAGGGGAATGTCTGGGTTTACCAGCGTACCTGGGATTCCAGGGGTACAACCCAGAGAGCAAAACCTGGTCAGACCTATGAGGGAGAAGCTTCTTCCACCGGCCCGGTTGTTAGTGAAGACCGTCAAGGCCATTACATAATTGAGGGTGAAGTGGAGAAAAAAGACGAATCGTCCTAGTTCTTGACCCATCTTCTGAAAAAAACTTGTAACCAACCCTTGAAATCATCCCCTGCAACCCCAGTTATGGGGCATCCCCGACAAAGAGTCGATAAAACCTCACAAGGCTCTTGACGGACGCATCTGCGACACTATTATTAGCACTCTAAGGTTTGGAGTGCTAGTTAAGGGGTCGCTTCAAACGCTGTATAAAACTTGGCTAAAAACAAGGCTAATTGGGAGATAGAAAACTCATGAAAATCCGTCCTTTGCATGATCGCGTCGTGATTCGTCGTGTTGAAGAGGAAACCAAAAGCGCTGGCGGCATCGTTCTGCCGGGTTCTGCTACTGAGAAACCTTCACAAGGCGAAGTTCTGGCCGTTGGCCCCGGTCGCGTGACAGAAAATGGTGAAACCCGCCCTCTGGATGTGAAAGCCGGTGACAAAGTTATCTTCGGTCAGTACGCAGGTAGCACCGTAAAAATCGACGGCGAAGAGCTGTTGATCATGGGCGAAAGCGAAATCTTCGGTGTTCTGGAAAGCTAGGGCTTTACCTCTGGTTTAAACACTCGGATTGAAGAAACTCAGGAATTCAAAAGGAAATAATCATGGCAGCTAAAGAAGTTAAATTTGGTGACAGCGCCCGTGCCAAAATGGTGAAAGGCGTTAATGTTCTGGCAGATGCAGTTAAAGTAACTCTGGGCCCCAAAGGCCGTAACGTGGTTCTGGACAAAGCCTTCGGCGCTCCCACTATCACTAAAGACGGTGTGTCCGTAGCGAAAGAAATCGAACTGGAAGACAAGTTCGAAAACATGGGCGCGCAGATGGTTAAAGAAGTGGCGTCCCAGGCAAACGACGTGGCTGGTGACGGTACTACCACTGCAACTGTTCTGGCTCAAGCCATCGTGTCTGAAGGTCTGCGTGCGGTAGCCGCTGGTATGAACCCAATGGACCTGAAGCGTGGTATCGACAAGGCGACCGCAGCCGTTGTTACTGAGCTGGAAAAACTGTCCACTCCCTGTGAAGACTCCAAAGCCATCGCTCAGGTAGGCACCATTTCTGCCAACAGTGACGACTCTGTAGGTACCATCATCGCTGAAGCGATGGAAAAAGTGGGCAAAGAAGGTGTTATCACTGTTGAAGAAGGCAGCGGTCTGGAAAACGAACTGGACGTTGTGGAAGGTATGCAGTTCGACCGCGGTTACCTGTCTCCTTACTTCATCAACAATCAGGAAAAAATGAGTGTTGAGCTGGAAAGCCCATTCATCCTGTTGGTTGACAAGAAAATCTCCAACATCCGTGACCTGCTCCCAGTGCTGGAAGCCGTTGCCAAGTCCGGCAAGCCTCTGTTGATCATTGCTGAAGACGTTGAAGGCGAAGCGCTGGCGACTCTGGTAGTGAACAACATGCGCGGTATCGTTAAGGTTGCTGCCGTTAAGGCACCTGGTTTCGGTGACCGTCGCAAGGCCATGCTGCAGGACATCGCGATCCTGACCGGTGGTACTGTGATATCTGAAGAAGTAGGCCTGTCTCTGGAAGGTGCCACTTTGGATGACCTGGGTACTGCCAAGAAAGTATCCATCACCAAAGAAAACACCACTGTGGTAGACGGTGCCGGCGAAGAGTCTGAAATCCAGGCCCGTGTTAAGCAGATCCGTCAGCAGATCGAAGAAGCCACTTCCGATTACGACAAAGAAAAACTGCAAGAGCGCGTAGCCAAGCTGGCTGGCGGTGTTGCCGTAATCAAGGTTGGTGCTGCCACTGAAGTGGAAATGAAAGAGAAGAAAGCCCGCGTTGAAGACGCTCTGCATGCTACTCGTGCTGCAGTAGAAGAAGGTGTGGTACCTGGCGGTGGTGTGGCACTGGTTCGCGCTCTGTCCAACATCGGTGTATTGGAAGGTATTAACGACGACCAGACTGCCGGTATTCACCTGGCTCTGCGCGCAATGGAAGCACCTATCCGTCAAATCGCTACCAACGCCGGAGCAGAAGCTTCCGTTGTGGTAGATAAGGTTAAGAACGGTTCTGGTAACTTCGGTTTCGACGCGGCCACCGGTGAATACGGTGACATGATCGAGCTGGGCATTCTGGATCCAACCAAAGTAACTCGCTCCGCACTGCAAGCTGCTGCTTCTGTTGCTGGTCTGATGATCACCACTGAAGCCATGGTTGCTGACCTGCCTGAAGAGAAAGGCGCCGGCGGCATGCCCGATATGGGTGGCATGGGCGGAATGGGTGGCATGGGCGGCATGATGTAGTGCGACGAGAGTCGCAAGGGTAGCTAGCCACGCGGACTACGTCCCAGGCAGGTGTTTATCACCTGCTTGCCCTCCGCAGAAATAGCATTTAAACCAACCCGGTGACGGGCTTTAATAGTCCGACGCCGGGTAACCTCTCTGAGGTAACCCATTGTCGGCTATTGATGCCGACAAACAGATAGCTCAGATTCTCTGCTTTGCAGGGTCATTTGTTCTGTCCGTCCCATACCGGGCGACCACTGACTGGCTGGCATATTCTACATGTCAGGCCCAGAATAGAGTCGTTCCCCGCTGTGTCTTCTTGTACAGCGACCAGTCCAATATATGGAGCGCTTCGCGTAAGCTTGGCGTTCCTTATATTGCGTCACCTGTGGTTGCGCTAAGGCTAGTCCTTCGGCGTAAGCCATTTCTGATATTGTCTCAACCTTCTTGCACGCAAGCTGGTTAGCGAGACCTGTTGTTCAGCCAATAGTAGCCTAGGGATAGTGCATCACTGGTAACGGTGTTGTGCGAAGCGTCCTGACAATGTAGTCCCTTTACGGGTCGTTTGACTTGCGAAAGTTAGACGGGATTCTGCGAGCATCACGCGGATGAGACACTAGGCTGATTGGTATGGTTAACATATGTGAACTGCTGATAAACACCGTCAACCGCGACGAGCCTAAGATGCTGACAGGCTCTAACCAAAAGGTACGAGGCCGGTTACTCCTTTTACATCTGGGAGTACGCTGACATGCGGCCTTCGGTGGATAGGCAGAACCTAACCCAATCGTGTATCAGAAATGGAACTCGGTAAACCCGTATTCCCGCCCCGGCAAATAGCTTGGTGGCAGGCGAGCCGTAAGGCGAACTGTTGGGGGTGCGGGCAAAGGAGGATGGAAAAAGCGAATGCCTGGCTGTAATGGCTGGGATAGGGGTTCAAACTTTGCCCCAACATGAAAGTGTGCTGACTTCCATCTGGTCTTTAATCGCGTGAAAGCCTGCAAAGCTTTCTATTAACCATCACCCTTGTGGGGACAAACTTCCCCACAAGGGGAAGTACTGTCTTCGTCAATCAGGGGTGTTCCACATCTCTAGGAGGACTGCAAGATGAGTACTTCAGTTGACGTACCTGCGTCTTCCCACCCGACCGCTGGTTGGCATTCGATTGACTGGGAAACCAGTCATCGGCGGGTGAGGGAGCTGCAGGTGCGAATCGCGAAGGCAACTGCGAGCCAACAATGGCGCAAGGTGAAAGCTTTGCAGCGGATGTTGGTTCGCTCGTTTTCGGCTAAAGCTCTAGCTGTGAAACGAGTCACCGAAAACCAGGGTAAGAAAACGCCCGGTGTTGATGGTGAATGTTGGGATACACCCGAGAATAAATGGAACGCTATTTTCCGGTTGCAACGTAAGGGCTACAAGCCCAAACCGCTGCGGCGTGTCTATATACCTAAAGCAAACGGCAAACGTCGTCCGCTGGGTATACCGACTATGCAGGATCGAGCAATGCAGGCACTTTACCTGTTAGCGCTAGAGCCAGTATCGGAAACATTAGCTGACCGTAATTCCTATGGGTTTCGCCCTATGCGCTCCACGGCAGATGCGATTGAGCAGTGTTTTGTTAATCTCAGTCGCAAGAGTTCTGCCCAGTGGGTGCTGGAAGGCGATATCAAAGGGTGTTTTGATAACATCGACCACCAATGGCTGATTGATCATGTCCTGATGGACAGCGTCATTCTCCGGAAGTGGTTGAATGCGGGTTACTTGGAATCCGATCAATTCCATTCGACGGTAGCGGGAACACCGCAAGGTGGCATTATCTCGCCCGTGTTGGCCAATTTGGCACTTGATGGTTTGGAAGCAGAGTTGGAATCCCATTTTGGGAAGAAAAACACCAAAGCCAGCTACAAGACCAAGGTCAACTATGTGCGCTACGCGGATGACTTCATTGTTTCCGGCATCTCGAAAGAGCTGTTGGAAGATGAGGTCAAGCCTATCGTGGAAGCCTTCATGGCCAAGCGTGGGCTTTCTCTTTCTCAGGAGAAAACCGTTATCACGCATATATCGGAGGGATTTGATTTCCTTGGTCAGAACGTCCGCAAGTACGGTGATAAGTGTTTGATTAAACCGAGTCACAAGAACGTGAAAAACGTACTGGCTAAAATACGGAGCATTTTAAACGACAACAAAACTGCCCCTGCGTGGCGGATAGTGCAGTTGCTCAACCCGATTATCCGGGGCTGGGCTAACTATCATCGTGGAGTGGTGGCGAAGGAGACGTTTAACTATGTGGATTACCGTATCTGGAAAATGCTGTGGCAATGGTGCAAACGGCGACATTTAAATCGTCGTAAACGCTGGATTAAAGACAAGTACTTTAAGACTGTGGGTGCCCGTCACTGGACTTTCCAAGGAGTATCACCGGATGGGGCTGTGCTAAATCTGCTCTATGCGAATGATACGCCTATCAAGCGGCACACCAAGATCGTGGCTGAGGCTAATCCCTACGATCCGGCATTTGAGTCCTACTTCGAACAGCGCCTTGAGCGGGTTTGGCGGGATTCGATGAAGGGCAAGGGGAAGATACTCAGACTTTGGTTACGTCAGGATAAGCGCTGCCCCTGCTGCAAGCAGTTTATAACGCAAGACACTGGTTGGAACATTCACCATGTCGTCGAGCGCTGCAAAGGGGGTAGTGACAAACTGGATAACTTGGTGTTGTTGCATCCCAATTGCCATCGCATGTTGCATTCCAGTAGAAAGTAAGGGGGGACGCCTCTGTCCCCCGTTTACCGATCTACAGCAATATGATCATTGCAACCTTGATTGCAAAGATGATGAGAGCCGGGTCTAACTCAAGACTCACATGTATTCGCATACATTCTCCTTAATAAGGGGGTTAAAGTATGGTAAAACAACGGCCAAACCGCCGAAGTACCGTTGAAATAGCATCCATTAGATGGAGCTATTGCGACTAGAGCGGATATGGCCCGGTCTAGCCACTTTCTCCTTATTTAAGGGTTAAGCGTCTTGAGCTAGGTCTAGTGTAGGTGTACCTACTTGGCTTAGTCAATTTGGCAGTTGCCGGTTCTACCCTCGGGTAGGGCTTTTAAAGGCTTGAGCCGTATGCGGGGAAACTCGCACGTACGGTTCTTAGGGGAGGGGTGGCCAGCAATGGCTGCTCCTTACCCGACATCATCCCCCCGAAGCTCTGCGCTTTTAAAAACCCCGCTCTATGGAGCGGGGTTTTTTATGCCAGCGCATTTTGCTGTGTTAGCCCCCTACCGGTCTAGAATATAAATGTGACCAATATGACCAGTGGGGGAGTTACGAATGGCGGGTATTTCCTTGTCAAAGAAAGCAGGCAAACGCAATCTGTTACTGTCGCTGTTCGGCCTGCCGTTTTTTTGCTTTGGCATAGGGTTTGGCTATTTCAAGCTGTGGCCCGAGTTCTCTGTCTGGATTGACGCGGCATCTTGGAGCCAAACACAAGGAAAAGTGCTGTCTTCCAAACTGAAGAGCGCCCGCACGAGCAAAGGCGGTACCACCTATGAAGTGCGTGCCCGCTATAAATTTAAAGTGGATGGACGCACTTATAAAGGATCCAGGGTAGGCATCCACACCGGCAAGGATAACATCGGTGATTATCATCAAGTCTGGGCCCGGAAACTGAGTCAAATTCGAAAGGACGGCCAAGCCATCACAGTTTGGTACAACCCATCAAACCCGGAGGAATCCATTTTGGACCCGAATCTGCGCTGGGGTTTCACGGCCATGCAGGTTGCCTTTGCCGGCGTATTCAGTTTGATTGGGATGGCCTTGATCGGCGCCGGGGTGATGAAAGGCAAACCCGAGCCCGCGACATCCGACGAAGTGGCCCAATCTGGAGCAACAATGGACTTCAGCAATCACGGCCCTATTGCCCCGGGTGCTGCCGTGGGCCACTGGTGGATGTGGTTTTTTGCGGTCGTCTGGAACGGTATCTCCTTGCCCGCCATCTTGGCTGGCTGGCATGAGATTCGCTCCATCCGCTCCACTGAGGACTATCTGCTGTTGCTGATTTTCCTGTTTCCCTTGGTTGGTTTATTTCTTTTTTGGCAAGCGATCAAAGGATCTATTCTGCATGTGCGCTATGGCCAATCCCGCCTGTATATGGATCCCAACCCTGGGCAGGCCGGTGGCCAGGTGGGGGGAGAGATACTCATCAGTAAGGCGCTGCCGCTGGATGCGCAATGTGAAGTGCGGCTGGAATGTTTGCATTCGCGGGAGACCCGCAATGCAAAGGGGCAGAAACGTACCTCTACCAGTGTGCTTTGGCAGGATATGATGATGGCGCCGGGACGCATTGAAGCCGGCAAAACCCGGGTTCAATTTCTGTTTGATGTGCCCGGGGATCTGCCCCCATCGCAACCGGAATCCCAGAATTGGCATCACTGGCGGGTGCATGCGGCAGCGGATATTCCCGGACTTGATCTGGCATTGGATTTTGATGTGCCGGTGGATCAGGGCGATAAGCAGAGCCTGATTCGCATTCCCGGACGGGAGCGCCAACAGCAGTTGCAGCGGTCTCAGGAATTGGCTCAGGCCCTGAATATAGAACAGAAGGGCGATACCCTTTACATGAATTCTGATTATGGGCGCGAGCAGGGCAGTTCTATCCTGCTGTTCCTGTTTGGGACTATTTTCTTTGGGGCTGGTGTGGGCATAGGTTTCGCCAACGTCGGGCCGGGGCTTATCGAAATACCCATGAAACTGATGTTCTGTACGGTTTTTGGCGGTATAGGCCTGCTGATTATGCTGATCGGTTTTCTGACACCGACCACCCGTCTGGATACGGCCATTGACCATCAAAACCTCCACGTGCGGCGGGTGTTTTTGGGTAAAGAGATCTACCGCCGTACCATCGCCCTGGATTCGGTGACCCGCATGGAAACCCACAAGAACAGCAGCACCAGTTCCGGTTCCCGTACGAAAAACTGGTTTCAGATCCGCATTCACCACGGCGGCGGGCGCCAACCCATCGCCGAATCCATTCCCAGCCGGGTGTTGGCCGATGAGGCGCTGGCGTTCCTGAGAGCCAACACGCTCCTGCCCTGAGCGCCGGGTTTGCCTTGCTTTCATAGGGTTTGCCTAACGGGGGGGCGGGCCGGTATAGTTACCCGCCCACTGGTCCGAACGGTTGAGATTCCGCCGCTTCCGGCCCATTATAGATAGCTTGAAAATTAGAATTGGCTTGTAAATTGAATTCGGGTTGCCGGTCTTTGAAGGAAGGCTGGAACCGTCCGCTGGAGAGAACCATGAGCGCAGACAACAAACTCATCATATTCGACACGACACTGCGTGACGGCGAGCAGAGCCCTGGGGCCTCTATGACCCAGGAAGAGAAGCTGCGCATTGCCAAAGCCCTGGAGCGCATGCGGGTGGATGTGATTGAAGCGGGTTTTGCCATTGCCAGCCAAGGGGACTTTGAGTCCGTTAAGGCCGTTGCGGATACCATTAAGGAGAGCAGAATCTGTTCGCTGGCACGGGCGGTGGACGCCGATATCGATCGTGCCGGGGAAGCCCTGCGGAATGCCAATGCCGGTCGTATCCACACCTTCATCGCCACTTCTCCCATTCATATGGAATACAAGCTGCGGCTGAGTCCGGATCAGGTGGTGGAGCAAGCGGTAAAAGCGGTTAAACGGGCCCGCAACCTGTGTGAGGATGTGGAGTTTTCCTGCGAGGACGCCGGTCGCTCAGAGTTGGATTTCCTGTGTCGTGTAATTGAAGCGGCCATTGATGCCGGTGCCAGTACCATCAACATCCCGGACACCGTGGGTTATGCGATGCCACAACAATATGGCGACATGATTCGTCAGTTGATTGAGCGTGTGCCCAACTCAGACAAGGCGGTTTTCTCAGTGCATTGCCACAACGACCTCGGGCTGGCGGTAGCCAATTCCCTGGCGGCCGTGACCCAGGGGGCCCGGCAGGTGGAATGTACCATCAATGGTTTGGGGGAACGGGCGGGTAATGCTTCCCTGGAAGAAATCGTTATGGCCGTGCGCACCCGGGCGGATTTTTTCAACATCGAAACCAATATCAATACCCAGGAAATTGTGCCGGCATCCCGCCTGGTCTCTTCCGTCACTGGCTTCCCTGTGCAGCCCAACAAGGCGATTGTGGGCGCCAATGCGTTTGCTCATGAGTCCGGTATTCATCAGGATGGCGTGATCAAATACCGGGAAACCTACGAAATCATGAAGGCGGAAGATGTGGGTTGGAACGCCAACCGCATGGTGCTGGGCAAGCACTCCGGCCGCAACGCCTTTCGCGCTCGCCTGGAGGACCTGGGGATTAATCTCAAGTCCGAGCAGGAACTGAATGCGGCCTTTCACCGCTTTAAGGATCTGGCCGATAAGAAGCACGAGATCTTTGACGAAGATATCCAGGCACTGGTGAGCGATACACAACAAGCCGCTGAAAATGAACTGTACTCTCTGGTCTCCCTTAGCGTGTGTTCCCAGACCGGGGAAACTCCCAACGCCAGCGTAGTGCTGAATATAGGTGGTGAAGAGCAGCGCTCTGAAAGTCCCGGCGCAGGCCCGGTGGATGCCACCTTCAAAGCCATTGAACGTATTGTTAACAGCGGCACCAGCCTGGAATTGTATAATGTCAGCGCCATTACCAGCGGTACCGATTCCCAGGGGGAAGTGACGGTGCGCCTGGAGAAAGGCGGGCGCATTGTGAATGGTCACGGCTCAGATATTGATATCGTCACGGCATCCGCCAAGGCGTATCTTAATGCCCTGAATCTGTTGAGCGTTGAAAATCAAAAAGCCCATCCTCAAACTGCAGGTGTGTAATTGATGTTGGAAAGCGAGCGTCTTGCTTACCTGAGCGCTTTGGGTATTACCCAATACGTCGCGTTGGAGCCGATTGCCGGCGCCGCAGAGTTGCCGGAACTCGCACCGGATCAAATCTGGAGTGAGGTAGCTTCCTCCGCTCCACTGGCGGATGCACCCTCAGATCAAGCTGCGTCGTCTGAACCGGCTGAACCGTCTGTTGCCGATGTGTCAACAGTCAAAGCAGAGCCCGGTACCCCGAGTGCTGACCTGGCTGTGCCCGGTAACCAGGTTACCGATGCCGTGCCGCAACTGGATCTGAACAAACTCAAACTGGAGTCAGAGCCGGTTGCCAAGACCGTGGCCAAGAGTCCGGTGAGAGCCGAGCGTTTTGCACTGGCAGTGATCACCATACCGGATCAATTCCGTCTCTTTGTGGAGCTGGCCCAGCCTGATGCGCCGGGATTGTCTGCAGTTGAGCATCGTATGGTAGCCGACTTGTTGCGCGCGCTTGGCTGTGCTGATGGCTTGGATCAGCACGGCGCCAAGCTGTATCGCTGGCCGCTGGTAAATAATCCCCGCATTGCAGCCGATCCGCAGGCCGCGAGGGATGGGTTGCTGGGCTTTGTGGCCAGCGCGCCGGCGGTGGCAAAAAGTGTTTTCCTGGGGCGTCGGGCGGCTGCCGTGTTGGGCTCGGCAGCGGTAGGTGAGGTGTTCTCCCTTAATGCTGAATCCGGCGATGCTCTTACCAGCCACTCCCTGATGGCGATGCAATCCGACTGGCAGATGAAAGCCGAAGCCTGGAATCACCTGCTCGCTTTTCTAAAACCTATGCTTACCCCCCAACCCTAGAGCTGTACCTTGCATGCAGATTAGTTTGCTCAGCTTCCGTCATCTTCCCCAGGTTATGGACATTGAGCAACGGGCTTATCCCTGGCCATGGACGGAAGGTATGTTCGTCGACAGTCTGCGTAACGGCCATCTGTGTTACTGTATTTCCGAACGTGAATCCCTTGTGGGCTACATCATCGTGTTTGTGGCGGCAGGGGAATGCCATGTATTGAATGTTTGTGTCGATCCGGATTATCAGGGCAGGGGCATCGGCCGCCGTTTGCTGGACCATGCATTGAAGGCGGCGGTGGATATGGGGGCAGAACAGGCTTTTCTCGAAGTGCGCGTGAGTAATGACCCTGCCATCAAGCTCTACGAAAGTAACGGATTCCGGCAGGTGGGGCGGCGCAAGCATTATTATCCGGCCGGGGATGTGCGGGAAGACGCACTGGTTTATCGGCGGGAATTGGCCGGTTTCGGCGGCAGTAAGTAGTTCAGTAAGTGGTTCCCAGTAAGCAGTTCAGTAAATTAATCTGCAACACAGTTTTTACCAACAAGAAGAGGCACAACTCATGGAATTGGAAAAGTTCGATGTTCAGTCCCTAATGGATAAAGCCATGGAAATGGTGATGCTCTACGCGCCCAAGCTGATACCTGAATCCGTGAAGCCGGCGCCGACACTTTCCCTATCACCGCCAGCGAGCACTTTTTGATCATTCGCCCCGTGCAAGTTGGCTTTCGCAAG
>PAPM01000033.1 GCA_002708905.1 Pseudomonadales bacterium | reverse complement strand
TCCATCACTGTCTGCATGGGCCGCAGACCGATGTGGTGATGGGTCAGGGCAGCGGTGAGGGCACAGACAAAGAATACAATGGCGAGGAAAATCTGGTTGTTGTCGCGGCGGAATTGAGACAAGGCAGAGAGCGCCATATCCACCGCAACAAATCGCTCTACATTGGGTGTTTTCTGCTCTATGGTCTTCTGCGCGGCTTCATGCTTCATTGGGTCTCCAACAATATAGGGAGGGTTTTATTACCCTTTGTGAGCTATGCCTTTGATATACCGACATATTTAGCTTTCGAACAGCATGCGCATTACACCCGTAAAGCTTTGATCCTTTGGAAATCAAAAAGCGCATCGTTTGCTGCTTTTCTGGTGAAATTATACTCACCTCGCAGATTCACATGCTTCCAAGTAATCACAGAGCCGTGACTCACGCTATCAATGATTTGCTGTTTTTGCTCCTTATCTTTGGCCTCTAATACCATCTTAGACAGGTACATGTAGTTCCACAGGATTATACTGTTCTGGATAATGGTTTGGCATACAGCTGATAACTGCTGGTCTTCAACTTCGCCATCCTGAAACTCTTGATCATTATCAAAAAACACTGCATGCGAGAACTTATTTGATAGCTCAACACGGTTCAATTGCTTCTGAATCTGCTGCCGCAGCGCCACATCGTCATAGTACGCCAAAATAAATTGAGACTTGATGATTCTTCCAAATTCCTGTAATGCCTCATACAGAGGATGATTGCTCGAATAAGAACTTAACCGCTTGAAGAGTTGAGATGCCGTAGAATGACGCATCTTGATTGTTGCCATAAAGCGTAGGATATCATCCCAATTTTTCAGTATTAGATTTCGTTTAATTGTCCGGCTAGGGAGCAAGACATAGCCTTTCTTTTTAAAGGTCTTTTTCGCTGAGAACGCATATATCCGCTGTCGAGAAAGGTCCTTCAGTCTGGGTGCAAAATCAACCCCCAACATGTGAGAGGCGCCAAATATTTTCTCAGTATATCCATGGGTGTCCGTGGAGTGTATTTGGTTCGGAGTAACGTTGTTATTCATCAGTCCATCTAAGACATAGGCTGCCTCCCGGTCTGAAGCGCTGAACACCGTAGAGTGAAATATCGCCTGCCGCTCATCGAT
Source organism: Pseudomonadales bacterium (assembly GCA_002708905.1). Lineage (GTDB taxonomy): Bacteria > Pseudomonadota > Gammaproteobacteria > Pseudomonadales > Ketobacteraceae > Ketobacter. The sequence goes on along the minus strand of PAPM01000033.1, from coordinate 20,673 downwards.
GAACGTATAGAGTGTCACCCCTTGATCTTTCCCAAAGTACTTAAACGAATAATTGGCATGCAGGGCGTCGACACTGACATTTACTTTTCTTCCGTCACTGCTAGAATGCAATATCGCTGGTCTGGCGAGATAGTTATTTGCCAATCCCAAGTGCCCGATTGTCTCTACCAGCTTATTGTTCACTTCATGTAGATTTTCAAGGCTAAAATGCCAGTTGACAGCATTGTGTAGCAAATGCTCTTTGATCCCGGTTGATATCTTAGAAAGTTTCGATATCCCAATATTGCACCCCTTACCGATAATGCCCGCTAAAAATACCTCCTCCTTGGGCTTCATCTTCACATTTTTGTTGCTATGATGTTTCAAACAGTCTGTGAACCGAGTTGCTGAATTCACTTCCCACAACACATCCAAGATCGGTATATAGCCAGATGCTGAAAGGGCATCTGAAATGAACTCCTTGTCTTTTGTGTCAATGCTTGGTGTTCTTATGCTGGGCTGACCATGGCGATTTAGATAGAAGTACTCATTACCTGTTTCATTTATCCTGGAGTTAACTGAGTCATACTTCTCATGCAGCGTTTCCTTGAGAGTTTCAAGATACTGGTCTCCATCAGCAAAATGGTGGAGTCCGGTCTGTTTTAATATATCGTGTCTATTTTTTGCCCAATAATTTTCATCTAATAGGTAGCTTTGTATGGCTCTGTACTCGTAAGAATGCGCCAAGTTTAACCTGCCACCCTTGAATGCTTTCGCCATCTCAAAATAAAGGAGAGATCTATATAGCGATGGCAAAATCTCTCCGTTACGAAATACAACCTTTAACTCTGGTCCGCTCAGGAAGTCAACAGGGGCATCATCAAAAACTTCAAAGTCCGTTTCTGAAAGGTACTCGATAGCATCGATGAGGTTAGATTCACTGGTTTCCCTGTCGAATGTTAAAAAGCTGATAATTCTGGATACGCGCCTCTGTAGTCTGGCCGCTTCTTTGTCCATCAGATCATAATAGGCTTGGTTTCTGCTTTCTTTGCTAAGGTACTCATCCAGTTCATTTAACCGTTCTTCATCCTCCTTCGAGATCCCGCCGAACTCATGGACCAATTCTTCGATACGGTAGTATTTCTCATTAGGGCCTGAATGCTGACTTCCTACGACATCGATAACAGCCTTGGCAAAGGACATATAGGATTTATGTGAGTCATTAAGCTTCTGTAAAGCCTCGTTTCGCTCTTTCTTGGTCGATTCTTCATGTTCTTTCAGCTTTGACTTAATGCTATGGATGGCAGCGGTTACAGTCTTTATAAAGGTTTTTACCAAGGCGTCCTGGCGCTGGAAGCATTGATCCTTAATAAATGCAAGCACATACAGATAGCTTTTGGTTGTATCCCTAAATTGGGTGATCTGTTGATAGTCTGCTTTTTCTAGCCATTTAGCGTAGAACCTCGTAGCTTGATCAGACAGGTCAGCAGAATCGTATACGATTTCCAATCCACCGTAGTATTCCTTGAAAATCTGAGCAGCTTTAATGCTTTCAGCGACTTTCCCCGGTTTAATGCTTTGCTCAATTTTCTTGAAGGACGTAATTGGCGGCATGCGTCGGTTTCCAGATAGATGGCCTGGATCTAGTAAAGCATTAAGCTTTTGTCTATGGGCGCCAGAAAGTGCTTGATCAATTCGAGATAGTAGAGCGTGTTCCGTGGTGTTAAAAGCCTCTGTAATGATTTTTGTGAGTAGCTCATAGCTTGGCACGGTAATTTGGTTATCCCAGCAAAGATCCACGAGCCCTTTTAGTATCAGTCTTGGCTCTGATTGATGGGATGCTTGTTTTTCAGCGAAAGCAACAAGAATAGGGCGGTGATTCTCATTAAACTGGCGCCAACCACGATATTCGAGCAACTTAATACGGTGTTTGTTGCATGTCTTGCTATTGTAAGTTGAGATATCAACCTCGTTACACCCCACCAGATTACATGCGTATGTTATATCGCGTTTGCGAAACTTTGCTTGGCTGTAGAATCTGGCATTTGTCTTAAAGTAAGCATATTGAATCAGGAAACAAACCTTACTGACATCTTCCTTCATGTGAGATACCGATCGTTTTAACGCAGGTGGAAGCTGAAAATTGACGAGGCGTTCTTGCTTTGTGTAGGCTGGCGGCGAGTCAAAGCGTTTCGCTTCTTTTGGTTCGAGGATCGAGAGTAGTGGCATACATTGTCCTTGGTCATCGAACGTCCGACCGCGTATCTGGACCAAAAAATGACAATGCAATCACATCTAAAGCTGGATGTATACTGCATACGCATGAGAGGAGCATCTCCGAACACATCATTCATTTATATGCAACAGGGTGACGAGCGCTTTTATGGCGTAGAGTATTGGTTAAAGATACTGGAGTCTTCTAGTAACTTTCCGATTACCTAAAACTAACATCACGGATAACCTGTGCCCCCCAGCTGTCGATTTTTTCCAGCAGGTTAATTCAAGAAAGGTTGCGTAGTGTCAGCCAATTCACTATGATATCCGGTCAGCGCACAGGTGCCCCTATGGGATAATCGGGAAGTATGGTGCGGCTATTAAGCCAATTCCATCGCTGCCCCCGCATCGGTGATAAAGGCGTAGCCTGTATAAGCCACTGGCAATAGCTGGGAAGGTACAGGTAAAGATGGCGTAGTCTTCCAAAATGGAATGGTACGGCATCCCCTTTTGAGCCCGAAGACCGGCCTGTGCTTTCGTTCAATCCTTCATCGGTGCGGGTGGGCACCAGGGAGAATAAGTCATGTCTATTCTTGCTCCATCTTCAAGGGATGTTTCTGTCCCGACTTCTGATACCTCCTCTCTCGTTCACCAAGGTGCGGTGATGTTGTTCGGTGTTGTGATCCTTTTTGCCGTTGGGTTTTTGCCCATGGCAGAAGCTCATAACGCAGCGCATGATACTCGCCACAGCTTTGTGTTTCCCTGCCATTAAATTAAACCTTGGGTCTGGAGACATGTTGTTCAGACACGTCATTTAATTGATCTAAGACCCTTATGTTAATTGATAAATTTAGTATTAGTGTTTACCGAAACCAGTGGCAACCAATGTGCTTTAGCTGCTGAAAAGTACGGAGCTCGTTGCTGCGTAGCCTTGGTAAACACCACAGTATCGCCGAAATACGAGCATTGGTTTCAGGAGGAGTGATGTTCCGTTCTTTGATTTCTGCCGCCGTTCTGGTGGGTGTTGTTTCCGGACTATTGTTAACTGCGGCCCAGTCCATGGGAGTGACACCAATTCTCCTGGCAGCTGAGCAATATGAAGCAAACACTGGGCCGACAGGATCCGGCCATAGCCACGATCATGGGCATGGGGACGAGGGGCACCATCATCATGGCAGCGGAACCTGGGCCCCGGTCAGCGACGCTGAACGCCTGTTCTTTACCGCGCTTTCCAACGTGCTTGCCGGCATCGGCTTCGCGGCGATATTGCTGGTGATCATGACCCGCCTGCATGAGCATCGCCGGTTGGCCCTGACCCCCGTCTTTGGGTTGCTGGTGGGCTTGATCAGCTATGTATCGGTATTTGTCGCTCCGGCCATCGGCCTGCCTCCGGAAGTGCCCGGTGCGATATCTGGTGATCTCGAAAATCGCCAGTTCTGGTGGATTGCCACCGTGGTGATGGTGGCCACCGGTCTGAGTGTGCTTTGTCTTGCCAGCGGCTGGAAGAAATTGGCAGGCCTGCCACTGTTGGGTTTGCCGTATCTGTTTGTACCGTCACGGCCCGAAGGCCCGCTGTTCGCCAATTCAGACCCCTCCGCGGTGGCAGCCCTGAATGATTTGCATCTCGACTTTATTTGGGTGTCGGCACTGACCAACCTCGCTTTCTGGTTGGTGGTTGGCGTGCTGTGCGCAGTCATACTGAATCGTTTGCTGGGAACCCGGAGTGGCAGCAATGAAACCACCGCTACCTGAGTTCCCTTTTACCGCTATTGTGGGCCAGGCGTCGCTGAAGCAGGCGCTGATTATCAATGCAATCAACCCTCACATTGGCGGCGTCTTGATTTCCGGTCCGAGGGGCACTGCGAAATCCACACTCGCGCGTGGCCTGGCGGATGTGTTGCCCCTCACGGCCAATGGCAAACCGCCATTTGTGAATCTGCCCCTGGGAACCACCGAGGACCGTCTGGTGGGCAGCCTGGACCTGGAGCGTGTGCTCTCACAGAAAGAAGCCGGTTTCCGCCCGGGATTGCTCGCAATGGCAGACGGTGGTGTATTATACGTGGACGAGGTGAACCTGCTTCCGGACAACCTGGTGGACTTGTTGCTGGACACTGCGGCCCGGGGCATTAACGTGGTAGAGCGTGATGGCGTCAGCCACAGTCACGATGCCCGTTTTGCCCTGATAGGAACGATGAACCCCGAGGAGGGCGACCTGCGTCCTCAGTTGCTGGACCGGTTTGGCCTCTGCGTTGAGCTGACACCCACCATACCGAGGCAGGAGCGCATCGCCGTTGTGCGGCAGCGGGAAGCCTTCGACCGTGACCCGGTCAGCTTTTGCTCCGATTTCGCTGAACAGCAGCAGCTGTTAGCCGCGCGTATCGGCGATGCCTGCCAGCGGGTTTTCCATGTGACCGCGCAAGATTGGGTATATGAGCATATTGCGGAATCCTGCGAGGCGGCTGAGGTGGAAGGAATGCGGGCTGACGTGGTTTGGCACCGAGCAGCCCAGGCCCATGCGGCGTGGTGCGAACGGGAAACGATTGAACGGGAAGACCTGGATGCGGTGGAAGAGTGGGTGCTGGCCCATCGGCGCAACAGCACTCCCGATCAATTTCAGCGCCCCGATCCACCTAATCAATCTTCATCCAAGGGAAGTGAGGGGGACTCCCGGCGGCCCGGCAAACAACAAACTCCCGGTCCGGCCGATCAGGGCCAGTGGGGCGCTATGCCTCCGGTTATGGACCGCACCCTGGATTACGATGGTGATAGCCCATTGCTTTCCTCAAGCTCGAGCAGCCAGCCAGGGCGCCAGAGCACGGGCTCAACATCCCGGAATCGTCGTTTGGGAAAGCAGTTCGGCCAGCGGACCTCTGCCGGGCAGTCCAATAAGCCGGACTGGTTTTCGACTTTGCTAACGAGCGGTGGCCAATGGCCGCCGGAACGCTTGCGCTATCAAAAACAGCGCACCGGCCAGCAGGCTGCCCATCTGGTCCTGCTGGATACCTCTGGATCCACCCTGGGACGCCGCCTCTTGGGCCGGGCCAAAGGTTTTGTGCAGGCGCTGGCCCGAAAAGCCTATCACCGACGTGATCAACTGGCGGTGCTGGGCTTTGGTAACGACCGCGTGGCGACAGTGCTGCCGAGACGCTCGGCTCCCGGCAGTCTGACACGCCAGTTGGATACATTGGGTGGCGGTGGCGGCACTCCTTTGCGGGAGGCGTTAAACCGGGCTGCGTGCCTGATTCGTCAGTGGCAGCGACGTGAACCGGGCCTGCAGGTATTCACCTATCTGATCACCGACGGTCGCACCCGTCAATCCGTTGCGGGTATCCGTGATCTCGGTGAGTGCATGGTGATCGATACCGAGCAAGGGGCCGTCAAGCGGGGACGGGCCGCTGCTATTGCTCAGCAACTTAATGCCGGTTACCGGCAACTTCCGGTAATGGGGGCCTGATGATGGAATCAGTGAATTGTCCGGCGGTTTTTATTGCCGCACCAGCGTCCGGTCAGGGTAAGACCACCGTTACCGCAGCCCTGGCGCGATACCTGCGCAACCAGGGGAAGGTGGTGCGTGTCTTCAAGACCGGGCCGGATTACCTGGATCCTCAGGTTCTTGAGCAGGCATCCGGCCACCCGGTAGACCAACTGGATTTATGGATGGCCGGTGAGGCTTATTGCCGGCAGCGTCTGTATGAGGCCGCCCGGGTTGCCGACCTGATTCTGGTGGAGGGAGCCATGGGCATTTTTGATGGCGAACCCTCCAGCGCCGATCTGGCGGCCTGTTTCGGCCTGCCCATGGTGATCGTCATGGACGTTAAGGGCATGGCGCAAACTGCCGCGGCACTGGTGGCCGGCATTGCCGGTTTTCGTGACGATGTGCGGGTGGTGGGTCTGATTGCCAATGCCTGCGCTTCCCAGCGGCACCGGGAGCTGATTGAATCCGCCTTGCCGGAATCGGTGCCATTGCTGGCGACCATGACACGTGATCCGGACATCGCCCTGCCTGAGCGGCATCTGGGTCTGGTTCAGGCATCGGAGGTGCGGGACGACCTGGAACTGCGCTTCGAAGCCGGCGCAAAGGTTCTGGCATCCGAGGAAATAACGGCGTTGCTGACACAATTGCCGTCAGTGACTTTTCAGCCAACCTTGCCGCATCCAACGACCTCATCAACGGAAACCCCGAGTCTGGAAGGGCGCACCATTGGCGTGGCCAGGGATGCCGCTTTCAGCTTTATTTATCAGGCCAACCTGGATCTGCTGCACGAACTGGGCGCACGGACCTGTTTTTTCTCACCGCTGGAAGATGAAGCCTTGCCGGATTGCGATGCAGTCTGGCTACCGGGGGGGTATCCCGAGCTACATGGTGAGCAACTGGCGGGTAACCACGCCATGAAATCCGCCCTGCAGGCATTTTATGGGGCTAACAAACCGATACTGGCCGAGTGCGGCGGTCTGCTTTATTGCCTCGAAACCCTGACCGATTATGACGATCAGGTCCACGAAACGCTGGGGCTGCTGTCGGGGCATGGTGCCATGCGGGGACGGCGCGGCTGCCAGGGCATGCAGACAGCTGACTTGCCTGAGGGCCCGGTGCGCGGCCATGCCCATCATCGCTCCACCAGTTCCGGCACTCCGGAACCTGTTGGCCACGGCCGCCGCCAGCGACATCCGGCACCGGGGGAAGCGATCTACCGGTCGCGGCGGTTAACGGCCTCCTATTTACACCTGTTTTTTCCCAATAATCCCGTGGCGGTGGCGAAGCTCTTCGGTGCCGGGCCATCGCCACAAGCGTCTGAAAAATGTGACTCGAGGAGTGTGACTGATGCAACTGAATAAGATCCCGGCCACTGTGGTAACCGGTTTCCTTGGCAGCGGAAAAACCACGCTGCTGGCCAGCATTCTGCGCCAGGTCACCGGCAAGCGCATTGCCGTGATCGTCAACGAATTCGGTGAACAGGATATTGATTCCGATCTGCTGCGCAGTTGCTCGCTGGGTTGTGAAGAGGAACAACCGACCGAAGATAGTGACAGCGGCATCTACGAACTGGCCAACGGCTGTATTTGCTGCACCGTGGAAGAGGAATTTCTGCCGGTGATGAAGAAGCTGGTGGAACGGCGCGATGATATCGATCACATCCTCATCGAGACCAGCGGCCTGGCGCTGCCCAAGCCTCTGGTACAGGCATTCAACTGGCCGGAGGTACGTCAGCATTGCACTGTCGACGCCATTATTACGCTGGTGGACGGGCCTGCGGTGGCAGCGGGCCGCTATGCAGACGACGTTGGCAAGGTGGAAGCCCAGCGAAGGGCGGATGAAAACCTGGATCACGACCCCAGCCTGAAGGAATTGCTGGAAGATCAGCTGGGCGCCGCCGATCTGGTGATTGTGAGTAAGACGGACCTTCTCAGCGCTGAGCAGCAGCAGCGGGTGGAAGCCATCGTACAGCAACAGGTGCCGGGTGCCGTCAAAACCCTGTTTATCAATCAGGATACCTTCGCCGAAGACAGCGACCGGCTTGAGGCGTTGATGGGCATTGCCGCTGCCAGTGAAGACAGCATCGATCAGATCAGCAATCACCACGACCGGCATCATGCCGAGGGTGCCCATCACGACCACGCCCACGATCATTTTAAATCCTGTGTCATTACCCTGGGCGAGGTGGATAGTCAGCGCCTGAAGAGCGCTCTGCAGCAGATTTTGCTGGACTTCCCCATCTACCGGGCCAAGGGTTTTGCTGCCATACCGGGCAAGCCCATGCGACAAGTGGTCCAGGCCGTGGGCAAGCGACTGGATACGCATTTTGATCGCTTGTGGCGTCAGGATGAACCGCGCCAGACGCAACTGGTGATTATTGGTAAAGACTTTGATGAGGACGCGTTGCGGGACACCCTGGGCACCGCCGTGGCAGAGCCCGCATAAAGACAGGCATACATAATCCGAAACTGTTGAGATAACCGCACAAGCATATGCACCTATTTGCCGCGAAACCAGGAGGCTTTGCAGACGACGAAGGCATCGTCGATTTACAGCAGACGCCCGGTGACATCGTGATACTCTCTGCTGCTGACAGCAGTTTGTCTGCGCTTTCGCAAGCAGCAGAGCGGCTGGGCGATGCTTACCCGTCTTTGCGGCTGGCGAACTGGATGAACCTGGTCAAACCGGCGGCTTATGATCTGTACGAACACAAAGTACTGGAGCATGCCCGTGTGGTAATTGTCTCGTTGCTTGGGGGAGCGTCCTACTGGCAGTATGGTTATGAGCGGCTTCTCGAATGGGCGGAGGCCTTGTCTGAACGGCAGCTGATTGTCGTTCCCGGTTGCGACGCGCCGGATGATCCGCTCCTGGAAGCATCCACCGTGACCTTTCAGTGCGCCTGGAGTGTCTGGCGTTATCTGCGTGAGGGGGGCGTGGACAACGCTGAACAGTTACTGCGTTATATCGCCGCTCAGTTTCTCGAAATGTCATATCGCTGGCGCGAACCCAGGCCGATTCCTGAAGCCGTTCTCTACCGGCCTGATAATGGCGATAGCGGACATGAGCTGACCCTGCAGGAATGGCAGAAAACCCGCTCCGCCGCGCAGCCTGTCTGCCTGGTCCTTTTCTATCGCAGTTATCTGCAGGGTGCCAATACAGCGGTGTTTGACGGATTGATCCGGGCTTTGCAGAGAAAGGGCCTGAACCCGCTCCCCGTCGCTGTGGCCTCGCTCAAACAGGACAGTTGCCTGGACTATATCAATCATCTGATCGAGCGGACCGGCGCCATGCTGATAGTTAATACCACGAGCTTTGCAGTGAACCGCGGGCCGCAGGACAGCAATGCGGAACCCGGTAATGAAGCAGGTCGGTTGTTCAGCGGCCGGCCCGTGGTACTGCAGGCGATACTTGCCAGCAGTACCGAAGAAGATTGGCAGGAGCAAATGGCTGGCTTACGCAGTCGCGATGTGGCCATGCAGGTGGTATTGCCGGAAATGGACGGGCGTGTGATTACGCGCGCCATCGGTTTTAAAACAGAGGCTCGTTACAGCCAGCGTTGCGAGCTTGCGGTGATTCGCCATGCCGTTCATCAGGAACGCGCTGAGTTCGTGGCGGAGCTCGCCCGGCGCTTTTGCAGTCTGCGCCACAAACCCAACGAACAGAAGCGGCTGGCCCTGGTACTGGCCAATTACCCGAACCGGGATGGCCGTATCGGTAATGGGGTGGGCCTGGATACACCGGCTTCGACAATCCGTATTCTGGAGGCATTGCAGAAAGCAGGTTACCCCGTGGCGGACCTGCCTGCCGACGGCAATGGCCTGATCGACGCCCTGCAGGGAGCGGTTACCAACGCGCCGGAGTCCATCGATCAGCGACCCTGTTACCAGAGCATTGCCGTTGACGATTACCTGAATTGGTTTCAGACCCTTCCTACGGACCTGCAGCAGGCCATCTGGTCCCGCTGGGGTCATCCCCGGCAGGACCCGAAGTATCGGTCCGGACGTCTGATGCTGGCCGGGGTTCGCCTTGGGGAAACCTTTGTGGGTATCCAGCCGGAGCGGGATTTCATCGATGATCCGACCCAGACCTATCACGACACCGAACTGGTGCCGCCCCACAGTTATCTGGCGTTTTATCTGTGGTTGCGCGAGCACTACCAGGTGGATGCCGTGATTCATGTGGGCAAGCACGGCAACCTGGAATGGCTGCCGGGGAAAAGCACGGCGCTGTCCGGCCGCTGCTGGCCGGATATCACGCTGGGACCGGTGCCCCATTTCTACCCGTTTATTGTGAATGATCCGGGGGAAGGGGCGCAGGCCAAGCGACGCTCCCAGGCGGTTATCATCGATCATCTCATGCCACCCATGACCCGGGCCGAACTCTACGGGGACATGGCCGAACTTGAATCCCTGGCGGACGAATTCTATCAGGCACTGGGTATGGACCCGCGCCGCGAAGCCCTGTTACGGAAGTCCATTGTTGCGCATTTGCGCCGGACCGGTATCGATCAGGAGCTCGCCCAGGGCGGGGAGGCCGCGGCTATTGATGATGAAACCCTGCTGAACCAGTTGGATACCTATCTGTGTGACATCAAGGAATCCCAGATCCGCCACGGGTTGCACGTGCTGGGGACGCTTCCGGATGACGATAAACTGACGGGTACGCTGGTGGCATTGTTGCGCCTGCCGCGAGGCAACACGCCCGCTTACCGTGGAATATTGCATAACCTGACACTGGATCTGGCATTGAGCGGCGAAGACCGCGATTTCGATCCCCTCACAGCCGGGGCAGAGCCCTGGGAAGGTCCTTGCCCTGAGGTATTACGGAAACTGAGCGAAACCCCCTGGCGCAGCTGTGCCGATACCCGCGAGCGGCTTGAGCTTTTTGCCCATGACATTGTGCGCGCCTATGTGATCGGTGAACGGTCACTGGAAACGCTGGCCGAGAACTATCCGGCCACTGCCGAGCAATGCGCCTATGCCCGCGAATCTGTACTGGCGGCCATCAAGCAGGGGGCGGAGCTGGAGATACAATCCCTGCTGGACGGCCTGACAGGCTATCTGGTACCACCCGGACCCAGTGGCGCACCCAGTCGGGGGCGTCTGGATGTGCTGCCCACCGGGCGCAATTTTTTCACCGTCGACAATCGCGCCATTCCTTCACCTGCCGCCTGGCAGCTGGGTGAGCGCTCGGCGCAATCATTTGTCGAACGTTATCTGCAGGATAACGGCGACTTCCCCAGGCGACTGGGTTTATCCATCTGGGGCACTGCCACCATGCGTACCGGCGGCGATGATATTGCCCAAGCGCTGGCATTAATGGGGGTCAGGCCGGTGTGGTCGGTGGGTTCCCAGCGGGTGGTGGACGTGGAAGTCATTCCCACCATGTTACTGGGGCGCCCCCGGGTGGATGTCACTTTGCGGGTGTCAGGTTTCTTTCGAGATGCGTTTGCCAATGTGATGCGTCTGTTCGACGCTGCGGTTCAGGCGGTGGCGGAGTATCAGGAGCCGGGTAACGAGAACACCATCCGTCAGGCAGTGCTGAGCCGGCAAGCCGAACTGCAAGCAGAGGGGCTTGATGCTGAGGCTGCCAAACGTCAGGCCAGCTACCGCATCTTCGGCAGCCGCCCCGGTGATTATGGCACCGGTCTCAACAGACTGATTGATGGTCGCCAGTGGGAGTCGCGGGACGAGCTGGGGGAGGCCTACGTGGCGGCGGGGGCCTTTGCCTACGGTCAGTCGGAAGAATACGGCGTGTCTGCCAGGGCCGATTTCGAGCATCAACTGTCGAATCTGGATTCGGTGCTGCAAAACCAGGATAACCGGGAACACGATATTCTCGATTCCAACGCCTATTTCGCTTTCCAGGGTGGCATGGCAAACGCCACACGGAGCCTGCGGGGGGACGCACCATCAATTTATCATGCCGATCACTCCAATCCTGCCAGTCCGCGTATTCGCACGCTCCAGGAAGAACTGAGTCGGGTGATCCGCGCCCGCGTGCTCAATCCCAAGTGGATCGAAGCCATGCGCGAACATGATTACAAGGGCGGTTTCGAAATGGCCGCCACTGTGGACTATCTGTTTGCCTATGACGCCACCACGGATCTGGTGGCGGATTATCAGTATCAGCAGGTGACGGATGCACTGGTTTTCAATGCTGAAAATCAGCAATTCCTGCGGGACAACAATCCTGCAGCTTTGGTGGAAATGGCCGAGCGTCTGCTGGAAACCACCCAGAGAGGAATGTGGCAGGAGCCGGGGGACCATGCAGCGGCTCTGCAGGATTTGTTGCTTGAAATGGATGAGGCGCAGGAGCAGGCGGCGATGCAGGCAACCGGAGGGGATTATGACGGCTAGCGGGCGTGTTAAAGGCTGGTGTCCCGGCGCCTGGCGGCCGATGGCTTCCGGTGATGGCTTGATAGTGCGCGTGCGCCCGCGCTTCGGGACTCTCAGCCGGTCCCAGGTGCTGATTATTTGTGATGCGTCCCGTCGCTGGGGCAGCGGCACCATTGATCTGACCAACCGCGGCAATGTTCAGCTCCGCGGCGTTCACGAGCAGGACTGGCGCTCCTTGCTAACCGCTCTCATCGAAGCGGACCTGATTGACAGCAGCCCGGAAGCTGAAGCCCGGCCACCGGTGCTGGTAGCCCCGGATTGGCAGCCTGATGATGATAATTATATTGCGGCACAGATGCTGTCAGAGCGTCTTGGTGAGCTGCCGGCGTTGCCTGCCAAGGTGGGCTTCGCTGTGGATGCCGGTCCGGTGCGCTTACTGACGGATGCCCCCGCGGATTTCCGTATCGAGCGGGCAATGACGGGCAGCCTGATGGTCCGGGCCGATGGTCGCGAGCTGGGCACACCCGTTGAGTCGGTGGGGACCGCTGTGAACACGGCACTCAGGCTGGCTCGATGGTTCGGAGAATCGGCCGGCGAAGGCGCACGCAGAATGAAAAGACGGCGCGATCCCTTGCCCGATTGGCTGCCGGAGGCAGTGCGGCCGGTTCTGTCGCAACCGTCTTTTCCCCTGGGAAAACATCCTTTGGGACTGGTTTATGGATTGCGTTTCGGGCAGGTCAGTGCCGACGCCTTGCGAAAGGCGGTGCTGCCGGAAAACGTCAGAGGGGTGCGCGTTACTCCCTGGCGTCGATTGCTGATCGAGGGCGCTCACCCGGAGCCACTTGATGGTTTATTAACGGACGAAGGTGACCCGGGACTAACGACCGATGCCTGCCCCGGCAAGCCCTTTTGCGAACAGGCCACTGTCCCCACGCGGGAGCTGGCCCAGCAACTGGCAGGCGAGATAAAGGGGCGTCTGCACGTCTCCGGCTGTCCCAAGGGATGTGCCCGGCAGCGGCCGGCGGATACCTGTATCGTCGGTGAAGGCGGGCGTTATGGGGTGATTTTTCAGGGGCGTGCGGATGAGACGCCAGAGGTGGCTGGACTGACCGAGTCCCAACTACGCAGTTATTTTGGAGTGGAATAAATGGCACACGTCTACGAAACAGACGGACAGGCGATCTACCGTGAATCCTTCGCCACAATCCGGCGGGAATCAGCTCTTTCGCATTTATCCCCTGAGGAAGAGCCGGTGGCCGTACGGATGATTCATGCCGCGGGGATGGTGGAACTGGCTCAGTATATAGAGTTCAGCGATGGCGTTGTGGCCAGGGGGCGTGAGGCGCTGGAGCAGGGCGCACCGATTCTCTGTGACGCCCGCATGGTTGCTGAAGGCATTACCCGCAGCCGCTTGCCCGCCGACAATGCCATTATCTGCACCCTGCACGAAGAATCGGTGCCCGGGCTGGCCAGGGAAATGGGGAATACCCGCTCGGCAGCTGCGCTGGAACTGTGGCGGCCTTATCTGGATGGAGCCCTGGTGGCGATCGGGAACGCGCCTACGGCATTGTTTCATTTGTTGAATATGCTGGAAGACCCAGAGTGCCCGCGCCCGGCTGCCATTATCGGCTGTCCGGTGGGTTTTGTGGGCGCTGCGGAGTCGAAGGAGGCGCTCTGGGAAAGCAGGGTAGTTCCCAGTTGTATCGTGCGCGGTCGACTCGGCGGCAGCGCCGTGACGGTCGCAGCTGTTAATGCCATAGCGGATCGAAAAGAATGAAAGTCGGATGTATTTACGGCGTGGGCCTTGGACCCGGCGCACAGGACCTGATGAGTGTCAGAGCGGATCGGCTGATTCGTCAGACCCGCCACATTGCCTATTTTCGCAAAAAGGGCCGGACAGGCCACGCGCGCGGGATCGTCGAAGGAATGCTCGGGGATGCGGTGGAGCTACCCATGGAATACCCGGTTACCACGGAAATCCCCTTCAATGACCCCCGCTACAAGGCGTTGCTTTCAGGTTTCTATGAAGACAGCGTTCGCCAGTTGTGTGAAATTGTAGAGGGCGGCGAAGACGCAGTGGTGTTGTGTGAGGGGGACCCCTTCTTTTATGGCTCCTTTATGCATCTCTATACCCGTTTAAAAGGCCGGGTGCCTGTGAAAGTCGTGCCGGGCATTACCGGCATGTCCGCTGCCTGGACCGCCACCGGGCAGCCGGTTACCTGGGGTGATGATGTCATGACAGTGGCCATGGGCACGTTGCCGGAGGATAATCTGATTCAAAAGATGGCCGATACCGATGCGTTGGTGGTAATGAAGATTGGTCGCAATCTTGGCAAGATCCGGCGCGCCCTGGAGGAGGCCGGGCGAACGGATGAAGCCTGGCTGATTGAATACGCGGCGATGGATAAAGAGCGGGTGATGCCGTTCCGCGAAGCTGGTGATGTGGCTCCCTATTTTTCCATCCTGTTGATTCATGGCAACGGGAGACGACCATGAGCGGTTGGCTCGCGGTGGCAGGACTGGGACCGGGATCAGCAGAGCTGATCACTCCCGAGGTCAGCGCTGTGCTGGCAGAAGCCACTGACATTGTGGGCTACGGCCCCTATGTGGAACGGGTACCGCTGCAGGAACATCAGGTTCGTCATCAAACCGATAATCGTCAGGAAATTTCGCGTGCCGAGGATGCCCTGCGACTGGCGGCCGCCGGCCACAAAGTCGTGGTGGTATCGTCGGGGGATCCGGGAGTATTTGCCATGGCCGCGGCGTTGTTTGAGGCGCTGGAGGCGGGTGATTCCGATTGGTGCAGCCTCGATATCCGTATTCTTCCCGGCATCTCTGCCATGCTGGCAGCCAGTGCACGGGCCGGGGCGCCCCTGGGGCATGATTTCTGCTGTATTAATCTGTCGGACAATCTCAAACCCTGGTCCCTGATCGAGAAGCGCCTGCGTCTGTCGGCTCAGGCCGATTTTGCCATGGCCTTTTACAATCCCCGCTCGAAAGCGCGGCCCGAGGGCTTTGTCCGCGCCCTGGAGATCCTGAGGGAAGCCTGTGGCCCGGATCGCATCATTATTTTCGCCCGCGCGGTTTACACCGAACAGGAAAGCATTCGCATCACCACCCTCGCGGAGGCAACCCCGGAGATGGCCGACATGCGCACCCTGGTCATCGTGGGCTCCACCCAGACGCGTTTGATTCCGTTCACTGGGAGAAGCAGTGAGAAAAGCAGCGGGCAGAGCTGGTGCTATACCCCCAGGTCCGCGTCATGACCCAGCCAGTGCAGGACCTGATCGACACTGTGCAGTTGGGTGCGCTGTGGCAGCGGGGGTCGGTCGATCATCAGTACCGGCAACGCCAGCTCCCTGGCCGCAACCAGCTTGGCTGCTGCACCCTCGCCACCGGCGTTCTTGCTGACCACCAGATCGATCCGGTGCTGCCGCAGCAGCGCCAGGTCACCCTCCACCGTAAACGGGCCCCGATCCACGGTGACCGTATGATGGGGCAGGGGAACCGGTTCGGCGGGTTGATCCACCAGCCGCAGCAGAAAATGATGTTGCGGCTGAGCAGAGAATGCCGCCAGATGCGTACGGCCGATCGCCAGCATCACTCTTCGTGCCGGTCCTTCGAGGGCGGCAACGGCGGATTCAATATCAGGCACCCGCTGCCAGCGATCACCGGCTTGCGGTTGCCAGGGAGGACGGCTCAGCGCAACCAGTGGGGTACCTGTTTGCTCGGCGGCTCTCACGGCATTGCGGCTCATTTGCCCGGCGAAGGGGTGCGTGGCATCCACCAGATGGGTCACCCGTTCCGAAATCAGAAACCGGGCCAGCCCGTCAGCGCCGCCGAAACCGCCGGTGCGCATCGGCACAGGTTGTGGTCTGGGATCATTAACGCGACCGGCGTAGCTGTAAATAGCGGGCAGGCCCAGCTGCGCCAGGCGTCGGGCCATGGCATTGGCTTCTGTGGTTCCGCCGAGGATCAGGATTTTCATGATGAATGATGCGGTTAATGTTCCCTGGTTGACCATTATCGGGTGGGGGGAGAATGGCATAAGCGCATTGAGCCCGGCAAGTATCGAAGCACTGAATCAGGCTGAGGTGATCTTTGGTGCCCGTCGGCACTTGCGGGTTTTGCCGGAGATGGACGCCGAGGTGCGGGAATGGCCCACCCCCTTCGCCGACGGCATTCCCATGTTATTGGAGCAGCGCCACCGTCGGGTGGTTATGCTGGTGTCCGGCGATCCTTTCTGGTTTGGGGCGGGAACGGTCATTGCGCGCCATTTGCCCGCCAGTGAGATGCAGGCTCATCCCGGCCCATCAACCTTCAGCCTGGCAGCGGCAAGACTGGGCTGGCCCCTGGAAACCGCCGGCTGTCTGGGGTTGCATGCGGCTCCACTCAACCGTATCCGGCCTTATCTTCAACCGGGGCAGCGGCTGTTGGTCCTGCTTCGGGACGGTGATGCGGTTAGTGAGTTGATGCGCGCCGTCAATGGCTGGGGCTTCGGGGCGTCCAGAATCCATATTCTTGAAGCGCTGGGGGGCGAGCGGGAAAGGATTCGCACCGTCCACGTCCGGGAGGCGCTCCCCAACGACATTCAGCATCCCGTTGCCGTGGCCATGGAAGTGGCCGGTACCGGCCCGGCAATTCCTCTCTCAGGCGGACTTGCCGATGAATGGTTTGAGCATGATGGGCAGATCACCAAGCAACCCGTTCGCGCCGTGACACTGTCCGCACTGGCGCCCTGTGCTGGCGAGCGGCTCTGGGATATCGGCACCGGCAGTGGTTCCGTCGCGATCGAGTGGCTGCTGTCCCACCCGGGTAATCAGGCCATTGGCTTTGAGGTATCTTCGGAAAGGGCGGCGCGGGCTGAGGGTAATGCCAAAGCGCTGGGCGTGGACAGGTTGCAGGTGATTTGCGGACAGGCACCGGACGCACTGGCCGGCCAGCCAATACCGGACGCGGTATTTATCGGAGGCGGTTTATCCCCGTTATTGCTGGAAGCGTTATGGAAATCCCTGCCCACCGGAACCCGAATCGTCGCCAATGCTGTGACCCTGGAATCCGAGGCGCTTCTGTTTCAATGGCATGAGCAACAAGGGGGAGAGCTGTTGCGGCTGGCGCTGTCCACGGCCGGATCCATCGGTCCGCGCCGGGGCTGGAAAGCCGCCTATCCCATTGTGCAATGGCGGGTAAAACGATGAAAGTGGCGGGATTCGGCTACTGCGCAGGGGCCTGTTTAGCCTCGATGGAGGAATTGTTGAATCGCCTTGAACAAAGCTTTGGCGCTGTCGATGGTCTCGCGGCGGTGTCGGATAAATCGGAATTGGTACAGGCCCTGGGGCGGAAGCGGGGACTTCCGGTGATGATCATCGACAATGAAGCCCTGTCCGGCGTGGATACCCTAACCGCCTCGCCCTACAGCATGCGGGCCAGGCAGACTGGCAGTGTGGCCGAAGCGGTGGCGTTGCTGGCCGCGCATGACGGTGCTTGCCTGATGGGGCCCCGCCAGATATCAACAGATCGCAAAGCGACTTGCGCATTAGCCCAGGGAGTCACTTTATGACCGTACATTTTATCGGCGCCGGCCCCGGCGCTCCGGATTTGCTGACCCTTCGCGGTCGGGATTTAATTGCTGCATCGCCGGTATGCCTGTATGCCGGTTCCCTTGTGCCGGAGGGCGTTCTGGAACATTGCCCGGCAGACGCGCAAATCGTCAATACCGCGCCAATGGCCCTCGACGATATCATCGCGGCAATACAGCGGGCAGATGAAGCCGGCCTTGACGTGGCCCGCCTGCATTCAGGGGATGTGTCGGTCTGGTCAGCCATGGGTGAACAACTGCGTCGGCTGCGCGAATTGAATATTCCCTACACAGTCACACCCGGGGTTCCTTCATTTGCTGCTGCTGCGGCAAGTCTGGGCAAGGAATTAACATTGCCGGGGGTCGCCCAGTCGGTGGTTCTTACCCGAACCCAGGGGCGGGCGAGTGCCATGCCCAGCGGGGAAACACTGGCCAATTTCGCCCGCAGTGGCGCTACCCTGGCGATCCACCTTTCCATCCATAATTTGGGCCGGGTGGTGGAAGAACTGACACCTTTTTATGGTGCTTCCTGCCCTGCGGCGGTGGTATGGCGTGCCAGCTGGCCAGATGAAAAGGTCGTATGCGCCACCCTTGAGACGCTGGCCCCGGCAGTGTCGCCGAGCATGACCCGCACCGCGCTGATTCTGGTGGGACCTGCGCTGGCCACCGACGACTTTCAGGAAAGCCGGCTGTACGCCTGCGATTATGATCGTCGCTTCCGACCGCAATCGTCAGACTCGCCGTTTGCCGATAACTCCGGGAATACCCCATGATTCAGCTTTCCCTGATCGGAATCGGTACCGGCAATCCCGACCACGTCACCCTCGAGGCGGTCCGGGTGCTCAATGGGGCGGATCTGGTGTTATTGCCTCGCAAGGGAGAGGCAAAGTCCGATCTCGTTGACCTGCGACGGTTGCTCTGCGATCAGCTCCTGGAAAAATCCGGCACCACCCGAGTCGTGGAGTTTGATCTTCCCACCCGAAGATCGGACCACCATTACCTGGATGCCGTAGCAGACTGGCACGCCAGTATTGCCGACATCTGGGGCGACCTGATCAATACCCATCTGCCCGAGGGAGGGCAGGTTGCCTTTATGATCTGGGGCGATCCGTCTCTCTATGACAGCAGCCTGCGTATTGCCGCACGTTTGAGCAAGAGCGGTCAAAGCGTTGATATAAAGGTGGTGCCGGGTATAACCAGTCTCCAGGTGCTGACGGCCGAGCATCGTATTCCACTCAATGACTTGTCTCAGCCAGTGCAGATCACAACAGGGCGTCGACTACGGGAAAACGGTTGGCCAAAAGAGGCGGACGCAGTGGCGGTAATGCTGGATAGTGGCGGCGCTTTTGAAGTGCTGCCTTCAGATGGTATTCATATCTGGTGGGGTGCGTATCTAGGCATGGACATGCAATGCCTGATTGAGGGTCCTCTGGATGATGTGGATCATCAAATTATAGAGCGACGCAACGATCTCAGATTAGAGAACGGCTGGATCATGGATATCTATCTGATGAAAAAATTCAGGAACTGACCCTCCGCCAAGCCAACCCTCGGGTATGAATGAGAGCCTAGAAACCTCGGTATCGCTTACCAGAATCACTCCTCATGTCTACTCCCTGTCGTGAGTGCTACCTGCCGATCTCAGCATTTCAATCCGCAAATAAAATTGAGTGTACGGTTCTATGTCAACATGTCCGATATTCTGCAATATCGGACATATTGATATAGGGGCAACTCGAGCTATAATTTAGGTAATTCTCTTCAATCATGTTTGGATTATGAACCCTAAACGAAAAGCCCCAACGCCCATCATTGATAACCTGGAATTCGTCGGGAATCCCTTCAAGCAAAAGGCATTCAATGCAGGGCCATATCTGGTTTCACCGGTATCAGGAGCTGATATAGACTTGGAGTATGCGCTCAAGTTTCTGTACAGCTACAACGGCAGCACGGCGACATTTAACAGCTATCGTCGCGAGATAGAACGGCTCCTACAATGGAGCTGGCATATCAATGAGGCATCTGTATTAGCTTTAAGGCGTGAGCATATCGAAGAGTTCGTAAAGTTCTGCTTTAATCCACCTAAGGCCTGGATCGGGGTAAAGAATGTCGCTCGATTTAAATCAAAGGATGGTGCCCGTATTGTAAATTCTGACTGGCGTCCTTATGTGGTCACGGTACCCAAAACAGACTCAAAGGAAGGGATAGTTCCTGACCCCAAGGCTTTCTGCCCGTCTCAATCATCTATCAAAGCCACTTTTACCGCTGTATCCTCGTTCTATGATTATCTGATACAGGAAAACCTTATCGATTCGAATCCTGTAGCGCTGATAAAGCAGAAAAGTAAGTTCATACGCAAAGAGCAGTCGAAGCCGACAGTTAGGCGTATTAGCAATATTCAGTGGGATTATGTACTGGAAGTCGTTGAGTTAATGGCCGACGAGGATCCAGATCAACACGAAAGATCATTGTTTGTTATGAATAGCTTGTTTGCAATGTATTTACGTATATCTGAATTAGTTGCAGACGAACGATCTAGCCCAGTTATGGGAGATTTTAAAAAGGACCACGACGGTAACTGGTGGCTCCATGTTACTGGCAAAGGAAACAAGAGTCGGACTGTCACCGTATGCAATGACATGCTAAGCGCTCTAAAACGGTATCGGAAACACCTGGGTCTGTCTCCATATCCAACAGTTGGAGAGCAGACACCGCTTGTTCCAAAGTTAAAAGGAACTGGCCCCGTAACCAGCACACGGCAAATAAGACGCTTAGTACAAGATTGTTTCGATGCAGCCTACGAGCAAATGAAAACTGATGGCTTAGAAGAAGACGCCGCCGAATTGCGCTTAGCGACTGTTCACTGGTTACGGCATACAGGCATCTCAGAAGATGTTAAGTTCAGACCAAGGGAGCATGTACGTGACGATGCAGGTCACGCAAGTATGGCTACGACCGATCGGTACATCGATTCTGATTTAAGGGAGAGACATGCTTCTGGACGAGAAAAGCGTGTCAAGGATATCTAATAATATCAATAGGTTAGATAAAAAAGGGTAATAAAAGTCGCCCTATATTGTTGGAGACCC
>PAPM01000032.1 GCA_002708905.1 Pseudomonadales bacterium | reverse complement strand
TTTGTTTGGGAGCATCTATGCGGGAACGTAAATTCATGCTCGTTACCCCCGTAAAAATGAAAACCCCAGTAAAAAAACTGGGGTTTGTCAGTGATCTGAAAGGCGCTCTAAACAGAGCGCCTTTTTCGGTTTGCCATTTTAGATGGCGTTAGGTGATGGCCATCAAGGTTGAGTGACGCTGATCACCTGTTGCTGGGTGATGTTGTCGCCCAGACCATCCGCCGTCACGACGATGGGTGTGAGGATGATGCTGCCCGGTGCAACCGTACCGGCAACGGAAGCATTCACCTGCACAGTGACTTCTTCACCGGCTGGGATCGTAGCCAGACTCCAGAACACTTCATCGCCTGCATCGCAGAAGCCATTCGCCAAACAACCGGTGTGGCTGGTGCTGTTGGGGGTGGCGTTGTCGATGCGGTTGAAGCTGACCCCGGCAGGCACCTTCATCATCAGTACCGGGTTTTCCACCAGACTGGCCACGGAGGTGTTGCGCAGGGTAATGGAGTAGACCGCATTACCACCGGGGCTCACGCTGCCGCCGGAGACACTGTAATCCACGTCCAGTTTTAGGGGCTCAGCCACGGTGACTAAGCTGGCCACGGCCTGATCCAGTTCCTGGCCGCCGTTATGGCGCAGTTCGGAAACCGCCGTCAGCGTGGTGCCTTCCCGCAGGCTGCCATCCAGGGTAACAGTGACTGTGCGTTGCAGGGCCGCTGCAGCACCCAGGGAGGCTTGTGTCCACTGAATGCGGTTGCCGTCCTGAACGCCGCCATCACTGATGCTGTCCACGCTGACCCCTTGCGGCAGGATCAGATCCAGGCTCACATCCGCCAGGGCGTTGTTGCCAGGATTGCCCAGGTTCAGCTGATACTGGAATGAGCTACCCGCTGCCACCGGTTCCGCGTTACTGATCAGGGTCAGATGGGCCGGTTCCGTGGCCACCACCATCAGGTTACGCTCCAGTTGGGTGGTATCACCCAAGCCGTCAGCGCTGATGTAGATGGGGGTTTCCACCACGGTGCCCGGTTTGACATCCGCAGCCACCCGCCCATGAATCTGGATCGTGACGCTGTCCCCAGCAGTGAGATCCGCCAGACTCCAGAACACTTCATCACCGGCATCACAGAAACCATTCGCCAAGCAACCGTTGTGGCTGGTGCTGTTGGGTTGGGCGTCGTTGATGCGGTTGAAGCTGATGCCGTCCGGGACCCGCAGGGTGAGCACGGCATTGGATACGGTGCTACCCAAAGAGGTGTTGCTCAGGGTAATCCAATAGCTGAACTCATCCCCGGGGGTGACCACGGTCTGATTCAGGTGATAGTCCACTTCCAGTTTCAACGGGCTGGACACGGTGACACTGTGTTCCAGTTGTTGATCCAGTTCCAGACCATCGTCCAGCTTCAATGTTGCTTTGGCATTGAGGATGTCGCCTTCCTTCGCGGAGGGTGCAACTTCCACTTCCACCGTGCGCTGCAAACTTTGGCTGGGCAGCAGAACGGCGTTGCTCCAGGTGACAGTGATGCCGGATTCAGCATTGCCGGTCACGGTGCCGCCGTTACTGGTGAGAACACTGACTCCCACTGGCAGGGTCAACACAGTGCTCAGGTTTTCCAGGGCATCGTCGCTGGGATTACCGATGGTAAGCTGGTAATCGAAGCGGCTGCCCGGAGCCACCGGATCAGCAGAGGACTGCATCTGGAAATGGGCGGTCTGCGTTGCTACAACGCCGGCACTTTCCTCCAGTACCAAAGTGTCACCCATGCCGTCTGCAGTGATAAAGACCGGCGTGTTGATGATAGTGCCGGGGACTACGCTGCCGTCGACGGTGGCATCAATTTCAAAGCTGATGCTCTCGCCGGCACCGAGATTGCCGGGGGACCAGAATACCTCATCAGCCGCATCACAGAAGCCGTTGGCAAGACAGCCATAATGAGTGGAGCTGTTCAACGAAGCATTATTAATGCGGTTAAAGCTGACACCCTGGGGTACCCGCAACATCACCTGAGGATTTTCCACGGTGCTGCCCAACGACGTGTTGCTGAGAGTGAAATGATATTTCAGTTCACCACCCGCACTCACTACACCCTGGGCCAGATGGAAATCCGCCTGCAGTTTTAATGGCTCGGATACCGTCACGGTGTTAGTCAGGGTCTGATCCAGTTCCAGGCCACCGGCAAAGACCAGCTCTGCCATGGTTTCCACCGAGCTACCTGCTACTGCATTTTCTGCCATGGTGACGCGCACGCTGCGCTGCAGGGATGCCGTCGGCAACAAATTAGCAACAGGCCAGGTGATGGTGTCGCCATTGATACTGCCGCCATCGCTGACCGAATCGATCAGTACACCGGCGGGCAGGGTCATGTTGAGCACACCGTTTTCCAATACGTCGTCACTGGCGTTGCCGTAGTGGAGGATATACTCGAAAGACTCACCGGGAGCGATGGCATCTTTGGAAGCCTGCAGCCGGAGATAGCTTTCTTCTGTAGCAATCACCCGGGCGGTACGCTGTTCCTGAATGATATCGCCCAAACCATCGGCGCTGACGAAGATCGGGGTTTGCAACAGAGTGCCGGGTTTCACTAACGCGCCCACGGTGGCGTTGATCTGGAAGGAAAGGCTGTCGCCTGCCGCCAGATTACCGGGCACCCAGAACACTTCGTCACCGGCATCACAGAAGCCATTGGCAAGACAGCCATAATGAGTGGTGCTGTTCAAGCTGGCATCACCAATGCGGTTGAAGGACACGCCATCCGGTACCCGCAACATCAATACCAGATTTTCCACCGTGTTGACCGCAGATACGTTGTTCAGATTCACGTTGTACACCAGGTTGTCACCGGCAGCGACGACACTTTGTTCGGCGTGAAAATCGACCTCAAGTTTCAACGGCTCTGATACGGTGACGATATCGTGCAGGGTTTGCACGGGACCGGCATCGTGACTGAGAGAGGCGGTAGTCACCAGGCTGGCGGCTTCCTGTGCTGTGCCCACTAGACTGACTCGAACCGTGCGTTCCAGGGATTGCGTCGGCAACAGGTCTGCCACCGTCCAGGTGATAGTGTTGCCATCAATAACACCGCCCTGACCGGCGGAAGCGGCTTCTAGCCCGGAGGGTAAGTTCAGGGTCAGCGTCATATCACCCACCAGGTCATCGCTGGTGTTGCCGATGTGCAGGATGTAATTGAACGACTCGCCCGGGGCGACAGGTTCATCGCTGCTGTCCAGGGTGAAGTGCACCGGTTGCTCAGCCACGATCTCCACACTGCGCTCCAGTTCAACGCTGCCGGGGAAACTGTCGGAGGTGATGGATACCGGCGTGGTGACGATGGTGCCGGGAACCACGGTAGCGCCGACGGTGGCATCCACTTCGAAGCTGATGTTATCGCCGCTGGCCAGATCGCCCAGACTCCACACCACGGTGTCACCACCATCGCAGAAGCCGTTGGCGAGACAGCCGGTGTGCGTGCTGCTGTTGAGCGAGGCATTGCCAATGCGATTGAAGGAAACACCGGTAGGTACGGTCATGCGTACCACCACATTGGACAGGGTGTCCGCTTCCGACAGATTGCCCGCGCTGATGTTGTAGATCAGCTTGCCACCGGCTAAAGCCGGACTGGATTTGATTGCAAAACGGAATTGATCCGCTACGGAAATGGGATAGCTGTCTGGATTAGTGGGATCCGTGCCGGCGTCAATCTCCGCCTGGTTGCTGAAACCGTCGAGATCAAAGTCTTCATCACCGTCGGCCACACCGTCATCGTCCGTATCTTCCAGATCGATGCGATAACCAAAGGTTTGCTCCCATTGATTATTGAGTGAGTCGCCGTCTTCGTTTTCCAGACCGTCATTGATGTCATCGCCATCGCTGTCGATGTTATCGGGATTGAGGCCGTTGGCCAGTTCAAAGGAACTGAGCAAACCGTCTCCATCCAGATCGCCATCAGTAACACGCAGTTGCACCGTGTCCACCGATTCCATTTGCCCATCGCTGACGGTGAGCTGCAGCAGGTAGTCGCCGGCCTTGTCCAGGGTAAAACTGGGGTTGGCAACCGTGGCGTTGCTGAAGGCGACATTGGCTTCGGCGGGGGCATTGGTCACGGACCACTGGTAGCCCAGTGTGTCGCCATCCGGATCGGAGGAAGTGGAACCAGTCAGCGCCACTGTCGCACCCAGAATAATGGAAAGCTGATCCGGGCCGGCGTTCGCCACCGGGGGGGTATTGCCATCCACGGTGATCAATACGCTGGGGCTGGTTTCACTGGAGAGTTCACCGTCGCTGACGGACAGCTGCACTTCATACAAACCTTTTATATCGGCGATGAAACTGGGTGAAACGGTGTCTGCTCCCACCAGCTCTGCACTGCTACCGGCCGGTTTGCTTTTCAAGGACCAGGCGTAGAACAGGCTGTCGCCATCCGGATCGCTGGAAGCGGAACCGTCCAGCACCACTTCCACGCCGGGATTATCGAAGGACTGGTTGGCGCCCGGGTTGGCCAGCGGTGCATTGTTGGCGATGGAGTCCACATCGATGCGAACGGTATCCGTGTGTTCCAGTTCGCCGTCGGAGACTTTCAGCTGGATCACGTAGGTACCGGCTGCATCGGGGGTGATGGAGGCATTGAGCGCATTGTTGCCGACCAGTTCAACGGTGCTGGCTTCCGGCGCGGTAAGAATGGACCAGGTGAACTGCAGACTATCACCGTCTGCATCACGGGAGCCGGCAGCGCTGAGATTGACCACGTCACCCACACTGGCAAGTTGATTGGCACCGGCTTCGGCCACCGGCGCACTGTTGCCCACATTCACCCAGACCGTATCGGTGGCGGTGAGCTCGCCATCAGAAACGGTGAGTTGCAGCTCGTAATTACCGCGCTGGTCAATGATGAAACTGGGCATGCTGGTGTTGGCGTTGGTCAGGCTGGCGCTGCTGCCTTCCGGAATATTATCGGTGAACGCCCATTGGTAGGAGAGGGCATCGCCATCAAGGTCGCTGGATTGCGTGCCATCCAAAGTGACCGTATCACCCACCTGTTTGCCACCGATGTCGGCTCCGGCGTTGGCTAAAGGGGCCAGGTTGTTGGTGGAGATGATCACTTCGTCCTGGGCGCTGTCTTCCAGCCCGTCGTTAACGATCAGTCCCATGCGATAAGCGCCGGGTTCGTCCACATTACTTAAAGTGGGTGCCACGGTATCAGCGGCCACCAGGTTGGCAGCACTACCCTCCGGTAAATCCAGAATCACCCAGCGGAAGTTGAGGGCCTGGCCGTCGGCGTCGGTACTGCCGCTACCGTTCAATGGCACATTGACAGGGCTACCCGGCGTCAGGTCTACGGCTTTATCGGCACCGGCATTGGCCACTGGCGCGGTATTGGTGAGGATGATGGTGCTGGTAACGGCGGTGCTATCCAGTTCACCATCGTTCACCACCAGTTGGATGGTGTATTCACCGGGCAGGTCCGCCAATAACACCGCCTGGCTGGCGGTGGGCTGGTCGATGACCGCGTTGTGGCCGCTGGGTCCGGAGAGGATGCTCCACTGATAGGTTAATGTGTCGTCCTGAGGATCAGTAGAGTTGCGGGCATCCAGGGCAATGTCTGCCGCCACTGATTGTGGAGAGGCGATTGCGCTGATAACGGCATTGGGTGCGGTATTGGGTTCGGGCGATGGGTCATCATCGCTGCCGCCCCCACCACCACAGGCCACCAGGCCTACGGCTAAAACGGTGGGTGTGATAATGCGTGCCAGTGGCGTGAGCCAACTGGGTGGTAATCCTTCATGATTACCTCCGACCTTTCGAGTCATGATTTTCCGAGTCATGTGAATTCCCCTGATTCCAACGTGCGTGATTAAAACGTGCGCTCTGCGCGGAGTAGTGTCGGTCTGGTCGCTCTTCACTTCCTTGAGCCGACCAGCCTTGGGGTGGGGTATGGGAGGGCCAGGGGAATTATTTTCAGGCGCAGAATTTTTCTCCTGATCTGACCATAGCCCGTGTTATTTGCAGAGCAGGAGTGCGGCGATGCGCGAATACACTTCGCACGAACATACATCCAATCACGCGATGACGGAGATCGCCCTGGCGCTGTCGATGGCCTTTTTTTGTTTGATGGTGTTGTCGCTGGTGGCGGCAGGCGTCCCAGAGGCCCGTCCGACGCCGTCTTTGATTCAGCTCAACCAGAACCGCCTGCAACAGGTGGAGACCCAGGGGGCAAACGGTACCTGGGTGATTTACTTTGAGGAGCGGTACTTTGATGTGTCGTTGCAGCCGCTGGACCCTGGCAGCCTGAATCAGGATTCGGTGTACCTGGCCGTGGACCCGAAACTGGGGCTGCAGCAGCTGCTGTCCGCCCAGTCCCGAATTTCTTCCCCTGATGTATCCATAACCCTGCTGGACGAAGCCTGGATATCCCGTTTGGAGGAACTGCCATGAAAATCCCCGCTATAAGATCCTGTTTAGGGAGTCTTAAAAGAATCAACGCCTTTGTGCTAGTGCCCATGCTCGCTTCCATGCTGTTGGTGGTGCAACCTGAGCCTGCCTGGGCCAAGTCCAGCCTCTCCCAGGCTGAGCTGAGCCGCCTGATTGTGGAGGAGGCGATGGAAGCCGGGGTGGAACCGGAACTGGCGCTGGCGGTGGCCCGGGTGGAATCCAATTTTGATCCGGAAGCCTTGAGCCATGCCGGTGCCCGCGGTGTCATGCAGATCATGCCGGCCACCGCCCGGGATGAATTCGGTGTGCCCCGCTATCGCCTGTACGATCCACAGACCAACATCCGCATCGGGGTGCGTTACCTGCGTCAGTTGTTGGACCGTTATGATGACGAGGCCCTGGCCCTGTCACATTACAACGGCGGTTCCCGGGTGCGGCAAAAGGACGGCACCCTGGCGGTGATTCCCGCCACCCGCGATTACGTGAATAAAGTTCTGGCCCAGAAAGCCCGCTACGCCAATCACTCTCTGGTGCTGGCGGCAAAACAGGGGCGGCTGGAGCAACGCAACCGGCGTCTTGCCCAAGCGGATCTGGATGACTTCGGCACCCCTGTCACTCGTCCTTCTCACCGTGTTCTGCATCCGGTGAGCGAAGCGAAAACCGCTTCCTGGGTGGCTTTAGATGATGAACGCTCCGACCTGGTCCGGGCCCTGAAATCCCTCAAGTTCAAGAACCAGTATCGGGCCATCAGTCGCCCCATGCTGGACGATTTCTAACGAGTTGAGATGGGGGGAGCAAAGATGCCACAATACCTTGAACAAGGCGGCATGTTCCATGAGCTTTGTGAGGAAGCCGATGGGGATGGCTTTCTGGTACCTGAATTGGGGGACATTATGTCTGAGCGTC
The DNA here is from genome assembly GCA_002708905.1 of Pseudomonadales bacterium. GTDB lineage: Bacteria > Pseudomonadota > Gammaproteobacteria > Pseudomonadales > Ketobacteraceae > Ketobacter. The sequence continues at coordinate 22,948 of PAPM01000032.1, read as the reverse complement.
ACGACGGGGAAGAGTTCGATGCCATCAATCGCTATGGCGTGAGCGAAACATTGATGGGATTGTTCCAGAGCCTGCGGGAAAGCCCGGGTCTGGACGGTTATAAATACCGGGGCGAGGATATCAGCCGCCTGGAACGGGCCATTGTCTTCCGCAACTACGGCAAAGCCTGCCTGGAACTTAGTTACCTGCTCACGGCTGTTCTGCAGATTCCGCCGATTTCCTCCCGCCATTCCTCTATTGTCCAGTTTTTCTGGGTGAAACCGAATTTGTCACCGGCGCGGGTGCGGGCGGCCTTTGCCCAGTGGGCGGTGCCGGAAGTGCAGGCGCACAATGTCGGACTGAGTCTCACTGCCGAAGGCATTGAACAGGTGATTGATAAGGAACGCTTTGTGATTTCGCCGACCCGGGTGGGGTTTCTGGGTGCCCTGCTGGAATTCCTGGCTCATGTGCAGCCGGAGTTGTTGCTCGAGGCGGAGCAACAATTGGCTGCACCCACCATGAAAACAATTCGTCAGTTCAGTTCCCGTTTGCAGAAAATACTCTATGACTATCTGGAAGAGCATTTGGTGCCGGCACAGTTACGGCGGCGGTTGCGGTTTTTGATGGACTGGTGTCTGACGCAGAAAGCGGAAGAACAGACCGTCAACACCTTCATAACGGATACAGAAGTGTTCCGCTTCTGGCAGGAAAATGCGGACCAGGAAGACAGCCTGGGTTATCGCCGGTTACGCACGGCAGCGGATGATTTTATCGTATTGCTGAAAGCCATGGAGTTTGGTCGGGGCCAGTTGGAAGCCGAATATGCGGCCAGCATCGGCCTGGATGTGGAAGCGGGCGAATGGGATCCCGAGCGTCTGGAGCAATGTTGCGAAGAGCTGGGCATGGAGTTGACGGATGTCGGCTTCCTCGCCAAAGCGCCCAAATTTTTCGCCAGAGCGGATTGGGTGGAACCTGGCCAGGCGTTGATGAATCTCGGCACCTGCGCCTTGCGCTTGCCTTTGACGGTCATGCGCGCCGAGGTGCTTGGCAGCCTGCAGGCGAAATTGCTGCAGGCACACAAGGACAAACATCAGGAACGTTTTACCCAATATATGGAACACCCGCCGGAACAGACCTACCAATCCTACCGGGAACACCAACGTCAGTATGGCGAGGCCATTGTCGATGCGCGGCTGTTGGGGTTAGGCCTGTTTCTGGAATTGAAACAGAGTGAGGCGTTGGCCCTGCTGGTGGAATTGTTGCCAAGAGAAACTCTCCTGGTTATGGGGGAATGGATCGACGAAGACGATGCCACTGAACTGCTGGCCAAGCTACCCCAGTTACGGCTGCAGATCCCGGAACTGAACCAGCTCTGCCAGGCGGCGGAAAAGAAACTCAAAAGCACCAAGCGAGCGGGATTCAATCCTCTGCCCAACATAAATCAACTAAGCGATTATACCTATGCGCTGGATGTCATTGCCGAGTGTGAGCGTTTGCGTCTGGGCCACGAACGGGCTCTGACCCCGATTTGGAAGGACACCACAGACGGTGGTTTCAATTCGGACCTGACAATATTCCGCAGCATCCTGCGCAAGCTTTACGGAGAACAAGCATGAACGGTAATCAGAACGCAATGGATTTTGGCCAAACAGAGTCGGTGTTCATCGCCTTGAAAGCCCTGCAGGGTATTCACCAGTGTGAGGCCGAGTTACCGGTTTTGCTGGCGGATGTCGTGCATTACCTGCAAGGGGGCGAGCGGCGCAAGCAGCAGATCGAGCGGGCAATCTCCTCTGATCTCAGGGTGCGCAAGCAATACCGCATGCTGTTGCAACAAATGCGGGTGGCCACGGCGGCCAGAGAAGCACTGGCACAGGATGTTGCTGAGCTGGACGTGCGCCAGGGCGATGGCTTCCGTATTCTGTTCCGCCGCTCGCGGGCGGATGCAGGGCAAACCTATGTAATACTGGAACTGGACGCCCATTCTGATCTGTCGCCGGATGTAGACTACATGTTATTGGCAGAAGACGAACACACTGTAGTGCGTCTGTTATTTGTGGCACCGGACGCAGGCCGTTCCCAAACCATTCTGCCCAGTGATGATGGCCAGTTGGCGACCTTGAAAAAGTCCGATGTAGAGCTGAGCTTGATTCCGTGCTAAACCAACATTGTTAAAACGACAACGAGAATTTCATTCATGAGAGTGCACGTTTTTATTGCGACAACTCAGGGCCCCGTTGCCGTGCAACGGGTGGTGGCGGAAGAACCTGATGTGCAATCTGTAATTTGCGTTGATGGTGGCATGCAGCCTTTGCCCATCAGCGGTCGCTATCATGACTTTGTGCGCAAGGGCAGCGGTTTGATTCAGCGTGATTTTGGCGAACCGGCTTACCGCATGGATGTATCCGAGCGCATTGACCAGGGTAATAGCTGGCAGTTGCCGGTGTACCTGGCTCATTACCTGAGTGCCGAAGGCATGCTGGGGGATGGTGAACCACAGCCTGGAGACAAAGTGTTATGGAGTACCGGTGCCCTGAAGGCGGATCGCAGCGTATTACCGGTGGAAGAAGTCTTCAACAAACTGACCCTGTCTGCTGAGCTGTTTGGAAAGCTTAAGGACAACCAGGTGCCCTGCCTGGTGTTGGTTCCCGCACAGGATGAAAGTGCACTGGTCCGGTGGCAGGAAAGTGTAGAAGGCCCGCCGGACGGTTTGCAAACCTCAGTAGCGGATTTGGATGGGGCAGTCCGTTTGTTGAAAGATTTTCTTGAACTGAAGGACAGTTCGCCGATGCAACCGGCGCCAGTGGACAACGCCGGTGGCACGGAGCCCAGTTTACTGCGGGAACCCTATCTTCCACCGCCGGGAATGCTGTCCGAAAGTGTGCCTGCTCTGGGGCCGGAGCGTGAGACGGAATGTCATTCGCCGTTGACCACAGGCAATGCATCACAGACATATAAAAAAGCCTGGTCAGCGTGGCCCTGGGCGGGGCTGGCGGTGCTGATGCTGGCCGGTGGCGGCGTAGCCGGTTGGTCCTGGATGCAGGCGTCAATGCCACCGCCCCGGTTGGTGATCGAGGTCGCCCAGGCGCCGGGTGATTGCGGACGGCAAAATGTATTGGAGCAGGCGCTCCTGCCAATGGATGGTGTGTTTCCTGAAGTAGGCTTGAATCGCCTCTGTGCCCTGTGGATGGAAGTGCCACCGGAAGTGAGCACGGTGGTGGGAGTGTCGTTGGACAACGGCGCGCTGGTGCCGGTGAACTTCAATATCGATCGTTGGCGTATCAGCCTGCCCAATCAGCGTTTTCGCGATCGGGAATACGCTTTACTGGTAGCAAAAGAAACGCTGCTGGATGCGAATCTCAGTGCTCTGAGTTCGGAGCTTGGGCGCCACCCATGGGATGCTGAGCACCTGACGGCGGCAGGCCTGCTTGAGTTGGCAAAAAAACAGGGTATTGACGCCGAAGTTTACACGCAAAAATTAATCTATCGGAAAATGTCGTACCGCGATTTCTAACCTGATCCTCCCATAGTCATATCAGTATCACCACAACGGGAGACTGATATGAGCTGGCGAATACCCACCTTTTTACTTTGTACCTTGATTGTGGCCGGTTGCAGTACCCAACCGGTTGCACCACCTCCAACGGACCCGCACCTGGATCAAATCCGGGCTGACTTCAGTCAATGTCGCGAACAAGCCTATGACATGGATGCCAGTGCCCGTGAACAGCAATCGGCGGCCCAATATCAAACGGCTGCGGGATTGTTCCAGCATTGCGTAGAAACGTTTTCCGATCACCACCAGGTGGTGGCAGCGGAAGACATGTTGGTATTGCAGGCGATGTCAGTAATGGATTACCTGAAAGCGGGCAACGTCGAGTCAGCGCGTGAGCAGCTGAAGCTGTTGCGCATGGCGTTTCCCCATCATGATCTTTACCTTTCGGATGGCAGTTCATTTGTTGATTCCATGTTACTGCTGTTGGAATTTTCCTCCGAGGAATCCCGGCGTCATCAATTGCTCAATACCAACCGTACCCTGGCGATGGAATTCAAACGCCGTGAATACTGGTTGCAACATTAAGGGAGCCGGGCCATGACAAAACCCTATTTAACGAAATCAAATCAACTGTGTGCTGTATTGATCGGGGTAATGCTGTCGTTAAGCAGCGCAACCGCATTCGCAGAGACCAGTCAATGGACACCCATGTCCAGTGAAAAACTTATCCAAATGCCGGCGGGTTATCTGGACCGTTATGTGGAACAGGATTTCCGCCAATCGCCCTTGGGTAAAAACCTTCAGGAAGTGGATGGCGCTTTATCCGGACAGCGTTCCGGCATGGCGTCCCTGCGTGACAGCATCAAGCGCACAGAAGGCGAACAGAACAAGTTGCTGCGTTATCAATTGCTGCAAGCCAAATCCGATTACCTGGACGGGGTGGAAGAAAAGCAACGGCTGGAACGCATGGCCCTGGATAAAAAATCCAAGGTCTACCAGGACGTCCTTGCCTCCATTCTGAAAGACCAACGGGCCCGTAAGGACCCGGTCACCATGCGATTGGTGGAGCAACAGCAGGCGGCAAGGGATCGTATGGAGCGTTCTATTGCGTTGGTGGACGATGTGCTGGCCAATCAATCGGACAGCAAGCCAACACGTTACTCAAAGCAATACAAAGAGAACCTGGACAAGGTTGAGGCCTTGAAAACCGCTATTGCCAGTCATGTGGCCAACGCCTCACCGGTGGTGGAGGGCCGTGATGTGTCCCGGGAAGAATACGTGCGCTTCCTACTGGCCAACGTTGAGTCGGAACGGGCGCTGTTGGATCAGGAACAGTTGATGCTGGGTTACATGGCGCGTTTGGTGGCATTGGACGCCCACACTCTGGAACAGGAAGTGGCTCTGGGCTTGGATGACGACACCGGTGGTGAGGCAAATGCAGAACCGGAACGACTGGCCGAAGCTGCGGACTTATTTATTGAGTAACCCCATCGAGTAACCTAAGGAGAATCGCTATGCACAAGGTATTTGTTTTGATCCTGTTTCTGATTCCGGCTGCCTGGTCGCAGGCGGATGATCTGCGCAGCCTGGAAAATCTGGAGCGGGAACGGGCGCGCTTGATTCAGACCGCGTTGGACCCGCACCTGGATAATGTGAAGCGGCAGCAACGACTGCAACACCAGGCCCGTACCATGGTGGATCTGGAACGTATGGTATTGCGGGATGATCGCTTGATCGGTGTTAAGGACCCGATGGTGGTGCGTGCCTTCAAACACTACGACCTGACGTTTATGAGTCATGCCGCGGTGGAGGCCAGGCTGAACATTGTGGATTTCTGGCTACAGGCTCAGGGCTTGACCACAGAACGCGTTCGCGCAGCGTCGGTGGGATTCCGATGATCAGTGCACGCCGTTACCAGCCACTGCAGGCGGTGTTTTATCTGGCAGGCACCGGCATCATTTTGCTGGCGTTAGCCAGTTATCTGACGGCAAAGGATGCGCCGCAGTTACTGGCCTGGTTGTGGAGAATCTTTACGCCCGGTTTTATCGGCTTGTTCATGCTGCTGTTGTTTTTCGGTGCCTACGGGATTCTGCAACTCAATGGTTCCAGGTCGGATGAATTCTGGCAGGAATGTGCGCAGCAATCTGCTAATGGCATCGCCACACTGGCGCTGACGTTTACGTTATTGGGGATCAGTCTGGGGATTGGATCATTGTCCCACCAGGTGATTGATGTGCAGACCGTTCCCACGTTAATCCAGGCTTTGACCGGTCATTTTTCCATGGCCTTTATGACCACGGTGGTGGGGCTGCCCACCGCCGCATTGATTCGGGCGCTTACTTCGTTGAGAGCCATTCGTTTATGCCACTCTGGGAGTGAAACCTCATGTTGATTCGTATTTTTATCGTATTGGTAATGTTGGCATCCGGTTATTTGATGATGGCCCGCTCGCCGGATTGGCGACCCTGGTGGTCGCAACAAATGGCGCGCTTGGGATTCGGTAGTGAAACAGAAAGCGGCGGTCAGCTGGCACAGATGCATCAGGAACTGGCGGCCATCAAACAACAGTTCGCTGAACTAAAACTGGCGTTGCAGACGGAAGTGGCAACCCAGCTTGCAGTGGACCCACAGGAACTGCAACAGGATGCAGCAGCTCAAAGCTCAATTCAGAGTTCGACTCAAAGCGCTACAGTATCCTCATTGCAGGAAGGGGATGACGTGAGCTCCCTGCCGACAGAGCATGCATTTGAACCGACAATAGCTGAGCAACCGGCTGCCATTCCCCGTGATGAATTAATGAAGCTGACCGAGCGTATGGAACTGCGGGCCATACAGTATGGTGAATAGCCGCAATGCCCGCCGTGTGCTGGACGGACTGATCCTGGTGCTGCTCCTCTGCATGGTTTATGTAAGTTGGTCCTTGCGCAGCGTAGTAATGGCGGAAGCCGAGACAGCAAGCCGGGAAACACAGGAGGAGGGCGCTGTATCGTCTTTGGATGTGACTGCTATTGGCGTAGCGGCCTCTTTAATCCCGCCACCGCCACCGGGAAAGAGCGGGGAAGCAGCGGCGCCTGCCACGGGCACCGGTCCGCAGATGGAATGGCGCTGGCCGCCGTCCCGGTCCGAGCGGGCTGATTTGTACGCTTTTTTACAACAATGCGCTGTTCTGGAGCTGGCGGTGATGCAAAACGGACAGATCAGGCGCCTGAGCGGCACCGCCAGTGCCGTACCCCTGAGCACCTTGGTGCGTTTGGTGGAAGGGCCGCTAACACCTTCTGAACTCTCAAAAATTCGCCATAGTGGGATTCCCGGTGTGCCGGTGCGCTTGTTTGCGGAGGCATTTGATCAAAAAGTGGTCCGTCAATTGCAAAATCTGCTGGGGGAAAGCTTTTATAAAGCGAATAGCCTGACCGGAAGATACAGTTTGTCGGCCGGGCACTGGTTCTTGACGGGCTTCAATGTGGATGGAAAGCCATCACCCGGGTCTATCCGGCTGGACAGGGTCTGCGTGCACTCACTTTAACCACACAGGGGCTTGTCAATACCACTCACCGTTGCGACACTATCGGGCAAACCCTAAGAGAGAATGCAAAATTCTCCGTTCATCAAACCAGATGTTCATCAAGCCAGAGGTAAGCAAAAACTGCCCTGGTTTGTTCATAGTCCATTGGGATTGTTAATGCCGAATAAGGAAACCAGACCATGAGAACCATAAAAAATCTGTATGCTGCTTTGCTTGCTGTATGTCTATTGCTGGTCAGCGCGCCGTTGCTGGCTGGGGATAATCCGAATCTGCTGGTCATGGGGGAAGATGCCGACAAGGACACTGTGCCCCGCAATAGCCGCGTATTCAAGCGGGTACTGGATCAGCTCAACGAGGAAATGCACAACGCCGGGTTTAATATGTACGACGAAACCGCCGTCACCCTGGGGGACTTTGCCCAGGGCCGTAACCGTCGCACCGACGCCGAGATCATTGATGTGGCGCGCTCGGTGCGCCGTCCGCCCATTGATGTGGCCGTCATATTCCAGATCTATGCCAGCGCCAAACCATTGGACCACACCACTAAAGTGAAAGTGCGCATTAGTGGCCGCATGCTCAACGTGAAGACCGGCCAGCGGCTGGGCAATTTCGAAGTGGACACGCCGCAGGAATGGAATGCGGAGCCGGAGTGTAATCGTGAATGCATTCTGGAAGTGGTGGGTAACTACAGCAAAACCATCGCCGCTGATTTGGGTGCCGTGCTGTCCGAAAAACTGGCCTGGATGGTGGAAGGCAGTGGTGATGAAACCGCTGGTGGTGGCGATAGCCAGCTGCCCATGGCCTACAACCTGATTTTTGATGGTTTCACCTCAGAGGATATGCTGTCCATTGAAGAGTATCTGGTGATCTTCTCCGGTTATAAGGCGCACCGCCCGGTTTACAGCTCGGCACGACGTTCTGAAATCTGGTACGAATCCACCATCAAGTCCGCCAAGCTGAATCGTAACCTGCAGAGAATGCTGACGGAGCTGGATCTCAAAGGCATGGTGCAGTTCGCGGGTAACACCTACAACGTTAAAAAGATCGCCCGACGCAATGAGAACAAAAAGCCGGCGGCCGATGACGGCTGGTAAGTAATAGCAGGGGGCTCTTGATGAGCCCCTGTTAATCTGTTCGCTCAAAGGGGAAACGATGATGCGATCTATCTCTTTATTGATACCCGGTATCGTCATGCTGTTTATGAGTGGTTGCGTCACCCAGCAGCCGCAATCTGAACCTGCCGTGTGGGCGCCCACCGACCCTCAATATGCGTTGGTCGTATTTACGGATGACCACACGGCTAACAGTCTCGATCGTCGTTCACCACTGGCGCAGTCTATGCAGCAGCAGGCGGTGGATCAGTTGTCCCGCTATGACTATGAGACGGTGGCAGGCAGCAGGCTGACACAAAGCTTTCTGAATCACCCAGGGCGCCGTGCAGCCAACGAGGTAGCCGACAGCCTTGCCATGCTGGATGGTTGGGGTTATGCGGTTGCGTACACTTATACCTTGAAGCAGGAGGACAGCGGACAGTATCGCAAGGTCTGGCTGGATGTCACCACCACAGTGTACGACGTGAACAAGCAGCGCACCATAAAACGTTGGGATCAGTCCCTGCCGCGGCACGTAGTGGTGGCGTCAAACTGTGATGGTGGCTGTGTGGAAGAGAGTGTATTGCCCAAGGCTGAGGAGTTGATGGCCGACCTGGCGGAGCGCACCCATGCTGCGATCAGCGCTTACAAACAACCGCCGAAATCCTATAAACCAGCACCCAAACCCAAGCCAGCGCCGCCGCCGGAAGATCCACCACAGGTGCCGGGTGAACCACAAGTGCCGGGTGAGAAAGGGCAGTGGAACACGATCAATTTTTAAGGTGGATGGTAATGGATAAGCGAAACCTGCTGTGGGTAATCGGTTTGCTGGCCACTTTGTTGGTGACGGGTTGTACCACCACGCCACAGGGTTCAACTACCGGTGTCGATTCGAAGCGGATGTTTGAGTATGCCCTGGTGTTCGATGGCTTTACACCGGATGAGATGCTGGAAATGGAAAACCGGGTGATGGCGTTCTCCGGTTACCGATCCCATCGCCCTGTGTATCAAGGCTACCGGCGTAGTGAGTTATGGTACCAGTCCGACGAACCGGCACCGGACGTGCATCGACAATTGGCGGCTGCGCTAACCGATATGGGCATCGCCAATCTGGTACGGCTCGACAGTGAACAGATTCTGGTAAGCAAAATAACCAAGCGAACACCCAAACCGGCACCGGTGGTGCCTTCCGGCGAAGGCTGGTAACAGAGCCGGGGAGTAAGGCTTGTAAAAATTAACCTGATCTGTTCATGACCTTGGGGAAGGTAATGAGCAGAACAAGCAAAGGGGAAGTTAGAAATGCGTTCCGAGGCTAAAGCCTGGATACTGGGGGTAACACTGCTGGTGCTTTTATTGGGGGCCTGTACGAGCACGGCTCAGTCCCAGCAGCAGAGCAGCCTGGATCGGCCACTGGTGGCCTGGGCCGGACTGTCGCTGTCCGGCGCCGATAACAAACTGGCTGTATTGTATCCAAGATCCCAGGCCTACCTTGAACGGGCCAACCGACAGTTGTACCAACAGGCGCAAACCCTGAGCCCACCGCATTATGTGCTGGTAACGGACGACAAGGTGGATCTGCGCAAAGGCAACTCCCTGGCCTTGACTCTGGCGCTGGATAGTGAAACTGTAGTGGTTCGTCAGCTGGCCGGGCTTTATCAGGCGGTTGTTGAAATCTCAGCCACATTGCTTGTGTACGATGTGGACAGTGAAGAGAAGGCTGTCGTGGCCTCTTTTCCGCTGGGCCTGGGGCCCTATGTTGAAACCTATGAGCGCAGTCGCCCGACGGAGAAACAGCTGAGCCAACTGGTGGAAGGCTATTTCTTTGGTGGACTCAGCAACCTGGAAACAGGGTTAATCGGACTTGCGGTCAACACCATGCAAACCATCGACATCAAGTATCGCTATGCTGCCAAAATCGGAATCGGAAACGTGGCAATTGATTCGGGTGCCGCTGCGATTATGGCGCCTACCCTGGGCGATGACAAGGTGTTGATGCAGTCCTATCTGGCGCGTCAGACCGCACGCCTATTGTCGAACCAACAGCAGGTCTCCGTTATTCCCTATCAGGTGGATAACGCGGTTACCCAAATGACGTTGCGCTTCACCGGTAAGAAAACCACGTTGTTGTTGGCACTGCCGGAACCGGATTACCAGCTCAATATTAACCTGGAGCGCTTTGCCCGCAAATTAACAGAGAAGAACAAGCACGCGGAACTATATATCTATGCTGCCCGTGCCACCCTCAGCCTGGAAGATGATTTTGGTGATCAAATTTTCGAGGAATCGTTAAAGGATTACGTACACAAAAAGGTACTGCTCTCGCAACAACAGATTGATGAATGGGCAGTGTACCAGGGTGCGTTGGAAAATCTGACCTCAGGTTTTTTGCAGCAATTGTCCCAACCGCAAGAGGACTGGTTCAAGCTGCAGGGATTCAGTGGTGATAAACGCAAGCAAGTGCAGAGCGGTTTGCTGGCAGTGGCAGACGTATTGGAGCAATGTCGATGAACAGGTTACAGAATACATTGGTACTGCTGGTAATGGCAGGCGCCGCCTTGTTTAACCCTCATGCTCATGGGGAAATGGCGGGGAGTGGCATCATCCACTCCAAGGGAATGGCCGAGCTGGTGATGTCCGGCGGCAGCGCCAGCGCGGCAGAACTGTCTCAGGTTGAGTTTGACGCCAAGGAAAACTCCATCCAGCGCTATCTGGCCGAGTTCCGGCCGGGAGCAGCGGAAGTGTATTCCAGTTGTCCCTTAACAGCGGACACCATAGACGGCATCATTGTTGCCAGCCGCACCCGGCCGCCCAAAGCACGCGATGGCATTCTGCAGATGAAGATGCGTACCAGCATTGATCAGGTCAAGTTGGATCAGCATTTGAAATCCTGCGTCAAGCCCACCGCCAAGCGCATTGCCATTGTGTTGGTGGCACGCAAACAGGCCGGGCCGGAACATCATGACACCTACAAGGCGTTTTTCGGCAAACTCGATAAATCATTGGGCGAGGTGTTGTCGACGCGGGGCTTTGTGGTGGATTCCAAACAGGACATGGAAGTGTTCAGTGGCGGCATCTACCGGGAAGAACGCCTGGTCCGGCAATACGAACAGAGTGGACAGGTCAATTGGGAGCCCGCGCGGATCGCCAGCTTTATAAGCAACATTGATCTATTGGTTATAGGCTATTTCGATATTGGCCGCTCCCAACAGCTGAATACCAACAGGATGATGGAAGTGGTGGTGTCCGGCAACGCGGAAATGTTCGATATGGTGGACAACGTAGTGGTGTCGTCCACCGGCAATATCCAGTTGGCTGCGGAAGCCAGGACCGAACACGAAGCGATTAATGAAGCTGCACAACTGGTGGTGGAAGAAGTGGGGATTCAGCTGACAGACAAGTTGAATGCCTACACCATGCGGGTCAGGAATTAGTTTTAGTGAATAATTGGGGGAAGTTGAAATGAATGCAATGAAAAAGCTGATGGTGATGGGATTGATGCTGGGCTGCGTCAACGCGGCGCAGGGGTTTGGATTTGATGACCTGAAAAAGCTGGTGCCCATGAAGAAAACCCAGGGCGAGGAGCAGTCGCAAACACAAGCTCAAGCACAAACGGAGACTCAAGCATCGGCCACCGCCAATGAGAAAGCCGATGCTGGTGTCGATCAGGCCAGAGACGCACAGGCCAAGGCTCAGGAAACCCAGGCCAAGCAGGCGGAAGCAGAAGCCAAAATGGATCACCTGGTGGATGAAAATGAGCGTGTGGTGAAACGGCTGATTGCATCACTGCTGCGTGTGGCGGAAGCCCAGGCCAACTTTGCCGAAGCGCTGGATGCCAAAGATCAGGCGGACAAGTTGCGGGCGGAGAGCAAGGCCCTGGGAGAAGCAAACTACACCGATAAAAAAGCACTGCATCGTCACGTCAAAATCTCCAAAGCCACCAACGAAGTTATCCAGAAAAAAATTGAAATGAATCAGGAGCTGTCCAAGGATGGCCGCAAGCAATTCAGTACCGGCATGCTGCATTATGTTATTGCAGTAAAGGAAACCAAGGAGATGACCGATGAAATCGGACCGTTCTACGATGCCACCATGGCGGAAGTGAAAACGGTACAGACTCTTATCGATCAGGCAAGAGACCAGAACAAGCTGGCACTGTTTATAAAAAATTCCACAGACTATGTGAAATCAAGATTCGGCAAGAAGTTCGCGACCACGCGCTATCTGGTTAAGAACGGAAAAGGTTTGGCAAAAGACCATAAGAGTACAGTGACGTCGGTGGTGGAGTACGCCCGCAATAACGATATCGAAGTGCCCGCTGAAGTCCAGAACCTGGATTTTATTTAATCTGATGTTGCCTGAAGGGAGATAGCAAAGTGAAGCCAGAAGGTCACAACAGGACAAGGAAGATATGTGCGTTGGCGTTGCTCCCGTTGCTGGGCTTCACTGCAACCGGCGTGGCGGCGCAGACAGGCTGGCAGGATTTGGTACAGGATCCTTTCGAGCTTACCCCAAAAGATCAAAGTGTTTCTCAGCTTAGGGAAATCAACATAGCCGTACCCGGTGAATATATGCTGGATGCGTCATCGGAGACAGGGCTGGAACAGGCCAGATCATTTCTGTCGCAGGAGTTGGGAGCCGGTGGGTATCAGCTGGATGCGGTGCCCAATTCAACCCTTGGCGTCGTTAAATTTCCCGTGCCCAAAGGTGGGTGGATCAATTTTAACGATTATCTTGCCCTGCTAGAGAAGGCGCCGGGGATAAAACAGGCACAGCCCAATTTCGTTCGCTATACCTCCAACAGTCCGTTGCAGGACCCACAGGTTCGTCGCCAATGGTTTCTTTCCGCCATCAATGTGGAATCGGCTTGGCAGGTAAACCAGGATGCGTCGTCCATCACCGTTGCCGTCATTGATGATGCCATCATGGTGCAGCACGAAGATCTGGAAGCAAACCTTTGGCGAAATGCGAATGAAATTCCGGGCAATGGGGTCGATGATGATCGGAATGGATACGTGGATGACATTGTCGGCTGGAATTTCGGGAATAAAACCAATGATCCCTCGCCAACCACAGCGGGCTGCATTGAAAGCGGACACGGTACCCATGTGGCGGGTGCCATCGGCGCCGTGGGCGGTAATGGCAAGGGCGTAACCGGTGTATCACCCAAGGTGAAAGTGATGGCACTGGCGGTAGGGCGTGCCGACAGTCAATGTGGATTGGATTCGTCCGGCATTCTGCAGGCCGTTCGTTATGCAGTGGATAACGGTGCCCGGGTGATTAACCTGAGTCTGGGTGGGCCGGTGGGCACCAACATCGCAAAGAGTACCTATCAATACGCCAATGATCGCAATGTGCTGATCGTCATTGCCGGCGGCAATGACGGCTTGTCAAACGATATTGAAGATGTACCCCGTGGCAGCCAGATGACACTTGCTGCCTTGGTGCGTAATGACAAGATTGTCCACCGGGCGATGGCGCCGAGTTATCCTGCGGCTTTTTCCAGGGCCATACCCGGTATGATCACGGTGGCGAACCTGCAATCCAGCAACAGTAATGCGGCCGGCCTCGCATTGTACCAGCATGATCTGTCGTGGGATTATGTGGGAGAGGGCGTACAGATTCGGGGTGGCAAATTGGTGGTGTCGGGATTAAAGAAATTGCAGCCGGGTACACTCGTATTGGGCAGCAGCTATGGAGCTCATACCGTCCAGATCGGCACGCCGGGTACAGACATTTTCAGTACGGTTCCGACCGCCAGCGGCAACCGGGCCGCCAGTGGCTACGCCATGATGACCGGTACCTCGATGGCCAGTCCCATCACCGCCGGCGCGGCCGCATTGGTATGGTCCAGCTTTCCAGACATGACAAATGTTCAGGTCAAGGAGCGTTTGCTCGCCAGCGTCAAAAAGAACACCAGCCTGAATGGCAAAGTGGGCAGCCTGGGGCAGCTGGATGTCTATGAAGCCCTCTGTGGAGATCAGTTCAGCCGCAAGGCAGAAGGCTGCGGCGGCAATGCTTCGAGCAAGCCCGCTCCTCCCGATACCAAACCGACTCCGCCGCCGGTAGCGAAAAAACCGGAACCTCCACAGGCGCAACCCAAACCCGCGCCGGAACCTGAACCGGCTCCTCAACCGAAACCAAAGCCGAAACCCAAACAAACGCCAAACGATTGGTTGCGTGGGGCCGAAGATGACAGCTCGAGTGGAGGGATTGAATGGTAACGGTTTTCAAATCATTGCCGGTCATACTCATGTCGTTGGCATTGTTGTCAGCATGTTGTTCCAAACCTGATGATGAGTCCATCAAACAACTCAGCATGACGTTGGAACAACCGATCAGTGTTCCCAATGAGTTTATTATTGAAGTGGAAGCCGGGTTCGATCCGGAGCAGCTTCCGGCACTTTTGCAGGAGGATGCACTGCAATGGGAGTGGATGGGTGCTCAGGAAAACAATTTGCTGCTCCTGAAATTCCCGGAGCAAACGGAAGAGGCTGCTGCGATCTCCCGCCTGCGAGGGCTGGAAGGAGTGAAGCAGGTTGAACCCAATTATTTGATGCAGCCAATGCAGCCAATCGGCAATTGACCTGAAACAATCAGTCTCCTTGTGCATCATACTCTTGCTGCATCAAAGGCAAAAGCACAAGGAGACAGCTCCATGAACCGCCTAAAATCCCTTTTTATTTCCCTCTACCTGACCCTGCTGTCCGTTGGCATTATTCGGGCAATCTGGTTATTGGAAAACCAGCAAGCCTGGTCGTGGGTGATCATCGCCCTGGCGCCCGGATTGGCGTTTTTTGCCTGGGTGTTTACCTTCAATGTGGCCCGCACCGGTTACGTATCCCTCATCATGTGGGTAGGGCCGCTGTTGGCGCTATCCGGCATGTTGGTGACGTCGGTTTCCCTCCCCGAAATTTGGTTTTGGGTGCTGGGTGTAGGATTGCTGGGTGCCACCTTATACATCCGCTGGTATTCCGTGTTTGAAGCGCGGGACAGCGAGATGTTGCGCAAGGGGAATGCCTTACCGGATTTACCTTTGCAAAACGAACAGGGGGAGCTGGTGGATATTCACCAATTTAAAGGCCCCTTGTTGTTGCTGTTCTATCGCGGTAACTGGTGCCCTTTGTGTATGGCTCAAATTCGTGAGGTGGCAGCAGAGTATAGCGAGCTGGCGAAAAAAGGCGTTTCCCTGTTGATGATCAGTCCCCAGTCTCATAGTAATACGGCCAGCCTGGCGCAGAAGTTTGATGTACCCATGACATTTTTGGTGGATAAGGATTTGAAAGCGGCGAAATTGCTCGGGATAGCGGCGCTGGGTGGATTACCCACCGGGTTGGAAGCCTTAGGCTATGACAGTGATACGGTGATGCCCACGGTGATCATTACCGATGCGGATCACCGTATTATTTATGCCGACCAAACCGATAACTATCGGGTGCGGCCGGAACCTGCGACGTTCTTGCAGGTGTTGGCCGACGCCGGTCTGTAATCAATAAAACTTGTAGACGAACTCGACACGCCAGTTATTGAATGTGGGATCATCACCGGCTACATCAATGTCCACCTGGGACCATTGGTAAGTACCTTTTATCGCCCAGTCGCGACTGTAGTCCCAACGCAGGCCCAGGCCCACACGATAGCTGAGACCGCTTTCCGCTTTGGTGGGGCGGTAGGTGGTGCAGTAGTAGCCGCCCCAATAATCCCACCAACAGTAATTGTAGGCAGGGCCGTTCACAATGTTGGTGTCGATATTGGTCCAGCCCAGTGAGCCGGTCACAAAGGGGGTGAACGGTTTATCCAGCAGGTAATACACCGCATCAAAATTCAGGCTGAAGATATCCAGCTTGGTGCGCACACTGAAATCATCATTCGCCGGATTGTCGGCTTTGACGAATGCCTCATAGCTGGGGCGAATCCAGTCAAAGCTGCCGCCGAAGGCCCAATGTTTGCTCTGGTTGTACATGTAGGAAAATCCAAAGCCGGTGTCTGATTTCACATCCAGGTAAGAACCATTGGGGCCGTCAAAGCGCTCCGCTTCGGAATAGTTCAAGCGAAACGAGCTTTCGGTGGTATAGGGTCGCCGGGCTTCTGAAGCCTGTGCTGATGTTAGCAATATAAAAGAGCCGAAAAAAACCAACAGAGATGAAAAAGTCTTAGCCATGAATGTGCTCACTTCAATGTGATCGTTGGCTGGATGGTAACAGAAAAGGCGCCGGAGCGTGATGCTCCGGCGAAAGGCAGGGAAGGAGAATGACTTCGGGTTAATAAATTACTTGTTTAAAGCGCGCAGCATCCAGGCCGTTTTCTCATGGATACGCATGCGGTCCGATACCAGCGCGGCGGTGGATTCGTCGCTCGCCTCCTGGGCCATTTTCAGCGCCTCGCGACAGGTGCGGACCACTTGCTCATGGCCCTGGGTAAGAATGTCCACCATCTCCGTGCCGCTGGGTATATGGTCCACCTCTTGGATAGAAGACAGGCGGGCGAATTCCTTGTAGGTACCGGGCGCCACCACATCCAGGGTGCGGATGCGTTCGGCAATGTCATCCACGGCCAAGGCCAATTCGTTGTAGTGTTCCTCGAACATCAAGTGCAGCTCTCGGAACTGTGGCCCGGTGACATTCCAGTGGAAATTGTGCGTCTGCAGATACAGGGTGTAGCTGTCGGCCAACAGGCGCTTCAGGCCTTCGGCGATTTGGACGCGGTCAGTTTCTTTGATTCCAATGTCGATGGTGCTCATAGCGGGTTCCTCCTGAGTGCATTTTGCTTTGCAACTCTGATAAGTATAACTAATTGAAATATTGATTCTAATTGATATTGGCAATGCAAGGCATAGAGAGAATCAATGGCGTGAGATTAAATTGGTCAATCCGCAAGGCAGAATCGGTCACTGCGCCGGGCGTCTGTGCCTGATAAAGTACCACCAGTCACTTAAATGCTGAGGCAGCCATCATGTCTTTGCAAAAGCAAAAACGACTACAATGGGGTCACAAGGGGAGGAAACAGGATGAATTGCGCGGTTAAATTTCAGGATCTTCTGCAATCCGGGCCGGTTCACACCGATCAGGCGCTGGCCTTTTTTGATGAGCTGGAGCCGGTGGATGTGTCTTTCATGTTGGGTAGCTGGCGGGGCAAGGGGTTTCCCACCCATCATCGTATGGATGGTCTGATGGAGAACTTCAACTGGTACGGCAAGATCTTTGAGAGCAGCGAAGACGTGCATCCGCTGGTGTTTCAGCGGCGCAACGGCGACATCGTGCGCCTCAATCCCATATTTTTCCCGATGAAATATGCAGGCCGCAGTCGTTTATCCATGAGCGCAGTGGGGCGTTTGATGTTTGATCTGGGCACCCGTCTGCTGAAGACCAAAAAATCCCGCGCCCGTCTGCGCATGACCGAATATCGGGGCAAAGTCAGCGCCACCATGGTGTACGATCAGAAGGCCATTAACGACGTGTTCCGCAAAGTGGACGACAACACCGTACTGGGTGTGATGGATCTGAAGGCGGAGAACTACCGGCCGTTCTTTTTTGTGCTCGAGCGCGCATAAAATCAGAAGCGTGCGACCGCCTAACGGGTAGCACGCTCCTCTGTGAAAGATTTACGCCGCCTCAGCCTGCAACGTGGCCATGGCCTCGGTGAGCGAGGCACGCCATTGGCTGATCTCGGCACTGTCATCGTCATCCCAGGGGTGGAATCCGGGTTTGAAATACTGGAACCAGGCGGGCACCACACTGGCGAACAGGCCGCCGGGCTTGGCCAGTTGCCACAGGCCTTTGGCGATCACCAGCGGCTTGTTGTGCAGGCCGTCTTTCTTCAGGAACGCCCCGGTATAGACGAAACAATACAGCATTAAGAACCAGGTGGCCGGGGCCATTACCCGCACCCGGGTCAGGTAATCCCCGTCCGTCACCTGTTGCAACAGATCAAAGGCCACCGCCTTGTGCTCAGTTTCCTCAATGGCGTGCCAGAACCATAGCTGGCGTACGCTGGGATCGATCTTCTCCAGAACGCTCGGATCGGATAGCAGCCATTGGGCCATGATGGCCGTGATGTGCTCCAGTGCCGCCGTGGCCGCCAGTTGCTCCTTGTGGCTCAGGCGCTTACGGCCTCCGGCAATGATCTTCTGTGCCAGGTTCTGGCCGCCTTCTGCTTCTTCCTTATAACCGGTGGCCGCCAGCATCTTGTTGAAGGTGTCGTGTTCCAGGGAGTGCATGGCCTCCTGGCCGATAAAACCGGAGATTTCCTGTTGCTGCTTTTTACTGGTGGCGATGTTGCGGAAGTGGCGCACCGAATCCACAAAGAAGCGCTCTCCATCCGGGAACGTCAGTGACAACGCGTTCATCAGATGCGTCTGCACCGGCTCGTTATCAAACCAGTGCTTGGGGGTGTTTTTGAAATCGAAGTTCATCCGCTGCGGAATAATGGACACCGTGCCGGGTGTGGATTTGATGGTCGATCGCAGGAGATTCCACATGGTTGACTGCCTCTCTTATCAATTTGGCCCAAAATCAAAAATGGGTGACATCAGCTATCAAAATAACTATGGTCTAATGCTCGTATAGAAATCCGATTTTGTCCTTTGTGGGAGGGCCAATTAACTTTGACTTTAGGCCACGATAAGCCGGGCGGCCTGTTTCAGGGGATTCCGGGCATCTACCTGCTGCTGTTGTGTGATGTCATCAAGCAATTCGGCTTGGACGAGCAGGACATCATCTACGACATGGGCATCAGCCGCAGTGAGCTGCTGCGCCCGGACAGCCGCATCAGCATGAAAATGGGCCATGTGGCGGCGCAGCGGGGCACGGCCCTGGCCGGTGACATGGGGCTGGGGATGGCCTATGCCCAGGCGCTGAAGGTGACTCTGCACGGATCGGTGGGCCTGGTGGCCATGACCAGCCCAACCATTGGCGCCGCGCTGGAGGCCATGTCCCGCTTTATCGCCCTGCGGGCGCCGTTCTTCAAAGCGGCGTTTGAAACCGATGCCGAGGAAATGGTGGTGTCCCTGGACCCGACACTGGAAATGGACGCGCCCATCCGCACCTTTATGACGGAGGCCATCCTTATCGGCGTGACCATCATGTCCGAGCAGCTGCTGGGGCGTACCCTGGAACATACCCGGGTGGAGATGACCGGGCCGGAACCGCCCTATTATCGGCAATTCCGTGAGCGCCTACCGGTGCCGGTGCGGTATGATTGCCCCCGCTGCTGTGTGCGGGCGCCCATAGAGTTGTTCCATGCCGTGCCGCAACTGGCGGACCCGGCGGCAGCGGAGCTGGCCCGCCAGCAATGCGAATTGGAATACCAGGAATTATTCCCGGAGCAGGAAAACTTTGCCGACCGCATCAGTCGTCATTTGCAGAATTCCGCCAAGGGCAAAGCGCTGCCCACCCAGGAAGAAGTGGCGCGCCGTTTTCATTTGTCATCGCGCACATTAAAGCGACGCCTGCAGGAAGACGGCACCAGTTTTCGTGAACTGCTGGAACAGGAACAACAGCAACGGGCCAAGCAGCTACTGCAAGAGACGGAATTGGATATCTCAGAAATTGCCTATCAGTTGGGTTATCGCGATGTGGGAAACTTTTCCACCGCATTTAAACGTTGGACAGGGTTAACGCCCCGCGCTTTTCGCCAGTCCGTATAATTTATTAGAACAGAGGGATTACCTATGGGACCGTTACAAGGTTTAAAAGTGATTGAATTGGCCGGCATCGGGCCGGGACCATTCTGCGGCATGATGCTGGCGGACATGGGGGCGGAAGTGATCCGCGTGGATCGCCCCGGTGGTAATCCATCGGCCGCCGGTGGTCACGATATTTTATTCCGTAATCGCAAAAGCATCGCGGTGAATTTAAAAAGCCCCGAGGGCGTGGAAACGATTTTAAAGCTGTGCGAACAGGCGGATGCAATTTTTGAAGGCTACCGCCCCGGTGTGGCCGAACGGTTGGGCGTAGGCCCGGAACAATGCACGGCCCGCAATGAAAAACTGGTGTACGGCCGGATGACCGGTTGGGGCCAGACTGGCCCGCTATCGAAGAGTGCCGGCCATGACATCAACTACATTTCAATTTCCGGTGCCTTGCATGCGGTGGGGCGTGCCGGTGAAAAACCCATGCCGCCGTTGAACCTGTTCGGTGACTTTGGCGGTGGCGGCATGATGATGGCCTACGGCATCGTTTGTGCGTTGCTGGAAGCACAGCGTTCCGGCAAAGGCCAGGTAATTGATTGCTCCATGCACGAAGGCTCCGCCGCCTTGATGGCCATGTTCTATGGCTTAAGAGCCAACGGCCTGTTCAGCGATAATCGCGGCACCCACATGTTGGACACCGGCGCCCACTTCTACGATGTGTATGAAACCAAAGACGGAAAATATATTTCCATTGGCTCCATCGAACCACAGTTCTACGAACTGCTGAAAGAAAAAGCCCAACTGTCACTGGACGATTTTGGTATGCAGATGAATCCTGCAATGTGGCCGGAACAAAAGCAGAAAATGGAAGCCGTGTTCAAAAGCAAAACCCGCGATGAATGGTGCGAGATTATGGAAGGCAGCGACGTGTGTTTTGCCCCAGTGCTGGGTTTGGCCGAGGCCCCCAGTCATCCCCATAACGTGGCGCGCAACAGCTTTATCGAGGTGGAAGGTGTCGTGCAGCATGCCCCCACCCCTAGATTCTCCCGCACACCCAGTGGTACCCCGACACCTATGCGCACCCCGGGAACCCATACCAAAGACACGTTGCTGGCCTTTGGCTTTGATGAGGTGGAAGTGGAAGGCTTATTGGCGTCTGGCGCGGTGGCGCAACTTTAGCGCTCACCCCGCTTGAACAAGCTAAAGAACGCATAGGAAGGATCATCGACATCGGCTGTGCCGAGCTTTGATCCTTCAATTAATGGGCTGCTCAAATCCACTATGGAAGGATTGTGTACATTGACCCAGTCCGCTACCACCCCACGGTGGGAGAATTTCCAAATACCATCGCGCTTTTCGTATTTATCCAGGTAACGCCCGCCAATCAATAGGTCGAAGGGCGCCTCCTCTGTCTGCACCTTGTGAAACGCCAACACATACACCTCACCTTCCGCATAGTGGCCATCCAGCTTTATATTCACCGTGGTGACATTGTGATGCAGGATCTCCATCGGCGCCTGAATCTCTGGCAGCCGATCAATAAACTCCATGGCCAGTCCCTGAAAGAAACCGCCATGATCATCGATGGCATCTTCATGATACAGCGCACGCATTTTATCAAGGTCGCGTCGATCGGCAGCGTTGCAGTAGGCGTGGATCAGTTCGTGAATGGCTTGTTTGTCCAGCAGGGTATGTAGTTGTTGCTCTGTGGTCGGTGTCATGGGGTAACTCTGTTTGGGGAGTATGGATAGTGGTTATCTTAGAAAGCCTGGAGGCTGCCGGCTTCGTTAATCTGGGTGTTGAAACTACGCGCTATTTACAGTAGACAAGGGTGGATTATTAAAAGAACATAATATGTATATTCCGAAACTTCCGGTATTTGCGTTTGGGATATACCAAAGGTTCCTGTATTTGCCAGATTGATTTAAGATCACTTGTTGTTGATAAGCTATTTTAATCAAGTGGTTAGGAGGGGGCGGTTTGG
This sequence comes from Pseudomonadales bacterium, assembly GCA_002708905.1. GTDB lineage: Bacteria > Pseudomonadota > Gammaproteobacteria > Pseudomonadales > Ketobacteraceae > Ketobacter. The sequence goes on along the minus strand of PAPM01000032.1, from coordinate 1,252 downwards.
ATGTCTTAAGAGGTTCGGTTTTTTAAGTTGTTAGCTTTTGGTACCAAAATGATAAATGTAATGTGTACCCTGTCTTCTAAGATATATCCCTTCAGATATCTCTTCTTAGTTGTAGGTTTTATTGCCATGTCAGGTTTTGCTTACATTGTTTTTAAGGGTAGTAAAGAACTTGACGTGTATATTCTACCTCTGGTGTCTTCATTCGGTTGGTGTATCGCATTATTTGGCATTGCGAGTACTTTTCAAAAGGCACCTCCAATAGTCATTAGTAATGATTCATTTTTTACGAGGTTGCGAAAGCGATTTTCCCGGTTTTTGATGTGGCTTTGGTCTACCGCGTTTTTTGTATTGAGTATAATGATGCTCTACATAAGTTATAAAACATTTGGCTTTTCGCTAGTGGGTGGTAGCTAACAAGTCGTTCAAGTGGCGCCACTGCGTTAGGAAACCAGATTTTATGAGCAGAAATATGTCACTATTTAAGAGCCTGGTTGGCGTACTTGTTACTTTCCGGTGATGATTGATTGCATATCTGTACACAAAGGTGCTGGCAAATGCTTTCCAATAGGTGGTTAATGCAATACTGATTCACTGACCAATGCGTAGAATTTCAAATATATGAGGTGCTAGATGATATCCTGTCGAAAGTGTGGACAGTCTGATGTTGCAGAAAAGGCAAAAAATTGCCCTAAATGTGGCATAAAGAATCCGAATATAAGTGCGTTCAAAATGGAAAAACTTAGCGCCGCTTTTGTGGGCCTATGCGTGACTTGTTTTGCTGGATACTTACTCGTATTTGGATCTTCAGGAATTTTAAATGATGGTGATTACAAAGGATTAATTTTGGGGGGGCTTATATTCATTGGGGTTCTTAGTTATACCATTGCATCAGCTGTGCAAGGATTTACAGGGAAAGAGATTGAAATTTAACAAGCTGCATATGACCTGGATTCAGTATCCAAGTAATGGGTATGTTGGAAACAATCTGAACTGATTTCTCCTTTGCCGTTTGTGGTGGAATATATTCGGGATTTTAGTGATCGGCGAGTTTGGAGAATCTTGGAGTGAGATTGCAGTTTGGCCGTGAAGGCATCAAAAAGTTGGTATCTGGTGGTGATATTGATAGCTGTAATGGTGAATTTTATCTTTTCAAAGATAAGTTAGGGATGCTCTGATTAAGTCCACCCGTATGGCATAATCCAGGAATCACATGAATGGTGGACAATATGGATCAACTCAGTTTCTCAGAGGC